>JAZJYT010000069.1:0-53180 GCA_040390235.1 Pseudomonadota bacterium | reverse complement strand
GCGCGGACCGCCCGGGATGCAGGCAGCTTCCGGCAAAGTACCGTGTGGTGATACCGGGCGGCGCAGGGCATGCCCGTACCGCTCGGTGGCGGCGCCGAACGTCGGCAGGCCCTACAATGAGATCGATTCTTATTAAGATTTAATCTCACCGTGAACGCCAACAGCCTGCCGCCCACGACCGCCGTCGCGGCGCTCTACAGCGACCACCATGGGTGGCTGCGCGGCTGGCTGCTGCGCAGGCTGGGCTGCCGGGAGCAGGCGGCCGACCTGGCCCACGACACCTTCCTGCGCCTGCTCACCCGCGCCGAGCCCCTGGGCCGGCTGGAGGAACCCCGGGCCTTCCTGACGACGGTGGCACAGCGGGTGCTGTCCAACCACTGGCGGCGCCAGAAGCTGGAGGCCGCCTACCTCGAAGCCCTGGTCTTGGCGCCGCCGTCGTACGCCCCCTCGCCCGAGGAGCGCGCCCTGCTGCTGGAGACGCTGGTCGAGCTGGACCGCCTGCTCGGCGGCCTGCCGCTGCCGGTGCGCCGCGCGTTCCTCCTGACGCAGCTCGACGGCATGGGCCACGCCGAGGTCGCGGCGACCCTGGGCATCTCCATCACCACCGTCAAACGCTACCTGGTGCGGGCCGGCGAGCGCTGCTACTTCAGCGATGTCTTCGCCGATGTCTAGCGCCGTGCCGCCCACGGCGCCCACGGCCTTGGGGGCACCGGCGGCCATCCCTCCGGCAGTCGCGCGCCAGGCGGTGGAATGGCTGGTGGAGCTGCAGTCCGGCCGCGCCGCGCCGCAGCTGCGCGCCGACTGGGCACGCTGGCGCGCCGCGCATCCCGACCACGAACGCGCCTGGCAACGCATCGAAAGCGTCAACGGCCGGCTGCGCGGCCTGGCTGCCCCGGTGCCTGCGGCCATAGCCCGCGCCACGCTGGCGCCGCGCGGCACCCCCGGCCGGCGCCGTGCCGTGCAGACACTGGCCGTGCTGTTCTTCGCCGGCGGCGCGGCCTGGATGGCGCGCGACGATGCGGGCTGGCGGGCCTGGACCGCCGACCTGCGTACCGCCCACGGCGAACGCCGCCACCTGCGCCTGGACGACGGCACGGCCCTGGTGTTGGACACCGACAGCGCCGTGGACCTGCGCTTCGACGCCGGCACGCGGCGCCTGCGCCTGCGGGCGGGCGGCATCCTCGTCACCACCGCGGCCGACCCGCAGCCGGCGCCACGTCCCTTCCTGGTCGAGACCGTGCAGGGCGAAGTCCGCGCGCTCGGCACCCGCTTCACCGTGCGCCAGCGCGGCGACGGCCACACCGTGGCCAGCGTGTTCCACGGCGCCATCGAACTGCGCCCGTGCGGTGCCGGCGCGCCGGCCCGGGTGCTACAGGCCGGGCAGCAGGCCGTCTTCACCGCGCAGGCCATTGCGCCGCCGCAGGCCGCCGACGAGGACGACGCGGCCTGGGCCGACGGTTTCCTGGTGGCGCGCGGCATGCGGCTGGACGACTTCCTGGCCGCGCTGGAGCGCTACAGCCCGCATGCGCTGGGCTGCGCGCCCGGCGTCGCGGGGCTGCGTGTATCGGGCTCCTACCCGCTGGCCGACACCGGCCGGGTGCTCGACGCCGTGTCGGCCACGCTGGGGCTGGAGGTGCAGACTCGCACCCGTTTCTGGGGCCGCATGGTCACCGGCGTGCGCCTGGCGCCGCGCGGCGCGGCGGGCTGAGGCTGCTGCACCTCCCGGTGCGGCCGGCCGCACCGCATTCTTTTCCGGTTTTTTTGTAAAGACCGGTCGCAAGGTGGTCCGTTTCGTTTTCTCGCGGGACATGGAGGGGACAGCAGCACTTCCAGCGTCCAACGACGAAAGGCCAGACAGCACCATGGGTCGCATCCCCGGGCGAGCACGCCCCTCCGTTCTCTACACCTCCACCGCCCGCTCCGCCGTGGCACGCGCCGTCGCGCGCGCCTTCCGGGGCTCGGCCGCCGCATGGCCCCTGCTGGCCGTCGCACCGGCCCTGCATGCGCAGGCACCGGCACCGGCGCAGGCCCGTGGCTACGACATCGCCGCCGGTACGCTGGAGGACGTCCTTACCCGATTCGGCCGCGAATCGGCCATCCTGTTGTCGTTCACGCCCGAGCTCACCGCCGGCCTGCGCAGCCCCGGCCTGCACGGGCGCTACACCGTGCGCACGGGCTTCGATACGCTGCTCACCGGCAGCGGCGTGGCCGCCGCCCAGCAGCCCGATGGCAGCTATGTGCTGCGCCGCGCGCCCACACCGCCGGCTGCCGCGGCGGCCCCGGCCGCGCCTGGCGCCACCACGCTGGCGCCCGTCGTCGTCACCGCCGACGCCCTGCGCGAGAGCGCCACCGGCCCGGTGGTCGGCTACGTGGCCGCCCGCAGCGCCGCAGGCACCAAGACCGACACCCCGCTGCTGCGCACGCCGCAGGCCGTGTCGGTCGTCACGCGCGACCAGATGGACGCGCAGAACGTGCAGAGCGTGGCCCAGGCGCTGCGCTACACCTCGGGCGTCAACGCGGAGCAGCGCGGCACCAACACCGATGCGCTGGAATACATCTACGCGCGCGGCTTCCAGATCGACCAGCTCTGGAACGGCCTGCGCACGCCGGGCGCGGCCGGCGGGCAGGGCTACAACGTCACCAGTTTCGATCCCTACCTGTTCGAGCGCATCGAGCTGCTGCACGGCCCGGCCTCGGTGCTCTACGGCCAGGGCTCGCCCGGCGGCGTGCTGAACCTGGTGAGCAAGCGCCCCACGGCCGAGCCCCTGCACGAGATCGGACTACAAACCGGCAACCACGGCCGCGCCCAGGCCTTCTTTGACCTCGGCGGCCCGCTCAACGAGGACGGCACGCTGCTCTACCGCCTGACCGGCGACGGCATCAGCACCGGCACGCAGACCGAGCACGTGCGCGAGCAGCGCTACGCCATCGCGCCCAGCATCACCTGGCGGCCCAACACCGACACGCACGTCACCGTGTTCGCCAACTACCAGAACGACCCCAAGGCCGGCCTGTACAACTCGGTGCCGGCGGTCGGCACGGTGCTGCCCGGCAAGGTCGCCATCCCGCGCGGGCTGGACACCGGCGAGCCCGGCTTCGACAGCTTCCACAAGCGGCAGGGCTCGCTGGGCTACGAACTGGAGCACCGCCTCGACAGTGTGTGGACGCTGCGGCAGAACTACCGCTTCCTGCACAACAGCCAGACCATCCAGTACGTGAGCAACAACGGCTTCGCCGCCGATGGGGTCAACCTGCTGCGCACGCCCTACCTCAACACCGGCACGGTGGACTCGCACACGCTCGACAACCAGGCGGTGGCGCGTTTCACCACCGGCGCCGTGTCGCACACCGCCATCGTCGGCCTGGACTACCAGGACATCCAGTTCGACCACTACTTCTACGGCAGCGCCGGCACCGCCACCGACGCGCCGCCGCTCGACGTGCGCAACCCGGTACATGGCCGGACCATCGCCGCGCCCACCTTCATGTTCGCCACCTCCAACGCGCAGTCGCTCAAGCAGCTCGGTGTGTACGCGCAGGACCAGGTGGACATCGGCCGCTGGTCCTTCCTGCTGGGCGGGCGGCAGGACCGCACGCAGGAGCAGGTGACCTCGTTCAAGACCGGCGCCACCACCCGCCAGTCCGACCATGCCTTCACCTGGCGCGCGGGCGGCGTGTACCAGTTCGACAACGGCATCGCGCCCTACGCGAGCTATGCGCGCTCGTTCCAGCCGCTGGTGGGCACGGATTTCTCCGGTAGCGCCTTCCGTCCGCAGACCGGCGCGCAGTACGAGGCGGGGGTCAAGTTCCAGCCCAAAGGGCAGCAGAGTTTCGCCACCGTGGCCGTCTACCACCTGGAGCAGAACAACGTCACCACCTCCGACCCGGCGCACAACGGCTTCAGCATCCAGACCGGCCAGGTGCGTTCGCAGGGCGTGGAGGCCGAGGTGCATGCGCGGGTGGACAACCACCTGCAGCTCATCGGCAGCTACACCTATACCGACCTGCTCAACACCCGCAGCAATACCGCCAGCCTGGGCAAGGTGCCGGTGGGCATACCGCGCGACACCGCCTCCCTGTGGGTGGACTGGCGTGCGCCGGCAGGCCCGCTGGTGGGCCTCCAGGCGGGGCTGGGCGTGCGTTTCCTGGGCGGCTCCTATGGCGACGTGGCCAACACCTTCCGCACCGACTCGGCCACGCTGGCCGACCTGATGCTGCGCTACGACCTGGGCAAGGCCTTCACCGGCATGCAGGGCTGGACCGGCACCCTCAACGTCAGCAACCTGTTCGACCGCAGCTACGTGGCCTCCTGCGCCGGCAGCAGCTTCTGCACCTGGGGCATCGGCCGCGTGGTGACGGCGGGCATGCGCTACCAGTGGTAGCCCCTGTGCGGCCGGCAGGCCTGCGCACCTGGTTCACCGTCCACCAGTGGTCGAGCCTGGCCTGCACCCTGTTCATGCTGGTGGCCTGCGTGAGCGGGCTGCCCCTGGTGTTTTCCGCCGAGCTGCGGCCCTGGCTGAACGACGACCCGCCCTTTGCCGACCTGCCGGCCGGCGCGCCGCGCGCTCCGCTCGACCCGATGGTGGCCGAGGCCCGCCGCCGCTTCCCGCAGGAGGTCGTCATCTCGGTCGTGCCCGACGATGAAACGCCGAGCGTGGCGGTCATGCTCGCGCCCACCTGGCAGGCCTGGGCCGATCCGGCGGCGCGCCACTACCTGCAGTTCGACGCGCGCACCGGCACGCTGCTGCGCGAGGCGTCGCTGCAGGCCCGCTCGCGCAACACCTTCCTGGGTTTTGTGCTGCGCCTGCACCGCGAGCTGTTCGCCGGCCTGCCGGGCAACCTGCTGCTCGGCGCCATGGGCCTGCTGCTGGCGGCGGCCATCGTCTCGGGTGCGGTGCTGTACGGCCCCTACATGCAGAAGCTGGACTTTGGCACCGTGCGCGCCGGCCGCGGGCGCCGCCTGCGCTGGCTGGACCTGCACAACCTGCTGGGCATCGTCACCCTGGCCTGGGCGCTGGTGGTGGCGGCCACCGGCGCGCTCAACGAAGTGGCGACGCCCCTCTTCGCCCTGTGGCAGCGCACCGACGTGCAGGCGGTGCTGCGGCCCTGGCAGGGCCACACGCCCCCCGGAGTGGCCGAACTGCGGCCGGTGCAGCAGGTGTACGACGCGGCCCGGGGCGCGCTGCCCGGCATGCAGGTGCTCAGCATCGCCTTCCCCGGCCCCGCCATGGGCTCGCCCTTCCACTACCAGGTGTGGATGCACGGCGACACGCCGCTCACCTCGCGGCTGTTCCACCCCGTGCTGGTGGACGCACGCAGCGGCGCGGTGGCCCTGGTGATGGACATGCCCTGGTACCTGCGCGCGCTGGAACTGTCGCGCCCGCTGCACTTCGGCGACTACGGCGGCCTGTCCCTGAAGCTGCTGTGGGCGGTACTGGACCTGGTGACCATTGCGGTGCTGGGCAGCGGCCTGTATCTGTGGTGGGCCCGCCGGCAATCGGTGCGCGAGCGCATCGACCAACTCGCGGCGCTGCACGCCGCGTCGGGGCGGCACCCATGACAGGCCCCGGCGCACCACCGCCGACGCCACCGCCGCCTGCGCGCGGCCGCGCCCGCAAAGCCGCATGGCGGGTATGGCGTATACCGCTGGCTCTGGCGGCGCTCACGGTTTTCGGCCTGCTGTCGGCGCTGCTCGGCACGGGGGTGTGGCAACTTCTGGCCTGGCTGGCGATGGCTACGCCGGTGGCCGCGGTGGTGGCCGCGCTGTGGTGGCTCCGGCCGCGGCGGCGCGCAGGAGCGCCTTGAAGGCAGGCTCGTCCAGCGCCTCCCCCTCATGGATGTCGATGGCGCGCCGGGCGTTGCCTTCCAGGCTGGCGTTGAACAGCCGGGCCGGGTCCGGCAGCGCGGCGCCTTTCAGGAAAGTCAGCTTCACCACACTCTTGTAGGTCTCGCCGGTGCAGAGGATGCCGCCATGCGACCACACCGGCACGCCGCGCCACTTCCACTCCTCGATCACCCCGGGGACCGCCTGGTGGATGAGGGCGCGGACATGGGAGAGCGCCGCGCCCCGCCAGTCGTCCAGTTCCCGGATCCTCGCGTCGATCCGTTGGGAAGGGGATTCGCCTGCTGTGGTTGCTGCTGTGGCCGCCGCGCTCTTTTTCACAGCTCAGTCCTCCCGCGCCAGCACCTGCTCCAGCTGGGCGAAGAAGTGCGGCCAGCCGGCCTGGGCACCTTGGTAGGCCTGCTGCTGGTCCGGCCGGAAACCCGACTGCTCCATGCGCAGGTGGGTGCCGGTGCGGGTGGGGGTGAGCGTCCAGGTGACGACACTCTCCAGTCCATAGGCGCCCCAGGTGTAAGACAGCGTGGTGTGCGGCTCGATGGCCAGCACCCGGCAGTCGACAGCGCCCCAGTCCGCGCGGAGATTAAAGGCGTGGCCCACGACCGGCTGGAAGTCGTTCTGCATCAGCCACTCCGCGATCAGGTGGGGTTGCGTGAGCGCGCGCCAGAGCTTTTCCGGCGCAAAGGGGAGCTCCCGTTCGACGATGACGGAGCGCGTTTCGGTGGCAGGGGTGGTGGTGGCGGTAGTGGTCATTGGTCCATCCTTTTCAGCAGTGATTCGAGCTGGTCGAAGCGTTCGTTCCAGAAGGCGCCGTAGAGGCCCATCCAGTCGCGCAGGGGCGCCAGCGCCATCGGCTGCGCGCTGTAGTGCGTCTCGCGTCCCTCGCGCCGGTCGGCCACCAACAGCGCGTGTTTCAGCACACGCAGGTGCTTGGACACCGCCGGCTGCGACACCCCCGCGTGGCCGGTGAGGGCGTGCACGGTGTGCTCCCCGTCGCGGGCCAGGCGCTCGAAGATCGCCCGGCGTGTCGGGTCGGCCAGCGCCTTGAAAACTTCGTCCGCGGCTGTTTGCATGCCGAAAGAATAACCAAATGGTTATGAGTTTGTCAACACCGATCGGAGGGGGCGACGCTTCTCGGGCGCTCTTCCTGCGTTATCGGCCTTATGTGTCCGCATCGAAATGCGGCACCATCACCACCACGAAGGCACGGTGCGTGGTGTGGTCCGGGCTGGCCGGAAGGCTGCCGCAACTGCTCAGGGCCATGGCCTGGTCGTAGGCCAACCACTCCAGCCGCAGCGCCTCGGCCTCCAGCACGGCCCGGTCGGCATGCCAGGCCAGCAGTTCGGTGCGGCCGTCGGGGTGCTGGCGGGTGAGGGTGTGGAGAGGGATCATGGGCTTGCCATTGTGCTGGTCCGGGCCGGCGCCGGAGTGGGAGGAGGGGCCTGAAGCTATCTGTACCCTGCAGCCCGCAAGGCGTCGATCAGTACCTCGTCCAGGTGTTCATCCGAAAAGTTACCGGTTTTGTGATCCGGGCTTTTCCAGTGCCATATGTACTGTACGACCACGCTATCCAGCTTGGGGAATTCTTCGTAAAAGCGGCTTGCCAACTCGTTGTTGGTCAGTGCCGCATCGTTACGCATGGCCTGCCTGAATACGGCACTGGGTTGTTCACCGCTCAGGATTCTTTCGAACATGGAAGTCCAATGGGTGCTACCGAGGGATGGCAGCCAAGGCCGAAGCCGCAGCCTTGAGAACCTGTTGCCATTCGGGCAAGGCGATGTACTCGGCATCCGACATTTCGGTGCCGTACCTGTCGAAGATCACCTCCAGCGCGGCCACGACCGCCGCGACCTGGTCCGCTTCGCTCGCGTTGCGCAGGATATCGCCTATCGCTGCATGCGGCTCGCTGGACAACTCGGTGTCGTCAAACAGGAAATGCACCGCATTGCCAAAATTGTCGTGCACGACGCTGCCGTGTGGTTCACCCCGAAGCCACACTTTCTTCTGGTACGCGGCGTCGGACAATGGATCGAGGTAGCCCCGAAGTTCCGTTCGCATGGAGGGATATTTTATTTCAGTCATGGCGTCGCTGCGATGCAAGGCTCTTGCTGGATCGAATGGACCACTTACACTTGGTCCGACGGAGGCAACGGCTTTCCATCCGACATGACTTCGATGGTGCATCCCGCATGGCCATAGATGACCAGGCCCCTTGCGAGTTACTGCATGTCGAGAATGCCCGGGGCGTCGCTCTCCACGATGATGCCGACCTGCTGCTCCGGCCGGATGACAAACTCTTCGGCCCACGGCTCGATGATCAGGCGCGTATTGGTGGCCGTATGGTTCGTGTAGGTGAGTCTTTGTATATTATCCATGGGGTGGAGGGGTGATCATGGAGTTGCCATTGTGACTTCCAGCGTGCATTCCCGGGGTGGGCTGTCAGAATGCACGCGTATGCAAATGGAGATGCACCAATTGACAATTCGTGAGCTATTATTTAACAAGCAGTCTATATCTGATCCGAGGGCGGCAGTTCCTTGCCATCCGACATGACGTGGATGATGGAGCCATCGTAGCTGTGGACGACGAATCTATCGCTGGCTTGCTCAAACTCGACAATGCCTGTGACGTCACCGTACACCAGGATATCCACTTGTTGCCCCGGGTGCAAGACGAACTGATCCGCCCAGGGCTCGACAACAAGCCTGAGATCGGTGCCGGAGTCGTTTGTATATTTGAATTGCTGAACTATATTCATGCTGATCAATCCATGAGGCGGATAATTTTTTCCATTAGCTTTGCCCGATTGTAGGCGGTTTCATTGTTTGAATTTCGCGCAGATTCATTCGCGTATATCTTGGCCCATTGTGTCGCCATCTCCTTTGTCAGTCCGTGCGTTTGCATTTCTCTGACCTGGTCTGCCGTCAAGGCCTGTGCCCGCTCCGTTGCACCCTTGGGGCCTGCTCCCCAGCCAATCACCTCTCGGCCGAGTTGCGACCGTGTTTTCCCGGGCGGGGCGTCGGGCGGTTTTATTCTCTCGATTTCGGGATTGGTGATCCCCTTCGCATTCTCGCTTCGCGGTGGGGTCTTTGCCTGTAGGCTTGGCTCACGCGCCGGAGGGGCGGTTCTTTCGTTTACAGGCCCACCGATGCCGCGCGCCCGAACCGCCGACGGCACCCCTGCACCCGATCCGCCAAATGCGCCGGACTCGATAGCTGCTTCCGTTGCGCCGGGAGAACCCAGCACTTCTTCGGGTGTCAGCAGCCCCGTTTGCCCACCAGCCTCGGCCACGCTGCGCAGCGCTCCGATGATGTGCAACCGCTCGCGGTTGTCCGTCGTGCGCTGCAATGCCCGCGCCAGCCTGCGCTGCGTGTCGAGCACTTCTTGCCGGGTCAGGTCTTTCTTCCCTGGCATCTTGTTGGCCTCGTCGATCAGGCCGCGTGGATTCAGGATGTCCGGGTCGGTGATGGTGGACCGCCCCGCGAAGGGGTACTTGTCCTTGTCATGCATCGACGCATCCGCGGGGTTGACGAAGCCTCGGCCTCCACCCGCGTCCTTTCCCGCCACCGGAGCATCGGCTGGTGGCTGTCCGGCCTCTTCCGTCGCCTTGAGCTGCTCCACCATCTCATGCGCCCGTTGCGCCTGGCTGGTGCCGATCATCAGCCCGCCCTGGATAGGCAGGAACATGGTGATGCCGGCCTTGTCGAGCTGGTCGCGGATGGTCTTGCGGTCGCCGCGCAGCGAGTAGGTGCCATCGCGGTTGAAGCCCGACGGCGGGTTGGGCGGCAGCAGGGCTAATTCGGAAACGGAGCCGACCGGCGGCCAGGGCATGCCGGTCGGCGGCGACCATGGCGCCTCGGGTGCGGGCACCGGGGCCATGCTGACCGCGCCCGCACCGATGCCCTCGCCGCCTCCGCCGGCAGCGCGCTGCGCGGCCCGGTGCTGGCGGAATGCCTCCAGCGTCTGTTGTTTCATCTCCTCGATGGAGGTGCCGTCGGTGGGCGGGGCGTTGCCGCCCCGGATATCGGGCGCGGCTTCCTGGGTTGTTGCGGGCATGGGTGTCCCTTGGGAGTAAAAACGTGTGTGGAAAAACAAAAAAGCCGCCCGAAGGGGGCGGCTTGATGGCGCGGCACGGTCCCTCCGCAGGGATCGTCTGGCTCTATGCGTATGCGCTGGCTGGCCACTCCAATATAAGGCTTAACCTTATATTGTCAAGTGTTTTGTCTTGGTCTTTGTCTACTGGTAGGCGTAGATGGCCCGTATCGACGGCGCGCGTTTGGCCGGGGTGATGGCGTTCATCGCGTTCAGGTAGGCGATGACGGCCTTGCAGGCTTCCACCGGTTCGGCGCTGCGGGCCTGGGCCGAAGAGAAGTAGCGCAGGTGCTTGGGCACCAACTGGCCCAGCACGCCGCGGATGACCTGGGTGGTGGCCTCGCGCGACAGGGTGCTGGCGTTGTGCGGGTCGCTGGTGCGCACCATCTCCAGCGTCAGCGCGGCTTCGCGTGCGCTCAGGTCCGGCGGCAGCAGGTAGCCCACGCCGGTGGAGTTGGGCTGGGTGAAGATCAGCGCCACGCAGGCTTCGGGGTGCTGCGGCTGCAGGGCGCGCGCCTGGTCGGCCAGCAGGCGGTTGAAGGCCAGCAGGGTGTCGTCGTCCACCAGGGGCAGCAGGCGCGCGGTGGTGCGCGCCATCTGCGCGCGTGCCGCGGCGATGACCTCGCGGTCGGTCTGCGCGGCCTGGGCCTGGGTGTAGGCCTGGTCGACGATGGCGCCGAACTCCTTCGGGTACTTGGCCGAGAGGGCGGCGAACAGCGGTGTCTTGGCGAACTCGGCGGCCAGTTGCCCGCGGCTCAGGTGCTCGGTGGCCAGGGCGGCGGTTTCGCCGCCGGCGCTGCGCCGGGTGTACACCCCTTCTGCCAGCAGTTCGGCCTGCGTGGGGTACCACATGCTCTTGGGCGGCGTGGCCACCACCCGCGCCAGGAAGGCCGGCGACAGGTGTGCGCCGGCATAGGCCTGCCGGGCCGCCGCGGTGGTGCCGCTGCCCGTGCCCCAGCCGCTGAGGCCGATGGTCTGGAACGAGTGGAAACCCAGCCGCGCCCCCGGTTCGCCCGCCCGCTGCCGCCCCGCCAGGAAGGCCAGGGTGCAGGCCGAGGAGCATTCACCCTCCACATAGGTGTCGAGCTTGCGCGCGGCGATCACCTCGGCGATCAGCCGGCCCTGGCGCACCCAGCCGCCGCTGGACTGCAGCACCACGGTGGTGACGCTGGGCGGCGCCTGGTCGAGCGCACGGGCCAAGCCCTCGGCCGTGCCGTCGTTGATGCCGCCGCTGAGCAGGATGGACTTGTGGTCGGCCCGCACGGTGAAGCTTACTTCGGGCCCCAACTGCCAGCCGGTGGCCACCTTGGCATGCTCGGCCAGCGCCGGCGCCTGCACCACCAGGCTGCTGCCGATGCGCAGCGCCGCCAGCACCATCACCACCCGCGCCGTGAGGGCCCAGCCGCGTGAGCCGCCGCGTGCCACATGCCGGCCGGCCGACGCCCAGGTGCCGCGCAGGGCCCACACCGACAGGCCCAGCCCCAGCGCCGTCAGCCCCAGCACGGTGGCCGAGCCGTAGCGCGCGGGGAAGTGGGCGCTGAGCCAGGGCACCAGCAGCAGCCCCAGCAGGGGCGCGAACCACTGGATCAGCAGGCTGTGCACCCAGTAGGAGCGGGCCAGCGAATAGTCGCCGCGCCAGTGGCGGCGGAAAAAACCGGGAGCGCCTGCCGCCCGCAATGCCGTTCAGGCCAGGGCGGAGGAATCGGAAAACCGGGCGCCGGCGCGCATGCGGGCATAGGCCATGCCGCACAGCACCCCGATCAGCACGAACAGCGCGCCTCCGCCGATCAGCACCCACCACAGCGAGTCGTCCACCGAGATCTGCAGCGCCACGTTGACCGGGTTGCCCGGCTCGTACACCACCAGCACCTGCGAGCCCACCGGATGGCGCGCCAGGTTGGCCTCGGCCATGGCGCGGCGGCTGGTGGACGGCGTGGTGCCCACCAGCACCTCGTGGTCGCCGGTATAGGGACGGCCTTCGACCGTGAACTCGTACGACCAGCCCGGCCGCCACTTGGGGCCCACCCTGCTGTCGAACTCCACCACGGCCGCGCCAGTGATGACCGCATTGGCATGCGGCCACGACCCCGCCACATGCTCGGCCCACAGCTGGCGTACGCCGAACTGCACGGCGTACAGCCCGAGCAGGAACAGCAACAAGGGCGCCAGCAGCGCCGCGAAGGGCAGGGGTTTGGCGGTGCGGGAGCTCATGGCAACCATTATGGAGAGAACACCGGCGAATGCGGTGTTAATTATGCGTAAAGCCCCTGTTGTGATATCAATGGGTATTACCCAATAGGTAACGCACCGCCGTCCCCGCCTGCGCCGTCGGCAGGGTGAAGATCTGCGTATACAGCGCCGCGGTGGTGGTGCAGGCGTGCCGGCGGCCGGCCAGGGTGGTTTGCGGCTGCAGGCTGCGGTCCAGGTCGTCCATGAAAGAGCGGCCCAGGCGCAGCGCCACCGGCCGCAGGGCCGCCTCGAACTGCGCCCGGCTGGGCACCGCCTGCGGGGCGGTGGCGGCCACGCGGATCACCTCGGCAAAAGCGGCCATGTCGGCCTCCAGCAGCGGGGCGGGCAGGGCGGCGGAGAGGTCCAGGGGATCGGTGTCGGCGGGATAAAGGAACTGCCAGCACGCGTCGTCGGGCCTGAGTTGCAGGTGGTCGATTTCCTGCGCCAGCACCCGCAGATAAGCCACCGCCGCCGCGTCCGAGGTATTACCCACCCGCCGCGCCGCCATGGCCCGCATCGGCGCGCCCATGGCTGCCACCGCCACCGCCAGGCTATCGCCCGCGGCCAGCCGCGCGCGGGCGTTGGCCACCAGCAGGTTATAGGTGCCGGGGTCGTAGGCCTTGAGGGTGCGCCACACCACCGAGGACTCCTGCAGCGCATCGTCCAGCAGCGTGGCCTCGTAGGCACGCTGCACCACCGGCATGACCCACAGCTGCTGGATGGCGAAGAACAGGCAGAACAAGGCCGCCCACACCCCATTGCGCGCCCGTGTGGTGGCCAGCCGCGGGGCGAACACCATCTGCGTGATGGCCCAGGACGCGGCGGCGCACATGAGGGTGAGGATGGCCGCGAGAAGGAGCATGCCCTGGGTCGTCCCTACAATGGAAAACGGTCGGTCTGGTGTCGCCGGTCTGGTGCCGCGACCGCAGCATAACAAGGACCTCCCATGTCTCCACCCCTGATGGTCCGCCCCGAACTGCTGGCCCGCGACCTGCGCGGCTGCATCTACGCCGTCACCGGCGCCAACTCGGGCCTGGGCCTGGAGACCACGCGGCAACTGGCCCGGCAGGGCGCTACCGTGGTCATGGGCTGCCGGCGCGTGGCCGAAGGCGAGCGTGTGATGGAGGCCATCCGCGCCGAACTGCCGCAGGCCCAGCTGGAGGTGCTGCCGCTCGACCTGGGCGACCTGGCTTCGGTGCGGGCCTTTGCCGAGGTGTTCAAGCAGCGGCACGCGCAACTGCATGCGCTGGTGAACAACGCAGGGGTGATGAACCCGCCCCTGGGCCGCACCACAGACGGTTTCGAGACCCAGTTCGGCACCAACCACCTGGGCCACTTCCTGCTCACGGAACTGCTCACCGAGGTGCTGAAGGCCAGCGCCCCGTCGCGCGTGGTCATCCTCTCCAGCTTCTTCCACGAACGGGCCATGGGCCGCAAAGGCGCCATCCACTTCGACGACCCCAACTACCACCGCCGCCGCTACGACGGCTGGGAGGCCTATGCCCAGTCCAAACTGGCCAACCTGCTGCATGCCAGGGAACTGGGGCGGCGTCTGCAAGGCACCGGCGTTACCGCCGCCAGCGTGAACCCGGGTTTTGTGCAGACAAACCTGCTCAAGCTGCCGGTGCCGCAGTGGCTGCAAGACAGCGTGGTGTCGCCGCTGCTGCGCGGGGTGGGCGGCATGCTCACGCCGTGGGAAGGGGTGCAGACCACCTTGCATGCGCTGCTGGCGCCCGAGGTGGAGGGGCAGTCCGGCGCGTATTTCAGCCAGAAGTCGCGCAGCCATGACCGGGCGTCACGGGCGGGTGGGTGGCCGCTGCGGGCGCCTAATCCGCTGGCGCGGGATGAGGGGGTGGCGGAGAAGTTGTGGGAGTTGAGTGCGGGGTTGGTGCAGGCGCCGTAGTGGCGCAGGCTCACAGATCCAGTTGCCCCGGCATGATGCCCAGCGCCGCCGCGATGCGCTCGCGAGACGACTTCCGCAGCTTGGCGCTGGATTCCAGTTGCGCATAGGCGCTCTGGGTGACACCCATGCGTTGGGCCACCGCGTCCTGCGTCAAATCCAGGTGCAGGCGCCAGGCCTTGGTGATGCTGGCACCATCGACGGCCGCTTCCACCACGGCATGCGGGATCAGGTCCCGGTCCTGCGCGTAGCGTTCGACGAAGTCGGCGTAAGGCAGCACCACGTAGGCCGGTTTTCCGTCCGGCCCGTTGATGGTCTGGAAATCAATAGGTTTGTTCATCGCGCTTCCTTACTTCCTCTACGGACACGATGCGCACCGCGCCGTCGAAATCGAACATCACCCGGTAGTTCCCCACGCGAAGCCGGTAGCCATAGGTGTGGTTGACCAGCTTCTTGACGTTGCGGGCGGCGGACAGGTCAACCAGTTCCGTGCGCACGGCGACCGCGACGGACTTGGCGGCCTGCGGGTCGAGCTTGAGCAGTTGCCTGGCCGCCTTCTTCGTCCACTGAATGGTGTTCACTGAAGTATTATAAGTATTTTATTAGATCTAAAGAGTTTGGCCTAATGTTTTGAGCGCTTCAGGGAGCTTGCTGCCAGAGCCTCTGCGGGTCGATGCCGGCGTACCACGCCCGAAACCGCGCCCGGTGCGACTGCCACGGCTCGGTCAGCGTGGGTCGGGGATCTTCGCTGAGCGCATAGGCCATGCCCTCCACGAACCACTTGGGCTTGAGCAGCATCGCCAGCGTGCCCAGCCGCTCGGCCTGCAACTGGTGGATCAGTTCATGGCGCACGTAGTAGGGCTTCCAGGCGCGCGGGCCGATGACCGTACCGATGGTGCCTACCGTGATGGCGGAGCGGTCGCCCAGACCGAAGGCATGCGCGCAGGCGTCGGTGGCGCAGAAGATGACACGCGGTTGGCCCGCCAGGGGTGATACCTGGGCCGATACGAAGGCCATGGCTTCCTTGCGCAGTTGCGCAGCGTTGCCGAACTGCGTGGGGTCATCCAGGCAAACGCCGGCATCGAGACAGGTGACACCAGCCAGCGTAGGTGCGACCACGCGCAGCGGCTTGACGAAGAACCAGGCTGCGATGGGAGTGACGACGAAGAGGAGGAGGGTGAGGCGGGCTGCGCGGGCCGTTCTGGTCACGTGGGTGCCTCCAACCGCGCGATGAACGTTGAAACTACCGATGCCGCCGCATTGGGCGCGACCTGCAGCAGGCAGTGGGGCGCATCGATAGTCTCGATCCGGACGGCTGGCTGCAGGCTGGCCATAAGCCGTGCAGCGGCGGCAGGTACCAGCCGGTCATGCGCAGCGCGCAGGTAGAGGCAGGGCACGTCGACTTGCTGCAGTTGAGCGGACACATCGACATTGATCACTGCGCGCAGCCGGGCACGCATGGTAGCGGGCGATACGCTCGCAACGGCCCGGGCCAGCGCTTCGCGTAGCGCTGCGGTCGCAAAGCGACCGAGCAGGGCGAAGCTCAGCGCGCCGACCGGCGGTGGTCCGAAAGACAGCAGCCCCATCAGCGTCCGCAGCCCTCCTAGCCATGGGCGCGGGTTGCGCACGAAGGTGCAGCACAGCACCAGCGCCCGCAACTGCGCGGGCCGTTCGGCAGCGAGTGCGATGGCGATGGGGCCGGAGAAGGATTCGCCCAGCAGGATGAACGGACCGTCTTCGGGCAACGCGGCACGCGCGATGGGCAGCAGGGCTTCGTAGCCGAGGGGTTCATGCGTTGGGTATGTGACCACGACGACGCGGTAGTCAGGGCCGAGCGCTGCGATGAGGGGGGCGAACAAGACGCCAGTGCCGTCCATCCCGGGGAGGAGGACGAGGGAAATCTGGGAGCGCGCGAGTGGGTCGATCATCCGGACCTGGTCATATCCGCCGTGATCGCCATGCCCCTTCAAAGGTTCTCCCCCCTCCAAGCCTTCAACACCTTGGCAAACACCTGGAAATCCATCCCCTTCTTGATCGTCCAGTCCCGGTACTTGTGGTTTTCGCTGATCACCACGATGCCTTCGCCGGGGATGCGTTGCAGGCGTTTGATGAAACCCTCGTCGCCGACGCGGAAGAAGTACACGCCGTCCACGTCGGCCTTGGTGATGCCGGTGTCGACCAGCAGGGGGTCGCCGGGGTTGAACATGCCGAGCATGCTGTCGCCGAAGCCGGTGACGATGGCGAGGTTGCCCACGGCGGTGTAGTAGGGCACGTTCTTGCGCACCCACTCCTCGCTGACCTGCCAGCTCTGGATGACGCCGGGCTGTTCCTTCAGCACCAGGCCGTCGCCCATCTTGCCGCCGGTGTTGTATTCACGGATGACCACCTCGCCGCGCTGGGGCGGCGGCATGCGGCCGGCGCTGCCCAGAGCGGCGATGGTGTGTTTGCCGCCGTGCGGAAAGCTGGCCAGCCCCCAGTGGTCGGGGCCGGCCACCTCGGCGAAGTACTCCCACAGCAGGGGCAGCTTTTCCTTGGAGATGGTGCCGCGGCGTATCCAGTCCTGGATGGACGGCGGCTTGACGCCGAACCACGCGGCCACGGCCACCTTGGATACGCCTTTTTTTTCGATCGCGGAGGCGATGGCCGCGCCGAGTTCTGGTCCGGTAAGCATGGCCTCATTCTGCAAAGGCTCAGCCTATTAGGCAATTCCTATTGACTGGATGGTAGGTGTAGCCTTATAGTGAGGCCATGTCTAATGCAATCACACGCGCCGCAGCCTGCCTCGGCAGCCAGGTCCGGCTGGCCCGCCTGCTGGGTGTCACGCCGCCTACCGTCAACCAGTGGGTCAAGGGCAAACGCCCGGTGCCCATCGCCAAGTGCGTGGCCATCGAGCGCGCCACGGCCGGCGCCGTTACCCGCCAGGAGCTGCGGCCGGACGACTGGCAGCACATCTGGCCCGGCCTGTTCGGCCCCGGCATGGAGGAAGAACAGACAGAACAGACGCCGGCGCGGGGTGCCGCGTGAAGCGCCCGGCCTTCCAGTTCTACCCGGCCGACTGGCGCAAGGACGCGGCCCTGCAGTCCTGCTCGGTCGCCGCGCAGGGGCTGTGGATCAACGCGCTGTGCGTGGCGCACGAATGCGCGCCCTACGGCCACCTGACCGTCAACGGCCAGCCCATGAACCCGGCGCAGATCGGCCGCCTGGCCGGCGTGACCGCCGACGAGGCCGGGCGCCTGATCGCCGAGTTGGAGGCCGCGGGTGTGGTCTCGCGTGCGGCCGACGGCACGCTGTTCTCGCGGCGCATGGTGCGCGACGAGGAGGCGCGCGCCGTGCGGGCGGCCAACGGGCCGAAGGGGGCGGCGCATGGCGCGGCCGGCGCCGCGTTTGGGGTGAAGGGCGGCCGTCCGGCCACGCCGAAACCCCCCAAAGAACCCCCCAACAAACCCCCCAAACAACCCCCCCCTTCATCTTCTTCTTCATTTTCAACTTCGGTAGAGGGTGTTCCTGACGGAACACCCGCCGATTTCGACCACGCCTGGGCCGCCTACCCGAGCCGCCTGGGCCAGTCCCAATCCGACGCCCGCAAGGCCTGGGCCGCCCGCATCGCCGAGGGGGAAGACGCCGCGCTGCTGCTCGACGGCGTGCGCCGCTATGCCCGCTGGTGCACGGCCTATGGCACGTCGCCGCGTTTCATCAAACACGCCGCCACCTTCTTCGGGCCCGACCGGCACTACTGCAACGACTGGACACCCGCGCCGCCCGGCGCCCCTTCCCCCTCTGCCGCCACCCGCCGCGCCACCACCCTGGCCGGCCTCATGAACCCGACTCCTGGAGAACCCTGTGGACACCCCCGCCATGCCCCTGCAAACCGCCATCCGGCAGATCCTCGCCACGACTGCATCGACGTGGAAGCCCATCCCGTCGGCGGAGCCGCCGCCGGCCCCTGCGGCCTCGCAGGCCGCGCCGCCAACACCACCACCACCACCACCACCGACAGTGCGCCCGGCTGAGCCCTTGCCGCGCCGCTTCGTCGCCCGGGTGTTCGAACGCCTGGGCGCCCAGCTCGGCGCGCGTATGGCCGACCTGTATGCCGGCGTCGCGCCCGAACTGGTGCAGGTCGAATGGGCCGAGGGCCTGGCCGGTTTTGTCGACGACGAACTGCGCCGCGGCATCGCCGCCTGCCGCAGCCGTGTGTTCGCCCCCACCCTGGGCGAGTTCATGCGCCTGTGCCGCCCAGGGCTGGACCCGGAGCTGGCCTGGCTCGAAGCCAGCGCCGGCCTGCGTGCCCGCGACGGCGGCGCCCTGGGCGCGTGGAGCCACCCGGCGGTGTACCGCGCCGCCTGCGCCATGGCCTTCGAGCTGCGCAGCGACAGCTACACCCGCCACAAGAAACGCTGGGCCTGGGAGCTGGACCGCGCCTTTGCCGATGGCTGGGGCGAAGGCGTGCCGCCACCCGCGCCGCGCCTGCCACACCGCCCCCGCACCGGCCCGCCGCCCGCGGTGGTGCGCGAACGCCTGCTGCAACTGCTGGCCCGGGCCCGGCAGGAATGCACTTTGACCAAACCCACCACCGGAGCACCCACCGCATGAAACACACCCTGACCCTGTTCAACCCCCAGCAGGCGCACCGCGCCCTCACCACCACCCTGTGGCCCGCCATCAAGGGCTGGCTCGCCGGCCACGGCGGGGAGGGGGGTGAAAACGGCGCCGGCCTGACCCTCGAAGTCAAACCCGCCACCCGCACCGCCCGCCAGAACCGCCGCCTGCACGCCGCGCTGGACGATATCGCCGCGCAGACCGAATGGGCCGGCCGCCGCTGGGAAAACGAAGCCTGGAAACGCATGCTCACCGCCGCCTGGTGCCGCGCCAACGCCGAAGGCGTGGACCTGGTGCCCGCCGTGGACGGCCAGGGCTTCGACGTGCTCTACAAACGCACCAGCCGCCTGACCACCCGCGAATGCGCCGACCTGCTCGACTACGTGCTGGGCTGGGGCCTGGACCACGGCGTGCGTTTCGGCGCCGGCGCGATGGAAGCAGGGGAGGCCCGCCCATGAGCGCCACCGCAAGCTTTGCCGCCACCCGCCCGCGCCGCCCGCTGGTCGACTTCCACGCCGTGGAGTCCGCCCACCGCGCCACCGACGCGCGCCTGCTCAACTGGGCCCGCTGGGTACAGGCCCGCGGCCCCGCGGCGCAAACCTGCCCCATGTTCCGCATGGCCAAGAGCAGCAGCCGCCAGTGGCACGCCCCCGAGCACACGCCGCAGACCGACGCCATCGATGCCCAGAAGGTCGAGAAACTGGTGGCCGGCCTGCCCCCGCCGCACCGCGACGCGCTGCGCTGGTGCTACGTGGCCCCGTGCTCGCCCGGCAAAGCCTGCCGGGCGCTGGCCGTCAGCATGGAAGGGCTGGCAAGGTTGGTGCGGGATGGGCGGCAGATGGTGGGGAACCGGGCCGCAGCATGACAGCAGACAGTCGCATCTATGCGGTGCCGGTGCTGTGTCAGTGCCGCATCAGTGCCGCATCATTGCAGTCGCGGCAACGCCCGGCAGTGCTGCAAAAACGCATCCAGCTCGGCCGTCTTGTCGAACACCGACTCGGCTCCCAGCGCCACGCAATGCCGGCGCAGCAGGTCGGTGGCGGAGTTGGTCAGCACCACGATGGGGTAGTCGTGCGCCATCGGCGCGACGCGTGCCAGCACCCCCATGCCGGTGCCGGATTTCAGGAACAGGTCGAGGATGACGGCGTCGGCATCGCCGCGGTGGCGGCTGATCCACTCCACCGCCTCGGACTCGGATTCGGCAAACCCCATAACCTCCATATCCGCGCCTTCGGCCAGGGCGGGGATGAGCAGGGCGCGGATGGCGGCGTTGTCTTCGACGAGGAATACGGGGCGCATGGGAGGGAACGAGAGAGGTTTTGTCTGCCGTTGGAGTAGGTGTGTTTATAGAGTGGGGACACACCGGCGCGGCCCGGGCAGTCCACTGCGCCCGATGGACGTCGGTCGGCGCCTACGGGCCGTAGCCGCCATGCCCGACCCTGCGGCGCCCTGTCCGACCCGGCTGCAGGCGCTTGGCGGCAATGGTCGAGGCATCGCGACCGGCAGCACCTCGGGCAACCGGCTGGTTCGCAGGTGTCAGGGCGGGGCACACCATTGGCACCAAGGTAACCCTATCTCCTCAATCCTTTTCAGGAGCCGCACCATGAGCTACGAACTGCTGTCCCGCGCCGTCAACACCAGCCTGCCGCTGCCGGTCGATGAAGACGACGACATGGACGCCCTGCGCCTGTACGTCGCTGCGGGTCTGGTCGAAGCCGATTTCACGCCGCCGGCGGCGGAGGCCGCAGCGCGCAATGCGCATCCGCCGCGGGCGTTTTTGACCAAGATCACCGCCGTGGGGCGGAAGGTGTTGGCTTCGGTGCGGGGGGAGCGGGGGATGCGGTTCCAATACCCCGGCAAGTTGGCGCACTACGCGACGGCGTGAAAGCGCTCAGGGCGCAGCGACAGGCCCCGGGCCATTGCTGAAGGAGCCTGTCCCGGCACCGCCCAGCACCAGCTTGTCGGTAGCCCGGGTCACTCCCACATAGAAGAGGCGGGCGTCCTCCCGCG
Organism: Pseudomonadota bacterium; assembly: GCA_040390235.1. Lineage (GTDB taxonomy): Bacteria > Pseudomonadota > Gammaproteobacteria > Burkholderiales > Burkholderiaceae_C > Xylophilus. The sequence continues at coordinate 32,514 of JAZJYT010000069.1, read as the reverse complement.
CATCCTCTCCCGCCACGGGCATTCCCCCCGCAATCGCCACCACCCCAAACTCCAGCCCTTTGCACGCATGCATGGTCATCAGCTTGATGGTGTCCGCCCCCGGGTTGTAGTCGCCGGTTTGCCGGCGCAGTTCGTGGGGGAGTTTGCGTAGCGCCAGCGTGTCGGCGCAGGCTTCCAGCGTGTCTAGGTTGCGCGCCAGGATGGCCATGTCGCTCCAGGCGTGGCCGTGCTGGTAGGCGGCTATGAAGATGTCGGCGATCTTGTCGGCTTCTTCCCGGGCGGTGGGCAGGCTGATGGTTTTGGGCGGGTAGCCGTTGCGGCCGCCGCTGGTGGGCTCGATGAGGGGCACGGGGTCGTCTTCCACGTCGTGGCCGACCTGTTCGGTGTTTTCGTCGTTGGGGGCGGCCAGCAGGCTGCCGGCCACCTGGCGGGCGGTGTCGAAAATCTGTTTCGTATTGCGGTAGTTCACGCTCAGAAGGGTGGTGCGCTCGCCCTCGGCGCGTATGCCCACGTTCTTCAGGCTGAAGGGTTTGCGGCGGCTGCTGCTGTTGCTCTGCGGGGCGCCGGTGGCGGCACGCTTGCGGGCATAGATGTTCTGCGCGTCGTCGTACAGCAGCAGCAGGCTGTTCGTGGCCGGGTCGGCCATCTGCGTGGCGAGCTTCAACCATTCGGGCGGGAAGTCGTGGGCTTCGTCCACCAGCACGGCGCGGTACTGGCCGGCGGGTATGTCGCCGCGCTCCACGCCGGTGATGACACGCAGCACCATGTCCTGCACCACGGCGTCGCGGCCCAGGCGTACGTCGGGCAGTTCCTGCTGGTGGGCCATCAACTGCTGGTGGCACCAGCGGGGGAAGTGGTTCACCTGCACCACGGTGTCGAGTTCCTGGCGCACGAAGTGCGCCTGCAGCAGCACCGCCAGCGGTTCGCTGAAGCACAGCACCAGCACCGGTTTGCTGCCCGGGGTGGCGCTGCGGGCCAGGTGTTCGGCGCGCCAGGCCAGCAGCATGGTCTTGCCGGAGCCGGCCACGCCGTGGATGACGCGGTGGCCCGGGTCTTCGCCGGCCATACAGCGGGCCAGCCGTTCCTGCGCCACGTCCATCATGCGCATGCGGCTGGGCTGCATGGCGGCGGCTGCGACCGCTGCTGCGCGTTTCGGGTCGTCCGGCACCGGGGCGGGGTGGCCGATAGGGGCGGCGATGCGCAGTTCCGGGAACAGGTTCCAGCGCACCCGGTCCACCTGCGTGGTGCTCAGCGGCGCGCCGCCGCGCATGGCCAGGGGGAACATGGCCCACAGGCGGGCCTGCAGGCTGCTGGCGTCGGTCACTTCGGTCATCTCGTCGCGGCAGACCACACGCTGGGTGTCCAGCACCCGGCCCAGGCCGGCGCGGTCGAAGTGTTCGCGGCTGATGCCGGTCAGCACCACGCCATAACTCCACGCCAGGCGCAGCAGGCCTTTCCAGCGGCCGGCGGCCTGCACCAGTTGCGGGTCGTGCTGCAGCAGGCCGGCGATGTGCTGCGCCAGCTGCCGCGCGTGTTCCAGGGGGTTGGGTACGGTGGTGGGTGCGGTGCCGTCTTCGCGGATGGAGAACTGCTCGCGCCCGGCGTGGATGATGCTGCCCAGGGGCCAGTCGCGCGTCTCCAGCACCAGCAGGCCGTGGGCGGGGTGCAGCAGCAGGAACTGGGGGCGGGGGCGTGGCGCCTTTTGCCCGGGTTGCCCCGGTAGGGCCGGGCCTTCTGCGCCAACCGGCACGCCAAACCAGGGCAGGGTATCGGCGTCGAGCTTGTGCTGCAGCCGCTCGGCCAGGCGCCGTTCGCCGGCCGCCATGCGGGCGGTGCAGGTGTCCAGCGCGGGGATCAGGGTCGCCATGCAGTCCCTCCGCGGTCGGGGTGGGTGGTGGAGCTTATAAGGATATTACCGGGGGTGCCGGTGGTCTCTTTGCCATCCATAATCGTTCACTCTATAAAAACGAAGGATGCCACCATGGCTCAACAATTGATAGCGGGGCGCTCCATCCGCCAAAGGCTGACCCTGGTGATGGGCCTGGTCCTGCTGGTTTCCTTCGTGGGGTCGGGCGTCAGCTACTGGGCGCTGCAGACCATGTCGCGCGAAAGCGCCAAGATCTACAACGAGACCCTGGCGGCCGAACGCATCGCCGGCGACTGGTCGCGGGTGGTCTACGTGGGGGTGATGCGTACCACCGCCATCGCCGCCAGCAACGACGCCGAGCTGGCCAACTTCTTCGCCGCCTCCACCGTCGAATCCAGCCGCGTGGCTACCGACCTGCTCAAGCAGCTCGACGCCAAGATGACCGAGCCGGCCGACCGCGAGATGTTCAGCCGGCTGACGGCCATCCGCCAGGCCTACATTCCCACGCGTGATGCGGTGGCCGAGGCCCGCAAGGCCGGCGACGGCGACAAGGCGCGCCAGATCATGGCCACCCAGTACACCCCTGCGGCCGATGCCTATATCAAGTTCATCGGCGAGGTGGTGGGGAAGCAGCGCGCCAAGCTCGACGCCGCCGCCGCCCGCATGGAGGTGGCCAACGGCCAGGCGCGCATGGCGCTGATCGTGTTCGCCCTGGGGGCGGTCGCCATCGGTGTGCTGCTGATGGTCTGGCTGTCGCGCTCCATCACCCGGCCGCTGGAGGAGGCGGGCACCGTGGCCGACGCCATCGGCCGTTTCGACCTGACGCACAGCATCGAGGTCACCTCCAACGACGAAACCGGCCGGCTGCTGGCCTCGCTGCAGACCATGCAGGCGGCGCTGGTGCAGCTCGTCGGCGAGGTGCAGGGCTCCACCGACAGCATCGGCACCGCCAGTTCGGAAATCGCCGCGGGCAACCAGGATCTGTCGGTGCGCACCGAGCAGACCGCCAGCAACCTGCAGCAGGCCGCGCAGTCCATGATGGAGCTGACCGGCACCGTGCGCCAGACGGCCGAGTCCGCCATCACCGCCAGCAAGCTGGCCAGCTCGGCGGCCGAGGTGGCGCAGCGCGGTGGCAAGGTGGTGTCGCAGGTGGTGGCCACCATGGACGAGATCAGCAGCAGCTCGCGCCAGATCAGCGACATCATCGGCACCATCGACGGCATCGCCTTCCAGACCAACATCCTGGCGCTGAACGCCGCGGTGGAAGCCGCCCGGGCGGGTGAGCAGGGCCGCGGTTTTGCGGTGGTGGCCTCCGAAGTGCGCAGCCTGGCCCAGCGCAGCGCCGAGGCGGCCAAGCAGATCAAGCAGCTCATCGGCGCCAGCGTGGAGCGGGTCGAGTCGGGCACCAACCTGGTCCGCGACGCCGGCAGCACCATGGGCGAGATCGTGGCCAGCGTGCAGCGGGTGAACGACATCATCGGCGAGATCAGCGCCGCTTCGCGCGAGCAGAGCAGCGGCATCGACCAGGTCAACGGCGCCATGGGCCAGCTCGACCAGATGACGCAGCAGAACGCCGCCCTGGTGGAGCAGGCCGCCGCCGCCGCCGGCAGCCTGCGCGACCAGTCGGGCCGCCTGTCGAAGGCGATTTCGGTATTCAAGCTGCACGGCGGCCACGCCGCCGCGCACGCCTACACCCCGCCGCGCCCGGCGCCGGTGCCCATGCCCGCCCGGCCGGCCCTGGCCGCCGTGCGGCCGCCGGTCGCGGCGCCAGCCAAGTCGCTGGCGGGTGGAGGTGCGGGTACCGCCACCGGCACCGCGAAGAAGGCGCCCGCGCCGGCTGTCGCCAGGCTTTCCGCCCCCGCGGCATCGGGTGCTGCCAAGCCGGCGGCCGCCAAGGCCCCGGCACCGGCGGCCCGGCCCCCGGCCGCCAAACCTGCGGCCTTCGGCGCAGGTGCCGGTTCCGCCGCCCGGCCCGCGCCGGGCAAGTCGCAGCCGCCCGCTGCATCGCCGGCATCTTCGGGCAGTGCCGCCGGCGGGTCGGAAGGCGATTGGGAAAGCTTCTAAAACTATCGGCCCGGGCCGGGCCCGGGCCTACTCCGCCGTCGCCCCCGACACCTTCACCAGCGCGGCCGCGGTCGGCATCTGGTTCTTCACGAAGGCCCAGAAGGGGTCGAGCTGCATCGGCTTGCCGGGCACCGTGCCCTGTTCCATGAGCTGCTGCTGGGTGGCCTTGTCGGACACGGCGTGGGCCAGCGCCTGGTTGAGTTTTTCCAGCACCGGGCGCGGTGTGCCGGCCGGCGCCACGATGCCGTACCACGAGTCGGTGTAGAGCTTCACGCCGGCCTGCTCGAAGGTGGGCACCTCGGGCAGTGCGGCCATACGTTCGTGCGAGGTGACGGCCAGCGCCCGCACCTTGCCCGAGCTGACGAAGGGCACGGCCCCGGTGGTGATGACCAGGTCCACCCGGCCGGCCATCAGGTCGGTCATGGCCGGGGCGGTGCCCTTGTAGGGGATGTGGGTGATGTCCACCCCCGCCACCTGCTTGAAGCTGGCGCCCACCAGGTGCTGCGACGAGCCCACGCCGCCCGAACCGTAGTTGAGCTTGCCCGGGTTGGCGCGCGCCGCGGCCAGCAGTTCGCCCACCGTCTTGAAGGGTGAGTCGGCCGGCACCAGCAGCACGCTGGGCGAGTGGGTGATGAGGCCCACCGGCGCGAAGTCCTTGATGGGGTCGTAGGGCAGCTTGGGGTACAGGGCCGAGTTGAGGCCGTGCGACGACACCGTGGCCAGCATGATGGTGTAGCCGTCGGGCTTGGCGCGCGCCGCGGCGGCCGAGCCGATGTTGCCGCCCGCGCCGGCCCGGTTGTCGATGATGATGGGCTGGCCCAGCGCATGGCCCATGGACGCCGCGATGAGCCGCGCCACGTTGTCCGACGGGCCGCCCGGCGGCCAGCCGACCACCATGGTGACGGGGCCGCTGGGGAAGGTGCCGGCGCTGGTTGCGGGCTGCTGCTGCGCGAAGGCGCCGGTGGCGGTGCCGGCCAGGCCGAGGGCCAGGGTGGCCAGGGCCGCAGGGGCGGCGATGAAACGGCGGCGGTGGAGGAGGGAGGTGGCTTGCATGGTGTTGTCTCGGAGTCTCGGATAGGGGGAGTGAAGAGGGTAATGCTGCGCTATACCGGCATGCCCGGGTGCTGGATGCCCGTCATCCGCATCAGCTGCTTCGGCCCGATCTCGTCGAGCGTGTTCAGCCCCAGCATGCCCATGTTGCGCAGCACCTCGCTTTGCAGCAGGTCGATGGCGTGGCGCACGCCGGCCTCGCCGGCAATCGCCGCGGCGTAGTTGAAGGGCCGGCCGACGAAGACGAAGGCCGCGCCCAGCGCCAGTGCTTTCAGCACGTCGGTGCCGCGGCGAAAACCGCTGTCCACCATCACCGGCATCGGCGCCACGGCCTGCACGATGGCGGGCAGCACCCGCAGGGGCGACACGGTGCCGTCCAGCTGCCGGCCGCCGTGGTTGGAGACGACGATGCCGTCGGCCCCGCTGTCGCGTGCCAGCAAGGCGTCTTCCACACACATCACACCCTTCACCACCAGGCGGCCCTGCCACTGCTGGCGCACCTGGCGCACATGCGCCCAGCTCAGGTGGTCGCGCCCGCCGAAGTCGCGCGCCACGTTGCGCGCCAGGATGGGGGCGCCGCGCTCGGCATAGTTGTTCTCGAAATGCGGCATGCCATGGCGCAGCACGGTGCGCAGGGCGGTGCCCAGCAGCCAGCGCGGGTGGGTGATGCCGTCCCACGCCAGCCGCAGCGAAGGCCGCAGCGGGGTGGAAAAACCCGCCCGCACGTTGTGCTCGCGGTTGCTCAGTATCTGCGAATCGACCGTGACCACCAGCGTCTGGAAACCGGCCTGGGCCACCCGGCCGACCAGCGCCGCGATGCGTGCCGGCTCGCCCGGCAGGTAGGCCTGGAACCAGGTGCCGGGGCATTCCGCCGCCACGTCTTCCATACGGATGAGGGAGGATCCGCTCATCATCATCGGGATGTTGGCATCACGCGCCGCGCGGGCCTGCACCAGGTCGCCGCGGTAGGCCGACAGGGCGCTGATGCCCATGGGCGCGATGCCGAAGGGGGCGGCCCAGTCGTGGCCGAACAGGTGGGTGGCCGTGCCGCGCTTCGACACGTCGGTCACATTGCGGGGGATGAAGCCCAGTTCGTCGAAGGCCGTGCGGTTGTCGCGCACGGTGGCGCCGTTTTCCACCGCGCCGGCCACGTAGCCGAAGATGGGGCGCGGCAGGTGGCGGCGCGCGGCGTGCTCGAAGTCGTCGAGGCTGAGGAGGTGGCGCAGCGTGCGGCTCATGGTGCGGTATCGGGTGGTGGGCCTGCGGGGCCTCAGGCCAGCACGCCGCGGGTCCGCAGGGCCGCGTCGATCCAGCTCTCGTCGTAGCTGCCGGCGGCGATCTCGGCAAAGGTCTGTTCCTCGGCCGCCAGCTTGCGGCGCGAGGCGGCGGCGAGTGCCACCGCGTCGGCCGGCTGGATGAAGACCACACCGTCGTCGTCGCCCACCACGATGTCGCCCGGGTGCACCACCACGCCGCTGATGGCCACCGGCACGTTGAGTTCGCCCGGGCCTTCCTTGTACGGGCCGCGGTGGCACACACCACGGGCGTAGCAGGGGAAGGTGTCGGCGCGGTAGGAGGCCACGTCGCGGATGGCGCCGTCCACCACCAGGCCGGCGAAGCCCTTGGCCTGGGCCACGCGTTTCATGATCTCGCCGATCAGCCCGCGGTCGAGGCAGCCGTCGCCATCGACCACCAGCACGTCGCCGGGCCGGCCGAGTTCCAGCGCCTTGTGGATCATCAGGTTGTCGCCCGCGCGCACCCGCACCGTCAGCGCCGGGCCCAGCAGCGGCGTGCCCGGCCGGTGGTAGGGGTGCAGGCCCCAGGTACCGGTGATGCGGTGCATGTTGTCGCTGACGATGGAGGCCGGCAGGCCCTGGAACAGGGCCACCAGGGCGGGGTCGGTCTCGGCGCGGGGGAGGATGCGGAATCCGGGCTGCTGCTGCTGCATGCGGTGGGCCTCTTGGGGAGAAAAGAGAAGAAGGAGGGGGGAAGGAGCCTTCGACTCTAGGCCGGCACCTTGGCGACATAAAGCGATATATTCGACTCAAGAACCATCGCTCCAGGTGATGGAGAACATGACGGACACGATGCCGGAGACGCCATGACCCTGAAACAGATCGAGGCCTTCTACTGGGCCGCCACGCTGGCGAGCTTTTCGCTGGCGGCCGAGCGCCTGTATTTGTCGCAGTCCTCGCTCTCCAAGCGGCTGGCCGAGCTGGAATCGCACCTGGGCAAGCCGCTGTTCGACCGCAGCGGCCACCGCGCCGCGCTGACCGCCGCCGGGCAGACGCTGCTGCCCCTGGCGCGCAAGCTGCTGCGTTCGGCCGACGAGGTGCGCGAGACCCTGGCCGACAGCGTGGCGGTGCGCGGTGTGTGCCGCTTCGGCATGGGCGAGCTGTCGGCGCTGAGCTGGCTGCCGCGCTTCGTGGCGCGGGCGCGCGAGCGTTTCCCCGAGCTGCTGCTGGAGCCGCATGTGGACATGGGCCGCGCGCTGGAGGAGCGGGTGGAAAGCGGCGAGCTGGACTTTGCCGTGGTGGCCGGCACCAGCACCCGCCCGGCCTTGTCGAGCCACGTGGTGCGCGAGGTGCGTTTCCAGCTGGCCGGTGCGCCGGTGCTGCTGGGCACACGCCGCCTGACCACCCCCGCGCTGCTGGCCCAGGTGGCCCTGATCACCATGCCCGCCGAAGCCGGCTCGGCCCGCGAGCTGGACAACTGGCTCATGGCCAACGACCTGGAGGTAGACCGCCGCCTGCGCTGCAACAACCTGTCGGCCATCGCCGGCATGGTGGTGGCGGGCGTGGGCATCAGTTTCCTGCCCGAAGGCTGGCTGCTGCCGCTGGCGGCGCGGGGCGAGGTGGTGGTGCTGGAAAGCCGGCCGGCGCTGCCGACCTTGTCCTATTCCTTCCAGGCGCGGCGCGACGACATCCGGCCGCTGGTGCAGCAGGTGCGGCAACTGGTGGTGGAAGAAGCGGACTTCACCGGGGCCAGCCGCTTGTTGTAGGCAGGGACTGCCGCGCGAATCTCAGCGTTCGCAAAGGTAGACGGACAGGTCGTTCTGCGGCGGCCGTGCGCCGAAGCCGAAGAACATCTCGCTGACCCAGCCCCGGTGGTAGCTCTTGTGGTTGACGGTGTGCAGGAACATGCCGCCGCGGGTCATTTCCGCGGGCTTGCCGGAGACGAACTTGAAGTCCAGCTTCTCGTCGAGCGTCTGCGGATCCTGGGTCGCCGCCCAGTCGATGTACCACTGGTTGACCTCGGACTGCGCCTTCACCAGGTCGCCGAAGTCGGCATGCAGCACGTCGCGGCGGCTGGTGAAGCCATGGTCTTCGCCCAGCAGGTGCGCGCGCCAGATCAGGTCGACCTGCAAGTTGTGGTTCAGCGTGCCGAGCATCGAGCCGAACAGCGTCTGCACGGGTTGGTAGACCGTGCCCTCGGGCAGTTGGTCGATGGCCTTGAACAGCACCTGGTCGGCCCAGTCGCTGTACCGCGCGAACATCACGGCCGTATCTTTTGTCAGCATGAAAAGCTCCACTCATCGACGGGGGCTGCCGGGTCCCGCCAAGTGGCGAGCCACGGAGTCGGCGAATGTACCGCGTTGCGGGAAAGTCTGCCGACCCCGGTCAACCCGCGGACTTGCCACCCGTATGCGGCGCCCCCGACCACTCCGCGAACAGCTTGCCCAGCACACTCCAGTCCAGGTCGCCTTCGCCGCGGTTGACCACCACGTCCAGCAGCTGCGCGGCCAGCGCGGCCACCGGCATGTAGCTGCCGCCCTCGCGGCCGCTGTCCAGCGCCAGGCGCAGGTCCTTGCGCATCAGCACCGCGCGGAAACCCGGCTTGTGGTCGCCGCTGATCATGCGCGGGGCGAAGCGTTCCAGGGCCAGGCTCTTGGCCGTGCCGCCCAGCAGCACTTCGCGCACCTGGGCCGGGTCCACGCCCTGTCGTTTTGCCAGCGCCATGGACTCGGCCACGCCCAGCATGGCGGCGGTCACCGCCACCTGGTTGCAGGCCTTGGTGACCTGGCCGTTGCCGGCCGGGCCCATGTGCACGGCGCGGGCCGCGAAGGCGGCGAACACCGGCTGGCAGGCGTCGAAAGCCTGCGTATCGCCGCCGACCATACACACCAGCGTGCCTTCCTCGGCGCCCTGCTGGCCGCCGCTGACCGGGGCGTCGAGGTAGGCGATGCCCTTGGCGGCCAGTTGCGCGGCAAAGCGGCGCGCGCCGTCGGCAGACAGGGTGCTGGCATCGATCACGCAGGCGCCCGGCTGCAGGGTGCTGGCCAGGCCTTCGGGGCCGAACAGCACGGCCTCGGCCGCGGCGGTGTCGGACACACACAGCACCACCACGCGGCTGGTCCGGCCCACCTCGGCCAGTGTGCCCACGCTGGCGCCAGCGGCGCGCAGCGGCTCGGCCTTGGCCGGGTCGCGGTTGTAGACCGTCAGCGCAAAACCCTTGCGGCGCAGGCAGCGCGCCATGCCGGCGCCCATCAGGCCAAGGCCGACGAAGCCGATGGGGGTGCTGGCATCGGCAACCGGGATGGGGGGGAGGACGGGGAGGGCGGCGGCGGTCTGGGTCATGGGGTGTGTCGGGGTGCGTCGGGATGTGGGTATCAGGGCTGGATGGCCTTGCGGATGGCGTCGTAGCTGTCGTTGATTTCGCGCTGGAAGGCCGGGCCATCGGCAAACGAGATGTTCAGGCCCGAGGTCTTGGCGTACTGCAAAAATTCCGGCGACTGCATCGCCTTGTGGAAGGTCTCGAACAGCCACTGGGCGGTGGCGTCGGGCGTGCCGGCGGGTGCCAGCAGGCCCTTCATGTTGTCGATGGCCACAGGGTAGCCCAATTCGGTCATGGTCGGCACGTCGGGGTAGGCCGGCAGGCGTGTCTTGCTGAACAGGGCGATGGGCCGCAGCTTGCCGGCGGCCACCAGGGCCTGCACCTCTTCGGGCGCGCCGAAGGCCATGTCGACCTGGCTGCCCATGAGCGCGGCCATGGACTCGGCCGCGCCCTTGTAGGGCACGTGCAGCAGTTTGGCGCCGCTGACCTTCTCCCACACCAGCCCGGTGGAGTGGAAGATGCCGCCCTGGCCGGTGGAGGCGTAGCTGAGTTTTTCCGGCGCGGACTTGGCGGCCACCATCAGCGCCTGCATGTCGCGGTAGGGCGAATCGGTGCGCACCACCAGCACGCTGGGCAGCCGCGCCACCTTGATGATGGGGCGGAAGGAAGTGCGCGGGTCGTAGGGAATCTGCTGGTGCGCACCGACCGAGGTGGTTTCGCTGCCGCCGCCGACGAACAGCGTGGTGCCGTCGGGTCTGGCCTGCGCCGTGGTCTGCGCGGCCAGGGCGCCGGCCGCGCCGGGTTTGTTGACCACCAGGATGGGCACCGGCGACAAATCCTTGGCCGCGGCGGCCAGGTTGCGCGCGATCTGGTCGGCCGAACCGCCGGCGGCGAAGCCGACCAGGATGGTGATGGGTTTGTCGGGTGCGCCGGGATGGGCGGTGGCAGCCGGGGCCGCATGCAGCATCCCCGGCAGGCCGGTGGCGGCGGCCCCGGCGGCCAGGGCGATGCCGCGCAGTACGTCGCGGCGGGTGCGGTGGGTCCGGTGGATCTGGTGGATGGGGTTCTTCACGGCCTTGTCTCCTGGAGTGCTCTTGTAGCCGCGGAATTTACGCAGGCCGCCCCTGGATTGAAAGCGATAAATACGAACCATGATCCATCGCTTTTTGGCGATGCGGCAGGGCTTGCGCCACGCCCCGCCAACTCCACCACACCTGCTCCGCTACGCCTACTGCAACTGCAGCACGAAGCGCTGTTCCACCACCTCGCGGCCCCAGCGTGCGCCCGGGCGCTCTTCCCGCAGCACGAAGCCGGCGGCTTCGTACAGGTGGCGCGCCGCGTCCAGGCCCTGGAAGGTCCACAGGTGCACCGCGGTAAAACCGCTGTCGGTGCAGAAGGCCAGGGCGCTGCGCAGCAGGGCGCGGCCGGCGCCCTGGCCGCGCAGGGCATCGTCCACCACGAACCAGCGCAGGTGGGCCGCGTTGTCGGCCGCCAGTTCTTCACCGTCGATGGCCACCGTGCCCAGGATGCGGCCCGTCTGCCAGGCCGTCCACAGGCCGTTGCACGGATCGCCGAGCCGCGACGCGAACGCCGCCATGCCCGTGGCCACCTGGCTTTCGAAGAACTGGCCGAAGCCGGCGGCCCGGCTGTAGTAGGCGGCATGCATCTCCGCTGCCCGGCCGATGGCGCCGGGCTGGTAGCCCTGCCGGATGTCCACCGCCGATGGGCCGGTCGGTGGTGCCATGGGCAAGCCGCCGCGCTCGTCCTCCAGCGCCTGCGCATAGGCGGCCAGGCCGTCGTGCAGGGCCTGCTGCCCGGCCGCCGCCATGCGGGCCAGCGCCGCGGACACCTGGCGGCGGCCGAAGGTATTGATGGCGGCAAAGGTGCGTCGGCCGCGTGCGGTCAGTGCCAGCGGCTTGGCACGCGCGTCCGCGCCGGCCGCGCTTTCCTTCAGCTCACCGGCATCGGCCAGCTTGCGCACCAGGCGGCTGACGCTCGATTTCTCCAGGCGCAGCGCCTCGGCCAGCTGTGCCGAGGTCAGCGCGCCGCGCAGGCCCAGCTCCAGGATGGCATGCACCGCCGAGGGTGAATAGGCGGTGCCCGCCAGCGTCGGCGCCATGAAGCCCAGTTCACGCACCATGCGGCGCGAGGCGGCGCGGATGGCGTCTATCGGTTCGTTGGAGTGTTGCATGGGACGGCCAAAAAAAGGTTGCATTATACAACCATGTGGCATCCGCCAAACGGCAATCAACGAAGTGGCAAGACAGACGCCACAAAGCGCGCCAGCGGTGTACTGTCCGGCCCGTCGCGCCAGACCAGGGTCAGCGGTATGGTGAAGGCCGATGCCTGGTCCAGCGGCCGGTACACCACACTGTCGCGGTGCAGCGCCTGCAGTGCCTGCGGCAGGAGGGTGATGCCGCGCCCCGCGGCCACCATGGCGGCGGCCGACAGCAGCCGCGGCACGCTGGCCACCGCATGCGGCGTGAAGCCCGCGCGGTGGCAGGCGGCGGCCAGCACGTCGAGCACACCCGGCCCGTCGGGGCTGCGGTACAGCACGAAATCCTCCTGTGCCAGCGCGGCCAGCGGCAGCGGGCCGGTGGCGCCACTCAGGCGGTGGCCCCGGGGCAGGGCGACCACCACGGGCTCCTCGCCCACCACCTGCGAGCGCAGGGGCAAAAAGCGCGAGGCCGGCGCACGTACAAAAGCCGCGTCGATCTCCTCGGCCACCACGGCGCGGAACAGGGTGTCGGTCGCATCCTCGCGCACGTCGAGCGCGATCTGCGGATAACTCTCGCGGAACACCCGCAGCACCCGCGGCACCTGCGGGTGCAGGGCGGCGGAGCTGGTGTAGCCGATGGCCAGCCGCCCCAGTTCGCCGCGTGCCGCATGCCGCACCCGCGTGACCGCGTCCTGTGCGTCGCGCAGCAGCTTGCGTGCATCGTGCAAAAACACCTGGCCGGCACTGTTGAGCCGCAGGCTGCGGGGGGTGCGTTCGAACAACTCCACGCCCAGTTCCCGCTCCAGGTCGCGGATCTGCTGGCTCAGCGGGGGCTGTTGCATGCCCAGGCGTTCGGCCGCGCGCGTCACGCTCTGTTCTTCCGCGACGGCGACGAAATAGCGGAGGTGGCGCAGTTCCATGGCAGGAGGCAGGGGCAGGAAAGCAGACCTTGAATGTCTGCAGGTGGTAGCAAGCAGATATTTTACATTTTGAACGGGCGGACATAGCATCGATTCCACGCCGACCCACCCCCTGATCCACCCCGGACCCACCAGAGAAGGTTGCAGCAGATGCCCATCGATTTCCACGCCGTCGACAACCGCTACACCTATGCCAGCCGCAGTGCCGACCCGGCCTGGGCCGACGCCATCCGCGCCCTGGTCGATCCGGTGGGCAAACGGGTGGCCGACGTGGGCTGCGGCGGCGGCATCTATGCCCTGGCCTGGCAGGGACTGGGTGCGGCGCAGGTCACCGGGGTGGACTTTTCCGCAGGCATGGTGGCGGCGGCCCGCGAGCGGGCGGCCGGCATCGAGGGCCTGCGCTTTGTGCAGGGCGATGCCGCGGCCACCGGCCTGCCGGCGGGCGGCTGCGATGTGGTGTTTGCGCGTGCACTCATCCACCACCTGCCGGCCTACGGCGCCTGCTTCGCCGAAGCCCGCCGGCTGCTGGCCCCGGGCGGCCTGCTGCTGGTGCAGGACCGCACCCCGGAAGACGTGAACCTGCCGGGTTCGGCCGAACATTTCCGGGGCTATTTCTTCGACCGTTTCCCGCGCCTGCGCGCCATCGAGGCCGGCCGCCGCCCCACGCCCGAGACCGTCTCCGCCGCGCTGCAGGCCGCCGGCTTTACCGGTACCACCCGCACCACCCTGTGGGAGACACGCAAGACCTATGCGGGTTTCGAACCCCTGGCCGCGGACCTGGCTGTGCGCACCGGTCGCTCCATCCTGCACGAGCTGGACGACGACGAACTGCAGGCGCTGATCGGCTACATCCGCAGCCAGTTGCCGGCGCAGGGGCCCATCGTGGAGAAGGACCGGTGGACGCTGTGGTCGGCGCGGGCGGCTTAGCCTGAGCAGGCCCTCCGTCAACGCCGCAGCCAGCGGGCGCCGGCATCCAGGCCCCGGCACATCCCGCAGGCGACCAGCCCGGTGACGGCGAGCATCGCGGCGGTGTGCACGGCCACTGCGGCGAGCGCCAGCAGCAGCGCATCCGATGCCGTGCCCACCCGCGTTGCCGCCGCTGCGCCACTGCCTGTGCCAGCGCCCAGGCACAGCGGCATCAGCGCCGGCACCAGCACCAGCCCGGTGCCGTGCGTGGTGGACACCAGGAAGGACCAGAGCGCCAGCCCGGCATGGCCGGCCGGCGCCCGCGCCATGCGGGGGGCGTGGCCCGACAGGTGCAGCAGCACGGCGACCACCAGCAGCCCGCCCGCCACGGCCAGCAGCAGCCTGCGGTCCAGCGCCAGGCCGAACACCACCGCGGCGGCCACCAGCGCGACCGATGCCGCATGCCCGGCCGCGATCGGCAGCAGGGCGCGCAGCGCCCGCGCCCGCCTCTGCATCGGCGTCCGGCCGTGCGAACGCACGCCCCAGGCGGCGGCCAGCATCCAGCCGGTGGCGGGGTTGAGCCCGTGCAGGGCACCCATCCCCGCCACCGCCAGCCAGGGCCACAGGTTTGCCATGGCAGCCGCTGCGCCGGTTCAGGCCGTGCGCCGCTCAGGCGGGCGCGTGGCAGCAGGAAGCCGCCGTGGCCACCGGCTGCTGTGCGGGCGCCGCGGGCTCGTAGCGGTCGTGGTGCCGCACCCAGTCCATGGGGTAGTCCGGGTTGTGCTCGTCGCGGCCCTGGGGCGTCAGGTCGAGCAGTTGGTAGGTGCCCATCATCACCTCCACGCCGCGCCCGAAAGTGGAGTAGGTGTGGAACACCTCACCCGCGTCGTCCTTGTAGAAGACGCTGATGCCGGGCGCTTCTTCGCTCGGGAAGGGGCGCATGCCGTAGTTGTAGGGCACCGCGCCGGTGGCCCGCTGTTCCGGCGTGAAGCTGACACCGAAGTCGTGGTTGAAGTCGCCGCCGTTGGACGACACCCAATTGAATTGCCAGCCCATACGCTGGCGGAAACGCTCGATCTCGGCCAGCGGGGCGCGCGAGACGGCCAGCGGCGTCACGTCACGGTGCTCCAGGTGCAGTTGCATGCCACCCATGTGGTCGGCCATGAAGGAGCAGCTGGGGCAGCCCTGCGCCCAGCCGGGGCCGAGCATGAAGTGCTGCACCAGCAACTGGCGCCGGCCCGCGAACAGGTCGGCCAGGGTACGCCGGCCCTGCGGGGTGTCGAAGACGTAGGGCTTGTCGATACGTTCCCACGGCAGTGCGCGGCGCTCGCGGGCGACCTGGTCGTGCAGGCGCATCAGCTCTTTTTCGCGGGCCAGCAGCTTTTTGCGTTCGGCCTGCCAGCGCTCGCTGGAGACGACGGTTGGGTGCGGGGCAGCGGTTTCGGTGATGGTGGTGTTCATGGTGTGCTCCTGGGGCGTCGGTGGCTTACTTCGCAACCCGTTTCGGCCGCCGCACGGCGCGGACCTTGCCGCTGCCGCCACCGCCGCAATAGAACAGGTCGGCCCCGTCGGACTCCAGCCCGCTGACGGCGGTGCCCGGCGGCATCTCCAGGCGCTCCAGCACGGCGCCGCTCTGCGGGTCGATGCGGCGGAGTTCGCTCTCGTCGCCCTCCCAGGTGCCGTGCCACATGTCGCCATCGACCCAGGTCACGCCGGTGACGAAGCGGTTGGACTCGATGCTGCGGATCACCGCGCCGGTGGCCGGATCGACCTGGTGGATCTTGCGGTCGCGGTACTGGCCCACCCACAGGCTGCCCTCGGCCCAGGTCAGGCCCGAGTCGCCGCCGTGGCCGGGCGCGGGGATGGACGCCAGCACGGTGCCGGTGGCCGGGTCGATCTTGTCGATGCGCGCCTCGACGATCTGGTAGAGGTGCTTGCCGTCGAAGGCGGTGCCGGCATCGCAGGCCAGGTCTAACGAGCGCACCGGCTCGCCGCTGGCCGGGTCGAAGGCCAGCAGCCGGGCGCCGGTGGCGGCCCATACCCGCTGGCCGTCGTAGCTGACGCCGCCTACCTTGTCGGTGCTGGCAAAGGGGCCGTACTCGCGCACGATCTCGGCCGTGCGCACCGGCACGCCGGGTGGGTGTGAGGGTGTGTGCTGAACTGTATCTAGGGTCATGGTCTTGCTCCTTGGCGCGCTGGGAGTAGGCGCCGCAAGACAGCCACTTTAGTCAGATGGCAGCGCAGCGGGGAGTAACAGAATCGTCGTGAATCCCGCCAGTGGCGGCGCCAGCCAGCGCTGCGCCCGCGCCCGGCCGATGGAACGCACGCGGCCGGCGGCCTCCAGCTCGGCCAGCGCCCGCTGCACCGTGCGCTGGCTGTCGCCCAGGGCCAGCGCCAGCGCCGAGGTGGACCAGGCCGCGCCATCGGACAGCAGCGCCACCAGGGCCCCTTGTTCGCCGTCGATGGGCGGCGCCAGCACGGCGACGGCCCGCCCGCCGTGCGGCAGCAGCACAAAACCTGCCGCGGTCGCCTCGATGCGTGCCTGCGGTGCCACCAGCGCCCGCAGCCGGCCGATCTCGACCCGCAGGCGTGCGCGGTGTGTCTCGTCGGGGTGGCGGGTGCGGAAGGCCTGGGCGATCAGGGCTTCGCGGCCCGCATCGCCGGGCCAGGCCTCGGCCAGCGCACGTACCAGGGTGAACAGCAGCGGCCGGCGCGCCAGCGGCTGCCATGTGCCGCCGACGTCCTGGGGGCCCGGGATGCCCGGGGTGCCCAGGTCGCCGGTGCCCAGCCCGCGGCGGCAGGCATCGACCACCAGCGTGTTCGAGGCCCGCAGCGCGGCGACTTCATCCAGGCGCAGCGCCTGCTCACCCCCGGCGAAAAGCCGCCGGGCGGCGGGGCGGCCGAGCACCGCGCGTGCCTCCGCCACCTCGGCCAGCAGCGCCGGCACACGGGCGCGCTCGGCCGCCGCCTGGGCGCGGCCCAGTGCTTCTTGCGCCGGCCCGGTGCGCAGCGAGCGCAGTGCCAGTTCCGCCGCCGCGAGTTCGGCCACGGCGTGCAGCGATGGCGGCAGGCCCTGTGTATCGATGGCCGCCAGGGCCTGTGCCGCCTCGCCCAGCCGCCCGAGCAACAGCAGCCGGCGCACCGCGATGAGCCGCGCCTGCCGCGCGTTGCCGTGGTCGGCATGGGCTTCCAGCGTGGCCGCGGCGGCGGCCAGCACCCGCGGTGCGCCGCCCAGCTCGCGCATGGCCAGCGCCACCTCGGCCTCGGCGACGATGCAGCGGGCCCGCGCCACGGCCTCGCGCGGACCGAAACCGCGCGCGGCACGCCGCAGCAGTTCGCGGGCGCGCGGGTGCTCGCCGAGCTGGGCCATGGCGATGCCGCGCAGGGCCAGCGCTGGCGGGTCGTCGCGCAGGGCGACCCGCTTGAGGGCGCCGAGCGCGTCACCCGCGGCCAGCGCGCGGGCGCTGGCGGTGATGAGGGAATCCATGCCGACAGGCTACACCGGCGCGGCCCGCCGAGACCCCGGGCTTCGAACCTCAGTCTTCGAAATAGCAGCCGAGCTTTTCCAGCGTGGCGCGGTAGCCGGCCGCGTCGTTGTCCTTCTTGGTGGCGATGGCGGCGAAGGTGTCGCTCTCGTGCTTGAACTTGGCCGCCGCCCTGGCGTGGATGGCGGCCACTTCCGCCTGGGGCACGCACACCAGGCCGTCCTCGTCGCCCACGAGCAGGTCGCCGGGGGCCACCACCATGCCGCCGAGCGCGATGGGCACGTTGATCTCGCCCGGGCCGTTCTTGTACGGCCCGCGGTGGGTGATGCCCGCCGCATACACCGGAAAGTCGTGCTGGCGAATCCAGCCGTAGTCGCGCACCGCACCGTTGATGACGATGCCGGCGAACTTTTTGGCGATGCAGTAGGCCAGCATGCGTTCGCCCACGATGGCGTTGGTCAGCTCGCCGTTGGCGTCGACCACGATCACGTCGCCCTCGACCCCCAGGTTCAGCGCCATGTGCGTCAGCAGGTTGTCACCCGGGCAACTCTTGACGGTGAGTGCCGGGCCGCACAGCACGCCGCCCGCGTGCAGGGGGCGCAGCGTGGCCCCGCCGGCCGACAGGCGCGACATCGAGTCGCTGATGTTGGCCACCGGAATGCCCTTGAACTTCTCGACCCAGTCGAGGCCGACCGCGCTGCGGCGCTTGAGTACCTGGAAACCTGCCTGCATGGATATCTCCTGTCGATGAAAGAGGTGCCGACCCAAGGGTGGCTTATTTCGGCCGCAGGTCGAACGCGCGCGCGGCCTCGGTGTAGAACTGCATTTCGGCGGCGTAGAAGCGGGTGAAGCCCGGCACGTCGAGCGGCGCGGCCTCGATGCCCAGGCCGTCCATGGCGGTGACCACGGCAGGCTGGCGCAGCACCTCGGCCAGGGCTGCCGAGAGTCTGTCGCTGGCGGCGGCCGGTGCATGCGCCGGTGCCAGCACGCCCCACCAGCCCACGGCGGTGAGGTCAGGCACACCGGCCTGCGCCATGGTGGGGACCTCGGGCAGGGCCTTGATCCGGTCGTTGCCCGTCACCGCCAGGGCCCGCAGTTTGCCCGACTGCACATGCGCCAGCGCTTCGCTGACGGTGGTGACCATGAACATCACCCGCCCGGCGATGAGGTCGGGCATGGCCTGGGCGCCGCCCTTGTACAGCACCTGCACCGCGGGTATGCCGGTGTTGCGCACGAAGATCAGGCTGTTGGGCGAGGCCGAGCCCACCGATGCGTAGGACGCCTCGTTCTTATGCGCCTTGGCGTAGTCGGCCAGCTCGCGCACGCTGCGCACCGGCAGGCTGGCCGACACCACCAGCAGTGCCGGCGAGCGGCCCAGGCGGGCAACAGGAGCCAGGTCACGCTGCGCGTCGTAGCCCAGGCCGGGCATGCTGGCGCGGTTGGCGGCCAGGAAGGTGGCACCCACCAGGAAGGTGTAGCCGTCGGGCGGCGCCTTGGCGACGAATTCGGAGCCGATGTTGGCGTTGGCGCCCGGCCGGTTGTCGATGATGACCGGCTGGCCCAGCCGCGCGGCCAGCGGCGGCGCCACGATGCGCGCCACGTTGTCCACGCCGCCGCCGGCGGCATAGGGCACGACCAGGTGCACGGGTTTGTCCGGCCATTCGGCCCGGGCGGGGCCGGCCGAGATCAGCAGGGCGCATGCAGCGGCCAGGCCGCGCAGCAGCCGCGCGGCGTGCGGGGTGGAAGAGGGCATGGCCGTTCCCGGTTCAGGCGGCGCGTGCCGCGGCGGCGCTGCGCGCCTTCAGCCGCTCGGCCAGGCGGGGGTAGACCCGCAGGGCATTGCCGCCCAGCACCTTGGCCCGGTGTTCGGGCTGCAGCCAGTCCACCGCGTCGATGTAGCGTTTGGTGTCGTCGTAGTAGTGGCCGGTGCGCGGGTCGATGCCCTTCACCGCGCCGACGATCTCCGAGGCGAACAGCACGTTGTCGGGCGGCACCACGTCCAGCAGCAGTTCGATGCCGGGGCGGTGGTACACACAGGTGTCGAAGAACACGTTCTTCATCATCTCTTCGAGCGGCGGGCGCTTGAGCTGCTGCGCCAGGCCGCGGTAGCGGCCCCAGTGGTAGGGCACCGCGCCGCCGCCGTGCGGGATGACGAAGCGCAGCGTCGGAAAGTCCAGGAAGATGTCCGACAGCAGGAACTGCATGAAGGCGGTGGTGTCGCCGTTCAGGTAGTGCGCCCCGGTGTGGTGGAAGTTGGGGTTGCACGAGCAGCTCACGTGCACCATGGCCGGCACGTCGAGCTCCACCATCTTCTCGAACAGCGGGTACCAGTGGCGCTGCGTCATCGGCGGGTCGGTCCAGAAGCCGTCGGTCGGGTCGGGGTTGACGTTGCAGCCGACAAAGCCGAGTTCCTCCACGCAGCGGGTGAGTTCGTCCACGCAGTTGGCCGGGCTCACGCCGGGCGACTGGGGCAACTGGCACACGCCCACCAGTTCGTCGGGGAACATTTCCACCGCGCGGTGGACCAGGTCGTTGCAGGCCTCGGTCCAGTGGCGGCTGGTGGTGGCGTCGCCCACGTGGTGCGCCATGGCGCCGGCGATGGGCGAGAACAGCGTCAGGTCCACACCGCGTTCGCGCTGGATGCGCAACTGGTTCTTTTCCAGTGACTCACGGATCTCATCGTCGCCTATGGCGAAGTCCGGCGCCAGCGCGTGGCCGGCCTCGAAGGCGGTGGTCTGGCGCGCGCGGTAGTCCTTCAGCGCGGCGGGGGCGGTGGTGTAGTGGCCGTGGCAGTCGATGATCATGGTGGGCCTATTCGGTTTCGATGTTGAATTCGCGGATCAGGTCGGCGTAGCGGCGGATCTCGCCGCGGTAGAAGGCGCCGAAGTCCTTGCCGTCCATGGCGCCGGGCTCGAAGCCGGCGGCACGCAGGGCGCCGAGCACCTCGGGGTCCTGCATCAGGGCCAGGGTTTCCGCTTCGAGGCGGCGCAGCACGGCGGGCGGTGTCTTCGCCGGTGCCACCAGGCCCCACCAGCCGGTGGTGCCGGGGTTGTTCACACCGGCCTGGGTGAAGGTGGGCACGTCGGGCAGGGACTCGGCGCGGGTGGCGCCGGTGACGGCGATGGCGTTGAGCTTGCCGCTGGCGATGTGCGGCAGCACCTCGCTGGGCACGCCCACCATGAAGGTCACCCGCCCGGCGATGAGGTCGGTCAGCGCCGGTGCGCCGCCCTTGTAGGGCACGTGTACCGCAGGGATGCCGGCGTATTTGGAAAAGATGGCGCCGCTGATCTGCTGGCCCGAACCGATGCCGGTGGAGGCGTATGAGACCGCGCCGGGGTGCGCCTGGCCGTAGGCCGCCATCTCCTTGACGGAATGGATGCCGAGTGGCGCGCCGGTGACCATGACCAGCGGCGCCTTGGCGATGCGGGCCACCTGCGCGAAGTCGGTCAGCGCGTCGTAGGGCAGGTTCTTCGAGATGGCGCGGTTGACGGCCGACACCGAGGACGTCATGAGCAGCGTGTAGCCATCGGCCGGCGCCTTGGCGACGAAGTCCGCGCCCAGGTTGGCGTTGGCGCCCGGCTTGTTGTCCACCACCACCGGCTGTTTCAGCCGCGGCGCCAGGTGGGTGGCGATGATGCGTGCCATGGTGTCCACGCCCCCGCCGGCGGCGAAGGGCACGACGATCTTCACCGGGCGGTCCGGGAAGGACTGCGCCAGGGCGGCGGCACAGGTGCCGCACAGTGCCAGCGCCAGCAGGTGGCGAACGGTTGAGCGCATGGGAGTCTCCTGTTGTGCGGTCGGCAGACCGGTGTGGAGAGAACTGTAGGGGCCTCCCAATCGGAGGAAAATGGGGGTCCGCCTGGTGGACCCTCACCTGAGGAAACTACCTATGCCCCGTACCGACGAATTGGTCACCGCCGTACACCGCGCGCTCGAACTGCTGGATGCCTTCAGCATCGACCAGCCGCTGCTGAGCATGGCCGAGCTGGCGCGCCGCACTGCGCTCTCCAAGACCACCGCCCTGCGCCTGGCGCGCACGCTGGAGGCCAGCGGCTACCTGGTGCAGCTCGACAGCCATGCGTGGCGGCTGGGGCCCTCGGCGGCCTGGCTGGGTGCGCGCTACCAGGTGTCGCCGGACCTGAAGGACATGGTCTACCCGGTGCTGCGCGACCTGGCCGCCGCCACCCGGCGCAACACCAGTTTTTTCGTGCGCGAGCGCGACGCCCGGGTGCGGCTGGTGAGTGTGGAAGGCGATCCAGAAAAGGGCGTGTCGCAGCAGGGCGAGCAGCTGCCGCTCGACCGCGGCTCCCCGGGCAAGGTCATCCTGGCCTTCATCGACCGCAAGGGAAAACTCTTCGACGAGATCCGCGGCCGCGGTTTCCACATCACCATCGGCGAAACCTATGGCCGCGCCGCCAGCCTGTCCGCGCCGGTGTTCGGCTCGGGCTGGTCGGTGGTGGGCGCGCTGACCCTCTCGTGCCTGAGCAAGGGCATCACCGAGGAAGCCCTGGCGGCCTATGCGCCGCAGGTGATGCGTGCGGCGCGCGAACTGTCGTCCGCGATCATGCGCAACGGCGCCGGGCAGGGGCATGCCGCCGCGGCCAGCGCCTGGCATCCCGCGGCGCAGCGGGACTGATGCGGACCCGGACCCGGACCCGGGCCGCGCTGGCGGCCAGCGGCCTTACTCGGCTTCGACCTTCGCCGCCTTGATCACCTTGTCCCACTTCACCAGTTCGGTCTTCAACAGGCTGTGCAGGGATTCGGGCGTGACCTTGTCCATGGCGACGATCTCGGAGCTGAGTTCGGTCAGGCGCTTTTTCACCGCCTCGTCCTGCAGCGCGGCGCGCAGGGCGGCGTTGATCTTCGCGGTGATGGCCGGCGGTGTGTTCTTGGCCACGTACATGCCGTGCCAGACCTTCACGTCGAAGCCCTTCAGGCCCTGTTCGTCCAGCGTCGGCAGGTTGGGCATGCTGGAGAGGCGCCGCGGTGTGGTCACCCCGAAGACCTTGACGCGGGTGCCGTCCTTGATGACCGGGCCGGTGGAGGTGGTCTGGTCGCACAGCACGTCGACCTGCCCGCCCATCAGGTCGTTGAGCGCGGGGCCGGCGCCCTTGTAGGGCACCTGGGTGGGCGTCACGCCGACCTGGCTGGTGAAGAGCAGGGCGCACAGCTGCGATACGGCGCCGATGCCGGCATGCGCCATGGACACCTTGTCGCCGTTCTGCTTCATGTAGGCCAGCAGTTCCTGGAAGTTGTTGGCCGGCAGGTCCTTGCGCGAGAGCAGGGTCATCGGCACGTCCATCACCTGGCCGATGTACTCGAAGTCTTTCAGCGGGTCGAAGCTGAGTTTCTTGTACAGCGCCGGCGCGGTGGCCATGCCCATGTGCTGGAACAGCACGGTGTAGCCATCGGGCTTGGAACGGGCCACCCGCGCGCCGGCCAGCGTGCCGCCCGCGCCCACGGTGTTGTCCACCACCACCGTCTGCCCCAGCGCCTTGCCCATGGGCACGGCCAGCACCCGTGCCACCACGTCGGTGGGGCCGCCGGCCGAGTAGGGCACGACCAGGGTGATGGGCCGCTCCGGCCAGGTGTCGGCCGCGAAGGCGGGGGCGCACACGGCGCCGGCAAGGGCTGCCGTGGCGGCGGCCAGGGCCACCGCGAGCAGGCGGCGGGCGGGTTGGATACGTTGGAATGCCATGGTGTGTCTCCGTTGTGGTGGTGGGTTGGCGGGAAGAAACAGGAACGTATACCGTCAGGTCAGGTCAGGACACGCGCGCGGCACGCGCCAGCGTGCGCTGCGCCACGGTGATGACCGGCGTATCGACCATGCGCCCATCGACCGTGCAGGCCGCGCCGCCGGCGGCTGCGGCCGCGGCCAGCACCTGGCGTGCCCAGTCCTGCTGGGCCGCGTCGGGGGTGAAGGCCGTATGCACGGCAGCCACCTGGGCGGGGTGGATGCAGAGCTTGCCGCCGAAGCCCATACGCAGGGCGCGGGCGCTGTCGTGGGCCATGGCTTCGGGTGTGTGGGTATCGACCGTCACGCTGTCCACCGGCGGCGCCAGGCCGGCGCGGCGGCTGGCGCGCACCATGTCCCAGCGGGCCGGGGCCAGCTCGGCCTCGTCCGGGCCGCAGCGGATGCCCAGGTCGTTCTGCAGGTCCAGGTGGCCGAGGCACAGGCGCAGCACGCCGGGTGCACGGGCGATGGGGTCCAGCGCGTCGAGCCCGGCACCGCTTTCGATCTGCGGCAGCAGTGCGGTGCCGGGGCAGGCGGCGGCCAGCGCGGCCAGCACCTGGGGCCCTTCGGCCTTGGGCAGCATGGTGCCGCCCAGGCCCTGCATGGCGAGGTCCCGCACCAGCGCCACGTCGCCGCCGTGGCAGGGTGTGCCCTCGCCATTGATGCGCACCAGCACCCGCGCCCGGTCGGCCGCGGGCAGGCCGGCCCAGGCGCTGCGCAGGATGTCGCGCGCTGCGTCGCGGCTGCCCGGGGCCACCGCGTCTTCCAGGTCGATGATGACCGCGTCGGCGCCGCTGGCCAGTGCCTTGGCGTAGCGCTCGGGCCGGTCGGCCGGCACGAAGAGAAAGCTGCGCGCGTGGGCCAGGGTCTGGGCCGCTGGCGCTGCCGGCATGCCTGCCGTTGTCACGCCGCCTCCGCCGTCGCCGGCGCCACCAGCGCGGCGATGGCCGCATCGTCCAGCCCGGCCTCGCGCAGCAGCGCCTCGGTGTGCTGGCCCACGGTGGGAATGGGGTCCATACGCGGCTCCCAGCGGTCGCTGCGGCCGGGCGGCAGCAGGGCCGGGATATCGCCGGCCGGGCTGCCTACGGTGCGCCAGCGCTTGCGCGCGGCCAACTGCGGATGCGCCCACAGGCCGGCCATGTCGTTCATGGTGGCGTTGGCGATGCCGGCCTCGTCGAGCCGGGCCAGCACCTGCGTCGTGGTCAGCGGCGCGAAGGCCCGCACGATGATGGCAAGCAGCTCGGCGCGGCTGGCGTTGCGTTTGGTGTTGCTGTCGAAGCGCGGGTCGGTGGCCAGGGCCGCGTCCTGCAAGGCGACGTCGCAGAACAGCTTCCACTCGCGCTCGTTCTGCAGGCCCAGCATGACGGTGCCGCCATCGCCGGCCGGAAAGGGGCCGTAGGGGTAGATGCTGGCGTGCGATGCGCCGGCACGCGGTGGAGGCGCGGCGCCCTCATAGGCGTAGTAGAGGGGAAAACCCATCCACTCGGCCAGCGATTCGAGCATGGACACGTCGATGTGCGCCCCTTCGCCGGTGTTGCCCCGGCGGATCAGCGCCGCCAGGATGTTGCTGTAGGCGTACATGCCCGCGGCGATGTCGGCGATGGAGTTGCCCGACTTGCTGGGCTGCTCGGCCGTGCCGGTGACGGACAGAAAACCCGCCTCGCTCTGGATCAGCAGGTCGTAGGCCTTCTTGTCGCGGTAGGGTCCGTCTTCGCCGTAACCCGAGATGTCGCAGACGATCAGCCTCGGGTGCTCGGCCTTCAGCGCCTGGTAGCCCAGGCCCATACGCGCCACGGCGCCCGGTGCCAGGTTCTGCACCAGCACGTCGGCCTTGGCGATGAGTTTCCTGAGGGCGGCCAGGGCATCGGGGTTCTTCAGGTCCAGCGCCAGGCTTTCCTTGCTGCGGTTGGTCCAGACGAAGTGCGATGCCTCGCCGTTGACCCGCTGGTCGTAGGCGCGGGCGAAGTCGCCGGTGCCGGGCCGCTCCACCTTGATGACACGCGCACCCAGGTCGGCCAGCTGCCGGGTGCAGAAGGGCGCGGCGATGGCATGTTCGAGCGATACGACGGTGATGCCTTGCAGGGGCAGGGTCATGTTGTTCTCTCCTAGAACGAGCGCGGCAGCCCGAGCACATGCTCGGCGATGTAGCTCAGGATCAGGTTGGTGGAAATCGGCGCCACCTGGTACAGGCGGGTTTCGCGGAACTTGCGCTCCACGTCGTATTCGTGCGCGAAGCCGAAGCCGCCGTGGAACTGGATGCAGGCGTTGGCCGCCTCCCAGCTGGCCTTGGCCGCCAGGTACTTGGCCATGTTGGCCTGGGCGCCGCAGGGTTGGTGCGCATCGAACAGCCGGCAGGCTTCCCAGCGCATGAGGTTGGCCGCTTCTATCTCGATATGCGCCTCGGCGATGGGGAACTGCACCCCCTGGTTCTGGCCGATGGGCCGGCCGAAGACGATGCGGTCCTTCACGTACTTGGTCACCCGGTCGATGAACCAGTAACCGTCGCCGATGCATTCGGCGGCGATCAGCGTGCGCTCGGCGTTCAGCCCGTCGAGGATGTATTTGAAGCCCTGGCCTTCCTGGCCGATGAGGTTGCCTTCCGGAATCTCCAGGTTCTCGAAAAACAGCTCGTTGGTCTCGTGGTTGACCATGTTGGGGATGGGGCGCACCGTCATGCCGCTCTTCTCGGCCTGGCGCAGGTCGACCATGAAGATCGACATGCCTTCGGACTTCTTTTTCACCTCGGCCAGGGGGGTGGTGCGCGCCAGCAGGATCATCCAGTCCGAATGCTGGATGCGGCTGATCCACACCTTCTGGCCGTTGACGACGTAGCGGCCGTCCTTCTTCACCGCGCTGGTCTTGATCTTGGTGGTGTCGGTGCCGGTGCTGGGCTCGGTCACGCCCATGGACTGCAGGCGCCATTCGCCGGTGGCGATGCGGGGCAGGTAATGCTGCTTCTGCGCCTCGGAGCCGTGGCGCAGCAGGGTGTTCATGTTGTACATCTGCCCGTGGCAGGCGCCGGAGTTGCCGCCGCTGCGGTTGATCTCCTCCATGATCACACTCGCCTCGGCCAGGCCCAGGCCCGAGCCACCGTATTCGGTGGGGATCAGCGCGGCCATCCAGCCGGCCTGGGTCAGGGCATCGACGAAGGTTTCGGGGTAGCCGCGCTCGGCATCGATCTTGCGGTGGTACTCGTCGGGGAACTGCCTGCACAGGTCGCGTACGGCGTCGCGGATGTCCTGGTACTTGTCGGGGGTGTGGGTGGTCATGGAGCGGTAGGAAAATGTTCGGTCAGGCGAGGGTGGCGGTGGCGCTCATCGTGAGGTAACCCTCGTGGTCCTCGGCCCACAGCCACACGGTCTTGCCGTCGGCCGAGGGCTGGCCGTTCACGCGGAAAGGGTGCAGGTCGAAGGTCGGCCGTACCGCGCGGAATTCGAAGGACAGCATCCGTGCATCCGGTGCGTTGCGCCGCACCAGGTCGGCCAGCAGCGTGGCGATGAGGGGGCCGTGCACGATCAGGCCGGGGTAGCCCTCGGTCTCGGTCACGTACTTGCGGTCGTAGTGGATGCGGTGGCCGTTGAAGGTCAGCGCCGAGTAGCGGAACAGCAGCACGTCGTCGGGCACGATCTCGCGTTGCCAGGCGGCACCTTTCTCGGCGGGGGTGGGCACCGGCGCGGCCTCGCCGGGCTGCGGCGCGGGGCGGTAGACGATGTCGTGTTCCTCGGTCAGCGCCAGGCCGGCCGCGTTGTGCAGTGTGTGCTGCACCAGCACGAACACCAGTTCGCCGCTGCGCCCGGCCTTGTGTTTGACCGACTCGATGCGCGACACCCGCTCGGCCGGTTCACCCACCCGCAGCGGGTTGGTGGCCTGCCAGTGCAGCCGGCCGCCGGCCCACATGCGGCGCGGCAGCGGCACCGGCGGCAAAAAGCCGCCGCGTTGGGCGTGGCCGTCGGGGCCGAGTTCGCTCTGGCGGTGGCGCGGCAGAAAGTACAGCCAGTGCCACAGCGGGGGCAGGGCGGTGCCGGGGGCGCCGGAGGTAGTGGATACGGGTGCAAGGTCGTCGCGGTCCAGCGTGGCCGAGAGCGATGCCACCGGCGCGGCGGTGATGTCGTCCTGGTGCCGCTCGCTGCGGCCCTGCCACGACTGCAGGTGGGTGATGGCGGCCGCGTCCAGCGGGGTGGCGGGGTTCTGTTCCGGTGTCGTCATGCGGGTATGTCTCCTGGATACCCGATGCTCGCCCGGATCGGCCGCTGGCACAATCTGCCAATTTGTTATCGAGCCTTCGGAAAAGCGGAAGGCTCACACCCCAGGCGGGAGCCGACACCATGAATTTCGACGTACGCGACCTGCGCCTGTTCGTCGCCGTCGCCGAGCTGGGCAGCCTGACCCGGGCCGCCGAGCGCCAGCACCTGTCGCTGGCGGCGGCCAGTGCGCGTGTCAAGGCGCTGGAAGAGCAGGCCGGTGTGCAGCTGCTGCAGCGCGAGGCCCGCGGTGTAAGCCTGCTGCCGCAGGGAGAGGCCTTTTTGCACCACGCCCGCGCCATGCTGCGCCAGACCGAGCAACTGCGCGCCGAGCTGGACGAATACGGCGGCGGCGCCCGCGGCCACCTGCGTATCTTCGCCAACACCACCGCCGTCACCGACTTCCTGCCCGAAATCCTGCCGGGCTACCTCAAGGCCAACCCGAACATCAACGTCGACCTTCAGGAAAAACCGAACACGGTGATTCCCCGCGGGGTGCTCGACGGCCGGGCCGACATCGGCATCGTCGCCGGCCGGGTCGACACCCTGGGGCTGGACCAGATCCATTTCAGCACCGACCGGCTGGTGCTGGTCACCCCGCGCCGCCACCGTTTCGCCCGGCGGGCGTCGGTGGCTTTCGCCGAAACGCTGGAGGAGGACTCGGTGGGCATGCAGCAGGGCAGCACCCTGCACGCCTTCCTGGCCGAGATCGCCGACGGCCTGGGCAAACGCCAGAAGCTGCGCCTGCAGCTGGGCAGCTTCGACGCCATGTGCCGCATGATCGGCGGCGGTGTGGCCATCGGTGTGCTGCCCGAGTCGGCCGCCCTGCGCAACCGCGACAGCCTGCAGCTGGCCCTGGTACCGCTCAGCGACCCCTGGTGCGTGCGCGAACGCTACCTGCTGGCCCGCGACCGGGAGCGCCTGCCGGCCTATGCCCAGGCCATGATCGATGCGGTGTGCGGGCACTTTCCGGCTCCGCCGGACGGCGTATAGGCCGGCTTACCGAAAGTCACCGTTATCCCCTATATTGGGGCCATGAACCGTCCGGCCGTGGCCTTGCTCGCCTTGTTGCTCTGCGCCCCCGCCTGGGCGGCCACCGCACTGGACGTGCGCATGTCCATCCTCAACGACTGCATCGCCCGCGGCAAGGCGGCGCGCGACGACCCGGCGCGGGCTGCCCGGTTCTGCACCTGCAGCACCGATGTGATGGAACGTGCGCTGACGCTGTACGAACTCGGCGAGATGGAGCGCTACCTGGCCGAGAAACGCGAGGTGAACGGCCTGCCGCAGGTGCAGCGTATTTCCCAGCGTATACAAGCCTGCCGTCTGAAATAGACGAGGCCGGCCCGCAATGCAAAAAGCCCGCAGCGAGCGGGCTTTTTGACGGGAAGATGGTCGTGGGCTCTGACGCGGCCCACGTTACGGCACATTCACATGCGGGAGCTGTCCTTTATTTTTATCGTCGTGGAAGCTCTGGTTCGACGTGCCGCCGTGAGATTCGGCTTGCCTGCGCAGGCAACTGAGAAGGGGGGTCCAGGCACAAGTCGGACAACCGGCTGGACTCTTCTCAGGGTAAGCATAAATTATACCAGACTTTTCGTATCTCTGTCCGGGTGCCTAGTTCAGCGAGATCTTCGCCTCGTGGATCACCGCCTCCCAGCGGGTGATTTCGCGCCGCACGAACGCATCGGCGCTGGCCGGTGTGCCGCTGATGGTTTCGGCGCCCAGCTCCGCCAGGCGCTGTTTGAAGGCCGCACTGTCGGTGGCCGCGTTGAGCGCCGCGTTGAAACTGGCGATGACCGGCAACGGCGTCCTGGCGGCGGTGAACAGCCCGAACCACCCGGTCACCTCGAAGCCCGGAACACCCGACTCCGTGATGGTGGGCGCATCGGGCAGCAGCTGCGAGCGTTTGGTGGTGGTCACCGCCAGCGGCCGCACCGCGCCGGACTTGATGTAGGGCAGCATGACGGCGATGTTGTCGAACATCACCGGCGTGCGGCCGGCCAGCAGATCGGGCAGCGCGGCACTGCTGCCCTTGTAGGGCACGTGCAGCATGTTCACATGGGCCTGGCTCTTGAACATTTCCGCGGCGAGGTGCTGGCCGGTGCCCGGGCTGGCCGAGGCGTAGTCGACCTTGTCGGGGTTGGCCTTCAGGTAGGCGATGAACTCCCGCACCGAGTGCACCGGCATAGCCGGGTTCACCACCAGCACATAGGGCGTGGCGGCCACCAGCCCCACCGCGCTGAGGTCCTTGGTGGTGTCGAAAGGCTGGTTGGGGTAGAGCGTGACGTTGGTGGCGTGGCTGCTGGGCGCGAAGAGCAGGGTGTTGCCGTCGGCCGGTGCCTTGGCCACGTAGCTGGCCGCGATGGAGCCGCTGGCGCCGGGGCGGTTTTCGACGATCACGCTGCGGTTGAGGCGGGTGCCCAGCTCGCTGGCGACCAGCCGGGCGATGACGTCGGTGGTGCCCCCCGGCGGAAACCCCACCAGCAGGCGGACGATGGGCTGCTGCTCGGCGCCCCTGGCCGGCGCCAGGCCGGCCAGGGCACCGGCGGCCAGCAGGCCGCCCAGGAATACACGGCGCGGCGAGCGGCGGCGCGGCGCCTGCGGGGCAAGGGTCGAAGGCTTCATGGTCTCTTTCATCAGGGCGGTCAGGACATGGCGACCAGTGCGCTCTTGAGCGCGCCGGCGTCCTGCGGTGCTTCTTCCAGTACGTAGCCCGATTTTTCGCCGAGCATCGAGCAGCGCAGCATGTGGCGCGGCTGGCTCTGGTCGAAGTCGGCCAGGGCCACGTGCAGCGTGCAGCGGTTGTCCCACATGACGATGTCGTCGATGCTCCAGCGGTGGCGGTAGACGAACTCGGGTGCGGTGGAGTGGGCATTCAGGAAGTCCAGCACCGGCTTGCTTTCTTCTTCGCTCATGCCGATGAAGTGGCTGACCCGCTCGCTGATGAACAGCGACTTGCGGCCGGTTTCCGGGTGGGTGCGGACCACCGGGTGGACGATGGGCGGGTTCTTGCGTTTGAGCTCGGCCACCTGCCCGGGGTCGCGCTTGCTGAAACCCTTGATGAGGGAGATGTCGTGCACCGCCTCCAGGCCGTCGACAAAACCGCGCAGCTTGGGGCTCAGGGTGTCGTAGGCCAGGTACATGTTGGCGAACATGGTGTCGCCGCCCACCTCGGGTTTTTCCTGGCACATCAGGACCGACGCCTTGGCGGGCCGGTCCGTATAGGACAGGTCGGAGTGCCAGTTGCGGCCGGTGTTGCGGGTCTGGGACGGCTTGCCGTTGACCGCCTTGTTGCTGACCAGCAGCACCTCCGGGAACTCGGGGTGGCGGTAGTAGGGCACGCTGTCGTTGCGCTCGACCTCGCCGAGCTGCGCGGTGAAGGCGATGAGCTGGGGCGGCGTGAGCTTCTGCCCGGGGAACACCAGCACCAGGTGCTTGCGCCAGGCGGCGTTCACGGCCGCCACCTGCAGTTCGGTCAGCGCTTGCCGGAGGTCCAGGCCGCGCACCGCGGCGCCGGCGGCGTATCCAAGAGGGCTGATGTCGATCGGGGTCATGGTGGTATCCAGAAAATGCGGTGGGCGCAGTGTATTTGAACAACAAATGATTGTCGACATTTATATGTTGTACAAAATTCACCAGCAAACGCCCAAGGCTTACACTCGTGGCACACCAGTCCTTTTGGGTTTGCATGGCCGATCTCAGCTCATCTTCAGGCGCGGCAGCCTTGCCGCTGGGCCGCCTGGCCAAGTCGCTGCCGGAGCAGGTGGCCGAGCAGCTGCTGACCGCGGTCTCCGAGGGTGCCCTGGAGCCCGGGGAGCGTTTGAAGGAGGAGAGCCTGGCCGAGCGCTTTGCCGTCAGTCGGGGCACGGTGCGCGAGGCCATCGCGCTGCTGGAGCGGCGTGGTGTGGTCGAGCGTGTGGCCCGCTACGGGGCCCGGGTGGTGGTGGTGGATGCGGGCGAGATCGAGGAGATCTTCAACATCCGGGCCCAGCTCCTGGGCCTGGCGGCCAGGCTGGCGGTCGAGAAGGGTTCCGCGGAACTGCTGGCGCTGCTGCAGGCGCGGGCCCTCGAACTGGCCCGGCTGGCCGATGACGACACCACGCCGCCCGCCGTGTATGCCGAAGCCTCCATCGAGACGCAGCGCCTGCTGGTGTCCGCAAACGGCCGCAAGCGCCTGGTCTCGATCTATGAGGACATGAGCAGCCTGGGGGTGTGGCGCTACGCCATCCGGGAAAAATCCGTCAGCTTCCGGACCCCGCAGCGCCGGCGCGAGTCGGCCGCCGACTGGGCGCGCCTGGCGGCCGCCATCGCCGCGCGGGACGGGGAAGAGGCCGAGCGCCGGGCGAAGATGCTGCTGCAGGCGTCTTACCGCGCCGTGAAAGAGCAGTGGGACGCCGGCGCCACCTCCGCCGTGGTGCCGCCCCCCTGACGGCAGAATCGGCCCATGCGCTACGAACTCACGGACCTCCGGCTGTTCCTGGAAATCGCCCAGGCGAAGAACCTGTCCGCCGGGGCCGCCGCGGTGCATATCACCGCGTCTTCGGCCAGCTACCGGCTGAAGAATTTCGAGCATGCGCTCGGCACCGCGATGTTCGTCCGGAACCCGCGCGGCATGGAGCTGACGCCGGCGGGCGAGGCCGTGCTGGCCCATGTGCGTGAACTCTTCGAAGGAGTCGAGCGTATGCATGGCGAGGTGGGCCGGTTCATCTCGGGGCTGAAGGGCCACGTACGGATCGCCGCCAACAGCAGCTCGCTGAACGGCTTCGCCACACCGTGCATCGGGCGTTTCCTGGTGCTGAACCCCGACGTCGATGCCGATATCGACGAGCGGCAGAGCGAGACCATCCCGGGCCTGGTGCTTGCGCGGGAGGCCGACATCGGGATTTTTGCCGGCCCCACCCCGGTCGACGGATTGCAGGTGCACCGTTATGCCCGCGATCGCCTGGTCATCCTGGCGCCCGCCGACCACCTGCTGGCCGGCGAGCCGGAGCTCAAGCTGGGCGCCGCGCTGGACTTCGACTTCGTCTGCATGAGCCGCGACAGCAGCAACTATCTTTTCCTGCGCGACCGGGCCCAGCAGTTGGGCAAACCGCTGCGCGCCCGCCTGCATGCGCACAGCTTCGACGCGGTGCTGTCGCTGGTCGGCGCCGGGGTGGGCATCGCCCTGGTGCCCGCCAGCGTGGCCGGCGCCAGCAACCCGGGCGCACCCCTGGTGGCCATCCCGCTGGCGGAGCCCTGGGCGCTGCGGGAATTGAACCTGGTGGTGCGCGACGAGGCCCGGCTGCCGTCGTTCGCCAAGGCCCTCATGCAGTTCCTGCTGGACGACCCCCGCGTCGCCCTGACCCGTGAAGGGCCCTGAAGGAAGCTCCGATAATCCAGCGATGGAAAATCTGGTGCCGGAAGGCTTCGTCTTGTACAGCGGCGCAAGCCCGTTCCTGATGGCGCTCGCGCCGCTGTATGCCTGCAGCAAAC
>JAZJYT010000068.1:0-2077 GCA_040390235.1 Pseudomonadota bacterium | reverse complement strand
CCGCCGTCCTTGTTGCTGTCGGAGTAGCCCAGCATGATGTCCTGCTCGGCGCCGCCGCGCTGGATCAGGGCGGTGATGCCCGGCAGGCTGTAGAAGGCCCGCATGATGGGTGCGGCACCGCGCAAGTCCTCGATGGTCTCGAACAGCGGCACCACGATCAGGTCGGCCACCGCGGCATCGTCGAGCGTGCCGCGCAGCAGGCCCACTTCCTTCTGCAGCAGCAGCACCTCCAGCAGGTCGCTCACCGTTTCGGTGTGGCTGATGATGTAGTGGCGGATGGCCTGGGCGCCGTAGCGCTCGCGCAGGGTGCGCGCCATCTCAAAGATGGCGATTTCCGACTGCGCCAGTTCCGAATAATCGGCGCCCCGCACCCGCAGGCCGCGGGCGTCGTTGAGCAGGCGCATCAGCAGGGCCTGGCGGGCGGGCTCGTCCAGCCTGGAATAGTCGGCCTCGATGCGTGCGGTGGCCAGCAGCTCGGCCACCACCGCCTCGTGTTTGTCGGAGCTCTGGCGCAGGTCGACCGTGGCCAGGTGGAAACCGAACACCTCGGCGGCGCGCAGCAGCGGCCCCAGGCGCTGGGCCACCAGGTCCTTGCCGTGGTGGGCGGACAGCGAGGCTTCGATGGTGCGCAGGTCGGCCACGAACTCTTCGGACGTGCGGTAGGGGTTCTGCGGCGCCACCGCGTGGCGTGCGGCCTCGCCGCCGGTCAGCTCCATCAGGGTGGCGGCCAGGCGCGCGTAGATGCCGGTCAGCGCGCGGCGGTAGGGTTCGTCCTTGCGGTGCTCGCTGGTGTCGGGTGAGCTTTCCGCCAGGGCCTGCATGGCGGGTGTGACCGGCACCAGCAGGGCCGACAGCGACAGTTCACCGCCCAGGTAGTGCACTTCGGTCAGGTGGTGGCGCAGTGCGACTTCGGCCTGGCGGCGCAGGGCGTATTCCAGCGTATCGGCGGTCACGTTGGGGTTGCCGTCGCGGTCGCCGCCGATCCAATGGCCCATACGGAAGAAGCTGGCCACCGGGTAGGCGCCGAGTTCACGCTCCAGGCTGGCGTAGAGCTTGGGGATCTCGCGCAGGAAGGTGGCTTCGTAGTAACTCAGCGCGTTCTCGATCTCGTCGGCCACCGTCAGGCGGCTGAAACGCAGCAGGCGCGTGTGCCAGAGCTGCATGACCCGGGCACGCAGCAGGGTTTCGTTGGCCGCGAGTTCGCGCGGGGTGAGTGCGTCCTTGGGGCCGCCCTGGTAGAGGGCACGGGACTTGACCTCGTCGCGTGCCACCAGCAGTTGGGCGATGCCGCGTTCGGCATCCAGGATGCTCTTGCGCTGCACCTCGGTCGGGTGGGCGGTGAGCACCGGCGAGACGTAACTCGATGCCAGGGCCTGTGACAAGGCGCGCGGCGAGATGCCGGCCCAGCGCAAGCGCGACAGCGCCACCTCGATGCTGCCCTCCTGCGTGTCGCCAGCGCGCTCGTGCACGATGCGGCGGCGGATGAAGTGGCGGTCTTCGGCCAGGTTGGCCAGGTGGCTGAAGTAGGTGAAGGCGCGGATGACACTCACCGTCTGGTCGGCCGACAGCGACTTGAGCAGCTTCTTCAGCGCCCGGTCGGCTTCCTCGTCGGCATCGCGGCGGAAGGCCACCGAGAGCTTGCGTACCTGCTCGACCAGTTCGTAGGCCGCCTGCCCCTCCTGCTCGCGGATCACGTCGCCGAGGATCCGGCCCAGCAGGCGGATGTCGTCTACCAGGGGCTGTTCGATGTCCTTGCGGCGCCTGGCGGGCGCTTCGCGTTCGGGGGCAAGCACGGTAGTCTCTCCTCGGAAAGGGATTTTTATGATGCAGTGCAGCATGCTAGCATCCCCGGCTTTGCACGGACAGGTTACAGGCGTGAGTCAGGCACCGCTTTCCATCACCATCGCCACCCGCGAAAGCCGGCTCGCCCTGTGGCAGGCCGAGCACGTGCGGACGCTGCTGCAGGCGCGCGGCCACAGCGTCACCCTGCTGGGCATGACGACCAAGGGCGACCAGATCCTCGACCGCTCGCTCAGCAAGGTCGGCGGCAAGGGCCTGTTCGTCAAGGAACTCGAAA
>JAZJYT010000067.1:0-2069 GCA_040390235.1 Pseudomonadota bacterium | reverse complement strand
GCAAGGGCCAGACCGATGCACGTATGCAGGAGCTGCGCTGGCTGCTGGAGGAACTTCGGGTGAGTTTCTTCGCGCAGGAGCTGCGCACACCGCAGCCGGTGAGCATCAAGCGGCTCGACAAGGCCTGGGCGCTGCTCAACGCCTGAGCACGGTCGGGAAAGACGCACGACAAAGAAAAAGCGCCTTGCGGCGCTTCTTCCGTGGCAGCCGGGCCGTGGCGCTTATATACGGCCCATCAGCAGCAGCACGATCAGGATGATCACGATCAGGCCCACGCCACCGCTCGGACCGTAGCCCCACGAACGGCTGTGGCCCCAGGTCGGCAAGGCGCCGACCAGGATGAGAATCAGGACGATCAGCAGGATGAGGGAAAGGGACATGGCGAACTCCTCGGATGATGTTTGTCAGTTGGGTAAGCAGCAGGTCGGCGGCGCCTTGCGGTGCCCGGACGCCCTTGACGTCTGGACGCATTGTTGGGCTGGGGTGTTCCAGGGCGCGCAGGCGCTTCGCGCGACCGTTCGTCAGGCATATCCCACAGTGGCCGTGGGGATGATGGGGCTGCGGGCCATCCCCGATGCGGCCGTTGTCGCGCGCGGTTAGCCTGTGGCCTTATGACATCCCCGCATTCCTCCACGCGTCCTCACCACGCCTTCTGGCCCCGCCGTGTCCCGCACCGGCTCACGCTGCCCGCCACCTCGCTCTGGACCAACCTGGCGGTGTCGGCCCTGCGTTACCCGGACAAGGTCGCCGTCGTCTTTTTCGGCCGCACGCTGAGCTACCGCGAGCTGGCCGCACAGGCCGAACGGCTGGCCGCCTTCCTGCACCGCGCGGGGGTGCGTTCGGGCGACCGGGTGGCGGTGGTCATGCAGAACTGTCCGCAGCTGGTGGCGGCGCATTTCGCCATCCAGCGGGCCAACGCGGTTGTGGTGCCGGTCAACCCGATGAACCGCGCCGAGGAGTTGAAGCACTACATCGCCGATTCCGGTGCGCGGGTGGCGTTGGCCACGGCCGACCTGGCTGCCGAACTGGCCGCGGCCAGCGACGCATTGCCGCCAGAACAGCGACTGCAGCACCTGGTGGCCACGCATTTCACCGATGCCTTCGATGCCGACGTGGCCGGGCCGGATGCGCCCCCCGAGGCCTGGCGCACCTGGCTGCTGGGCCGCCACGCGGCACCCGCCCTGGCCGGCGGCACGGTGCACGCCTGGACCGATGCCATCCGCTGCGACGACCCGCCGCCGGCCCACACGGCAGGCCCCGACGACCTGGCGCTGCTGCCCTACACCAGCGGCACCACCGGCCTGCCCAAGGGCTGCAAACACAGCCATGCCACGCTGATGGC
This sequence comes from Pseudomonadota bacterium, assembly GCA_040390235.1. Classification (GTDB taxonomy): domain Bacteria; phylum Pseudomonadota; class Gammaproteobacteria; order Burkholderiales; family Burkholderiaceae_C; genus Xylophilus. The sequence goes on along the minus strand of JAZJYT010000067.1, from coordinate 727 downwards.
CAATGCCGTCGCGGCCAATGTGTGGAACAACTCCACCGCGGCCAACGTCATGCTGGTGGTGCTGCCGCTGTTCCACATCACCGGCATCATCAGCGGCCTGCAAAGCGCCGTCTACGGCGGTGCCACCGTGGTCATGATGCCGCGCTGGGACCGCGAGCTGGCGGGCCGGCTGATCTCGCGCTGGCGTGTCACGCACTGGGCCAATATCCCGACCATGGTCATCGACCTGCTGGGCAGCCCGCATTTCCGCGACTACGACCTGTCGAGCCTGGCCTACATCGGCGGCGGCGGCACCACCATGCCACAGGCGGTGGCGCAGCGGCTGCTCGACGAATTCGGCCTGCGTTACATGGAAGGCTACGGCCTGACCGAAACCGCCGCGCCCTCGCACAGCAACCCGCCCGACGCACCACGCCAGCAGTGCCTGGGCATCCCCTACATCGGCACCGACTCGCGCATCATCGACCCGGAAACGCTGGCCGAACTGCCCCCGGGCGAGCAGGGCGAGATCGTGGTCAACGGCCCGCAGGTCTTCCTCGGCTACTGGCGCCAGCCCGAGGCCACGGCGGCGGCCTTCATCGAGATCGAAGGCCAACCCTTCTTCCGCACCGGGGACCTGGGACGCATGGACGAAGACGGCTATTTCTACATGGCCGACCGGCTCAAGCGCATGATCAACGCCTCGGGCTTCAAGGTCTGGCCGGCCGAGGTCGAGGCGCTGATGTTC
>JAZJYT010000066.1:0-4838 GCA_040390235.1 Pseudomonadota bacterium | reverse complement strand
AGGCCGATGGCTGGAAGATGGTTGCTACGGTAGGCAGCCACCACCAGTTCAAGCATGCCGACAAGCCGGGCCGCGTGACTGTCCCCCACCCGAAGAAAGACCTACCAATCGGCACCGTGAAGAGCATCCTGCGGCAAGCCGGCCTGAAGTGAGAAAGGACCAGCAAATGTTTTACCCCGCCTACGTGCACAAGGACGAGGGCAGCGCCTACGGCCTGACCTTCCCCGACTTTCCGGGCTGCTTCGCTGCGGCCGACGACTTTGCCGGCCTGCCCCAGGCTGCGCAGGATGCCGTCCAGGCCCACTTCCACGGTGCCGATGAAGCCATTCCCGCGCCCACCGCTCCCGAGCAGTGGACCGGCGAGGACTTCGAAGGCGGCTATTGGATGCTGGTCGATATCGACCTGTCGAAGGTGAGCACGAAAGCCGTGCGGATCAACATCAGCATGTCCGAGCAGCTGGTGCACCGCATCGATGGCTATGCCTCGGCGCACAGCATGAGCCGGTCGGCGTTCCTCGCCGCTGCGTCCGAAAGGTTGATGGCCGAGACAGCTTAGGGGCGGGCACCGCGGCGCCAGTCCCACAGTGAGAGCGGGTTTGCGTCGACCTAAACGCCGCATGCAAGGGAAGGCGTTTGTCACGGCTGGCGAGGAGCCCAGCCGGCCGTATCCCATATGTTCGGCATCCAGCTATGGGGGCCAGGGCCGGCGAGTTGCGCGATGTAGTCGCGGATCGCCGGGGCGTCCCTGAAGGGGCGCACACTGTCCGAGCCGGGCTCCACGAAGCCCAGTAGCTGGACTTCGGCGTTGGCGTTCTGGGGCTCCAGCATCTGCATGGCGAAGCGCGGGGTCGGCTTCCGGTAGATGTGCTCGGCCGACTCGTCCACCGAGAGCGCCTGCAAGCGCGCGAGATTATTGCCCATGTAGAGCGTGTCGAAGTCCCACCAGCGGACGCTGGCGACGGCTTGCCGCCGAGCGGGATCGAGCCGGTCCCGGATCTTGCGCGCGGGTACCCCGCCATGGATGGCGAAAGCCTCCAGGGAGCCCGACGCCACCGCGCCGGCCGCCAGCAGCGAGCCGTCGCCCAAGCTCGCCCCGCCGAGAAGCTTGGTTCCCGCCGAGAGAACACAGCCGTGCCCGATCCTGAACGGGCGCGGGGCCCTGGCATAGAAGTCCTCAATGCCGTCCTTCGCCGCGATGAAGCGAAACGCTGGAACGCCCGAGAAGTTCGCGTGGATGGGCGAGTCGTTGCGATGCTCGCCGCCTGCGAAGATCTGGGCATCCTCGGCGAAGTCGCAAAACTGCCCTACCTCGCCCAGGCATCCCACCGGGGTATTCTGGACGAAAGTCAGATGGCGCGCGACCCCGAAGGAGCCGCGCCCGATGTCAACGTATCCGCCCGCCGCCGAGAAATAGACACGAAGATCATAGTGGCCCAGGAACATCCTGAGCCTCTCGGCAGACGATGCACCCGGCGGGAGCGTGACGATGGTCCCTGTCGCGGCAAAGTTTGGTTGCATGGCAGGATGGTCGATAGCGGCGGCAACCTTGCGTTTGAAGGGCCGGGAAGGACGGGCCACGCGCCCGAGGGGACTTCAACGCCCGCAAGTCAACGACCTGCAGGCGTCCCCGCTTTCATGGGCTAGGCCGTTCGTCCGAAGGCCAAATCGTGATGCCCCTTGACTACACGCCGTCGATGCCCAGACCAACGATCGATGTGCCTGCAGTGAAAGGCGAGCCGACCAGCTTGATGACCGTGTCACCAGCCTGGTAAGTGGTGACGCTGCCCGTGGTCTCGATGAAGATATATTCATCGCCACCCCACTTGAAGACGCCGAGGCCGTTGTTGGTGGTGGCGGCATTGGCAAACACGTTCAGTGCGGCCGCGAGACTGGCCTGAGCCGACAAATCCTGCACCGTGTTGATGTTACTCGCCACCGTCGTGATGTCCGTGATGGTGATGATGTCGAGTGCCCCCGAATTTGGGGCAGCGGCCGCACGGTAGTCGGTGATGGTATCCAGGGTGGCCAGCGTAGACCGCGTGCCGGCGCCAAACACAAAGGTGTCGATGCTACCGCCGCCGGTCATGATGTCGGCACCCGCCGTGCTCAAGATGGTGTCGGGCCCCGCGTTGGCCGGGCCGGAACTCGAGGACGCTGGCGGCGTGATGGCCGCAGTCACGGCGGCCCCGGCGTCCAGCTTAGCGAGCGACTGGGGCGTGCCATCGATCGCCTGCAGGTAGGCCTTAGCGATTGCCGCCGGCCCCGTGCCCATGTACCCTGCGATCTCAGCACTGGTGTCTACGTTACCCGTGAACGCATTGGCGGCCACCAGCTTATTGTTGACTATGTTGACATCGGTACCGGAGGCGGACTGCAGTATGGTCCACGCCGCCTGCGTCTGCGACACCTTGCCTCCGTCTAGCAGACCCGTCCAATAGGTCAGGCCCGCCGCGTCCGGCGCGTGGCCGAATACGTTTTGGTAGATGGCGCTGACCTTCTGCGTGTTGGTCAAGTTGCCGTAGAGCGCCTGCGACTCGGCCGAAGCCGCAAACCCGGCCAGAACGCCCGACACATCCCCTTTGGCCGCATCGATCTGCTGCGCCCAGTAGTACTGGCCAGCTGGATCAGCGGGACGTCCAAAGTAGGCGATGTACAGGTTTTGAGCTTGATTTACGTAGTCGAAAACGGCCATGGTTGCATTCTTCCTTTTTATGCAGGTGTGACACTCGCCTGCCGCGGGTCATTGGACTGTTCACTCTATCATCTGAAAGACATGGGGAAATAAAATTTTACAGTTGAGTTGCCGCGGAGCCCTGGCACTATCTTCTAACGGGGCCCGGCCAGCATAGCCGCCGGCCCGGCGAGCACGAATACACCATCGCGTCGGACATGCTGGGTCGGGTGGAAGCTCTTGCAACCGTCCCCGCGACCTAGCCCTGAACGCCAAAGGACCCCCGCCCCTCCTGCGAAGGAAGAGCGGGGTCGAGTTTGCGATTCTGTGCAAGTAGGCGGTTTCAGCAAACTATCGGCCGGCGCCGAGCGTCAGGGCGTCGTAGTCCCGCTCGCACTGGGCGCCGGCAGCCCGGGCCCGGTCAGCATAGTCCGCCAGGAGCCCCGCTCGCGCGTCAGCCCGGCCAAGCACGTCGGCAAGCACTCCGATGGGGTCGCCGGCTGGCGGGCTGACTTTGCCAGGGGCGGGATTTCCGGCGGGGCAACCACTACGGGCGGCGTTGGCCACGGCGGCGGCGGCGCGGCGCACGCCGTCTGAAGCAGAAGCAGCCCGAGGACGGTCAGTTTGGAGAGTGGCTTGGTCATGGTCGTTTTCCTGTTGGCTGGCTTGCTGGGCACCGCGGCGGCGGCCGGATTCGCTGGCATTGAGCAGCTCCTGCACGCGCGCTTTCTCTTTGTAGGCATCGATAACCACCGACCAGCGCGGGGCCTCGAATTCGCGGCCGTCTTGGTACATGCGGTCGTTGTGGGTGTTCCAGGCGTGCACCGCCCACAAAATTAGCGCCGCAGCCGCCAGTAGGCCGGCCAAAGGCTTCCAAAACGGCTTCATGAACAACAGGAGGGCACTCATGCGATGTACCCTCCCGCAGCCAGGAAGGCGCCGCGCAGCCAGTCCAGGCTCTGCTGGTGCTGGTGCTGGTGCTGGTGCTGGCCATCCTTATTGCCCGGAAGTGAGGCCCAGCGGCTGGAGCGGGCCATCACGGCTTCATCGAAGCGCCCGGCGTCGATCAGCGGCAGCGCGTGGCACTCGTTGATCAACTGCAGCGCGATGACATCCTGCGATGCTCGCGAGAAGTCGGGTAGGCTGAGCAACTTTCCGCGGGGCATGCGGAAGGATCGCGGGCGCTGGTACTGGCGCGGCACCGACGCGGCCACCAAGGATATCCAGGCGAAGCTGAAGGCGTCGGGCATGACGATGTTATGCGGCAACACGCCGGACGAGGCCCGCACCTGGTGGGGCAAGCACGTCGCGCCGAAGCTTGAGGCCGCGATGCCTGACACCGACATTGCCGGCACGGTCGAGGAGCTTGTCCGCAAGTACGAGGCCGACGAGCTGCCGACCAAGAAGCGGCTGTTGACCCGCAAGGAGTACGAGGGGCGCATAGGGCGCATCCGCGAGGTCTTCCGCACCCGTCGCTATGCCAAGACTGAAGCGGAGGCCCTGCGGCCCGATAGGCTGGGCTCGGTGGTGCTGACGAAGCATCTGCACGACAACGGGCACCGCAAGTCGTCGGCGAACAAGGACGTGCAGCTCCTGTCGCGCATGTTCCGCCTGGCCATCGTGCGCTGGGGCTTGACCACCCACAACCCCTGCGCGGCCATCGAGTACCTGGCGGAACCGCCTCGGGACACCTACGTGGACGATGACCGCTATCTGGAGGTCTACGATGCCGCGGCGCCGGTACTGTCGTACATGATGGAAATCTCCACCCAAACCGGTGCGCGCGAGGGGATGATTTTTGACATCCGCCTGGCCGACTTCAATCCCCAGGAAATAAAGCTGCGGGTGACGAAAAAACGCAACGACCGCGGCTGGGTGACGAAGCCCTACGAGATGACGCCGGACCTGTGGGCGGCGCTGTGCAGGGCGGCGGATCTGCGCAAGAAGAACCGCGGCGGTGCGGCCAGCCTGCCCAGCGACTATCTTTTCATCACTAAGCAGGGCAAGCCCTACGGCAAGGAGTCGTTCAAGCGGCTGTGGGCCAACGTGCGCAAGAAGCTGGGCCTCAAGCCCCGCGAGCTCACGTTCCACGACATGCGCGCCAAGGCCGGCTCCGATGAGGTTTCCGACGAAGCGGCGAAGGCACTGTTGCACCATGCCGACATGA
>JAZJYT010000065.1:0-67816 GCA_040390235.1 Pseudomonadota bacterium | reverse complement strand
TCTACCGTTGTCGGAACTCGCGGAATCGCCGAGGCGTGACCACTTCGCAGGAAACGTGAAGGTCCCACCAGCACTCCCGCGGCCGGTGGGGCATACCGGGCACAGGACATTAAGAAGGGAAAAACCGCAAAGCGGTTTTGGAATGACAGTCCAGTGCCCGGTATGCCCCGCCGGCCGCCCCCCGCAGCGCCAAAGAAGGCAGTCCGCCTCCCTCCTCGCAGGCCCTTAGTCGCGCGGAAGCTCCGGCGCCGGCTTCTCGGCCGCCAGCCCGCCGCGGGCCTGCGGGTCCCAGCGCCAGCGCCCGGTCAGGAAGGCCAGCCAGCCCAGCGCAGCGCCGCTGTGGCGCAGCAGCTGGAAGCTGAAGGGCTCAGCCAATGCGGCCAACAGCCCCCGGCCGAAACCGATGCGGGCATTGCCGCCGGCCCAGCGCCGGTACAGGTGGATGGACCAGAGGTGGAACACCAGGTCGATGGCCAGCTTGATGCCGATGACCCCTCCGGCCGCCTCCAGCAGCCCCAGGCGCCCGCTGGCCAGGTAGTACACCAGCAGGCCGAAAGCGGTGAGGCCGTAGAGCGGCTGCAGGGTGTCCACCGCCTTCACCGGCAGCATCAGGGTGCCGAGCCAGCCGTAGCGCGGGTTGCCCACCATCTCGCGGTAGCGGTACTGGGTCTGCAAGAAGCCGCCGAACCAGCGCTGGCGCTGGCGCAGGAAGGCGCCCAGGGTGGCGGGCGCATCGGTGCGGGCACGGGCACCGCCCAGCACCGCCACATGCCAGGCTTGGCCATGCAGCACCGCATGGCGGCGGATGCGGTGGGTCAGTTCGTAGTCTTCCACCAGGCAGTGGGGGTCGAAGCCGCCCACGGCCAGCAGCACGTCGCGCCGGTAGGCGCCGAAGGCGCCCGACACCAGCAGCAGGCTGTCCATTTGCATCCAGGCGTAGCGCGAGAGGAAGTTGCGGATGTACTCGTAGGTCTGGAACCACTGGAACAGCCGCCCGGCCAGCGTGGGCCGGCACACAGGGCTGATGACACCGGTGGCCACCACCAGGGCCGGGTCGGCGATGAAGGCCTGCCGCACGGCGGCGATGGCGCCAGGCTCCAGCAGGGTGTCGGCATCCACCGTCAGCACCGTGTCGGTGGGCACCAGCGGCAGGGCGGTGTTCAGGGCCACGGCCTTGCCGCCGCGCGGCAGGCGCAGCCAGTACAGGCGGGGAAATGCGGCGCCCGGGGCGCTGCAGTGGCCCAGTGCCGGCTCCGGCACGCCATAGCGTCCAGTGAGCAGCGCGCCGGTGCCGTCGGTGGAGCAATCGTCCACCACCACGATACGTTCAGGCGGATCGGCCTGCGCCAGCAGCGCTGCCAGGGTCAGCGGCAGCACGGCGGCCTCGTTGTGGGCGGCGACCAGCACACCGAGCGTCGGCCGGGGGCCCATGACAGGCGGCGCACTGCCGCCCGGCGGCGCCGGGGCCACCACGGTCCGGCGCAGCTCCCAGGTCTGCCAGGCGACGAAGACCAGCAGCAGCGTGTCGTAGCTGACATAGGCCACGCCGACCGACCAGGACAGCACGCCGCCGACCGCGAAGGCCATGCAGAACAGCAGCAGCCACAGGGCCAGCACAAAACCGTGCACCAGCAGGCTGCGCAGGGGCGTGCGGCCGGCTGCGAGATGGGGCGAGGCCAGCGCACGTGCGGCCAGAAGGGGGTCGAGGGGCATGCGACGGGGAAGGAACGAGAAGGACGGGGAGGACCGAAAGCGGTAGTACGCGTCGCGGGAGGCGTTGGATGGAGGCAGCCGCGGGCGGCGAAGTTCCGCACGGCCGACGAAGGGTCGGTTTGCGGCGCGCCAATGGAGGGCGCTGATGGATTTCGGCGGAAACCCGCGTTCTAATCGCAGCAGGCACCCCACCGGCCCGTTCACAGCCTTCACCGCTTTGCCTCCATGACGACCACCGATTCCGCCCCCGCCCCGCACTACACCCGCATCGCCATCGTCCTGCACTGGCTGGTGGCGCTCCTCATCATCGCCAACGTGGCGCTGATCCTCTCGGTCGACCACCTGCCCGACGACTGGGTGCGGCCGGCCGTCGACACACACAAGTCCATCGGCATCACCGTGCTCGGTCTGGCGCTGCTGCGTCTCTTCTGGCGTTTGGGCCACCCGGCGCCCGCGCTGCCGATGGCCTACCGCTGGTGGGAGCGGGCCCTGTCGCACGTGGTGCACGTGCTGCTCTACACCCTCATCCTGTGGATGCCCGTGACCGGCTGGCTGCACGATTCGGCCTGGAAGGACGCCGCCACCCACCCGATGTTCTATTTCGGCGCCTTCGAATGGCCGCGCATCGAATGGATCACCAGCGTGCCCGCCAAGCCCAAGGAGATGCTGCACGACGTCTTCGGCTGGATGCACACCGGTGGGGCCTATGCGCTGTACACGCTGGTGGCGCTGCACATCGCGGGCGCACTCAAGCACCAGTTTTTCGACGGCGACAAGGTGCTGCGGCGCATGCTGCCCTGAAACTCCTCCGGGCCGGACGTGCCGCCATGACCTGGGAGGTCATCGACGCGCCGCGGCCCGCTCTCCAGAATCGGTTGCGTCGAGTGTTTCGACTGCAACGCAACCCCCTTCTGGAGAACCGCATGAGCATCCCATCCGAGGCATCCGCCGCCGCCGCCCGCGAACTCGCCGCCCGCTACATCGCCGCCTGGAACGAGGCCGACGCCACCCGCCGCGCGGCCCTGGTCAACGCCACTTTCGCCCCCGACGTGTCCTACCAGGACCCGATGATGGAGGGCCAGGGCCACGACGGCATCGCCGCGTTGATCGCCGGTGTGCAGCAGCGTTTTGCCGGCTGCCGTTTCGCGCTGGAAGGCACGCCCGACGCCCACCACGGCGTGCTGCGTTTCTCGTGGGCGCTGGCGCTGCCCGATGCGGCGCCGGTGGCGCGCGGCACCGACATGGCCGTGCTCGACGGCGCCGGCCGGCTGCGGCAGGTGACGGGTTTCCTGGACTACCTGGCCGGCTGAGGGCACCATCCGGCCATGCACGCGACCACCGTCCCCGAAACGTCCCGCCCACCGACCCGCCGCGAGGGTTTTGGCGAGCACCTGCGCCACTGGCGCCAGCACCGCCGGCTGAGCCAGCTGGCGCTGGCGCAGGAGGCCGAGGTGTCGACCCGCCACCTGAGTTATGTGGAAACCGGCCGGGCCGAACCCAGCCGCGAAATGGTGCTGCGCCTGGCCGACCGGCTGGAGGTGCCGCTGCGCGAACGCAACGTGCTGCTGATGGCCGCCGGCTACGCACCGCTGTACCGCGAACGGCCGCTGGACGACCCGGCCCTGGCCGCGGCGCGGCAGGCGGTGGAGCTGGTGCTGCGCGGCCACGAGCCCTTTCCCGCCCTGGCGGTGGACCGGCACTGGCACATGGTGGCGGCCAACCGCGTGCTGCCCCGGCTGCTGGAGGGCGTGCAGGACGCGGCGCTGCTGCAAGGCCCCGTCAACGTGCTGCGGCTGAGCCTGCACCCCCGGGGTCTGGCGCCGCGCATCGCCAACCTGGCGCAGTGGCGCGGCCACCTGTTCGAGCGCCTGCGCCAGCAGATCGGCGCCACCGGCGACCCGGTGCTGGTCGCCCTGCTCGACGAACTGCGCGCCTACCCCGGCGGCGACGCAGCCGCCGCGCCCGAGGCCGGCGAGCACCCCGGCGTGGTGGTGCCGCTGCGCCTGCACAGCGCGGCCGGCACGCTGGCCTTCATCAGCACCACCACCGTGTTCGGCTCGCCGGTGGACGTGACACTGCAGGAGCTGGCGGTGGAATCGTTTTTTCCGTCCGACGAACACACCGCGCACGTGCTGCGGCAGTGGGCGCAGGCCGCAAGGGCTTAGATACGGACAGCCGCGGCGGCCTGGCGGCCCCGTACGAAGGCCTCTTCGAAGACGGAATAGCCCGACCAGTCGCTATGGGCGAAGGCCAGTCGTCCCGCCGCAGGTGCGGGGCCCCAGCGGCTGACCCGTTGCAGGGTCCCGGGCACCGGCATGGCCATGGCGTGGCCATAACGGGCGATCTCGATACGCCGCACGGCAGCGGGCAGGTCGGGGTGCGGCACCGCGAGTTCGGCCAGCAGCTCGTCGCGCCACGCGGTCCAGGGCCGGTCCAGCAGTTGCTGGCGCGCGCCTTCGATGCCGCCCAGCGGCCGGTACCAGCTGAGCACGGTCGGGCCGGGCCGCGGGTCCAGCGACTGGTGGCGCGCGTCCACGTAGCCGAGGCCGGCGGTGCCGTACAGCACGTTGTCCCAGGCGGGTGCAGGGCCGGGGCGGTCGGCCAGTGGGGCGTCGATGCGCACATTGGCCACCAGCCAGGGGGCATGCTGCGTGGCCGCCGCGGCCTGCCGCAGCAGCTCCGGCGGGCTCTCCACCACGTGCACGGCCACATGCAGCGGCAGGGCGACGATGCAGGCCGCGGCCGTCCAGCGCTCGACCTGCCGTTGGGCGTGGTCGTAGACGTCGACCTCCACACCGCCGCGCTGGTCGGCGATACGCAGCACGGTGCGGCCCGCGCGGAGGCGCTGGCCCAGCGGTGCGGCCAGCGCCCGTGCCAGGAAGGCATTGCCCTCGGGCCAGGTCAGCACCGGTTCACGCTCGGCCTCCGCGTCGCCCGGCGCATGGAAGCCATGGCGGCTGGCGAAATAGTGGATGCCGGCCCAGGCCGATACCTGGGCCAGGCCCGCGCCATAGTCGTCGCGGCAGCAGTAGCCGAGGTACCAGCGCAGTTGCGCATCGCCATAGCCCTCGCGGTCGAGCCATGCGGCGAAGCTGAGGGCATCGAGCTGCAACTGCGCCGGACCGAAGGCCGAACGGGCCACGGGAATGGCGAACTTCTCGGACCGCCGCAGCGCTTCGAGCTGTGTCGCAAAGCGCCGGTATTCGGCCAGGGTGGCGGCACCGACCCCGTCGGTCGGCAGCAGGCCGTCCTGCCAGGCGCCACGGAAGAAGAGGCGCTCCTGCGGGCTGTGGCACAGGTGCAGCTCGTCGTACTCCCAGCGGCCGGCCACACGCCGGCGCAGGCCCAGTTCCTCCAGCAGGTGCTGCACCTCGGGCACGTCGTCGCCCGGCACCGGCAGGTAGTGGGCCCCCAGGGGGCAGGCGATGCCGCCGACGCTGCCACCGCGGCTGTTGCCGCCGGCTTCGTCTTCCAGTTCGAACAGCATGAAGTCGTCCACGCCGCGCTGGCGCAGGGCGCGCGCCGCGGCCAGTCCGGCGATGCCCCCGCCGGCGATGACGACCCCCGTGCGGCGCACCACGGCGGGTCCGGGCCAGGCCTGCGGCTGGCGCAGCATATGGCCGCGCTCGACCGACTGGCCGACGAAGCCACCGGTGGCCTCCGGCCGCGCGCCATCGCAGCCGGCCAGCGCCAGGGCCGGCCAGGGCAGCACTTGCAGGGCCTGGCGGCGTTTCATGGGCCCCGGGTCTGCAGCTCGACCTTGCCCCACTCCTGCCCGTAGGTCTGCACCAGCACCTGGTTGGACAGGCGGTTGACTTCGGCTGGCACACGCGCCATGTCGAGCGGGAAATTGAACATCAGCGGCAGGTCCTGCGCGTCGAGGAAACGCAGGCCGGCGGGCAAGCCGGTGGGCAAACGCCAGGGGCGCCGGCTGGCCAGCACGTAACCCCATTCGCCGAAGCTCGGCACATGGGCGTGGTAGGGCGTGGCGGTGAGGCCGGTGGACTCCACCGTCTGCACCACGGTCCAGAAGCTCTGGCGCGCCACCAGCGGCGAGGTGGTCTGGATGACGGCATAACCGCTGGCCGACAGGCGCTGGGCCAGCAGGCCGTAGAAGCTTTCGGTATAGAGCTTGCCGATGGCGAAGTTGGTGGGGTCGGGGAAATCCACCACGATGACGTCGAAAGTGTCCCCGCCGGCCTGCAGCCAGGCGAAGGCGTCGGTGTTGACGATGTGCACCTTGGGCGAGGACAGCGAGCCGCCGTTGAGTTTCACCAGCGATGCGTCGTGGGTGAAAAGCCGTGTCATGTTGGCATCGAGCTCGACCAGGGTGATGCTTTCCACCGAGGGGTACTTGAGGATCTCGCGCACCGCCATGCCGTCGCCGCCGCCGAGCACGGCTATTCTTTTCGGCGCGCCCTGCGCCGCCATGGCCGGGTGCACCAGGGCCTCGTGGTAGCGGTACTCGTCGCGTTCAGCGAACTGCAGGTTGCCGTTGAGGAACAGGCGGTGGCCGCCGCGCCCGTTGGTGACGACGATGCGCTGGTAGGGCGAGGTGGCGGCGAACACCACCCGGTCCTGGTAGAACCGGTCCTCGGCCAGGGTGGTGATGCGCTCGGCGCCGGCAAAGGCCGCCGCCAGCGCAGCCAGGGTCAGGCCACAGGCCACGGCATGCGGGCGCCACTGCCGCAGCTCATGGCGGAACAGCCACAGCGCCCATACCGCGACCGCGGCATTCAGCAGGCCGAACAGCAGGCCCGTGCGCACCAGTCCCAGGTGCGGCACCAGCAGCAGCGGGAAGGCCAGCGACACCGCCAACGCGCCCAGGTAGTCGAAGGTGAGCACCTGCGACACCAGGTCCTTGAGCACCACGTCGCGCTGGAGGATACGCATGACCAGCGGGATCTCCAGCCCCACCAGCACCCCCACCGCCACCACCAGGGCGTAGAGCAGGAAGTGGAAGGCCCCGGGCAACCAGCCGCTGGCCAGGAACAGCACGGCCGGCAGGCTGCCGCCGACCAGCGCCACCAGCAGTTCGATACGCAGGAAATGCGCCGGCAACTGCCGGTCGATGAAACGCGACAGCCACGAACCAATGCCCATGGCGAACAAATAGGCACCGATGACGGTGGAGAACTGCAGGACCGAGTCGCCCAGCAGGTAGGACGCGAGGGTGCCCGCCGCCAGCTCATAGAGCAGGCCGCAGGCGGCGATGACAAAAACGCTGGCCAGCAGCGCGACCCGGACCGGCCGCGGCGGCGGGGAAACGGCGGGAGACGTCAACCTGGGCGGCAAGCTAGCCGTGGATCGCCGCGGCGACGATGATGGAGATGCCCAGGCACATGGCGGCCACCACCATGCCGAGCGCGCGGTTCTGCTTCTCGACGATCTCGGCCCACAGGTCGTAGGGCGTGATCTTGTCGATGATGATGAACGCCACCCAGAACACCAGCACGCCGATGATGGCGAAGACGATGGAGCCGATGAAGGCGGCGGGTTTGAACCATTCGAGTTCCATGGGAAGAACCTCCGTTGTCAGGCTGTCGCCGGGGATGGATGGAAGGAGGGGCAGGACGGCGTCATTTGTGCCCTCCCCCACTGGAAGCGCCGCCCCACGAACCGCCCGAGGTGCGGGAGCTCGAACTCGACGAACCGCAGTTCTGGCGCGTGGGATCGCAGGCGCTGCAGCGCGACAGCAGCAGCACCAGGATGATGAGTATGACCAGGATGACGACCACCGCGGTGCAGCCGATGCCCGACGTGGGTTTGGCGTCGCTGCGTTTGAGCAGGTTCTTCTTGTCGTCGGGCAGCGGGAAGGCCGCGGCCACCGCGGCGCTGTCGATGCGGCTGCCGATCGACCAGGTGACCTCGTTGCGGCTGCTTTCGCGCGACAGCAGGCTGCGGCCGCTGTCGTAGTCAGCATTGTTGGTGAGGTCGCCGCGCGCCACCGGCCAGTAGAACTCGCCGGCCACATAGATGGTTTCGGCCCGGTAGCGGCTTTCCAGCTTGTAGGTGGTGCCGAGATAGCTGACCTTGTCATCGCCGTCCTTGGCCTTGGGCGCGCCGGTGGCGGGCTTGACGAGGCTCCAGCCGTCGGTGGCATCGACCAGGAAGCTGAAACCCTTCTGCCGGTTGTAGAGCAGGTATTCGCTCCAGCCGAAACGTTCGTCGTCGTCCGGCTCCTGCCCCAGACGGTGCTGGAAACCCACGATCTGCCAGGCCGTGCCCTGCAGCGTGCCGGTGCTGCCCAGCGGGATCAGCGGCTGCACCGGATCGTCCTGCAGCGCATGCCGCAGTTCGCCGCCGATGCCCGCGCTCAGGTCGATGATGCTGTGGCAGCTCGGGCAGGTGATGGTCTTGCTGTCGGCCAGCCGGACCTCGACCGGCGCGCCACAATTCGGACAGCTGAATTGCCGGGCCGCCTCGTCCTTTTCAGATGCCTCGCGCAGGCCGGTGAGCTGCAGTGCCTCCAGCGCCACCGGTTCGCCGCGCGAGACGGCCGGCGGCACGCTGTCGTACTCCAGGCTCAGCACGAAGCCGTCCTCGCTGCGCAGCTCGGCCAGTTCGAAGGGCAGGCCGGTTTCGCGGAAGTGCGCCAGCTCGCCCTCGGCGGCCAGCAGGGTCACCGCGCCGCGGAAAGCGACGCTGTAGCTCTTGCCGTCGATGGCGGTGGCAGCGCCCACCCGCAGCGCATCGGCCGGCGGCACGGCGATGGGCAGCGCCATTTCGCGGGCGAACACGTAGCTGCCGTTGTCCTCGGCCAGGAAGGCCGAGGTGCCGTCGTCGAGCGCCGCGTGCCATTCGCTCCACACGCCTTCGGCAGACTTGTACTGCAGCCGGCCGACGATGGTGAAGCCGTGGGCGCCCCAGCGGCCCGCGGCCATCAGCTGCAGCGGGCTGTAGTCCTGGAACAGCTCGGCCATGCGGCCGATGCGCTGCAGGGTTTCGCCGCTGCGCACCACCGTGCTGTGGCAGAAGCTGCACACCGCATGGGTGGACTGCGCGCTGCGGAAATCGACGGGTGCGCCGCACCCCGGGCAGGGCGCGCGGTAGACGCGCTGGGGAGCGGCGGTGGCCAAGGGAGCGGGACTAGACGAGCTTCTTCAGCAGCTCTGCCTTCTTGGCGTCGAACTCTTCCTGGGTCAGGATGCCCTTGGCCTTGAGCTCGCCGAGCTTTTCCAGCGTGGCCATGACGTCTTCCGGTCGCACACCCGCCACAGCGGCTGCCGCGGCGCCCGCTGCGGCAGTGCCGCCCTGCAGGCCCTGGGCCAGGTTCTGCGCCAGCACCTGGCCCAGGGCCACGCCGGCCCCCAGGCCCATGGCATCGCCGGCGATACCGCTGCCGCCACCGCCCTGGACCATGCCGGGGATGGCCTGCGCCGTCTGGTACTGCATGAACTTGCCCATGTCGTTGCCGACCATACCCATGCCGATCTTCTGGTCCATGACCTTCTGCAGCTCCTCGGGCAGCGATACGTTCTGCACCGTCATGCCGTCGAGCTGCAGGCCGATCTTGGCGAACTCGGGTTGCAGCTGCGTGGTGAGCGCCTGGGCGAAGGCCATCTGGTTGGCCGCCAGGTCGAGGAAAGGCACGCCGCTGGCGGCGATGGCGGTGCTGATGTTCTGCAGCACCAGGCCGCGCAGCTGGCCGTCGAGGTCGGCCGTGGTGTATTCAGCCCGGGTGCCCGAGATTTCGGTGTGGAACAGCCTGGCGTCGGCGATGCGGAAGCTGAAGTTGCCGAAGGCGCGCAGGCGCACCGCGCCGAAGTCCTTGTCGCGGATGGTGATCGGCTGGGGCGTGCCCCACTTCTGGTCGACCTGCTGGCGGGTGCTGAAGAAATACAGGTCGCTCTTGAAGGGCGACTCGAAGAGCTTGTCCCAGTTCTTCAGGTAGGTGAGGACCGGCAGCGTCTGCGTCGTCAGCTTGTACATGCCCGGCGCGAACACGTCGGCCGCCTTGCCCTCGTTGACGAACAGCGCCAGCTGCGATTCGCGCACGGTGAGGGAGGCACCGTTCTGGATTTCCATGTCCCGCATGGGGTAGCGCCAGGCCAGGGTGCCGTCGTCGGCCTCCGTCCATTGCAGGATGTCGATGAACTGTTTCTTGATGAAATCCATCAGTGCCATGGCGCGTCCTTCCTGCGGGAGGTGGGTGGTGCGGCGGATGATACCCGCCCCAAAGTTACGACAGTCCTGACCCCGACAAGGGGCAAATGCCGCCGGGAGGGCAGGAAGCCGGGTCTACAATTCCGCTCCCCTGCGGGAATCGATGGCCGCCGCCAAGCGCGGCCCCCGCATGACGCAGCAGTTCCGACCTGGAGACGCCCGAATGCCCCCGACCCCCCCTTCGTCCAACACCGAGGAACGCCGCGCCGAGCTGCGCCGCGCCGCGCTCAAGTACCACGAGTTTCCCAAGCCGGGCAAGGTCGCGATCGCCGCCACCAAGCAGCTGGTGAACCAGCGCGACCTGGCGCTGGCCTACACCCCCGGTGTAGCCGCGCCCTGCGAGGAAATCGTCAAGGACCCCAACTGCGCCTACAAATACACGGCGCGTGGCAACCTGGTGGCGGTGATCTCCAACGGCACCGCGGTGCTGGGCCTGGGCAACATCGGCCCGCTGGCGTCCAAGCCGGTGATGGAAGGCAAGGCGGTCCTGTTCAAGAAGTTCGCCGGCATCGACGTGTTCGACATCGAGATCGACCAGAACGACCCGGAGAAGCTGGTCGAGGTCATCGCCGCACTGGAGCCGACCTTCGGCGCCATCAACCTGGAAGACATCAAGGCACCCGACTGCTTCTACGTCGAGCGTGAGCTGCGCAAGCGCATGAAGATCCCGGTCTTCCACGACGACCAGCACGGCACCGCCATTACCGTGGCGGCCGGCATGGTCAATGCGCTGAAGGTGGTGGGCAAGGACATCGGCGCCGTCAAGCTGGTCACCTCCGGCGCCGGTGCCGCAGCGCTGGCCTGCCTGAAGCTGCTGATCAAGATCGGCCTGAAGCAGGAAAACATCTTCGTCACCGACATCGTAGGCGTGGTCTACGAAGGCCGCACCGAGCTGATGGACGAGGACAAGATCCAGTTCGCCCAGAAGACCGACGCCCGCACGCTGGGCGACGTGATCGAGGGCGCCGACGTGTTCCTGGGCCTGTCGGCCGGCGGCGTGCTCAAGCAGGCCATGGTGGCCAAGATGGCGGCCAACCCGATCATCTTCGCGCTGGCCAACCCCAACTCCGAAATCACCCCGGAAGACGCCCACGCGGTGCGCGGCGACGTGGTCATGGCCACCGGCCGCACCGACTACCCGAACCAGGTCAACAACGTCCTGTGTTTCCCCTACATCTTCCGCGGCGCGCTGGACTCGGGTGCGACCACCATCAACGACGAGATGGAGATCGCCGCGGTGCACGCCATCGCCGAGCTGGCGCAGGCCGAGCAGAGCGAGGTGGTGGCCGCCGCCTATGCGGGCGAACCGCTGGCCTTCGGCAAGGACTACCTGATCCCCAAGCCCTTCGACCCGCGGCTGATGATCAAGATCGCACCGGCGGTGGCCCAGGCCGCCGCCGACAGCGGCGTGGCGCTGCGCCCGATCAAGGACATGGACGCCTACCGCGACAGCCTGCAGAACTTCGTCTATGCCTCGGGCACCACCATGAAGCCGATCTTTGCCGCGGCCAAGGCTGCGGTGAAGAAACGTGTGGCCTACGCCGAAGGCGAGGAAGAGCGGGTGCTGCGCGCTGCGCAGATCGTGGTCGACGAGAACCTGGCCCGCCCGACCCTGATCGGACGTCCCGCCGTCATCGCCCAGCGCATCGAGACCTTCGGCCTGCGGCTGCAGGAAGGGCGCGACTACGACATCGTCAACGTCGAGCAGGACCACCGCTACCGCGATTTCTGGCAGACCTACCACCGCATGACCGAACGCAAGGGTGTGACGGTGCAGATCGCCAAGATCGAGTTGCGCCGCCGGCTGGCGCTGATCGGCGCGATGCTGGTGCACAAGGGCGAGGCCGACGGCATGATCTGCGGCACCTGGGGCACGACGGCCATGCACCTGCACTACATCGACCAGGTCATCGGCAAACGTGCGGGCGTGAACACCTACGCCTGCATGAACGGCCTGCTGCTGCCCGAGCGCCAGGTGTTCCTGGTAGACACCCACGTCAACTACGACCCGACGGCCGAGCAACTCGCCGAGATCACCATCATGGCGGCCGAAGAGATGCTGCGCTTCGGCTTCAAGCCCAAGGCGGCCCTGCTGAGCCACTCCAACTTCGGCAGCAGCAACCAGCCCAGTGCCATCAAGATGCGCGACACCCTGGACCTGCTGCGTATCCAGGCACCCTGGCTGGAGGTCGACGGCGAGATGCACGGCGACATGGCGCTCGACGGCGCACAGCGGGCCCAGGTCATGCCGCACAGCAGCCTGACCGGCGACGCCAACCTGCTGGTGATGCCCAATATCGACGCCGCCAATATCGCCTACAACCTGCTGAAGACCGCGGCCGGCGGCAATATCGCCATCGGCCCGGTGCTGCTGGGCGCGGCACAGCCGGTGCACATCCTGACGGCCAGCGCCACCGTGCGGCGTATTGTCAACATGACGGCGCTCACCGTCGCGGACGCCAACGCCTCGCGCCAGGCTTGACATTCACGCAGAGCGAGCGCTTACAACCAAGCGCTCGCTCATGGTGCCATGCGCACCGCAACAGCGCTTCTGACGCAAGCTGATACTTGCGCCGGAGGCGGCTTTCCGTCACACTAGCGGATTGAAATTTCGGGGTTAACCCGGATGTGCCGGGCAGTTTGCCGAAATTTCCGAAAGGTGTTTTTGCATGTTGCGAAAAATGGCGCGGGGCGCGCCGCTTCCGGGAGCTTCGGCTCGCGGGGTGCTCCCCACGGCAGCAGCGGCAGTCCGCACGGGTGTTGTGCTCGTGCTGCTGGCGGTGTTCGCAGCGGCGCCGGTACAAGCCCGGAGGCCGGCCTTTGAGCCGTCTTCGCAGGATTCTCCGAAAACCATCTCCAGCGTCGAACTTCCGCCCGAAGGGCGTGAAACCTACCGGTTGATCCGCTTGGGCGGACCCTTTCCTTATGAAAAGGACGGTGTGGTGTTCGGCAATCGCGAACGGCTCCTGCCATCGCGTGCCCGCGGTTATTACCACGAGTACACGGTGGCGGCGCCGCGCAGGGGAAGCCGGTCCGGCGGACGGGGCGCCCAGCGCATTGTGTGCGGCGGTGTACCTCGTACACCGGACCGTTGTTACTACACCGACGACCATTACGCGAGCTTCAAGGAGATCCGAGAATGAATTTCCTGGCGCAGAGCAAGACGGATACGGCAGGCGGCCCCACGGCTTCCCCGGCTATTTTGGATTCTTGGACCTTAGATAGAGAAAGAGCAACGGAGATGGATACGCCACTTCGTGGTAAAGATGCCGCCGACGCACCCCTGCTGCGCGGCGTGCGCAGCAACATCGTGCAGTCGATCCGCGCTTTCCGCGTGCCCGAGCTGCAGGAAGCCGCGCAGGCCCTGGGCCAGCATTTCCTGTACGCGAACCTGGCCGAGGCACAGTCCAAGCAGGATGTGCTCGACATGATCGCCGCACAGTTCACCTTCCCGTCGCATTTCGGCAAGAACTTCGACGCGCTGTACGACTGCATGACCGACCCGTTGCACAAGTCGGGGCCCCAGCCCGGCTTCATCGTGGTGCTGGAGCAGATCCCGGCGCACGCCAAGTTCGACAAGGAGGCGCGCGAGCAGCTGCTCGACATCTTCCGCGACGCGTCCGACTTCTGGGGGGACCGCAAGATCCCCTTCCGCTGCTTCTATTCTTTTCTGTAGCCCGTTCTGCATCCACCAGCCAAGCAGAACGGGCGAACGGGGCTTCCACCGCCAGCACCGAGGCCGTCAGCGGCATCGCGCTCGACAGCGGTAGCAGTACGGAACCGGCAGAAAAGATGCCGACGGACAAACTCGTGGACGTGTCGCCGTTGGCTTTGCGTATGAGCAGTCCGTTTAACGCAGGATATTGGCTCTCTGCGGCCTAAAGGCCGCTGTAGAGCCAACCCCCCAGGCTGCGCTTCGCTTCGCCTACCCCCTTGGGGGCGGCCCCATGTGCCCGGCAAAGCCGGATCACCGGGGCCCCTGGAACAAAAAACCCGCCTTTGGCGGGTTTTTCTTTGGGCGCGGCCTTTGTTCAGAGGGTCGGCTTGGGGGGCAAGGCCATGGTCAGGGCCACGTACTCGTCTACCGGCACTTCCTCGGCGCGGCGCTGGAGGTTGAAGGTGCCGGTGAAACCCTGCTGTTCCAACCAGGGGCCGAGGGAGTGGCGCATGAGTTTGCGGCGCTGGCTGAAGGCGGCCTGGACCAGGGCCGACAGGCGTTTCGGGTCTACCTTGGGTGGATCAGCCAGGGGCACCATGCGCACCACGGCACTGTCCACGCGCGGGGGCGGGTCGAAGCTTTCGGGGGGGACGAAGAGCACGTCCTCCATGGCGTAGCGCCACTGCAGCATGACCGATAGGCGGCTGTAGTCCGAGGTGGCGGGTTTGGCCACCATGCGGTCGATGACTTCCTTCTGCAGCATGAAGTGCTGGTCTTCCACCACGTCGACGTAGCCGAGCAGGTGGAACAAAATGGGCGTGGAGATGTTGTAGGGCAGGTTGCCCACCACCCGCAGCTTCGGCGCACCCAGCCGGGCCGCCAGGGCCGCGAAGTCCACCTTCAGCACGTCGGATTCGGTGACGTCCAGCTGCGTATGCAGGCGCAACCGCAGCGCCAGGTCGCGGTCCAGCTCGATCACCGACAGCCGGCCCAGCCGCTCCACCAGTGGCTGCGTCAGCGCAGCCAGCCCCGGCCCGATCTCGACCATGGCCTGCCCCGGCCGCGGATCGATCGCCGCCACGATGGCCTCGATGATGCCGCCGTCCGATAGGAAATGCTGCCCGAACCGTTTGCGCGCGATATGTTTCATGTCCGATCCTTGTCCGGGCGGGTGGGGTAGCGCGGAGCCGCCGCGCACGGCCGCCCGAAGCGGCCGGCCCGCCCCCCTTTCAGGGGGGTTGGCGAAGACACGAAGTGCGTAGCCTGGGGGGTAGCCAATTACTGCGGCGGCTCACGGTACTCCACGTAGGCTCTTCCACGCGTTTCCTGCGCCCAGGTGGCGACGGCCTCGTCGAGCTTCTTCTCGCGGGCGGCGGCGCGTGCCATGTCGCGCTGCTCGCGCACGCTCAGGGTATGGGGGCGCCGCTCCATGACCTGGATCAGGTGGACCCCGAAACGCGACACGAACGGTTCGCTGATTTCGTTGGGGGCGAGGCGGTCCATCACCTCCTCGAATTCGGGCACGAAGCTGCCGGGGTTGGACCAGCCCAGGTCGCCGCCGGCCTTGGCGCTGCCGTCCTGCGAATGTTCCTTGGCCAGCGCGCCGAAGTCGGCCTGGCCGCTCTGCACCCGGCGTTTGTAGTCGGCCAGCTGGGCGATGGCGGCGGCTTCGCTGAGCTGCGGGCCGGTGCGCAGCAGGATGTGCCGGGCGTGGCTTTGCAGCACGCTGGTGCCGCTGGTGCCGCCCTGCACTTTTTCGACCACCTTCAGCACATGGAAGCCGGCCGATGAACGCAGCGGGCCGACGATGGCGCCCGCCTGCTGGTCGGCCACGGCATCGACGAACAGCTGCGGATAGCGGTCGGCCGGGCGCAGGCCCAGCAGGCCGCCGGCGCTGCGCCCTTCGGGCGCGTCGGAATTCTCGCGTGCCAGGGTGGCGAAGTCCTCGCCGGCACGGGCACGGTCGGCCACCTGCTGGGCTTTCTGCTGCAGGGGGGCGATCTGCTGGGGGGTCGCACCCTCGGGCACCTGCACCAGGATGTGGGCCAGGTTGATCTGCATCGCCGCGGTTTCCGTACTGCTCTGCTGGTCGCGGATGTACTGGTCCACGTCCGCATCGCTCACCCGCACACGCGCTTCCACATCCTGCTGGCGCAGGCGCAGCAGCAGCAGCTGGTTGCGCAGGTCGTCGCGGAAACGGTTGAGCTGGATACCGTCGGAGGCCAGCCGGCGGCGCAGCTCGGGCACATCGATGTCGTTCTGCCGCGCCACGTTCTGCTCGGCCTGGTCGACCGACGAGTCGTCGACCTTGATGCCGTTTTCGCGCGCCAGCTGCAGCTGGGCCTTTTCGTTGATGATGCGTTCGAGCACCTGCTTGACCAGCTGGTCGCGCGGCGGCAGGTTGATGTTCTGCTGCGTCAGCTGCTGGATCGCGCGATCGGTGCGCAGGCGCACTTCGCTGTTGGTGATCGGTTCGGAGTTGACGACAGCCACGATGAAATCGGCCTGCTGCACCCCGGTGCCGGCATCGATGGCCGGTACCGTGGGCGCGGTCCCGAAGACCTTGCTGCCGCCGCCGAGCGCGCCGCCCGAGAATCGCAGGCCTTGCGCGGAAACACCGGCGGCGGACAGCACGGCAAGGCCCGCGAGGGCCAGGGGCAGGAAGCGCGGGGAGCGCGGGGAAAGGGCGGGTTTCTTCATCATGTTGTTGAGACTCGTCCGGAAGAAAGGAGTTGCAGCCGCATGCGGTTCACCATCATCAGTCGTAGTTGCTGAACCGGCTCGGCGAGGTCACCTGCTCGTGCAGGTACTGGTAGCGCGGAATGTTCTGCTTGAGCACCGCGAGGGGGCTGGAGCCGACGCGCGAGAAACCGAAGAACTCGATCTGGAACAGCAGGCGTTTGGTCGCCGTGGTGGTGCTGCTTTGCAAGCGCTCGAACACCACCCGGCCGACCCAGCAGTCACCTTCGTATTCGATGCCGGCCACCGCGTCGACGATCTTGCTGGCCAGCATGTCGTAGTTGACGCGGCCCACGCTGTAGAAGCGGCCGGGCCCCTGGCCCCGGCCGGGCCCCAGGTCCTGGCCCCGGTCGCCCCACAGGTCGTTGATGGGCCATTGCCAGCCGACGTCCATCAGCCGGGTGGGTACCAGCAGAGTGCTGGTGGCTTTCTGGTTGCGGTAGGCGGCGCTGATGACGCGGTAGGTACTGGGGTTGTAGCGGGCACCGACGCTCGAGGCGATGGACTGGCTGGTCTTGGGGTTGTACTGGACGGTGGAATTGAAGGCCCACATCGGCGTCCAGTTGATGGCGGCACCCACCAGGATGTCGCTCAGCCGGTCGGTGGTGACCGTCTCGCCCGGCAGTATCACCCGCTGGTCCTGGAAACGCAGGCGCTGGGCGATGCCGAAACGCGCGGCCTCCGCGCCCGTGGTGGCGTCGATCAGGCGGGTGGTGAGGCCGAGTGTCAGCAGGTTGTTGTCGGAGATGCGGTCGTTGCCGACAAAGGCGTTCTCGGTGTAGATCGAGGCGAAGTTGAAGTCGCTGCGCGCGGTGTCGTAGTTGGGCAGGTAACTCTGGTCGCGGTAAGGCGTACGCACGTAGAAGGCACGCGGCTCCAGCGTCTGGATCAGCTTGCGGCCGAACAGTTCGGCATCGCGTTCGTACACCAGCCCGCTGTCCAGGCTGAAGGTCGGCACCGTGCGGGTGGCCGACACCTGGTTGTTGGCGGTCAACGCATAGTCAAAATCGTAGCGTGTGGCGTGCAGTTGCACCTTGGGCGTGATGAACCAGCCCGGCGCGAGCCAGGGCCGGCTGATCTGCCCCAGCACGAAGGCGCGGCGGGCGTTGGGTTGCAGGGTCAGGGCCTCGTTGGCCTGGAACTGCGTGTAGTCGGTATCGACCGAGAAGTCGAAGCCGTTGTAGTCGAGCTTGGAATAACGCCCGACCACCTGCGGCAGCCGGTCGTACGGCGGCACGATGGGCGCAGTGACGTCCTGCAGCACCTGCCACTTGAGGGCGCGGGCGTTGACGTAGAAATCGCCCTTGGCCCAGGTGAAGTTGAGATCGGTCGGCAGCAGGCGCTGGGTCAGCGAGGTACTGGTGCGCGGAAAATCGCGCCAGTAGTTGTCGTCGCTGACGCGGTTGACGCTCAGGCTGGTGCCGATGTTGCCGAGGCCCGGCAGGCCGGTGTCGAGGCTGCCGTTGTGCTGCGCAGCGATGCCCCAGCGGTTGTCGCCGTCGCGCAGCTTGTCGGCGGGCATGAAGTTGCCCCGCACCTGGCCGCGGTAGCCGTCCTCGAGGTAGCGGAACTCGCCGGCCAGGTCCACGCCGCGCTTGCTCTGAAACGTCGGGTAGAAAGTGGCATCGCGGTTGGGCGCGATGTTCCAGTAGTACGGCAGCATGACTTCCGCGCCGCCGATGTTGTTGATGCCGGCCAGCGGCGGCAGCAGGCCCGACTGGCGGGCATCGGTGAGCGGAAAACCCACGGTGGGGAAGGCCGGCGTCTTCAGGCCCTTGAACTGGAACACCGCATCGTGCGCCTCGCCGGACTCGTCGCCCTGGTCGACGTTGATGGACTTGGCCGTGATCACCCAGTCCGGCATCCAGCTCGGGCCCGGCCGGCGCTGGCAGGTGGTGTAGGTGACGTCGTGGAGGACCATGTGCTCGTCGTCCACGAAATCGATGCGCGAGGCCTCGCCATAGGCGTTGTTCACCAGGAACCGGTAGCGTGGCCGCTCGAAGTAGCCCTGCATCGCGTCGACGTACAGTTCCAGCCGCGGCCCGGCGAAGATGTCACCCGCGCGGTTGATATAGGCATTGCCCAGCACCTTGGCCAGATCGTCGGGCTGGGTGTATTCGAGGCGGTCGCCGCGGATCACCAGGTCGCCCCGGCGCAGCTCGGCATTGCCCTCGATCACCGTGTTGTAGTCGGTCTGGCCGTTGTTGCGGTCGCCGGAAGTAAAGCTCGGCAGGCTGCTGCGTTCTTCGGGCTTGATCAGGTCGCGCAGCAGCGGGGAACGCCGCAGCGGCAGCGGGGCGTCGGACGCCGCAGCGGCATCCGGCGCCGGCGCGACAGCCGCCGGGGCGGCGCTGGCGGCGGGATCTACCTGCGCCCACAGCGGCGCACCCTGCAGCATGGCGGCCACCAGCAGGGCCACCCGGGTACGCGCACCGGGACGATCGCGTCCCGCCGCGGGCTGTCGCAGGGGCGCCGGGCGTTTCGAAACAGGCTTCGGTCGGGACATCGATCGGCGAGGGTGGCGGAAAAGAGACCGGGCACCGGCGGTGCGCTCCGTATCCCGCCGCTCCGGGGAGCAGCTTTGTAGAATGGATTATCCATGACCCACCCCCCTTCTCCCTCCGCGGCTCCCGCCGCACCGGCATCCGCCATCGAATGGGCCGATCCGCAGCGCGAAGCCGCCTTTGGCGCCTGGCTGGCCGGCGTGGCCGCCGGCCACGGCCTGCAGGCGGCCACGCTGCGTCCGGCGTCGGCCGACGCCAGCTTCCGCCGCTACTTCCGCGTCGATACCGCGTCGGGCGCCAGCGCCATCGTCATGGACGCGCCGCCCGACAAGGAGGACAGCCAGCCCTTCGTGCAGGTGGCCGGGCTGCTGGCCGAGGCCGGCCTGCGGGTGCCGCGTATCCTGGCCTGGGACCAGGCCCAGGGCTTCCTGCTGCTCGACGACCTGGGCCGCCGGACCCTGCTGGAGGTGCTCGATCCCACCGATGCGCAGGCCGCGCTGCCGCTGTACCGCCGGGCGGTGGAGGCGCTGGTGGCCTGGCAAAAGGCCTCCCGGCCGGGTCTACTGCCGGAATACGGCGATGCCCTGCTGCGGCGCGAGCTGCAGCTGTTTCCCGACTGGTACCTGGCGCAGCACCGTGGTGTGGTCCCGGAAGGCGAAGACGCCGCGACGCTGGCCACGGCCTTCGATGCCATCGTCAAACGCAACCTGGCTGCCCCCCAGGTGTATGTCCACCGCGACTTCATGCCCCGTAACCTGATGGTCAACGACGCGGCCCCGTCCGGCCCCCTGGGTGTGCTCGACTTCCAGGACGCGGTGTACGGCCCCATCACCTACGACATCGCCAGCCTGATGCGCGACGCCTTCCTGAGCTGGGACGAGGAATTCGTGCTCGACGTGACAGTGCGCTACTGGGAGGCGGCGCGCAAGGCCGGCCTGCCGGTGGGCGAGGATTTCGGCGAGTTCTACCGCGGTGTGGAATGGATGGGCCTGCAGCGCCACCTGAAGGTGGCCGGCATCTTCGCGCGGCTGACGCTGCGCGACGGCAAACCGAAGTACCTGGCCGATACGCCACGCTTCATCCAGTACATCCGCTCGGCCGCCGCACGCTACCGCGAACTGGGGCCGCTGCTGCGCCTGGTGGACAAGATCGAAGGCACCCAGGCCGCCACCGGTTTCGCCTTCGGTCGGGTCTAGATTTCAATGCCCCGTTTTTACTGCCCGGTGCCGCTCGTGGCAGGCACCACCTTCAACCTGCCCGCGGGCGCGGCGCGCCATGTGCAGGTGCTGCGTTTCCAGCCCGGTGACAGCCTGACGCTGTTCGACAGCCGGGGCGGCGAGTACGCGGCCACGGTGCGGCAGATGGGCCGCAGCGAGGTGGCGGTGGAAGTCGGCGCCCACGACGCGGTGGAACGCGAAGCGCCGCGCGCCGTGCACCTGGCCGTCGGCATGCCGGCCAACGAACGGATGGACTGGCTGGTGGAAAAGGCGACCGAGCTCGGTGCGGCCAGCATCCAGCCGCTGGCCATGGCCCGCACCGTGCTGCGCCTGTCGGCCGAACGCGCCGACAAAAAGACGGCCCATTGGCAGGCCATTGCCATCGCGGCCTGCGAACAGTGCGGGCGCAACCGGGTGCCTCCGGTGGGGGCGGTGCGCACCCTGGCCGACTGGCTGCGCAGCGGCGAGGCGGTGGGCGAACGCCGCCTGCTGTCGCTGCGCGAGGGCACCGCTCCGGTGGCCGGCGCGGCGGGTGCCGGGGACAGGGTATTCACTTTCCTGTCGGGCCCGGAGGGCGGCCTGGCCCCCGAGGAAGAAGACGCGGCGCTGGCTGCGGGTTTTGTGCCGCTGCGCCTGGGGCCGCAGGTGCTGCGCGCCGAGACCGCGCCGCTGGCGGCCCTGGCGCGCCTGACGCTATGAGCCCCGCGGCCCGCGGTGAGCCCCTGGCCGTCAGCGGGCCGTCTGCATACGCACCAGGCGCGCCGCCTCTTCCGAGCGTGCATCGTCGATTTCGCGCAGCACGCCGGTCATGTCCACAGCACCCTCCTTGCGGGTGAAGCGCCCGGTAAGGACTGTGTCGGGGTCGAGCATGCCGCGCTGGTACAGGTCCCAGATCTCGGGGCCGTAGTCGGTGCGCAGCAGCTCCGGCGCGAATTGCCCGAAGAAGGCCCGCAGGTTGCCCACGTCGCGCAGCAGCATGCGCTGGGCATGGTTGTTGCCCGCGGCATCCACCGCCTGCGGCAGGTCGATGATGACCGGCCCGTCGGCCGCCAGCAGGATGTTGAATTCGGACAGATCGCCGTGCACGATGCCCGCGCCCAGCATACGCACCACCTCCACCAGCAGCCGTGCATGGTGGGCCAGCGCCTGTTCGGGGGTGAACACCACGTCGTTCAGGCGCGGGGCCGCGTCGCCGTGTTCGTCGGTGACGAGCTCCATCAGCAGCACACCGTCGCAGAAGTTGTAGGGCGTCGGCACCCGCACGCCGGCATCGGCCAGGCGGTACAGCGCATCGACCTCGGCACTCTGCCAGGCGGCTTCCTGGGCCTGGCGGCCGAACTTCGTGCCCTTGGCCATGGCACGGGCCTGGCGGGTGTTCTTGACCTTGCGGTTCTCGGTGTAGTCGACCGCCTGGCGGAAGCTGCGCTGGGTGGCTTCCTTGTAGATCTTGGCGCAGCGGGTGTCGTCGCCGCAACGCACGACGAAGACCATGGCCTCCTTGCCGCTCATGAGCTGGCGTACCACCGTATCGATGAGGCCCTCATCGACCAGGGGCTGCAGGCGGGAAGGTACTTTCATGGGGCGATTCTGCACTGCACCCGGAAAACACCGCCCGTGCTCAGGGCCGCAGCAGGCCGACCTTGTTGGCGAACGCGGTCAGGGGCGGTGCCCACATCTTTCCGCCCCGGGCCAGCAACTGGTGGCCGTCGTAGCCTTCGACGGGGCCGGTACGCACGAACTGCATCTCGCTGCCGCCGGCCTGGAAGGCCTTGACCCAGTCGCGTGGCACGTCCGGGCCCCAGAACTGGTCGTTCTCGGCATAGAGCCACAGGCTAGGCACCCGCACCTGGGTGCCGTAGGCACGGTAGACCTGCGTCAAGCGGTCGGGACGGCAGCTGTGCGCGGGTGCGGTTGCGGGATTGCCGCCGGCGCCGCCGGAAAAATTCACCGCTCCGACCACACCCGGCAGGTTCAGCGCCGCCGCGGCGACGGTGGTCAGGCCGCCGACCGACTGACCTTCGAGCAGAATGCGGTCCTTGCGCACCCAGGGTTGCTGCTGCGCCCAGCGGTAGGTGGCCACCACCGTCTCGCGTGCATGCTCGGCCACGGTGTT
Source organism: Pseudomonadota bacterium (assembly GCA_040390235.1). Classification (GTDB taxonomy): domain Bacteria; phylum Pseudomonadota; class Gammaproteobacteria; order Burkholderiales; family Burkholderiaceae_C; genus Xylophilus. Next base: position 45,706 of record JAZJYT010000065.1, on the reverse strand, counting down.
GAAGTCGGGGTCGGTGTAGCACTCCAGCGTGCCCCTCTTCCAGCGCGAATTGGAATATTCCCGGTCCTCGCCGCCGGTGTCGCCATAACCCGGGCGGATCGGCGCGACCACCGCCACGCCCTTCCTCATCCAGTACTGCGCATGGCCCGCCAGTACCGGGGTGGACTGTTTGGCCCGGTCTGCCGCCTGGGGCGCGCGGCCGTGCGAGAAGATGACCAGGGGGAAGGGCCCGGGGCCGGGCGGCTTGTAGACATGCGTCACCACCTCGATGCGGCTGCCGCCGATGGACAGGGGCAGGCGCAGCACCTCGGGGGTGGGGCGCTCCTCCTGCGCCGCCGCCGGCAGGGCCGTTGCAGCGGCGCACACCAACAACCAGGCGCAACAAATGTTTTTCATTGTTGCAATCGTAGCCGCCGCTTCAGGCGGTGCCAAGCCGGCGGCCGGCCCACGCAGGCCGGAATCAGGGCATGCGGGCGATGACTTCCGCCACCGCGGCGGTCAGCTTCTTGGCGTAGGGCACATGCAGGAATTCATTCGGCCCGTGCGCATTGCTCTTCGGGCCCAGCACGCCGCAGACCATCATCTGCGCCTGGGGGAAGCCCTGCGACAGCAGGTTCATCAGCGGGATGGTGCCGCCCTGCCCGATGTAGCCGCAGGGTGCGCCGTAGTGGGCCAGCGAGGCCACATCCAGCGCCTGGCCGAACCAGGGTGCGGTGGCCGGCGCGTTCCAGCCGGTGGCACCGCCACCGCCTTCGAAGGTGACCTTGGCCTGGTAGGGTGCGTTGTCTTCCAGCAATTTCTTGAGCTCCTGCACCGCGCGGCCGGCCTCGACCAGGGGCGGCAGGCGCAGGCTGAGCTTGAAGGCGGTGAAGGGGCGCAGCACGTTGCCGGCATCCTTCATGGCCGGGAAACCCTCGGCGCCGGTGACGCTGAGAGTTGGTTTCCAGGTGCGGTTGAGCAGGGCCTCGACCGGGTCGGTGGTGGTCGGCAGGGCCACCAGGGTGGAGCCGCCGCAGTCGTAGTGCGCCCAGGGGAAACGTTTGTAGAGTTCATCGCCCAGGATGGCGGCGGTGACCCGGGCCTGGTCCATGCGTTCGGCCGGCACCTCGCAGTGGAAGCTGGCGGGCAGCAGGCGGCCGGTGGCGCTGTCCTCCAGCCGGTCGAGCACGTGGCGCAGGATACGGAAGGACGAGGGCACCAGGCCCGAGGCGTCGCCCGAATGCACCCCCTCGGTCAGGATCTCGACCCGCAGTGTGCCGCCGGCCATGCCGCGCAGGCTGGTGGTGAGCCAGAGCTGGTCGTAGTTGCCGGCGCCGGAGTCGAGGCAGACCACCAGGCCCACGTCGCCCAGGCGCGGCCGCAGCGCCTCCACATAGGGCAGCAGGTCGTAGGAGCCGGACTCCTCGCAGGTCTCGACCAGGCCGACGATACGCGGGTGGCCCGCGCCCTGGCTCTTGACCGCCTGCACCGCGGCGATGGCGGCGTAGACCGCGTAGCCGTCGTCGGCGCCGCCGCGGCCGTAGAGCAGGCCGTCCTGGTACTTGGGTGTCCAGGGGCCGAGATCGCTGCGCCAGCCAGTGAATTCGGGCTGCTTGTCGAGGTGGCCGTACATCAGCACGGTCTGGGTGCCGGTGCGGGGTGTTTCGGATTTTCCGGACGAGGCCGCCACCTCGAAGAAGATCACCGGCGTGCGGCCGGGCAGGCGCACCACCTCAAGTGTGAGGCCCTCGACCTTCTGCGCCTCGACCCACTGGGCGGCGTTGCGCACCACGGTGTCGATATAACCCAGCGTGGCCCAGTCCTTCTCGAAGCCGGGCGACTTGGCGGGAATGGCGATGTACTCGGTGATCTGGCGCACGATGTCGCCGTCCCAGCGGGCGTCGATCTCGGACTGGAGGCGGCCGGCATCGAGCAGGCCGGGCGGGATTTCACGGTGCAGGGGAGCGTTCATGGCGGGTCTCTCAGGGCGCACGCAGGTGCGGAGCAATGGTTTTCGACTGTACGCCGCCGGCCGCCGTGCCGCTAGAGTGGGGGCATGGCCGATTTGCACACACACCGTATCCGCACCGGCATCGGCGGCTGGACCTTCGAGCCCTGGCGCGGCAGCTTCTACCCCGCCGGACTGCCACACAGCCGCGAGCTGCACTACGCCAGCCGCCAGCTGCCGGCCATCGAGATCAACGGCACCTTCTACGGCTCGCAGAAACCGGCCACCTATGCCCGTTGGCGCGACGAAACCCCCGAGGGTTTCCTGTTCTCGCTGAAAGCCTCGCGCTACTGCACCCACCGGCGGGTGCTGGCCGAGGCGGGGGAATCGATCGGCCGTTTCCTGGCGAGCGGCATCGCCGAACTCGGCCCCAGGCTGGGCCCGATCCTGTGGCAGTTCGCGCCGGCCAAGACTTTCGATGCAGCGGACTTCGGCGCCTTCCTGCAACTGCTGCCCGACCACATCGACGGGCAGCCCCTGCGGCATGTGCTCGAGGTGCGGCACCCCAGCTTCATGGATACGGCCTTCCTCGCCCTGGCGCGCAAACACCGCTGCGCCACGGTGTTCACCGATGCGGAGAAATTCCCCTCCTTCGCCGACACCACGGCCGACTTCGTCTACGCCCGGCTGCTGATGGCCGATGCAAACGAGCCGACCGGCTACCCCCCTGCGGCGCTCGACCGCTGGGCGGCAGCGGCAAGAACCTGGAGCGAGGGCGGCCGGCCGGCCGGGCTGCACCACATGGAGCTGGAACCGGCCGACCCACCCACCGCGGCGCGCGAGGTGTTCGTCTATTTCATCAACGGCGCCAAGGAACGTGCGCCCGCAGCCGCCGGGGCGCTGCTCCAGCGGCTGGGCTTGGCACCGCTGGGCTGAAGGCGCCCGTCCGTCCGTCCCGTACGCCAGGTCAGAACGGGAAGCTGTCCAGCGGTGCACAGGCCGCATCGGCGCCGCGCGGGGTATGGGCGACGTTCATCACCATCGACAGGGTGGTGAAGTAGCCGAGCAGGCCCACCAAGTCGAGCACCCCCTGCTCGCCCAGCAGCTCCCGCGCCCGGGCATAGGTGGTGTCGCACACGCCGTGCCGGCGCAGCAGCTCGTCGGTGAAATCGTAGACCACCGCCTCGTCCGCGGCCAGGGTGTCGGGCCGCCGGCCTTGGGCCAGCGCCTCGGCCGTGGCCGGCGCCAGCCCGGCCTTCAAAGCCAGCGGCCGGTGCACCGCCCATTCGAACTGCTGTGTCCACTCGCGCGACACCACCATCATGGCGAACTCATTGAGCCGGGCCGGCACGCTGCTCTGGAAACGCAGGTACTCGCCGACCCGCTGGAGGCGGTCCATCAGCGCCGGGCTGCGCAGCAGCGGCACGAAGGGGCCGAATACCCCGCCGCGCGGGCCGGCGGTCAGGGCCTCGGCCGCGCTGCGCTGCGCGTCGTTCATCTGCGCGAGTTCCAGCGGCGGCATGCGGTCCGACAGGGTGTCAGTGGTGGCTGCGGTCATGGCGGTTTTCCTTGGTTGTCAGGATGGTTTATCGGTGGCGGCGTGCCAGCAGGCCCAGCCATGCCGCCGAGGCCGCCAGCACGGCGGCCGCCAGCAGCAGCACCTGCTCCACGCGGCCGCCGGCCAGCGTGAGGGCGCTGACGGCCAGCGGCCCGGCGATCTGGCCAGCCGCGAAAGCGGCGGTCATGGCGGCGACCAGGGGCACGGCCCGTGCGCCGGCCAGGCCCCGCGCGTCGGCAATGCCCGCCATGGTGGCCACCATGAAGGTGCCACCCACCGCCAGCGACGCCAGGGCGATGCCCACCGGCCCGGGGACCAGCACCGGCAGTGCCACACCCACGGCCATGACCGCCTGGGCCCCGGCCCACACCGCGCGCGGCGAACTGCGGCGCATCAGCGGTGCCGCGGCCAGGGTCGACAGGGCGGCAGCCAGTCCGAACACCGGCCATACCAGGCCGTAGATACGGGCATCGGCCACCAGTTGGTGCGCCATGGCCGGCAGGAAGGTGGCAGGCACGATGTAACCGAAGCCGAAGAGTCCGTAACACAGCACCAGGGTCCAGGGGCGCGGGCCGCGCGGCACAGGGCCGGTGCCGGCCGCCCCTGCCGGCGCCGCCGTGGACAAGCCCGCCGGTGCCCCGGACACCACCGCGGGCTGCAATTCGACCCCCCGCCACAGCGCCAGCGTGACGGCCAGGGCGACCGCACCCAGCACGGCCCAGGCGGCGGGGGCCGGTACACCGTGCAGCGCCAGCCCCAGGCAGGCGGCGCCAGCCGCCGCAATGCCCGCACCGACGCCGGCGAACACCAGGCCGGTCCAGATGCCGGGCGCGGCGCGCAGCAGCGCCAGCGCGCGTGAAGACACCATCACCAGCACCCAGGCGCTGGCCAGGCCGGCACCCAGCCGCAGGGCGGCCTGCAAGGGCAGCCCCTGCGCAGGTGCCATGGCCAATGTCAGGACCGCCACCAGCAGCAGGGCCGTGCCGACCGGGCGCGGCGCACGGCGCTCCCAGCGTGCGGCGGTGAGGGCCCCCAGCAGGTAGCCCCCGTAGTTGGCCGATGCCAGCCAGCCGCCCTGCGCCACGGTCAGCCCGCCGTCCTGCAGCATCAGCGGCAGCAGCGGGGTGAAGGCGAAGCGGCCGATACCCATGGCCATGGCCAGCGCCAGCGCGGCGGTCACCGCGGTGCGCCAGGGCTGCTGCTGCGAAGCGGGTGGTTCGAAAGAGGCCATACGGACAGTCTAGGCAGGGCGTACCATCATGTATAGCGAATTATTCTGATGCAGAGAATCTCCAAATGAGAAACCTCGACCTCGATGCCCTGCAGATCTTCCAGGCGGTGGCCCGCGATGGCGGTGTGGGCAAGGCGGCCACGCGGCTGCACCGGGTGCAGTCGAACATCTCGACACGCCTGCAGCAGCTCGAACAGCAACTGGGCACCCCCCTGTTCGACCGGCAGCCCCGGCGCTGGCGCCTGACCGGCGAAGGTGAAGTGCTGCTGGGCTACGCCGACCGGCTGCTGCGGCTGTCGGGCGAGGCGCAGGCCACGCTGCGCAGCCGTACCCCGTGCGGCACGCTGCGGCTGGGCACGCTGGAAAGCGCCGCCGCCGCCCGGCTGCCACCGCTGCTGGCACGCTTCCACGGCCAGTACCCGGAGGTGAACATCGAGCTGGTCACCGGCACCACCGGCGCCCTGCTGGCGCGGTTGCGGCGGCACGAGCTGGACGCGGCCTTCGTGTCCGAGCCTTTCGAGGCGCCCGACATGGAGGCCGACACGGCTTTCGCCGAGGAACTGGTGCTGGTCGTACCGCGCGGCACGCCAGCGCCGGGCCCGCAGGACCGGCCGACCGTCATCGCCTTTCCCACGGGCTGCTCGTACCGGCGGCGGCTGGAGGAATGGCTGGCGCGGGCCAGCGTGCTGCCGGGCCGGGTGATGGAATTCGGCTCCTACCACGCCCTGGTCGCCTGTGTGGCCGCAGGTGCCGGCATCGCGGTGGTGCCACGCTCGGTGGTGGCCTTGCTGAAGATGGGCCGCAGTGTGTCCCAGCACGAGCTGCCGGCCGACCTGCGGATGTCGCACACCCGACTGGTACGGCCACCGGGCATTGCGGCGGGTGCGCTGGAGGCACTACGCGCCCTGTTGGGCGCCAGCGGCTCAACCCCTCAGTCGTAGGCGGCTACCGTGGCCGTCTCGCGGTCCTTGCCGTTGCCGGATTTGTGGGCGCTGGTGGTCGCCGCCGGTGCCAGGCTGCACTGGATTTCCCCGCCCAGCTGGCCACCTTCCTCGATGATGACCTTGCCGTAGCGCACCGTGCCGGTGACCTTGCCGGTGGCGTAGATGACCAGCTTCTGGCGTGCCGTGAGATTGCCTTCGAACTGGCCGTGGATTTCGGCGATGTCGATATCGGCCGAGCCCTTGAAGGCGCCCTGCTCGGAGATCTGGATGACACGCGAATCCATGGTGGCTTCGACCAGGCCCTCGACCACCAGCGTGTCGCAGTCGGTGATCTCGACGCCCTTGAGCTTGATGTTGGGGCCGACCGTCAGTTTGCTGGTGCTTTCCTTGGCTGCGGCGGAAGCGGCACCGGAGGAGGTGGAAGCCGCAGGCGAGCCGGACGAGAAGGGATTGACTGCCGATACCGTGGAAGGACTGCTGGACGACAGATTGCCGCCGGGGGGCATGGGGGGGGTAGACGCGCTGGGGAGGGTAGGAGAGCGGTTCAAGGATTCAGCCTCACGTTTGCCAAAGAAGTTGGATTGCAGTGCCATGGGTTCTCCGAAAAGAACCGATGCTAGGGATCACTCACCTGCAAAGCTCCACCCTATTTAGCAAGATAGGTAACGCTCTATGTCAGACCTGGCGCACGGGCCGACGGCCTTCTGCCCTACAGGCGGCGCCCGCGCCGGCGCGCCAGGCCACCGGCACGAAGCATTCGATTACCTGTGCAGCGCCGGCGCTTGTCCCTGGAACTGGAACACGGCGGTGGCCGCCCGCACATTGGGGAACCAGCGCACCTCGCGGCCTTCCTGCAGGCCGAAGGCATCGAGCACATGCAGCCCGTTCTTGTGGGCCAGGGCCCCGAAATCCCGGAAGGTGCCGACCCGGATGTTGGGTGTGTCGTACCACTCGTAGGGCAGCCGGCGGGTCACCGGCATGCGGCCGCGCAGCACACTCAGGCGGTTGGGCCAGTGGGCGAAGTTGGGAAAGGCCACGATGCCCATGCGTCCGACCCGGACCGTTTCACGCAGCATGGTTTCGGTGTTGCGCAGGTGCTGCAGGGTGTCGAGCTGCAGCACCACGTCGAAGGCGGCGTCGTCGAACAGGTCGAGGCCGTCCTCCAGGTTGCGCTGGATCACGTTGACGCCGCGCTTGACGCAGGCCAGCACGTTGGCATCGGTGAGTTCGATGCCATAGCCGGTGCAGCCACGCTCGCGCTGCAGCAACTCCAGCATGGCGCCATCGCCGCAGCCCAGGTCGAGCACCCGCGCGCCGCGCGGCACCAGCTGCGAAATCAGCCGCTGTGTCCGGGGATCACTCATGCCGGCACGCCCCCGGCGGGCGCCGGCTCGGCGGCGATACGCTCGAAGTAGGAACGCACCAGCGCCAGGTAACGCGGGTCGTCGAGCAGGAAGGCGTCGTGGCCGTGCGGCGCGTCGATTTCGGCATAACTCACGTCGCGGCCGTCATCGAGCAGGGCCTTGACGATCTCGCGGCTGCGCGCGGGGGCGAAACGCCAGTCGGTGGTGAAGCTCACCAGCAGGAATTTGGCGGTACTGCGCGACAGCGCCCGGGCCAGGCTGCCGCCATACGCGCGCGCCGGATCGAAGTAGTCGAGTGCGCGGGTGATCAGCAGGTAGGTGTTGGCGTCGAAGTACTCGCTGAACTTGTCGCCCTGGTAGCGCAGGTAGCTCTCGATCTGGAACTCCACGTCCTGCGTGGAGTACCTATAGGCCTCCCGGCTTGCCACTGCGTGTGCTTCGCCACCTCCCGAGGAGGGGGCGCCTCCGCCTTGGGGCGGCCCGGCGGCTCCGGCCTCGGCCCCTTCGACCGGGTAGGGCCGAAGCTGGCGCCCGAACTTGGCGTTCATCACGTCGTCGCTCAGATACGTGATGTGGCCGATCATGCGGGCGATACGCAGGCCGCGGCGCGGGATGGTGCCATGGTCGTAGAAATGGCCACCGTGGAAATCGGGGTCGGTCACGATGGCACGGCGCGCCACCTCGTTGAAGGCGATGTTCTCGGCATTCAGGTTGGGGGCGCTGGCGATCACCACCGCGTGCCGCACCCGGTCGGGGTACTGCAGCGTCCACGACAGCGCCTGCATGCCGCCCAGGCTGCCGCCCATGACGGCGGCCAGCGTGTGGATGCCCAGGGCGTCGAGCAGCAGCACCTGGGCATCGACCCAGTCCTCCACCGTGACCACCGGGAAATCGGCGCCGCGTGCGCGGCCAGTGGCCGGATCGGCGTCGGCCGGGCCGGTGGAGCCGAAACACGAGCCCAGGTTGTTGATGCCGATGACAAAGAAGCGGTCGGTGTCCACCGGCTTGCCCGGCCCCACCATGTTGTCCCACCAGCCCTCGGACTTCGGCTGGCCCGCGTAGACACCCGCCACGTGGTGCGAAGCGTTGAGTGCATGGCAGACCAGCACCGCGTTGGAGCGCTCGGCGTTCAGCGTGCCGTAGGTCTCGTAGGCGAGGGTGTAGCCGGCGATCGACGCACCGCTCTGCAGCGGCAGCGCGGCGGCGAAGGACATCGACTGGGATTCGGCGATCAGCGGCATGGGCACGGCAACTACAACGGCAACGGCAAAAAACAAAACCCGGCATCGCTACAAGAACGAGGCCGGGCTGTCGGGAGAACGCTGCGGTCCGTCTTTAGCTGAACTTGTTAAGCGCCCGCAAGCTGGAGCAAATCGGCGCGTGGAAGCAAAGTATACGGCCAGGGGCCCGGCCCCTTCAATGCACGCCGCGCAGGCCGGGTGTGTTGACCCGGATCCTGTAGATGCTTGAGCGGGCGGCCACGTACAGCGTCTTGTTGTCGGCATCGCCGAATGCCAGGTTGCCGACCAGTTCCGGCGTGCGGATGCGGCCCAGCGGTTTGCCTTCGGGCGAAATGATCCAGATGCCGCCGGGCCCGGAGGTCCAGATGTTGCCCCGGGTGTCGACCTTCATGCCGTCGGTGATGCCGGGCAGCTTCTCGGCGTTCAGGTCGATCAGGGTCGTCTCGTGGGCCACCGAGCCGTCGGGCTGCACCTCGTAGCGCCGGATGTAGCGTTTGTTGCCGCCGTCGGCGTACAGGTACCTGCCGTCGGGCGAGAAGGCCAGGCCGTTGGGCGCGAAGATATCGTCGATGACGCGGGTCACCTTGCCGCTCTTCCAGCGGTAGATGCCGACGGCGTCGAGCTCCTTGGCCGGGTCCTTGTCGAGCTTGCGCATGCCGCCATAGGTATCGGTGAAATAGATGGCGCCGTCCCGGGCGACCACCAGGTCGTTGGTGCCGCCGAAACGCTTGCCCTCGAAACGGTCGGCCAGCACCGTGCGTTGGCCGTTCTTTTCGATGCGATCGATCGAGCGGCCCGCCGAGGTGGCGATCAGCAGGCGGCCCTGGCGGTCCAGCGCCAGGCCGTTGGAGCCACTCATGGCGAATTTCTCGAAACGCGGATCGGCCGGGTCGCGGCCATTGGTGAATTCCATGCCCAGGCGCCATTGGTCCTGCCGCGCGTTGCCGCTCTTCTCCAGGTAGACGCTTTCGCCGGTTTCCGGGCTCCATTGGTAGATGGTGTTGGCGGGAACGTCGCTGAACACCAGGAAACCCCGGCCCTTCTTTTCGTCGACCCAGGTAACGCCTTCGGTAAAACCATGGCCGCTGGTGACCAGGTCCAGCGTGGCGTCGGACGACACCAGGGCGTCCAGTGCCGGGTCGAGGCGGGTGACGGCCGGTTCGGCCGGCGCCTGGGCAAAAGCACCGGCGGCAGCTACTGCGAAAGTGAGTGCCAATGTATATAAAGGGATTCTTTTCATTGGGAGTTCCTGCGGGGTGGGGGCGGCGGTCTCTGCCGGAACTTTATACTGGTCAACCGACCAATGCGAGACCGCCACCTCGGTGAAAACCCCGCTGGAAACGGCCCCCGAAAAGACTTGCCGTATACCCAAATCGCGCATAATGGAAGAGCGCAAGGTCCCTTGGGGGGCCGTGCGCTTCTTTTTGCGGTGAATGGTCAGTTTCGCGTCTTTGAAGTCGTCATTGGTTTGCTGATTGCGTGGCCCAGACTCCATCGCTTCCTGTCTTTTTGAGGAGTCCCTATCCATGGGCAACAAACTTTACGTGGGCAACCTGCCCTACACCTTCCGTGACGAAGACCTGCAGCAGACTTTCAGCCAGTACGGCTCCGTCTCCAGCGCCAAAGTCATGATGGAACGCGATACCGGCCGCTCCAAGGGCTTTGGTTTCGTGGAAATGGGCAGCGATGCCGAAGCGCAAGCCGCGATCGCCGGCACCAACGGCCAGTCCTTCGGTGGCCGCAACCTGGTCGTCAATGAAGCCCGCCCGATGGAACCGCGCCCCCCCCGTAGCGGCGGCGGCGGCTACGGTGGCGGCGGCGGTGGTGGTGGTTACGGCGGCGGTGGTGGCGGCTATGGCGGCGGCGGCGGCGGCGGTGGTTACGGCGGTGGTGGCGGTGGCCGCAGCGGCGGCGGCGGCGGTGGGTACGGCGGTGGCGGCGGCGGTGGCCGCGGCGGCTACTGATCTGCCTCCCATCCGTGATCCGGTGCCGCCTGTAGTCGGCGCCCCAAAAGGAACCTTCGGGTTCCTTTTTTGTTGCCCGCCAGGCGACGGATAGCCACGAAATATCTGCTTGCTTTTTTCTGAAACCTATGGACCATAATGCGATCGCAAGGTGAAATGCCTGCTGGGTTTGCGGTGTTTTTCGGGACTCCGTCACTTTTATTCAAAGCGTTCTTGAGGGAATCCCTGCAATGGGTAACAAGCTCTACGTCGGCAACCTACCGTACTCGGTGCGCGACGACGATCTCGAACAGGCCTTCGGCCAGTTCGGCTCCGTAACCAGTGCCAAGGTCATGATGGAGCGCGATACCGGCCGCTCCAAAGGCTTCGGTTTTGTCGAGATGGGCAGCGATGCCGAAGCCCAGGCGGCCATCGAAGGCATGAACGGCCAGCCGCTCGGCGGCCGCAGTGTCGTCGTCAACGAAGCCCGTCCCATGGAAGCCCGGCCCCCCCGCAGCGGCGGTGGCGGCTACGGCGGTGGTGGCGGTGGGTATGGCGGCGGCGGTGGTGGAGGCGGCTACGGTGGAGGCGGCGGTGGCCGCAGCGGTGGCGGCGGTGGTTACGGCGGCGGCGGTGGTGGCCGCAGCGGCGGTGGCGGCGGTGGTGGTGGCGACGGCGGTTTCCGCAGCCCTTACGGCTCCGGCCCCCGCGGCGGTGGTGGCGGCGGCCGCAATGGCGGCGGCGGTGGTGGTTATGGAGGCGGTGGCGGCGGCTACGGTGGTGGTGGCGGCGGTTACTGACCCCTGAAACGACAGCCGCGGGACACCGTTCCCGCCATGAGCAAAGGCCCTTCGGGGCCTTTTTACGTGGTGCGGCGCTGTTTTCGTCCCCGCCCGGCAGCGGCCCTGTCGAACCAGGCATTCGGCAGCAGGCGCAACAGCTTGGCCACCACGCCCATCTGCCAGGGGATGACCCGGTAGCTGGTGCCGGCGGCGATGGCCTCGAAGGCCCGGTCGGCAAACGCCTCGGGGGCCATCAAAAAGGGCATGCCGTAGCGGTTGCCCCGGGTCAGCGGCGTGTCGATGTAGCCCGGGCAGAGGGTGACCACCCGCACCCCGGTGCCACGCAGTTCGCCGCGCAGGCTTTCGCAGTAGGCGATGACGGCCGCCTTGCTGGCGCAGTAGGCACCGTGCCCTGGCAGGCCGCGGATGCCCGCCACGCTGCCGATGCCCACCAGCCGGCCGCTGCCGCGCACCGCCATGGCGGCGACGAAGGGATGGAAGGTGGCGGCCAGGCCGACGTTGTTGGTGGCGAAGGTCTGGGCCAGCACATCGAGGTCGCCGCGGTCGGCCGTGTCGATGCCGATGCTGATGCCGGCATTGGCGACGACCACGTCCGGCAGACCCTGGCGCGCCAGGCAGGCGGCACCCGCGGCGACGATGCTGTCGGTGGCCGACACATCCGCGCCGTAGACCTCGAAATCGCCGGGCCCGATGCCCGCGCCGCGGGCCCAGGATTCGATCTCCCCGGTGCGCCTCGCCACCAGCGCCAGCCGCCAGCCGGCCCGGTGGAAGCGGGCCGCCAGGGCCTGGCCGATGCCGCTGGACGCGCCGGTGATGAACACCAGCGGGGCGGTCATTTGGCGCCCCGCTGCCGCGGCACGATCATGCCGTGCACCCGGCCGCGCAGGTTCATGACCTCCTGCAGGTTGTCGTAGTCCATCGAGTCGGCGGTGAAACGGTCGTCGCCCCGCGTCAGCACCACCGGCTGGTTGGAGGTCACCCGTTCGGTGTTGGTATAGGCGTGCAGGAACTCGCCGCGGAACTGCATGCGCGGCACCGCCTGGCCGGACTTGCCGATCATCGGCTCGCGGGTCACGATGGCGTTGCCGAACAGCTGCACCTCCGAGCCGTCGCCGTTGCTCAGCGCCCGCTGGGCGGTGGCCACGGTGAGGGCGCCGCTCTCGCTGATGGCACGCACCCGCGGGCTGTCGATTTCGAGTGTGTCGTTGTCGGGGTAGTGGCGGCCTTCGACACCGAAGATCTCGCGTTTCAGGTGGCCGTTGTCGTCGAAGGTACGCACCGCGAAGGACCGCATGAAATAGTCCGGCTCGTGGCGCTCGGGGCGCGGTGCCTCCGGCGCCGCGGGTACCGGGGTGCTGCGCACCAGCCAGTAGCTGCCCAGGGCCAGCAGGCCCATCATCAGCACCGGCAGGTAGATGGACAGCCGGTCGAGCACCAGCCGGCACATGCCCAGCGCCCGCAGCGGGGTCCGCGGGTCGGCCACGGGCAGTACGCTGCTCATGCCGCGAACTCCTGGAGCAGCGCGTCGTAGCGGCCGGTGGCGGCCAGCAGCAGGTCGCAGCATTCGCGCACCGCGCCGTGGCCGGCCGCGCTGGTCGTGACGTGGTGCGCCACCGCCCGCAGCTCGGCGTGCGCGCCAGCCGGGGCACAGGCGAAGGCCGCCCGGCGCATCACCGGCAGGTCGGGCCAGTCGTCACCCATGGCCGCGGCCTGGTGCCAGCCCAGGCCCAGCGTGGCCAGCACCGCCTCGGCGGCGGGGCGCTTGTCTTCGGTGCCGAAATAGCTGTGTGTTATGCCCAGCGCGGTGAGCCGGGCGCGCAGCGGCCGCGAATCGCGCCCGGTGATGATGGCCGGTGTGATGCCCGCGCGCTGCAGCAGCTTCAGGCCGTGGCCGTCGAGGGTGTTGAAACGCTTGATCTGCTCGCCGCCGACCCGCGGGTCGCCTTCCGGGTACTCGGCGAAATACAGGCCGCCGTCGGTCAGCACCCCATCCACATCAAAAAACGCCACCCGCACGTCCTGCGCGCGCAGCAACAGCTCCGCCGGCCAGTGTAGGGAAGGGGTGAGGGGGGGCAGCGCCATCAGACGACTTTAGCGCGCATGAGCTCGCCGATGGTGATCACACCGAGAAGCAGGCCGTCTGCGTCTGCCACCAGCAGGCTGGTGATGCGGTTCTGTTCCATGCTGTCGGCCGCGTCGGCGGCCAGCGCCGTGGGCCCGATGGTGCGCGGGCTGCGGTGCATGACGTCCTGCGCGGCCAGGGCGCGCAGGTCGGCCCCGGTCTCGACCAGGCGGCGCAGGTCGCCGTCGGTGAAGATACCCAGCACCTTGCCGCCGGCGTCGACCACCGCAGCGGCGCCCAGCCCCTTGGCACTCATCTCGCGCATCAGGTCGGCGAAAGCGGTTCCGGGCGCCACGGCCGGCACGGCGTCCCCGGCCAGCATCACGTCGGCGACATGGGTCAGCAGCTTGCGGCCGAGTGCGCCGCCGGGGTGCGAACGCGCAAAGTCTTCGGCGCGGAAACCGCGCGCGTCGAGCAGGGCCATGGCCAGGGCGTCGCCCAGCGCCGCCTGCGCGGTGGTGCTGGCGGTCGGCGCCAGCTGCAGCGGGCAGGCCTCGCGCTCGACACCGCTGTCGAGCACCATGTCGGCATGGCGCGCCAGCGAGGACTTGGCACCGCCGGTCATGGCGATCAGTGGCGCCCCCATGCGCCGGACCACCGGCAGGATGGCCGAGAGTTCGGCCGACTCGCCGCTGTTGGAGATGGCCAGCACCACATCGTCGCCGGTGATCATGCCCAGGTCACCATGGCTGGCCTCGGCCGGGTGCACAAACATGGCCGGGGTGCCGGTGGAGGCGAGGGTGGCGGCGATCTTGCGGCCGATGTGGCCGCTCTTGCCCATGCCCATGACCACCACCCGGCCGCGGCACTGCAGGATGGTCCGCACGGCCGACACAAAACCGTCGCCCAGGCGCGCCTTCAGGCCCAGCACGGCCGCGGCCTCGATGTCGAGCGTCTCGTGGGCGAGGCGCAGCGCCTCTGCGGGGTCGAAGCGGGCGGTGGCGGGAAGCGGCGCGGTCATCGGTCGATTTTACGGGCGCGGGCGCTCCGGCCGCCGGGCCGGCGCGGTGCTTGCTAGCATCAGGGCATGTCGTCGCTCGCGCTCACCCTTCTCTACCTGCTGGCCGCAGTGCTGGGTGTGGTCGTTTTCCGCAGCCTGCGCCTGCCGCCCATGCTCGGCTACCTGGCCGCCGGCGTCCTGATCGGGCCGCACGCCCTGGCGCTGGCGCACGACTCCGAAGGGGTGCGCCACCTGGGCGAATTCGGCGTGGTGTTCCTGATGTTTGTCATCGGGCTCGAATTCAGCCTGCCCAAGCTGCGTGCCATGCGCCGCCACGTGTTCGGCCTGGGGCTGGCGCAGGTGGTGCTCACCATGGCGGTCGCCACCGCCGGCTCGCTGCTGGTGGCGCGGCTGTTCCCGTCCATCTGGACCATGGGCTGGCAGGCGGCGGTGGCGCTGTCCGGCGCACTGGCCATGAGCAGTACCGCCATCGTGGTCAAACTCATGGCCGAACGGCTGGAACTGGAGAGTGAGCACGGCAAACGGGTCATGGGCATCCTGCTGTTCCAGGATCTGGCCGTGGTGCCGCTGCTGGTGCTGATACCCGCCCTGGGCTCCTCGCCCGAGAAGCTGCTGGCCGAGGTCGGCGTGGCCCTGGTCAAGGCCACGGTGCTGGTCACGCTGCTGCTGGTGGGCGGCCAGAAGGTCATGCGCTGGTGGCTCACCATCGTGGCGCGGCGGCGCAGCGAGGAGCTGTTCATGCTCAACCTGCTGCTGATCGCCCTGGGCCTGGCCTGGCTCACCGAACTGGCGGGCCTGAGCCTGGCGCTGGGCGCCTTCATCGCCGGCATGCTGGTGTCCGAAACCGAGTTCAAGCACCAGGTGGAGACCGACATCCGCCCCTTCCACGACGTGCTGCTGGGCCTGTTCTTCATCACCATCGGCATGATGCTCGACTGGCATGTGATGGTGAACCGCTGGGGCCTGGTGCTGGCGCTGCTGCTGGTGCCGCTGGCGCTGAAGCTGGTGCTGATCACCGTGCTGTCGCGGCTGCTGGGCGCCACCGCCGGTGTGTCGCTGCGCACCGGGCTGTACCTGGCGCAGGCGGGCGAGTTCGGCTTCGTGCTGCTGTCGCTGGCGCAGGGCAGCAGGCTGGTGGAACCCTCCATGCTCAACCCGGTGCTGGCGGCCATGGTGCTGTCGATGCTGGCCACGCCCTTCATCATCCTCTACGCCAACCAGCTGGTGATGAAGCTGGTGGCCAGCGAGTGGCTGCAGCAGTCGCTGCAGATGACCAGCATCGCCCGCAAATCGATCAACGCCAACCGCCACGTCATCATCTGCGGCTACGGCCGCTGCGGCCAGAACCTGGCACGCATGCTCGAAGGCGAAGGCATCCCCTACATCGCGCTCGACCTGGACCCCGACCGCGTGCGCCAGGCCGCCGCCGCCGGCGACTCGGTGGTGTTCGGCGACGCGGCGCGGCTGCAGGCGCTGATGGCCGCCGGCCTGGCGCGTGCCAGCGCGGTGGTCATCACCTACCTCGACGTGCCCGGCGCGCTCAAGCTGCTGGCGGTGGCGCGTTCACACGCGCCCCAAGTGCCGGTGATCGTGCGTACGCAGGACGATCGTGACCTGGAAAAACTCCAGCAGGCCGGCGCCACCGAGGTGGTGCCCGAGGCCATCGAAGGCTCGCTGATGCTGGCCAGCCATGCACTGGCCCTGGTGGGTGTGCCCATGCGCCGCGTGATCCGGGTGGTGCAGGACCAGCGCGACGCACGCTACGACCTGCTGCGCGGCTACTTCCACGGTGCCGACGACGACGATGCCGAGGAGCACGACAACGAGCGCCTGGGGCCCGTCACCCTGCCGGCCGGCGCCCTGGCCGTGGGCCGCAGCATCGGCGCGCTGGCCCTGCACACCGTCGGCGTGCGGGTGGTCGGCGTGCGCCGCGCCAGTGGCCGCACCGCGCCGCCCGCGGCGGTCACGCTGCTGGAGGAAGGCGACACCCTGGTGCTGTCCGGCCGCCCGCATGCACTGGCGACGGCCGAAGAGCTGTTGGCCCGGCGTTAGCCCAGTACCAGCCCTTCGACCGGCGAGGGGCGGCCGAACAGGTAGCCCTGGAAACGCTCGCAGCCGTTGGCCAGCAGGTAGTCGCGCTGGCCTTCGGTCTCCACGCCTTCTGCCACCACCTGCAGGCCGAAGCTGCGCGCCAGCTGGATGATGGTGCAGGCCACCGCCGCATCGTGCGGGTCGGTCAGCACGCCGCGCACGAAGGACTGGTCGATCTTGAGCTGGTCGAACGGCAGGCGCTTGAGGTAGCTGAGCGACGAATAGCCGGTGCCGAAGTCGTCCAGCGAAAAATGGATGCCCTGCGAACGCAGCGCCGCCATCTTGGCGATGGTGTCCTGCAGGTCGTGCACCAGCAGGCTTTCGGTGATCTCGAGCTTGAGGCGGCGCGGGTCGGCGCCCGCCTCCTCCACCGTAGCCAGCACGTGCTGCACGAACTGCGGGTGGCGGAACTCCCGCGCGCTGACGTTGACCGCGATGGTCAGGGCGCTGGTGGACGGGGCGCGGCCCCAGGCCGCCAGCTGGCGGCAGGCGGTGCCCAGCACCTGGCGGCCCAGGGCCACGATCAGCCCGGTGCGCTCGGCCACCGGGATGAAGTCGGCCGGCGGCACCATGTCGCCATCGAGCCGCGGCCAGCGCACCAGGGCTTCCACCCCGGTGGTGCGGCCGTCCCGGTCCACCACCGGCTGGTAGTACACACACATGGCCTCGCGCGCCAGGGCCTGGCGCAGGTCCGACTCCAGCCGCAGGCGGGCCAGGGCCGCCTCCTGCATGCGCGGCTCGAAAAAACAGTAGGTGTTGCGCCCCGCGGCCTTGGCCTCGTACATGGCCAGGTCGGCGCGCTTGAGCAGCTCGTCGGCCGACAGCACGTGGTCGGCAAACACCACGATGCCGATGCTGGGGGTGCTCACCAGTTCACCATCGTCCACCGTGTAGGGCTGGCCCAGCGTCTGCAGCACCGTCTGCGCCAGCGCCTCGGCCTGCACCACCGCCTCCGCGGCCGACGGGGCCAGGCCTTCGAGCAGCACCATGAACTCGTCGCCGCCGAAACGCGCCACCGTGTCGTGCGGGCGCACGCAGTTGCGCAGGCGGCCGGCCACCTGCTGCAGCAGGCGGTCGCTGCCTTCCGGGCCCAGCGTGTCGTTGGCGTCCTTGAAGTTGTCCAGGTCGAGGAACAGCAGCGCCCCGCAGCGGCCCAGGCGGTTGCTGGCGGCCAGCGCCTCCTGCAGCTGGTCGAGCAGCAGGCGGCGGTTGGGCAGCCCGGTCAGGTCGTCGATGAAGGCCAGCCACTCGTTGTGCGCCTCGGCCCGCTTGCGGGCGGTGATGCTGCGCGCCACGCCGCGGTAGCCGGTGAAACGCTGCTCGGCGAACACCGGCACCCCGCTGATGGAGGCCCAGTGGCTTTCGCCGCCGGGCCCGCGGAATTCGAGTTCGAGGTTGTGGAAGGCCTGCCGCGCCTCCAGTTCGGCCTGGTGGGCGCGCCAGTGCGTCTCGGTCATGTTGGTGGCCGGGAAGTCCCAGGGGAACATGCCGATGCGCAGCTGGTCGATCACCACCCGGTTGCGCTCGGTCGCGCCTTCGACTTCGGTGATGCGCAGCAGCGCGTCCATCTCCCAGTACCAGTCGGAGGACAGCTGGGTCAGGTTGCGCCAGCGCGACTCGCTCTCGCGCAGCCGGGCCTCGGTGGCCATACGTTCGGTGCCGGCGCGGCGCGCCACCACCAGCTGGCCGGCGGTGTGGGCCAGCGGCGCCAGCAGGTCGAGCAGTTCGGCGCCGTAGCCCCCCGGCCGGTTCGCCAGGCCGATGAAGGCCACCAGGGCCCCGCCGGCACGCACCGGCAGGCCGATGAAGGTATCGAGCCGCGGGTGGCCGGCCGGCAGAGGCACACCGCGGCTGTCTTCGGACACCGGCTCGCCCGACAGCACCGGCAGGCCGGTGCGCAGGCCCGGCTCCAGCAGGCGGGCGAGGAAGCCGGCGAAGACCGGGTCGGTCAGGGCCGTGCCGCCATGCAGCGCGCGGGCGGCGGCATCCCACGCCAGGTTGGCGACCGCATGGCACTCCAGGCGGAGCGCACCGTCGGCACCATGCCGCACTTCGGCGATAAAACCGTAGCCGCTGTCGCTGAGTGCGACGAAGTCCTGCAGCAGCCCCTGGAAGGCCGCCTCCGGGGCGGTGCCGCTGCCCATGAACTCGCCGTGCGCCCGCGAAATCGCCTGCAGCAGGCGGTTCTGCACTCCCAGGCGGCGGTTGGCCGCACTGCGCTGCAGGTCGTGCCGCCGGCGCAGCGCGGCCCGCTCGACCTGGGTCGGCAGCACCTGCGCATAGCGGTGGGGCGTGTCGTAGATCCAGTAGTCGGCAAAACCCTGGCGCATGGCACGCACCGCCACCGCCTCGTGGCCCAGGTCCACCCCGATCAGCAGCGCCGCATCGCCCGCAAAACCGCGCAGATCGAAGGCCGTGCCATCGGGCAGCCGGTGGCGCACGGCCACCGCATCGAAGGCCTGGCCGGCCAGCAGCACACGCGCCTCGGCGATGGATGCCGCATGCTGCAGTTGCCACTCGTGGTGCTGGCGCACCGCCGCCTGTCCGACCCGGGCGGCCTGTTCGCGGTCGCTCTCGACCAGTAGTACGGAATACGCCATTCGCAAGGATACGAACCACCGGCGAGGCACGCCGATGCGTTACGGAAGACACAAAATGAGACCATTATGCGTCCCGTGAAAACGCCTTTTGCCCCCGTTCAGCGGCCCCAGGCAACCATCGGGGCAAGCACTCGCTTCAGGTGGAGGCCACGCGGCGTTTGCGGTTGCCCATACGCCGGGCCATGATGGCGCCGACGGCCATGGCCACTCCCAGCGCCAGGGCGGGCTGGCGGTGCGTGAGTTCGCTGAAACGGATGGAAGACAGGGCCCACAGCTTGGCGATGCTGGCGGCCTGCACCGTGGCGCCGCGCGGCGCATGCGAGAAAAAGGCGCCCTCGCCCACCACCGAACCCGCGCCGACGATGGCCAGGCGCAGCTTGCCGGAGGGGTCTTCCAGGTGCACGCTCAGGCTGCCGTGCTCGATGAAGTACATCGTGCGGTCTTCCGAGCCTTCGGTGAACAGCACCTGGCCCTGCGCCAGCGTGGTCGGCTGCAGGTAGGGCGCCAGGCCCTGCCACTGCTGGTTGGTGAAGTTGGTCACCACCGCGTCGTCGCCCTGCCCCATGGCCACCGCCTGGATCAGGCCCTCCAGGCTGCTATGGGTCGAATTGAAGGCGTTGGCGAAAAATGGCGCGTGCATGACAGACTGGAAGGTAACGGCGCGCACCGCACTGCACAAGAGGCGATGCGTGCCGTTACATATCCGCCACAGACCAGGTGTGTTACGCCCCGGAACCGGCGTTTACTTGATCGATGCAAGCAGCTGGTTCAGCGTGGCGCTGGGGCGCATCGCCTTGCCGGCCTTGTCGCCGTCCGGTACGTAGTAGCCGCCGATGTCGACCGGCTTGCCCTGCGCGGCCTTCAGTTCGGCCACGATCTTGGCCTCGTTGTCGGCCAGCGCCTGGGCCGGGCCGGCGAACTGGGCCGCCAGTTCCTTGTCCTCGGTCTGGGCGGCCAGCGCCTGCGCCCAGTACAGGCCCAGGTAGAAGTGGCTGCCGCGGTTGTCCAGGCCGCCAACCTTGCGGGCGGGCGACTTGTCGTTGTCGAGGAACTGGCCGGTGGCCTGGTCCAGCGTCTTCGACAGCACCAGGGCCTTGGGGTTGTTGTAGGTGCGGCCCAGGTGTTCCAGCGAGGCGGCCAGCGCCATGAACTCGCCCAGCGAATCCCAGCGCAGGAAACCTTCCTCGACGAACTGCTGCACGTGCTTGGGCGCGGAGCCGCCGGCACCCGTCTCGAACATGCCGCCGCCGGCCATCAGCGGCACGATGGACAGCATCTTGGCGCTGGTGCCCAGTTCCATGATGGGGAACAGGTCGGTCAGGTAGTCGCGCAGCACATTGCCGGTGACCGAGATGGTGTCCTTGCCGGCGCGGATACGCTCCATCGAGAACAGCGTGGCCTCCACCGGCGCCATGATGCGCAGGTCCAGGCCGGCGGTGTCGTGGTCCTTCAGGTAGGTGTTGACCTTGGTGATCAGCTGCGCATCGTGGGCGCGGTTCTTGTCCAGCCAGAACACCGCCGGGGTGTTGGAGATGCGGGCGCGGCTCACCGCCAGCTTGACCCAGTCCTGGATCGGGGCGTCCTTGGTCTGGCACATGCGCCACAGGTCGCCGGCCTCGACGGCATGCTCCAGCAGCACCTTGCCGGCGGCGTCGGTCACCCGCACCGTACCGGCGGTGGCGATCTCGAAAGTCTTGTCGTGCGAGCCGTATTCCTCGGCGGCCTGGGCCATCAGGCCCACATTGGGCACGCTGCCCATGGTGACCGGGTCGTAGGCGCCGTTCTTGCGGCAGTCATCGATGGCGGCCTGGAACACACCGGCGTAGCTGCGGTCGGGGATGACGGCCTTGGTGTCCTGCAGCTCGCCCTTGGGGTTCCACATCTTGCCGGACTCGCGGATCATCGCGGGCATGGAGGCGTCCACGATGATGTCGCTCGGCACGTGCATCACGGTGATGCCCTTGTCGGAATTCACCATGGCCAGCGCCGGCAGGGTGGCGTAGCCGGCGGTGATGTCGCCCTCGATCTCGGCCTGCTTGGCAGCCGGCAGCGTCTTGATCTTGGCGTACAGGTCGCCAATGCCGTTGTTGGGGTTGAAGCCGACCTGCTTGAGCACCTCGGCGTGCTTGGCCAGCACGTCCTTGTAGAACACCGCCACGCCGTGGCCGAAGATGATGGGGTCGGCTACCTTCATCATGGTGGCCTTCAGGTGCAGCGAGAACAGCACGCCCTTGGCCTTGGCGTCGGCCACCTGGGCTTCGAGGAAGCTGCGCAGCTTGGCCTTGCTCAGCACCGAGGCGTCGATGATCTCGCCGACCTTGACCGGGGTCTTTTCCTTGAGCACCGTGGTGCTGCCATCGGCCGCCACCAGAGAAATCTTCACGTCGCCGGCTTCGGCGACCAGGGCCGACTTTTCGCTGCCGAAGAAGTCGCCGTCTTCCATGTGCGCGACGTGCGACTTGGAGTCGGCCGACCAGACACCCATCTTGTGCGGGTGCTTGCGGGCGTAGTTCTTGACCGACAGCGGCGCGCGGCGGTCGGAATTGCCTTCACGCAGCACCGGGTTGACGGCGCTGCCCATGACCTTGCCAAAGCGGGCCTTGACGTCCTTGTCGGTGTCGTTCTTGACCTCGTCCGGGTAGTCCGGGACCTTGAAGCCCTTGTCCTGCAGTTCCTTGACGGCGGCCTTCATCTGCGGCACCGAGGCGCTGATATTGGGCAGCTTGATGATGTTGGCCTCGGCGCTGGCCGAGGCCATCTTGCCGAGTTCGGCCAGGGTGTCGGGCCGCTTCTGCTCGGCGGTCAGGTAGTCGGGGAACACGTCGAGCACGCGGCCGGCCAGCGAGATGTCGCGGGTTTCGACGACGACACCCGCCGATTTCGCGAAGGCCTGCACGATGGGCAGCAGCGAGCGGGTGGCCAGCGCGGGGGCTTCGTCGGTAAGGGTGTAGATGATCTTCGAAGTAGTGGACATGGGCTTGTCTTGGACGTGATCGGTGGAGGGAGCGGCAAAGCGCGCGGGGAGGATTCTATTCCTAAGTCATATAGAAGACTGCCCCGCCCCGGCAAGGGCGCCGGCCTTACTTGCCGATGCAGAAGCGCGAGAAGATGACACCCAGCAGGTCGTCCGACCCGAATTCGCCGGTGATGCGGTTGAGCGCGTTCTGCGCCAGCCGCAGTTCCTCGGCCAGCAGGTCGAGTGCGCCGGCCCGGGCGGCCAGGTGGGCCACGGCCTCCACCAGGTGGCCGTCGACCGCACGCAGGGCCTCCAGGTGGCGTTCGCGCGCCAGGTACAGGCCCTCGGGGGCGGACTGCCAGCCGGCGATGTCCAGCAGGCGTTTGCGCAGGCGGTCCAGGCCCTCGCCGGTGCGGGCGGAGAGGGTGATGCCTGCCTCCCCTGCATGGGCGGGAAGGGGCGCGCCAAGCGGCAGCGCATCGTGTTTGTTCCACAGGTCCAGCACCGGCACCGGTTTGCCGCCCAGCGCCTGCGCCATGGCGGCGGTGATCTGGCGCTCCTGCGCCTGGTAGGCCGGCTGGTCCAGGCGCGTCAGGTCGTGCAGGAACAGCACGGCATCGGCCCCGGCGATCTCGTCCCAGGCGCGGGCGATGCCGATCTTTTCCACCTCGTCGGCGCTGTCGCGCAGGCCGGCGGTATCGACCACGTGCAGGGGCACGCCCTCGATCTGGATGGTCTGCGTCACCTTGTCGCGGGTGGTGCCGGCGATGGCAGTGACGATGGCCAGTTCCGCCCCCGCCAGCGCATTGAGCAGGGAGGACTTGCCGGCATTCGGCTGGCCGGCGATGACCACGGTAATGCCCTCGCGCAGCAATGCCCCCTGCCCGGCCCGCTGCAGCACCTGCACCAGGCCGGCCTGCAGCCGCTCCAGCTGGCCGGTGGCGTCGGCTTTCTGCAGGAAGTCGATTTCCTCTTCCGGGAAGTCGAGTGTGGCCTCGACCAGCATCCGTAAATTGATCAGCGCATCGCGCAGCGTGGCGATCTCGGCCGAAAAGGCTCCCGCCAGCGAGCGGGCGGCGCTGCGGGCCGCGGCCTCGGTGCTGGCGTCGATCAGGTCGGCCACCGCCTCGGCCTGGGCCAGGTCGAGCTTGTCGTTGAGGAAGGCGCGCTCGGTGAACTCGCCCGGGCGGGCCAGCCGCAGGCCGGGCAGGCGGGGGTTTCCTGTAGCCGGGTCGGCCTCGGCCGCCGCGGCCAGGCAGCGCGCCAGCAGCAGTTGCAGCACCACCGGGCCGCCGTGGCCCTGCAGCTCCAGCACATGCTCACCCGTATAGGAATGCGGGGCGGGGAAACGCAGCGCCAGCCCGCGGTCGATGGCCTGGGGGGCCTGGCCATCGACACCGGCCCGGTCGAGAAAGGGCACGTAGCAGGCCTCGCGTGCCGGCAGGACCCGGCCGCACAGGGCCAGGGCCAGGGGCGCCAGGTCCAGAGGGCTGCTCACCCGCACGATGCCCACGCCCCCGCGGCCCGGCGCGGTGGCGATGGCGGCGATGGGGTCGTGGTGGTGGGCAGACATGGGGGCGATTTTCTCCGGATACAAAAACGGCCGCCGGACCGAAGGGGTCGCGGCGGCCGCGGGGGCGGTCAGCGGGTGGCGGCTACGCCGCCAGCCGGCTTACTTGTTCACGCCCAACCGGCGGTTGATGACGTACTGCTGCGAGATCGACAGGATGTTGTTGGTCAGCCAGTACAGCACCAGGCCGGCCGGGAAGAAGAAGAACATCACGCTGAAGGCCAGCGGCATGATCCACATCAGCTTGGCCTGCATCGGGTCCGGCGGCGTCGGGTTGAGCATGGTCTGCAGCAGCGAGGTGGCGGTCATCAGCAGCGGCAGGATGAAGTAAGGATCCGGCGTGGACAGGTCATGGATCCACAGCATCCACGGCGCACCGCGCATTTCCACGCTGGAGAGCAGCACCCAGTACAGCGAGATGAACACCGGGATCTGGATCACGATGGGGAAACAGCCGCCCATGGGGTTGACCTTCTCCTCGCGGTAGATACGCATCATCTCCTTCTGCATTTCCTGCGGCTTGTCCTTCAGCCGCTCGCGCATGGCCATCACCTTGGGGTTGATGGCCTTCATCTTGGCCATGCTGGCGTAGGCCTTGGCGTTCAGGTAGAAGAACGCCGCCTTCAGCAGCACCACCAGGGCGACGATGGACCAGCCCCAGTTGCCCAGCAGCTTGTGCAGCTCGAACAGCAGCCAGTACAGCGGCTCGGCCAGGATCTTCAGCCAGCCGTAGTCCTTCACCAGCTCCAGGCCGGGGGTCAGGGCTTCGAGCTTCTTTTCTTCCTGCGGGCCGACATACAGGCGGGCGTCGACTTCCTTGGAGGCACCGGGCGCCAGGGTGCCCAGCGAGGTGATCATGCCCACGGCATACAGGTTGTTGTCGACCTTGCGCATGAACAGGTCGCGCGAAATGCCGTCGCCCAGGATCCAGGCGCTGGCGAAGTAGTGCTGCACCATGGCCACGTAGCCGTTGGTGGCCTGCTTCTCGATGTCGACCTTGTTTTCCTCGATCTTCTTGAAATCGACCTTCTGGTAGTGCTTGGCATCGGTGTAGATGGCCGGACCGGTGAAGGTGGAATAGAAGGAGGGCATGTGGTCCATGCCGAACATCTGCAGCAGCTTGGGCGCCGGAATCTTGTCGGGATCGGTATTGCCGTCGCGCACCAATTGCAGGTAGAGCTGGGGGGTGACCGGTTCAGCACCGGTGTTGACCACCTGCTGCTGCACGTCGATGGCGTAGCTGCCGCGGTGCAGGGTGTAGGTCTTGACCAGCTTCACGCCGCCCACCGCGGGCGACTCGAACTTCACCGTCAGCGTGTCCTGGCCGGCGGCCAGTTCGCGCGGGCCGGGCACCACGGTCATCACCGTCTTGTGGTTGGGGAAGTTGCCGCCGATCAGGCCGGTCTGCGCCACGTAGACACGGGCGGCGCTGTCGTCGAGCAGCAGGATCTTCTGCTGGCGGTGCTCGGCGTCGCCGTGCTCCAGCAACTCGCCCTGCACCAGCGTGCCGCCAGCGGCGTCGAACACCAGGCGGTAGACGTCGGTACGCACCTCGACGCGCTGCGCCGCGGGTGCGCCCGAGGTGGCGGCGGTGGCCGCGGGCGGCAGCACCGTGCCGCCGGCCGTCACGGCCGCGCCGGCATTACCCGTGGGCGTGGAGGCGACGGTGGGCAGGCTGGAGGCGCCTTCCTGCTTGTTGGCGATCGGCGAAGGCGCGGTCGCCACCGGGGTGGTCTGCGGGAAGAACATGGCCTGGTGGCCGTTGTGGATCTGCCACTTGTCCCACAGCAGCACCATGGAAAAGCCAAAGATCACCCACAGGATCGTGCGGCGGATGTCGTTCATGAAGAGGTTTTCTTTTCTGCAGGGGAAGATTCAACAAGGCGCGAAAGGAAACGCGGAACGAGACGGGGCGCCCGCGCGGGCACCGGGTCGCAGCCGCCCTGGCACCAGGGCTGGCAGCGCGCGATGCGCGCCAGGCCCAGGTAGCTGCCGGCCAGGGCGCCGTGGCGCTCCAGGGCCTGCATGGTATAGGCCGAACAGGTCGGCTCGAAACGGCACTGGTTGCCCAGCCAGGGGCTGAGTGCCAGCTGGTAGCCGCGCACCAGGGCCATGGCGATGCGGCGCGGCGTGATCATGCGGCCTCCGCGGGGGTGGCCGGCACGGCAGCGGAAACGGCAGGCACGGCAGATGGGGCGACAACCCGGCCCAGCAACTGCTGGAGTTCGAGCCGCACGGCCACTTTCAGCACCTCCGAGGTGGCGCTGATGAACTGCTTGCGGTCGAAACCGCTGCGCAGCCGCACCACATAGGCGGCCAGCGGCAGCCGGGCGCCGGCTTCGCCGCCCAGGGTGTAGATCTGCCGCTTGATGGTGTTGCGCGTGACCGCCCGGCGTGCCCAGCGCTTGGGCACCATGGCGCCCAAAAACACGTCCCGGGCCGCAAACAGCGGCTTGGGGCGGGGACCGGAGGGGGACGCCAACGGCACAGCCGGCGCTTCGAGGGCAGGGCCATCGAACGCCAGGCGGTGCAGAGCGAAATGCGGTGTGCGGGACACGATGCCTCCGGCCAGAACGGCCTGGAACTGCGGCCGGGTTTTCAGCCGCTGCACGCGTTCACCATTTGACGATGCGAAATAAAAATCGGCCCTGCGGAAGGAGGCAGGGCCGGGGAGAGCGCAGAAATCCTGGGATTTATGCGCTCTTCCTTACACTGCCAGGCGCTTGCGGCCCTTGGCGCGGCGTGCGTTGATGACGGCACGGCCGCCGCGGGTCTTCATGCGGACCAGGAAGCCGTGGGTACGGGCGCGGCGGATCTTGGAGGGCTGGTAGGTGCGCTTCATGGCTTTTCCTTCGGGGGCCTCCTATGGGAAGCCCGGGGTTCGGTTGCTCGGGGCCCCTGAACTCTTTTCAGGGAAACCGTCGATTATCGCCAACTTGGGGGCATCTGGCAATCCAATGACCTTTCGGCCTGTCAAGCAAGCCCTTCGTCGGCGCTGGCCGCGGATTGTGGACAAGGTCTTGATAATCTAAGATCTGGCGGTTTGACACCCGTGCCTGTCCACAGCGCATCGATACCCACAACATGACCCAGGGACAACCCGACGGCACCCCGTCCGCCGCTGACGACGACGCAGGCCAGAGCCTCTGGCAGGCCTGCGTGGACCAGCTGGCGCAAGAGCTGCCCGAGCAGCAATTCAACACCTGGATCAAGCCCCTCGTCGCCACCGTGGCCGAGGACCTTTCCAAGGTGACGCTCCACGTCGCCAACCGCTTCAAGCTCGACTGGGTGCGTGCCCAGTATTCCGGCCGCATCGCCCAGATGCTGGAGCACATCTACGGCCAGCAGGTCACGCTCGAACTCGCGCTGTCCCTGCGGGAAGCACCGGCGCGCACCACGCTGGCGCCGGCCACCCGCAGCAACGCCGAGTCGGCCGCGCAGCCCGAGCCGGCCGGCCTGGCCGAGCCCGACACGGCCGGCGGCTTCAAGAACCGGCTCAACGCCGGGCTGACCTTCGACACCCTGGTGGAGGGCACGGCCAACCGCATGGCACGCGCCGCTGCCATGCACGTGGCGACCATGCCGGGCCACCTGTACAACCCGCTTTTCATCTACGGCGGCGTCGGCCTGGGCAAGACCCACTTGATGCACGCGGTGGGCAACAAGCTGCTGGTCGACCGTCCGGACGCGAAAGTTCTCTACATCCACGCCGAGCAGTTCGTGTCGGATGTGGTCAAGGCCTACCAGCGCAAGACTTTCGACGAGTTCAAGGAGCGTTATCACTCGCTCGACCTGCTGCTGATCGATGACGTGCAGTTCTTCGCCAACAAGGACCGCACGCAGGAAGAATTCTTCAACGCCTTCGAAGCCCTGCTGGCCAAGAAGAGCCACATCGTGATGACCAGCGACACCTACCCCAAGGGCCTGGCCGACATCCACGAACGCCTGGTGTCGCGCTTCGACTCGGGGCTGACGGTGGCCATCGAGCCGCCCGAGCTGGAAATGCGGGTGGCGATTTTGATCAACAAGGCGCGCTCCGAGGGCACCGAAATGCCCGAGGAAGTGGCGTTTTTCGTCGCCAAGAACGTGCGCAGCAACGTGCGCGAGCTCGAAGGCGCGCTGCGCAAGATATTGGCGTACTCCCGCTTCAACCAGAAGGAAATCTCCATCCAGCTGGCCCGCGAGGCGCTGCGCGACCTGCTGTCGATCCAGAACCGGCAGATCGGGGTGGAAAACATCCAGAAGACGGTGGCCGACTACTACAAGATCAAGGTCGCCGACATGTACAGCAAGAAGCGCCCGGCCAGCATCGCCCGGCCGCGGCAGATTGCCATGTACCTGGCCAAGGAACTGACGCAAAAGAGCCTGCCCGAGATCGGCGAGCTGTTCGGCGGGCGCGACCACACCACGGTGCTGCATGCGGTGCGCAAGATTGCCGCCGAGCGCCAGCAGGTGACGGAACTGAACCAACAACTGCACGTGCTGGAGCAGACCTTGAAGGGCTAACCCTGAATGCGCCGGGTCAAGCCCGAAAACGGGGCGAAAACCGGCGAAAATACAGGGTTTGCCGCCGCCGCGCCGCTTTTTGACCGAATTTAAGAAAATCGCACTGGAGAAGAGGTTGTCATGATTGTCCTGAAGGCCCCGCAAGAAAAACTGCTGTCTGCGCTGCAGTCGGTCTCCGGCATCGTGGAGCGGCGGCACACGCTGCCCATCCTGGCCAATGTGCTGATCCGCAAGACGGGCGCCAGCACCCAGCTCACCACCAGCGACCTGGAAATCCAGATCCGCACCACGGCCGAGCTGGGGGGCGACGACGGCGCCTTCACCACCACCATAGGCGCGCGCAAGATGATCGACATCCTGCGCACCCTGCCGAGCGACCAGACAGTGACGCTGGAATCCTCCGGCGGCAAACTCATCCTCAAGGGCGGCAAGAGCCGCTTCACGCTGCAGAGCCTGCCGGCGGAAGACTTTCCGCTGGTGCAGGAGGCCGCCAACTTCGGCCCCACCTTCAGCGTGCCGCAGAAGACACTCAAGGCGCTGCTGGGCCAGGTGAGTTTTGCCATGGCGGTGCACGACATCCGTTACTACCTCAACGGCATCCTGTTCGTGGCCGAAGGCAAGCAGCTGGCCCTGGTGGCCACCGACGGCCACCGGCTGGCCTATGCATCGGCCACGCTGGACGTGGAAGTGCCCAAGCAGGAAGTCATCCTGCCGCGCAAGACGGTGCTGGAACTGCAGCGCCTGCTGAGCGACGCGGCCGGCGACGCCGAAAACCCGCCGGTCATCGAAATGCAGTTCGCCAACAACCAGGCCAAGTTCAGCTTTGGCGGCATGGAATTCGTCACCAAGCTGGTCGAGGGCAAGTTCCCCGACTACAACCGCGTGATTCCGAAGAACCACCAGAACAGCGTGACCCTGGGCCGCGCGCCGCTGCTGGGCACCCTGCAGCGCACCGCCATCCTGACCAGCGAAAAGTTCAAGGGCGTGCGCCTGAACCTGGAGCCGGGCACGCTGCGCGTGGCATCGAACAACGCCGAGCAGGAAGAAGCGGTGGACGAGCTCGACATCGACTACGGCGGTGACATGATCGAGATCGGCTTCAACGTGACCTACCTGATCGATGCGCTGACCAACATGACGCAGGACATGGTGAGCATTTCGCTGTCGGACAGCAACAGCTCCGCCCTGATCACCAACCCCGAAAACGCCGACTTCAAGTACGTGGTGATGCCCATGCGCATCTAGCCGCCACCTTGGCCGGATGTTGACACGACGGGCCCCATGTGCCCGTTTTGTCATTGAAGATTGCCTGAAAACGCGGTGCCCCAGGCACCGCCGGAGCCCGAAAAGATGAGCGAACAGAACCCCGTCCCCCACACCGAACCCGTGTACGAGCCGGAAATCGATACGGCCATACCGGTGCAAGTGCTGGGCGACACCAGCTACGGCGAAGGCGCCATCACCATCCTGGAAGGGCTGGAAGCGGTGCGCAAGCGCCCGGGCATGTACATCGGCGACACCTCCGACGGCACCGGCCTGCACCACCTGGTGTTCGAGGTGGTGGACAACTCCATCGACGAAGCCCTGGCCGGCCACTGCGACGACATCGTGGTGACCATCCACACCGACAATTCGGTGAGCGTGACCGACAACGGCCGCGGCATACCGACCGGCATCAAGTTCGACGACAAACACGAACCCAAACGCAGCGCATCGGAAATCGCGCTGACCGAACTGCATGCCGGCGGCAAGTTCAACCAGAACAGCTACAAGGTATCGGGCGGCCTGCACGGCGTGGGCGTGAGCTGCGTCAACGCGCTGAGCAAGATGCTGCGCCTGACGGTGCGGCGCGACGGCAAGGTGCACGTGCTGGAATTCAGCCGTGGTTTTGTGCAGCACCGCATCGTGGAAACACAGCAGGGCGTGGAAGTCTCGCCCATGAAGGTCACCGGCGACACCGACAAGCGCGGCACCGAGGTGCA
The DNA here is from genome assembly GCA_040390235.1 of Pseudomonadota bacterium. Lineage (GTDB taxonomy): Bacteria > Pseudomonadota > Gammaproteobacteria > Burkholderiales > Burkholderiaceae_C > Xylophilus. Next base: position 15,907 of record JAZJYT010000065.1, on the reverse strand, counting down.
CTTCCTGCCGGACGACGAGATCTTCAAGGAAAACGCCGATTTCCATTACGAGATCCTGGCCAAGCGCCTGCGCGAGCTGAGCTTTCTGAACAACGGCGTGCGTATCCGCCTGAAGGACGAACGCACCGGCAAGGAAGACGACTTTTCGGGCGCGGGCGGCGTGCGCGGCTTTGTGGAGTTCATCAACAAGGGCAAGACGGTGCTGCACCCCACGTCGTTCTATGCCGCGGGCGAAAAGCCGGCCGAAACCTACGGCGGCATTCCGGGCACGCACATCGGCGTGGAAGTGGCCATGCAGTGGAACGGCAGCTACAGCGAGCAGGTGCTGTGCTTTACCAACAACATCCCCCAGCGGGATGGCGGCACCCACCTGACCGGGCTGCGCGCGGCGATGACCCGCGTGATCAACAAATACATCGAAGAACACGAATTCGCCAAGAAGGCGAAGGTGGAAGTGACCGGCGACGACATGCGCGAAGGCCTGTGCTGCGTGCTGAGCGTGAAGGTGCCCGAGCCCAAGTTCAGCAGCCAGACCAAGGACAAGCTGGTGAGCAGCGAAGTGCGCGCCCCGGTGGAAGACATCGTGGGCCGGCTGCTGAGCGACTACCTGCAGGAACGGCCGAACGACGCCAAGATCATCTGCGCAAAGATCGTGGAGGCCGCACGTGCCCGCGAAGCCGCCCGCAAGGCCCGCGACATGACCCGCCGCAAGGGCGTGCTCGACGGCATGGGCCTGCCCGGCAAGCTGGCCGACTGCCAGGAAAAAGACCCGGCCGAGTGCGAAATCTACCTGGTGGAGGGCGACTCCGCCGGCGGCAGCGCCAAGCAGGGGCGTGACCGCAAGTTCCAGGCGATCTTGCCGCTGCGCGGCAAGATCCTGAACGTGGAAAAAGCCCGCTACGAAAAGCTGCTGACCAGCAATGAAATCCTGACGCTGATCACCGCCCTGGGCACCGGCATCGGCAAGGCCACCGGCATTGGCGGCACTGCCGGGGTGGACGACTTCAACGTGGCCAAGCTGCGTTACCACCGCATCATCATCATGACCGACGCCGACGTGGACGGCGCGCACATCCGTACCCTGCTGCTGACCTTCTTCTACCGCCAGATGCCCGAACTGGTGGAACGCGGCCACATCTACATCGCCCAGCCCCCGCTGTACAAGGTGAAGGTGGGCAAGGAAGAGCAGTACCTGAAAGACGGCAGCGAGCTCGACTCCTTCCTGCTGCGCGTAGCCCTGAAGGACGCGACCGTGACCACCGGCGGCGACAACCCGCGCGAGCTGAACGGCGACACCCTGAACGACCTGGCCCGCAAGCACCAGCTGGCCACCGCGGTGATTACCCGCCTGGGCGGCTTCATGGACGCCGAAGCCCTGCGCGCGATAGCCGACGGCGTGGCCCTGGACCTGGACACGGTGGAGGCGGCCGAGGCCAGCGCCGTGAGCCTGCAGGCCAAGCTGCGCGAACTGACCACCAACGGCGCCCCCGCCGAAGTGGCCAGCGAGTTCGACATCCGTTCGGACAAACCCATTTTGCGCATCAGCCGCCGCCACCACGGTAACGTGAAGAGCAGCGTGATCACCCAGGACTTCGTGCACGGCGCCGACTACGAGGCACTGGCCCGCGCGGCCCAGACCTTCAACGGCCTGCTGAGCCAGGGCGCCGTGGTGAAACGCGGCGAAGGCGAACGGGCGAAAGAAGAAAAGGTCAGCGACTTCCGCCAGGCCATGCACTGGCTGATCGCCCAGGCCGAACACGCCACCGCCCGCCAGCGCTACAAGGGCCTGGGCGAAATGAACCCCCAGCAGCTGTGGGAAACGACGATGGACCCGACCGTGCGCCGCCTGCTGCGGGTGCAGATCGACGATGCCATCGAGGCGGATCGGGTGTTCACCATGCTGATGGGGGATGAAGTGGAGCCGCGCAGGGAGTTTATTGAGACGAATGCGCTCAGGGCGGCGAATATTGATGTGTGAGGCTTGATTTATGTAAATCGATGACCGAGAAGGGATAACCCAGCAGAGACCATCGCACACCGCTCGGACCCAGATGTGCCAACCAACCGGCGGTGTGCCCAGGGTTAAGCCACGGCGCTAGTGGCGATGGCGATGGCGATGGCGATGGCGATGGCGATGGCGATGGCGATGGCGATCCAAGTAGTAGGCTGGACCAAGAGTCCGAGACGATTTTCTCAGGTAGCGAACTGCCGGATGGGTAGTTCTCCGGGAGCGGCCCAGCGACGAACGGCTGACGCACCGGTATAAAAGTCAGATTCAGCTGGGCGTCTAATCTATTCGTAGCTTGCGAACAGGCTGCGGGTATCATTGGATATCTCTTTTTTCAGTAGGTCATGGCGCAGTCCTATAGGTTTGAGAATTTGAACAATGATCTTTGTAGAAAGGAATGTCACACCGCTTCGGTGGGCCGGCGAGGTGGTTGGCAAGCTGCCCGTTGCAGAGGCCTTCTTCGCGCAATCACTGGACCGAAGACGCCGAAGAGCTTTCGATTTCCAGGCCTTGATTTCTGAGGGGTTGCGGCAGGAGCTGAGAAGCGTTCTTCTGAAACTCTTTCACTGCAAATGCGCCTACTGCGAGTCCACGCTGTCCGACAGTAGCGCCTACCTCGACGTTTTTAGGCCGAGCTCAGGCGTAGCGGAAACATCGGGCGATTTCCTACAGGATCACTATTGGCGGCAGGCGTTTGAATGGGAGAACTACTACATTTCATGCGGATCTTGTACTCGCAACAAGGCCAATAGATTTCCCGTGGAGGGCCACCGAGCGGCACCTAATGCAGACAGGACCGGGATCGCATCGGAGCTTGCGTTGCTGGTCGATCCGTGCGCGGACGCGCCTGATGAACACCTGCTCTTTGGTGACGACGGCAGGGTTTCTGGTGCCACCAGCCGCGGTATTGCAACGATAGAAGTATTCAATCTCAATAGAATTCAGCTTGTTGCAGAACGTCGAAATGAGGCTAGGCGATTTCTAGCAGATGGGTCGTTACGTTCGGAATATCTCGAGGCAGGTGCTCCTTTCCTTGCATTAAAGCGACAGCTTGCGACGCGCTCCATTCAGGATGAAGCAACGCGTGCGGCGGCGCAGGCCGCGCAGGAGCTGCATGATGCTTCGCGGGAAACGGTGGCTACCGATGCGGGCATTGGACTGGAAAATTATCGGTCGCGCGCAAGATACGTTGAGCGGATTCTGATTGAGAACATTGGCTCCATCGGCAAGCTCGAGCTGGATCTTGCAGCCGCTGAGAGCGGAACCGTGCCATGCTTTGCACTGCTTGGCATCAACGGCGTCGGCAAGACGACAGTTCTAAAGAGCGTTGCACTTGCGCTGAGCGGCAAGAAGTATGCAAAGCAGCTTAAGCTATCAGGCCGGAGGCTACTTAGAAACGGGGAAAAAGAAGGGCGCGTGACGGTTCACGTCTCCGGCTACTCGGAGCCAATCATCATGAATGTTCGGGCGGGTCATGCCTTGGAGTTCAATACCGATGATGCAAGGGCTCTTGTACTTGGGTATGGGTCTACGCGACTTCTACCCAATGGCCGTCATAAGGCGCCGGTCGGAATGTCGCACGCAAACGTGGAAAATCTCTTCGACCCGTTCCGGCCATTGCGGGCTCCGGAATCCTGGTTGAGCGGCCTAGAGGGTCAGCTTTTTGATGACGCCGTGACCGCAATTGGATCGCTGCTGCCAGACGAGGATGCTGCGTTGTTTGAGAGGATGGCGGCTGACCGAGACGTCTCAGTAAGAGTCGGCTCGGACGCTCCGCTGTCTTTGAGACAGTTGAGCGATGGGTACCAGTCCTTGATCGGGCTGGCGGCCGACGTTATGGACGTGATGCATCAGCAGGGTTTCAAGTCGATGAAGTCAGCCCAGGGCATCGTGCTGATTGACGAGCTTGGGAATCATTTCCACCCTCGGTGGAAGATGCGCATCGTCGGGGCGCTGCGTCGCGCCTTTCCTCAGGTTCAGTTCATATTCAGTACTCACGACCCCCTATGCCTTCGTGGCTTGGGTCAGGGCGAGATGGCGGTCCTGCGACGCGGAATGGAGCGGAATGTCTACGCCGTCGAGGATCTGCCAAGCGTGGAGGGCATGAGGGTGGACCAGTTGCTGACATCCGAGCACTTTGGTCTTGACACGACGCTAGATCCCGCCGCGGAGCAGGACCTCAAGCGGTACAGACAGCTGTCCGTGAGTCGGCACAGGGCCGCAGACGAAGAGGTCGAATTAGAGAAGCTTGTGACAAAGTTGTCGCAAGCGCGCCTTGTGGCTTCGACAAGGAGGGAGAGATTGCTGCTTGAGCTGATTGACCGGGACGAACAGGAGCACTCTCTTGAGGCCGACCAATCCGTTCGTGCCGTTGAGGCTTCCGCAGCCACTCTGGAGCGCCTGCGTCGGTTGGTTGGCGCGATGAACGGCTTGACGGACCCATGATAAGGGTTGACCGCGCGATCGTCGTACCTCCCGCCCTCCTTGAGGCGGACGGCGGGCTGGGCGATCTGGAGCGCCAATACAACATCTTGCAGAAGCAGAACGGCGGCAAGCAGCGCTTCGACGCCTACGGGCGACCGGAGGTGAGGACGGCGCTGACCGCCGTGTTCGGTCGCAAGTGCTGCTACTGCGAATCGCTCATTGAAGGCACGCAGCCCGGAGATGTGGAGCACTACAGACCTAAGGCGCGCGTTGCAATCCATGACGCGGCAAGATCAACTGTCAGCTACAAGCACGGGTACTACTGGCTTGCCTCCCGGTGGTCCAATCTGCTGATTTCATGTGCCGACTGCAATCGGCCTCGAACGCAGACGGATGCAGAAGATGTTGTACGAACGATAGGCAAGGCGAACTTCTTTCCTCTGGAGGATGAGGCGTTACGAGCCGTAGCGATTGACGGGGTCGCGGGGGAGGCCCCCCTACTGCTGGACCCGTGCGTCGACGATCCTGCGACGCACTTGCGCTTCACCGATGATGGTCGGATAGAGGTGGCTGAACTTAATGGCGCACCAAGTGAAAAAGGTGAGGCGACCATCTTTTACTGTGGCCTCGCCCGGGCCGAGTTGCTGCAGATGAGGTCGCGGCATCGACGGACGGTGATGCTCGCCGTTCGCGCAGTCCGCCGCGCCTTGAATGACGACGAGGATCCAGGCGAGGACCTGGAGGCGCTTATCGCCATGCTGCATCCCAAAGAGCCATACGTTGCCTACACCAGGCACCTAGTAAAGGCTCACCTCGGCCAACATGTGGCGAAGCTTGGGCTTCCGATGTAAGCTATGCCCTTTATTTTGTTGTCAACAACAAGATAACCGCTTCAAGGAGCCAGATAAAATGTTAGCAATCACACTCCAACAGGTTCTTCATGTGACCGGCCTCCCTGACCAGACTTTGCGTCATTGGCGTACGACCCTTCCGCCCCTAAAGGGGCGCAATGGCTATACCGCCTGTTTCAGCCCGAGCGACGCGCTTGCACTTCTAGTGCTCAAGCAGCTGGTTCGTGACATGGGGATAGCAGTCGCAGCGTTGAAGGATGTGTCCGTGCAACTGTTTGCCGTGTGCCGCAGTGCTGCCTGGAGGCATCTTTCGGATAGGGTGCTTGCCGTAGACATGCTGCGCGGAGATGTGTCGTTTTGGGATTCCGCGGACGGCGTCGACGCGCCCCTGGTGCTTCTTCCGATGAGGCCGCTGGCCGATCAGCTACAGGCCGCATGGGCTGAGGACGGCCCCTCGCTCGAACAGCTTTCTCTTATCCCGCCAACCCTTGTTACGACAACCGCACGGAGTGCGGCGCAATGACTGAGGCATTCGCCGGCGTAGCGCCCTCCGCGCTTCTCGAAGAGCTATCTCCTCCCGCCGATGCGGTGGGTGTAAATTTGTCGGGTCTTGGCCCGCTTTGGATCGTCGAAGAAGCTTCCGGGCATCTGCGGCCGCAGAATCGAATCAAGCAAAAGCCAATGCTCAAGCTCTACAAGTTTGACAACGGCCGGCTCAGCGCAGTCGCGCAGCAGAACTTGGCGCAGGACGACGAGCGTGCAGAGGTCGTGAGCGCCTTGCTTGCCGAAGCAGGGGCGCTACATGGTGTCGTCGTCTGCAGCTTTCGCACCGTCGCGGTTTCCAAACTGTTGAAAAGGCTCGAGCCCCGAATTCTGCTCGACTATGTGATCGAGCTCGATCCGACGCTTCCCGTCTCCTTTGACCGCGCTAAACAGGGGCAAATTGCGAGGACGCCTAGGGAGCGCGTAGAAACCGCAACGTGGACAGACGTGACACTTAGCCGTGCGGGCAGAACGTCGTGTCGCACGGCCAACTTGGGGGAAGCCGCCGTCTACGATGTGCCGGGCTTGCGATGCTTCGCGCTCTCTATCGGCGGCATCGACACGTACCAGCGCGGCCTGCTCGTGGGCGCAACGTCACTCGACCTCAAGAAAGTCACCATTCAGTCGATGTCTCAGATCCTTGCCTGGACGCGCTGGATAAGACTTGCCGTGCGAAAGGCGAGTCGCAGCAAGCAAGCCGTGTCGAAGGAAGTATTGAGCGCGCAGGTTAACTTGTTGCTGCCGGGAATTGATGTGGTCGTTCGACCGAATCGAAAAATTGCAAGAAAGCACGACGTCAAGCATGCGGGTCAGGCTGAATTCTTCAATCAGGAGCCGCCTCGATTGCATCGACGCCTCACAGCAGCGAAGAAGACCCTGAACGTTGTCGAGCTGTTTGCGGGCGCTGGCGGCATGGGGCTTGGCTTCCTCAGTGCGTCTTCGCCAGATGGGCGCGGATTCCACATCACCAGCTCAGCTGAGATTCATCCTATCTATGTGCACACGCTGGAGCGCAACCACCGCCACATGGTCGAGCACAAAATGTGCGTTGCCGACGCAGTGCCATCGGCTTCTGTTCCCTCTGATTTATGCTCCGACGCCGTACGACGCCGTGTAGCAGAACAAGCAAAGCTCCGCGGTCCGGTCGACGTGGTGATTGGCGGCCCTCCCTGCCAGGGCTTCTCCAGTGCAAACCGCAACAGTTGGTCCGCATCAAACCCCAACAACAAGCTTGTGGATGCATTTCTCGACAGCATCGAGTTACTGCAGCCTAAAGTCCTTTTGATGGAGAACGTCCAGGGCATCCTCTGGACGCCGCGGGAGGGATCGAGCGAGGATCTGAGCGTCGCCTCTCATGTTCTGAAGCGTTTAAGCGACATGGACTACATCGTGTTCGCCAAGCTTCTCGACGCGGTGTGGTACGGCGTGCCCCAGAATCGCAACCGCTTCTTCTTGCTGGGCATCCACAAGGACGTGGGGTACAAGGCGGGCGATTTTGGTCATTGGGGTCCGTTTCCGAGTCCGACGCATGGACCAGGAACAGACAAGGCATTCGTCACAGTGCGTGATGCTATCGCGGATCTGCCCGCCATCGGAAACGGCCAGGAGTTTGAGGATTTTAAGTACTCGGTAAGTGCGCACGAGCTCTTACAGAACTCGTTCCTTGCTCAGATGCGACGCGGGGCGTCGGACGATTTCGTCTGGGACCATGTGACCTCACGCCACGCGCCATACGTGATCGAGCGGTACAAGGCGATTCCCCAGGGCGGCAATTGGGAAGATGTAAAGCACTTGATGACGAACTATGCCAACGTAGATCGCACGCACAGCAACATCTACCGGCGTCTCGCGATGACTGAGCCGGCGATCACAATTGGTCACTACCGCAAGAGCATGATCGTCCACCCAACCCAGGATAGGGGCCTTTCGCTTCGCGAGGCTTCGCGCCTCCAAAGCTTTCCCGACTGGTTTCGCTTTGCTGGGACAGCGGACTCCGTGGAGGGGGGATTGATGCACAAGCAGCAGCAGCTTGCGAACGCCGTCTGTCCGAACGTCACCAAGGCTGTCGCAGAGTTCATCCTCGAGCTATAGCAGCAACTAGGGGAGAGAGATGAAGTCCAACTCATCGACAGATATAACTGACCATCTGGTGGAGCAGATTGCAGATGCTGTTCGCGGTGGAAGGACGCCGGACGACGTGGCTCGGCGACTTGCCTTGATGCTTCCCGCCGAGCAGGTCCAGAAGGCATTGCAACGGTACAAAGAACTTGCTCGCCGGATTCGGATGACGAAGGAGCCTCGAGGGTTTTACAATAAGTCTATTGATCCCTGGTACCTCGGCCCTGGCCCCGACGACAAGTTGTGGAATACATTCAAGGCTTCACTTCAGAAGCGGGGCTGGGACAGTGATGGCATTGGTTCGATAGATGCGGCCTCCACGCGCGTCCTGTCGATGTTGGACCCGCCAAACCTAGCCAAGATTGGCACTCGAGGGCTAGTTGTTGGCCATGTACAGAGTGGCAAAACTGCGAACTTCACCGGCGTCATCGCGAAGGCGGCCGACGTTGGCTACCGCTGCTTCATTGTGCTGTCCGGGCTGAACAACGCTCTGAGAAACCAGACTCAGGCGCGCCTCGATGTCGATTTGGTTTCTCAGAACCCGGAGAGCTGGATCTGGCTTACGAGTGCCGAGATGGACTTCCAAGCAAACGCGAACGCAAATGCCTTTTTGAGCGAACGATATACGCTCAAGGTTCTGGGCGTCGTCAAAAAGCAAGTTTCCCGTTTGAAGCGACTCAACGCCTGGCTGCAGAGCGCCCGCCCCGAGGTGCTCCGCGCATGCCCTCTGCTCATTATCGATGATGAAGCTGACCAGGCCAGCCCCAATGCCCATCCCGATCCTGAGGAGAGGACGGCGATCAATCGGCAGATCGTTCAATTGCTCGCCGGGTTACCTAAGGCCGCGTACGTCGGCTACACAGCGACTCCCTTCGCCAACCTCCTGATAGATCCGAGCGAGGCGGCGGATCTCTATCCACGGGATTTCATTATTGACATACCGAGAGGTAAGGATTATTTCGGAGCGGAGCAGATTTTCGGCCGCCCCGCTCTGGACCATACTGAAGAGCCAGCGGACGGGCTCGACATGATCCGCGTCGTTCCCAACGACGAAGCCCATAAGCACAAGCCACTGAGCCGAGAGTCCCGCTTCGACTTTGTACCAACGGTGACGGAGTCGCTTCGGCGGGCAATCCTCTATTTCTGGATGGCAACAGCAGAGCGGCTTCGGAGAGGGCAGTCAAAGAGACACTCATCGATGCTGATCCATACGACTCAGTATTCGGTGGCTCACAGCGCCGCAAAACATGTTCTAAAGGACTTCCAGGCCGAAACCGCAAGACTATTCGCGGCGGCGGACACCGATCTTTTCAAAGAGATGTCCGATCTCTGGCAGGCCGAACAGGCCAAGGTGCCGCCCGAATCCGCTGGCGAAGAGCCCACTGAATTCTCCGCTCTGCGTGTACACATCTCGGACGTTCTAAACCGCTCGGAGGTTAAGGTCGAGAACGGCATCAGTCTCGAACGGATTGACTATTCGCCGGCCGCCGGCGGGATGGGCCGCATCTATATAGTAGTTGGCGGCAATGTACTGTCGCGGGGGCTTACGCTCGAAGGCCTCCTCGTGAGCTTCTTCGTGCGCTCGGCGTCAGCGTATGACACACTATTGCAGATGGGGCGGTGGTTCGGCTACCGCCATGGATACGCAGACCTTCCGCGCGTGTGGATGACCTCCGAGCTTCAAGGCTACTTCTTCGACTTAGCCGGCGTCGAGCGAGAGATTCGTCTCGATATTCAGCGGTACAGTAGCGGAGATATGACCCCACTTGACTTCGGCGTTCGGATCCGAACTCATCCGGCCCTGGAGATCACAGCGCGATTGAAGATGCAGCACGCCGTCAAAGCGAAAATGGCGTTCAACGGCCGTGCTGTTCAGACCATTGTCTTTCCAACGAGAGACAGGGACTGGCTCGACAGAAACATTCAGGCTGTAGGTGAATTACTCACTCGACTGGCAGCCAGCGGTTTTCCGTCGAGGTCTATCGAGGGGCGGCCTCATCCGGTCTTTAAAAATGTTTCCTCCTCCCAAATCCTTGGGTTTCTTGACGCCTATCAGATCGATTCTTCGAACGGTGCTATGCCGAGTAGTCAGTTGAAGGGGTATATCCGGGATCAAAACACCGGCGGCAGGCTTAAACAGTGGAATGTCGCTGTGGTAACCCGTGAGACACCCTACGCTGATCTCGGCAGTATTGAGCTGGGTCCGCTCTCCGTGCCGCTTATCAACCGGTCCAGATTCGTGCGCGACCGGCCGCCGGGTCGCACCGACATTAAGGCTTTGATGTCGGAGATCGATATTGGTATTGACATGACCGTCGAAACAGAAGTGCTGCGCAGAAGCCATCGGGCTGAGCTCCTGAAATTGCGCGAGGAGCTTCTGCCGGACCGCGGTGTGCTACTGATCTACCCGATCGGAAAGGATTCAATACCGATCGGCAAACCCACTGACGAACGCAAACCCCTTGAAGCGGTTCAGCACGTTATTGGGATTGCATTGGTCTTTCCAGAAGTGCCGCAGGATGCAATTACTCCGCAGGACTATGTCACGGTGGACCTGCCAGACTCTGAATCAGAGAGAGTTGAGTATGACGATCTAGCGGAGCTTGAGGACACATGAAGGCTTAATGAGGTTAGGCTCTAATAGAAGCCCAAAGAGGTCGATCAGTAGCCGTGCCAGGCGAAGACAGCGCCTGATAGTCCACACGTGGAATGCTACTTCGTCTGAGCACACACGGTAGAGAGTGAGTGCGGCGTATCGCGCCGCCACCAGGGAAGGAAGAAATGCCACTACAAATTGAATCTGAGGTCTTCCCACCATCAGGCGGAACTGCCGCAGTTGGCGTATTGAATCAGCTTGGCCGGCCTAGCTCCGACCGGATGATGCTGCTCGTTAGGGAAGCGGTGCAAAACAGCTGGGACGCTCGCTTACCCGGCGGCGCACCTGTGGAATTTCGCGCCGACGGCTACATTCTGTCCGGGGAGGCAGGGAAGCGGCTAATGGACGAAGTGTTTGTTCAGGACGCGCCTCAACTGATGCCGCGCGACAAGCTTCGCAGCGCCGCGCAGATACCAGTTTTGGCGTTGAGCGATTTCGGGACAGTCGGCCTCGGCGGCCCGACAAGGGGCGACGTTGCGGCCGCGGAGGGTGCACCCACCCATTTTGTCGATTTCCTGCGAAACCTTGGACGGCCCCCAGACCGAGTGCATTCGGGCGGAACTTACGGATTTGGCAAGGCTGCGTACTACCTCGCAAGTGCGATCCAGACCATCTGCGTCTATAGCCGCTACTCAGCCGATGGTGCAATACACTCACGCTTCATTTCCGCTGGATTGGGGACTCAGTTTGAATCAAGGTCGCCTGCACCGCGAAAACACACGGGCCGACATTGGTGGGGCCGTCTGAGGGACGGCGTCGCGGAGCCCGTTACGGGCGCTGAGGCCGACAACCTGAACCAGCTACTCGGCGGGGCTGTGCGCGGGGACTATCAAACGGGCACCACGGTGTTTATCCTCATGCCTCGATTCGAACCGATGAAGCCAGAGCAGGCGATGGAGAGAATTGGTCATGTATTGCTGCACTACTTCTGGCCGAAGCTCATTGACGGAGCTGGTGGCACGGCGTCGATGAGCTTCTCAACTAGTTGGCAGGGTGACGACATTCCATTTCCAAAGCCCGAACAGGCGCCCGGGCTAGCATTGATGATGCGCGCCTTCCGCTCTGCGGTTTCGGGCAACGCCGAACCCACCTTCGGTAGAGTGGAAGAAATTCGAAGTCAACGGCCAAAGCAGTTGCTTGGTCGCGTCGGCTTCGTCAAAGCATTTGCGAGTGGATCGACGGCTTACCGGGATGTCGCTGAATCTAGCGACGACGGCGAAATGCTGCCGACTCCGCAACTCCAGGGGCCAATTCATCACGTCGCATTGATGAGGGCACCAAATTTTGTCGTCAGGTATCTGGAGACAGCGGCGCTGTCGTACGACAGCATGGACTATGCGGGAGTGTTTGTAGCAGATGCGAGTCTGGACACTACATTTGCCAACGCCGAACCACCGACCCACGACGACTGGGTTTACAACCTGTTGACGGACGGCAACGAAAGAAGCTTCGTCAAAAATTCAATCACGCGTCTAAAGGAGGCGGCAAAGACGTTCGCCGCTCCGGTGGCGCAGGACGCGCCCCCGCATGTGTCCGCGTCCATGGTTGAGTTTTCCCGCTTGCTGGGGGGGCTCATCCCTGCCGTGGAGCCGCCAGGTAGCCGTAGCGGGGGCAAACTTGGCTCGGGCTCGGGGCGAGGGCGTTCGAGCGGTGGAGCTCAGGAAGAAAGCGGCCAGCCGGGCGGCGACCTGCCTCTGCAGGTCCAGATTCGGGGCGAAGCCGCTCTCATGTCGCATCAAGGTATACCGGCAACGAAAGTCGCGTTCGAGGTAAAGGGGGCGGCCGGGTCAACGGCGAAGGTATCGGTCTCTGCGAGAATCGTGACCCCCGACGGATTCGAGGGCGAGCCGCCACAAGGGGCATCTTTGCCTCAGGTCCTTGCTTGGCTGTCGATCGACGGAACCGTGTTGCAGCAAGGTGGAGAGAGCTGTCAGCTCGAAATCAGGGAAGAGATCTATTCATTGGTCGTCAGCATGCCGGACGATGCAATGGTGTCTTTGTCGCTTGATGTGGATAACGAGCCATGAAGTCGGTAGTCATCTGGCCTTTTCGCATCGCATCTGCCGGCAGGGTCGCCACAACACCTTGGACGACCTTTGAGCAGGGTGGCTTCGTCCCGCTTCCTGAAGTTGTTCCCGGGCTGGACTACAGCTCAGTGCTCGAAGTTCGACGGACGGTGCGGATTGACGTCGATGGGCTTCGAGCCGACTGCGGCCTACCCGGAGACGCCGAGCTTGCGCTTTCAACCAGCTGGCACAGCGCGGGGACAGCCCTTCGCCGGCCGATCTCCAACATGCCGCTTCCCTGCACAGGCGCCAAGGTGGAAGTCGAAGTGGCCGGACAGGTGTCGGCTGATGCAATTGCCCAATACTTAACCCTCCACACCAAGGTTGTGCTCGCACGAGCCTTGATACATGATGATCGAACCGTCGCTCGGTATCCGGGTAGCGCACTCTGGGAGGACCTTCAGAAGGTCACGCTTGATTCGGTAACGTCCCTGTTTCCGGTCGAGCTGGTTGACCTTCCTGGCTCGGCCTGGGCGCAACCCGATGCAGGTTGGATTTTGTCGTGGAACACCTATGAATTGGAGCGTCCGTTCCTTGGATCGGTTCGGCTCTATGTAAACTCAAAGCATACAGAGGTAGCGAAGGCGGTAGTAGGTCCAGTTTTGACGCGAGACGCACAAGTGATGCGGCAGGCGATCTACTTCGACGTTGCAAGGTCCCTGGTGCTTGGGTCTCTGCACGATTCCGAGTTCATACTGCGTTCGGATGAGTACCCACCTGACAGTATCGGACGAGTTGTACGAGACATCATCCAAAGACTGTGGCCGGGTGAGGAGCTTTCCGGGCTGAGGAGCACAGCAGAAACGTCACCCGAGCATTTCAATGCTGAGCTTCAAGCACGCCTTGGAATCTTCAGGACCTGAATATGCTTCTCTTCCCGCAACTCCCCCGCCCTATCGCCAAACAGCTTGGAATTCAGACCAGCTCAATGTCAGTGAAAGACCTGAGCCTCCAAGCGGGAGCAGATCATGCCGCGGCGATATTCACCCCAGTAGGTGGTGCCCGCATCACTTCTACATCGCTCAACGAGCTTCGCAGAGCAGTGGTAGAGATTGCAGGGGCATTTGGCTACCCAAACATCCCGAATGGAGACAACGCGGCCGGCTTCGACGCCGCAGCGAGCGTGGCGCTTTTCAAACTTGTCAGCATCAGCGCTGCGGAAGCCTCAAAGCCTGGCGTTTGGGACTTTCTGTCATGTGTCCTCCTGCCGGATGTGGTGCGGTGGCGTTTCCATTCGGCGGAAGCCGCGACCTCACAGGCCCGGTTTATTGCTGGCCGGCGCAATACGTTTCAACGGCTGTGGTGGCGCGCCTACCACGTCACCCATGGCCAAGTACTGACCGATGCGGAGCTTGGAAGGCTTCTGCTTGATATGGGTGAAGATGAACTCGTGCAACTGATGGAGCGCCCGACGCTCGCCGGCATATACGGGCTGTCCGCCGCGGTAGCAAGAGGCTTGCTCGCGGCAGCACGACAGACCTCTGTTCCACGGCGCGTTTTGATGCGTGAGGGGCAAAAGCGGCTGCTTCGTCTCTCCAGCTTTGTATCGCTTGACGCCGTCAGCATTGACGATGCGAATGTAATCATTGGCAGAATTTTTTCCGAGGTTGCGGCGGCTACTACCAAGTGAACAGGCGCGGATTGTGTGGCGGACAATCTCAGCGCTTCACGCGAACGTGCACCGATGCCGCGGAACGTGTTGCCCCTGCCAGCAAGCAGGACATCGCGATCACGCGCATCCGTCTCACCGTCTTTTTGGACGGCGGGTTTTGGCCGGATGATGGTTCGACGATTGGCGGAAGAACCTCGTGCCATATTGGAGGGAGAAAATCGGCCGAAACATCGACAGGGATACCACAACCGTCAACAGCGGACCGAACTTTATTGGTAATCCTGCGCTTGTGGAGGTAGAAGTTAAGGCTGATCTGGCAGTCTATATATTGTGAAATAAATTGGCTGTGAATTTTGTCTGAGAATCATTGCTCCTGGCTGCAGAATGATTTAATAGACGCAGTTAGCAGGTCGTGATTAAACGACTGAATAGCTACCGAGCTAGGCAGTCACAGGGCAACGCGGCTTGACGCGAAGAAACAAAGCCACGATGTACTGCAACCGCAAATGGTTCCTATGGTTGCACTGAGCCGATTAATAACCAATCACGAGAATTCCCTTTAGGGGTAACTGAAGACGATTACTGGCGTAAATAGTGTCGAAGGAGCGAATGACGTTCTCAAAATCTTGATTTCGAACGCCGGCGGCTACATAGACGTTCCGGACAGCAATCGCCAAATAGTCTACATTATCCATCATGCACGCTTGAAATAGATCCTTAAGGAATTGATTGTTAATAACGCCTCGCCCGGCTTCTACCTCGACGACAAATCGGCCGGCGGCATGGTATGCGTCGGCATCAAAGGACTTAGCCACTTTCCCGTTGTTACCATAGAGAACAGGAACGTGGACCTTCTCTGATTGTTTTTTCCCCGCCTCGACAATAAAACCACACTCGATCAGATAGGGAGCGACATGGCCAAGAACGATATTGCTCGCATGCATGTGTTCCGAAGAGGTGAATGACGCATGACAAGCCTCGAAGGCGGCGACAACCTGTTTTGTAAGATCAGTCGGTTTGGCCGAGCGGGGGAAATAAGCCCAGTTGAGCATAGATGGTATCGGAAGGAATGTCGCGGCGATTTTTATCTTAAGCATCGACCTCGTAAGGTCGGGTTTCCCTGAATGGGTGAATACGCAGACACCGTTGATTATGCTTAATTTCGTGCGATCCCGATACGCCGTTTCCATCAATCTTGGACCTGCCCTTGTTAGAGCCTATCGAGTCAGCCCATGGATAACTTCGGTTCTGGAACTTGTTGGTGGGTTTGCGGCTACGTCTGCTCAACGCTCAACCAAGGTGGCCTCGCCGAGGCCTCTTACAACCGTTTAGGCTTGGTTCAAAACGCTCCCTTCTTTATCTCCCCAAACGCATGCCCCAGCCACATCTTCAGCCGTTGCCGGTCCATCATGCCCAGGCCCGGCACTTCGGCTGACGGCGCGTTGCTCTTGGCCGCCCAGAAGCTGCTGTTGTGGGCGTCGATCTTCTGCACGGCCGCGTCGTGCAGCTTCTTGATGGTGACGACCTGGGCGCCCAGTTGCTGGGCACGGGCCAGCTGGCCCGAGCGTTCGAGCTGGCCGAAGTCGTCGCCGCGCAGCTGGTTGAGCACCAGCACGTAGTTCAGCTGTT
>JAZJYT010000064.1:0-39802 GCA_040390235.1 Pseudomonadota bacterium | reverse complement strand
CGGGGTCTCGCTCAAACTCGCTCCGCTACGCTCCACTCAAACAGTCGCGAGCCCTTGTCCGCCTGCCGCTGCGCTGCTCGGCCTCACAGAAGGCGTTTGAACAGCCCTGAAAACCGAAAACCACAAGTACGCGCCTTGGCGCGTACTTGTCTGTATTGGTATTCCTTTCCCACGGCCCTCTGCGGGGCCGAGCAGCGGAGCGCCGGAGGGATCAGGGACCGCGACTGTCTGAGCGAAGCGAGTTTGAGCGGTAACCCCTCCGGCGTGAGCAGCGCAGGGCAGTGCCGCAGGCACCCCCGCGGCGGGCTCGCCCTTTCTTTGGTGACTTTCTTTCGGCGAAGCGAAAGAAAGTTACTCGCTGCCGGGCGACTCCCGGCCCCCGCCCCACGCAGTGGAAGCCAACAAACCAATCAGGCCAGTGAACCCAGTTCCACCACCCCACCAAAATCCACCGCCCGCACTGCCGCCTCCAACGTGGCCGCCGTCATCACGATCTGCTCCGGCGACACCGGGTAGGCCGCACGCCCGGCCACCGCATCACCAAATGCCTCCATCTCGAAACGCAGCGCATCCACCGGCTCGAACTGCCGCCGCTCCAGCGCCTGCCCGCTCAACTGGATTTCCAGCTCGTTCGCGCCGCGCGCCTGCGCCCAGCCCTGGCTGCCGAACACCTGCACCCGGAAGAACAGGGGCGTCGGCCGCACCGAGGTCAGCACGCCGGTCGCCCGGTCGGCGAATTCGAAGAAGATGGTCGAGGTGTCCTGCACCGTGGGTGCCGACTGGCGCGCCATGTTGTGCGCCTGCACGCTGTGCACCGGGCCCATGAGGTTGACAAAAGCGTCCAGCACGTGGATGCCGGTGGCCGTCAGGCTGCCGCCGGGCGACTCGGTGGGCGACGAACGCCAGGCGGTGTAGGTGGCGTTGGAGTTCTCGTTGCTGAAGTTGCCTTCCACATGCAGCAGCGTGCCCAGGCTGCCGCTGGCCACCACGCGCTTCAACTCCTGCATCGACGGCCAGAAGCGTTTGTCCTGGCCCACGCCCAGGGCCACGCCGGCCGCGGTGCAGGCATCCACTGCCTGTTGCGCGCGGGCGCGGGTCAGCGCCAGGGGTTTCTCGCAGAACACCGCCTTGCCGGCTTTCGCCGCGGCTACGATGTGTTCGGTGTGCTGGCCGGGCGGAGTGGCCAGCACCAGGGCCTGCACAGCCGGGTCGGCCAGCAGGGCGTCGAAGTCGTCGGTCAGCGCAAAACCGTGCTGGTCGGCGAAGTCCTGCACCGCCGCGGGTTGGCGCACCATGCCGCGCACGAAGCGGATGCGGTCGCTGTGCTGTTGGCCAGGGCCCTGCACCGCGCCGACCAGGTTCTTGCCCCAGCGGCCCAGGCCGACGATGGCGGCGTTGATGGGGACGATGCTGCTGCTGTGGCTGTTGTGGCCTGCCGTCATGTCCCGCGCTTGCCGTAGGCGTTGGCCAGGTCGATGACGCGCCTGGCATTGGCCGCCATGGCCACGTCGACCAGCTTGCCGTCGACGGTGGTGCTGGCGGTGCCACGGGTCAGGGCCTCCTCGAAGGCCTCGATCACCCGGCCGTAGTAGGTCAGCTCGGCCTGCGACGGCAGGTAGATGCGGTTGGCCGCCTCGATCTGCCCGGGGTGGATGACCGTGCGGCCACGGAAACCCAGCCGGCGCGACAGCGTGGTGTCGCGCGCAAAACCCTCGTGGTCGGTGATGTTGGCGAACACGCCATCGAGCGGACAGGCGATGTGGGCCGCGCGCATCGACAAAAAGCTCATCTGCCGCGCGAACATCATCTCCGGCCCTTCGCTGGACCAGGTGGCACCCAGCGACACGTTCATGTCGCCGTCCTCACCGCCGCCGTAGATGCCCGAGACGATACGCGTGGCCGCCGTCATGATCTGGTGCGCGAACAGCACCCCCGAGGCGCTCTCGATCATGGCGATGACCTTGGTGCTGCCGGGCACCAGGCCGCGGGCCACTTCCAGGCTGGTCAGCATGCGGTCCACCGCGTGCACATCGGCGGCGCTGTCCTGCTTGGGCAGCACAAAACCGGCCAGGCCGGGGTTGCCCACGAAGGCAGCGAAGTCCTCGTGCGCGAAGCCCGTGGGCAGGGCGTTGGTGCGCACCCAGGAGGTACCCTGCGGCAGCTTGGCGATGGTTTCGCCCGCCATGGTGCGGGCATTGGCCTTCTGGTCGGCCGGTACCGTGTCTTCCAGGTCGAAGATGAATCCGTCGGCCGGCAGGGAAGCCAGCTTGTTCAACATTTTTTCGCGGTTCGCAGGAACGAACAGCAGGCTGCGCCACATATCCATGGTCGGGTCTCCAAAAAAGAAAAGTTGCTGCGCCCTTCGTGGACGCGTTGTTGGCCCGAAGGCTCAGGCAGCAGCCGGCGCCGCCTTGGCAACACCCACCGTGCCGCCCGCGGCCAGTGCCGCGATGCGGCTTTCGTCATAGCCCAGGTCCTGGAGGATCTCCACCGAATGCTGGCCCAGCAGCGGCGCGGCGCGTGAGATGCCGGGGCCGTCCGCGTCGAACAGCACCGGGTTGCGTACCGCCTTCATGGTGCCCATACGCGGGTGCTCCACCTCCACCACCACACCCCGGGCCTGCACGTGGGGGTCGGCGAAGACTTCCGCATAGTCGTTGACCTGCGCGCAGGGCACACCGGCCTGCAGCATCAGGGCCTCGATCTCCTGCGCGGTACGCCGCTGGATGGCCGGGGTCACCACCGCCAACAGGGCCGGCTCGTTCTGCTTGCGCAGCACGTAACTGGCGAAGAGCGGGTTCTCGATCTCGTTTTCCAGGCCCAGCACCGCCATGAAACGGCGGAACAGTTCGTCGTTGGGTGTGCCCATGGCGACGTAGCGTTTGTCGACCGTCTCGAACACCTGGTAGGGCGCATTGAGCCGGTGCTGGTGGCCCAGGCGTGTGGGCACCTCGCCGGTGCTGAGGTAGAAGGCGGCCTCCCATGCGGCGGCGGAGATCGATGCCTCCACCAGCGACACGTCGGCGATGCGCCCCTGCTTGTGGCGCAGCACGTTGACCAGGCCCGACAGCGCCGCGTAGGTGGCGAACAGCGCACCGAAGATGTCGGCCGTCTGCAGGCCCGGCCGCATGGGGATGTCGTCCGGGTGGCCGGTCACCGACAGGGCGCCGGAAAACGCCTCCACGATCAGGTTCACGCCCGCGCGGCGGCGGTAGGGGCCGGTCTGGCCGAAACCCGAGGCCGATACGTAGACGATCTGCGGGTTGACCGCACGCAGCTGCTCCGGTCCCAGGCCGAGCGCTTCCATCGCGCCCGGGCGGTTGTTCTCGACGAACACGTCGGTCTTCCTGGCCAGCTCCAGCACGATGTCGCGTGCCGCGGCCTGCTTCAGGTCGAGCACCAGGCTGCGCTTGTTGCGGTTCAGCGCGGCAAAACTCGCACTCTCGCCGTTGACCATGGGGGGCATGGCGCGTGTCTGGTCGCCCTTGGGGCGCTCGATCTTGATGACGTCCGCGCCCATGTCGCCCAGCAGCATGCCGCAGAACGGACCGGCAATGAAATTGCCCAGTTCCAGTACCCGGATGCCTTCCAGTGGCTGTGCCATTGCCTTCTATCCTTTTCGTTTCCGTTGTGTCGTGTCGGGTGTTGTGTGCGCTGGCGTCATTCGGGTTTCAGGCCGATGCGTGCCACCAGCTGGCGGTTGAATTCCACTTCCTTCTCGTTGGTTTTCGTGAATTCCGAGGGGGAAGAACCCACGGGCACAAAACCCTGCTCGGCAAAACCCTTGGCCACTTCCGGATCGGCCAGGGCCTTCACCACCTCGGCGCGCATGCGGTTGACGATGGGCCTGGGGGTGCCGGCCGGGAACCACAGGCCGTAGTACGGCCCGTACTTGAAGCCCTTGAGGCCGGACTCGTCGATCGTCGGCACGTCGGGCAACACATCCCAGCGTTTCGGCGCCGCGATGCCCAGCGCGTTCACCGTGCCGGCCTTGATGAAGGGGATGGCGACGTTGGGTGGCACGAAGGACACCTGGATCTGGCCGCCGATCAGGTCGTTGATGGCCTGGGCCGAGCCCTTGTAGGGCACGTGGGTCATCTTGGTGCCCGCCGCGCTGTTGAACGACTCCGCCGCGAAATGCATGACGTTGCCGTTGCCCGCGGAGCCGTAGTTGACGCTGCCGGGCTTGGACTTCTCGAACGCAACCAGCTCCTTCACCGACTTGAACGGCGCGTTCTTGTTGGCGATCAGGATAAAACCCACGCTGTCGGCCACCATGGTGATGGGTGCGAAGTCCTTCAGCGTGTCGTAGCCCGCGTTTTTCATGATGGTCGGCAGCGTGGCCAGGCTCGACGAGGTCAGCAGCATGGTGTAGCCGTCGGGCGCCGACTTGGCGACGAACTCGCTGCCGATGGCGCCGCCCGCGCCGGCACGGTTGTCCAGCACCAGCGGCTGGCCGAAGACCGGCTGCAGCTTCTGCGCCAGCGCCCGGCCCAGGTAGTCCATCGGGCCGCCGGGCACGTAAGGCACCACCACGCGGATCGGCTTGTTGGGCCAGCCATTGGTGCTGCTGCTGCCCTGGGCCAGGGCGGCCAGCGGCAATGCCAGGCAGGCCGCGGCGGCTACGGCGGCGGTGAGGGCGCGGCGGGGCAGGGCGGAGGGGCGGGTGGTGTTCATGGTGTCTCCAGGCAGGGTCACGGTGCGGTGGGTCATGGTCGGTCGGTAGAACTCGGTGGATCGCGGCGGATGGACGTGTGCGGATCAGTCTTCGGGCGGCAGCACCTGGGCGCGGCGGATCACGTCGCCGTACTGCGCCATGTCGCGCTGCATCAGCGCGTCCAGGTCGGCGGGCGTGCCGCCGACCGGCACCAGGCCCAGGTCGATGAGGCGCTGGCGCACCTTGTCGTTCTTCAATGCGGTGTTGACGGCCTCGTTGAGTTTCTTCACGGCTTCGGGCGGCGTGGCGCGCGGCGCGAAGATGCCTTGCCAGCCCGCCGACAGGCTGTACTCGGGGAAACCGGCCTCGGCCATGGTCGGCACGTCGGGCAGCTGCGGCAGGCGCTGTTTGCCGGTGACGGCGATGGGTTTCAGCAGGCCCTGGCGGATCTGTTCCATCACCCCCACCGGGTTGGCGAAAAGAAAAGTCACGTCGCCCGCCATCAGTGCGTTGATGGCGGGGGCCCCGCCCTTGTAGGGCACGTGCAGCAGCTTGGTGTGCGTCAGCATGCGGAAATACTCACCCACCAGGTGCGTGGGGTTGCCCACGCCGCCGGAGCCGTAGCTGATCCTGGAGTCGGGCGCCTTCGCCGCGTCGACCAGCTGGCGCACCGAGGTGTAGGGCGAGCCGGGCTTGACCACCACCACGTGCGCATCGGTGACGCCGATGATGGCGACCGGGCGGAAGTCCTTCGCCGCGTAGGGCAGCTTCTTGTAGAGGATGGCGTTGATGGCGTGCGAGCCGGTGGCGCTCAGCAGCGTGTAGCCATCGGGCCGGGCATGGGCGACCACGTTGGTGCCGATGATGGCGTTGGCCCCCGCGCGGTTGTCGATGACGATGGACTGGCCCAGCAACGCGGACATCTCGACCGTGAGGATGCGGGTGATGGTGTCCGCGCTGGCGCCGGCCGATACCGGCACCACCATGGTGATGGGCGCGTTCGGGTAGGAGCCCGATGCCGCCAGGGCGCTGCCCGCGACAGCGGCCAGGACCAGGCCGGCGAAATGGCGGAACCCGTGCGACATTTCCATGCTTGTCTCCAGCGCTTGTTCGAGCCTTTGATGCTAAGGCTGATGGTGCTTGTTATAAATACTCAAATACCCTTGCTCCATACCGTTCCGCGATTGAGGACGCGCCTGAAGGCATTTAGAAAATTGGTCAAAAATTAGCGTATAAAAGTCCAATTACAGCTTAATCGTCCGTGGAAAATCCTATGGACCTGCCTGCTGTCGCCGCAGGTCCTTCTTGAAGGGATGCGGCCGAGCTGCCATATTCCATAACAAAGCGGTATGGCATTGGAAGAATTAGGTATTTGACTCCGGCGCCTGCAATTCATAGACTGGCTCCCCGGAATCCGCGCCGCGGACCATGGAATTGGCTGCGTTTCATCACGCGGCGCCTCAAGGAGACATGAATGCCTGCTGGTTACTGGATTGCACGCTCGAAGATCAACGACCCCGTGGCCTACAAACGCTACACCGACCTGGTGCCGGCCATCGTCGCTGCCCACCAGGGCAAGATCCTGGCGCGCGGCGGCCGCTTCGAAAAACTCGAAGGGCCGGACAAGTTCGAGCGTTTCATCGTGATCGAATTCCCCTCGGTCGAGGCCGCCAAGGCCTGCTTCGATTCGCCCGAGTACCAGGCGGCCGCCGTACACCGCCGCACCAATGGCGCCGGCGAGGTGGAAACGATCGCCGTCGAAGCCCTGAGCTGAATGGGCGGTGGCCCCTTCGGGTCTTAGCCACAGTCCCAGCCGCGCCCGCCGCCGGGCCGCCCCAAGGCGCGGCGCAGCCTCCCCCCCCGGGGGGAAGGAGCATTACACGCAGCGCAGCGGAGTGAAAAGCTTAGGGGGCGCGATACAGGCAGTCGGCGGTGATATCTGAGACCTTGCGGCAACCCAGTTGCGCCAGCGTCCGGTCGAATTCGGCGCGCAGCAGGGCGATGGCGTGCCGCACACCCGCTTCGCCGCCAGCCGCCAGGCCATAGAGCGTGGCGCGGCCGATAAAGGCCATGTCGGCACCCAGCGCAATGGCCTTGGCCACATCGGTGCCGCGCCAGATGCCGCCGTCGACGATCAGCTTGAAGTCCGGCCCCACCGCGGCGCGGATCTCGGGCAGGGCGTCCATCGGCGAGATGGAACCATCGAGCTGCCGGCCGCCGTGGTTGGAGATGAATACACCGTCGGCCTCGCACTGCTGCGCCATCACCGCGTCGTCGGCCCGCAGCACGCCCTTGACGAAGAGCTTGCGCGGCCAGTTCTCGCGCAGCCAGCGCACATCGTCCCAGTCGATCTCGTCGCGCCGGGCCTGGAAGGAAATCTGGGTGACCTTCTGCGTGCCGGGCTGGCTGTCGTCGTTCTGGTACTTGGGCACACCACTGTCGAGCAGGGTCTTGAAGAAGGTGCCAAGCAGCCAGCGCGGGTGCAGCAGGCCATCGACCATGGTCGGCAGGTTGAGCTTGAAGGGCACGCTGAAGCGGTTGCGCCGGTTGTATTCGCGGTTGCCGATGACCGGCACGTCGCCGGTCACCACCAGGGCTTCGAAACCCGCGTCGAAGGCGCGTTTCACCAGCCGGCCGGCGCTTTCGCGGTTCTTCGACATGTAGAGCTGGAACCAGCGGGTGCCGCCCTCGGCTTCCTTCGCCACCTCTTCGAGCGGATCGAAGGACGCGGTGCTGAGCACGAAGGGAATGCCGGCGTCGCGTGCGGCGCGGGCCAGGGCGATGTCGGCCCTGTGGCTGTACAGCCCGGTGGCGCCGGTGGGCGACAGGCCCATGGGCAGGGTGTGGGTCTTGCCGAACAGGTCCACGCTGGTCGAGCGGCCGCCGACGTCGACCATCACCTTGGGCCGGAAGCGGATCTCGTCGAAGGCCTCGCGGTTGCGGCGCCAGGTCACGTGGTCTTCCACGCCACCGTCGAGCCAGTCGAAACACATCTTGGGCAGGCGGCATTTCGCGGCCTTGCGCAGGTCTTCTATGTTGTAGGTGTTCTGGTAATGCATGTCAGACGAGCACCCGCGGGCGCCTCAGGTATTCTTCCTTGATGGCATCGGCCGCCCAGCAGGCCAGGGCGCCCACGGTCAGGGTGGGTGGGTTGGCGCTGTTCTGCGGGAAGGCGCTGGCGCCCACTACAAACAGGTTGGGTACGTCCCACGACTGCAGGTACTTGTTGACCACGCTGGTCTCCGGGTCCTCGCCCATGACCGCGCCGCCCACGTTGTGGGTGCTCTGGTAGTAGGTGATGCTGTAGGTCTTCGACAGCGGGCTCAGCGCCACCTGCTTCGGGCCGATGCGGCGGGCGATCTCGGCCGCCTTGTTCAGTGCGAAAGCCGACGACTTGTGCTCGTTGTCGCGCCAGTCGAAGGTCATGCGCAGCAGCGGCTGGCCGTGGGCGTCGCGGTAGGTCGGGTCCAGGTCCAGGTAGTTCTGGCGATAGCTCTGGCAGCCGCCATGCGCGTAGATGGCGAAGGAATGGTTGTACGACTCGGCCGCGGCGCGTTTCCATGCACCGCCCCAGCGCGGTGTGCCCGGCGGCACCACCAGCGACTTGATGGGCGTGGCGCCGTTGCTCTGCGCTGCCAGGTAGGCGCCGCCGATGAAATCCACATCCCGGTGGTCGAAGTTGTCGCCGTTGAATTCGTCCAGGGAGGTGGTCAGCGAACCGCCGCCCATGAAGGGGTTGAACACCTTGTCGTCGAAGAACAGCGTGGCCTTGACGCCCGTCTGGTAGGCGTAGTTGCGGCCCACCACACCCTTGCCGGTGGCCGGGTCGTAGGGCTTGCCGATGCCCGAGAGCAACAGCAGCCGGGTGTTGTTGAAGGTGTAGGAGGCCAGGACCACCAGGTCAGCCGGCTGGAACACCGTACGCCCGCGGGCATCGACATAGGTGACGCCGATGGCCTTCTTGCGGTCGGAGTCGAGTTCGATGCGTTGCACATTGCAAAGCGGGCGCAGTTCGAAATTGCCGTGTTTTGCCAGCGTCGGCACGATGGTCGAGAGCGGGCTGCCCTTGGCCCCCATGGCGCAGCCGTGGCTGTTGCAGAAGCCGCCGCGCACGCATTGGCCCAGCATGAGTTTGTAGGGGTTGGTATAGGGCGCCGTCATCGCCGCCGTGGCGTTCTGGAAGGGCTGGTAACCCATGCCCCGCGCGGCCTCGGCGAACAGGGTGCCGGCATAACTCGGTGTGGTCGGCGGGTTGGGGAAGGGGCGCGAACGCGGGCCTTCGAAGGGGTTGCCGCCAGGCAACAGTTCGCCCTCGAGGTTGCCCGCCTGGCCGCCGATGCCGTAGATGTGTTCGAACTGGTCGTAGTAGGGCTCCAACTCCTCGTAGCGCAGGCCCCAGTCCTGGCCGGTCCACTCGGGGCCCATGCGTTCGGCGCCGTAACGCTCCAGCGTGCGGCTCTTCGTCTCGAAGTCCCAGGGCAGGAAGCGGCGCGCGTGCGCACCCCAGTGCATGCCCGCGCCGCCCACGCACTCACCAGGCTTGAAGGAGCCCATCTCGCGCATCGGCAAGGCCGTCTGGCCGCCATGGTTGCGGAAGGTCAGGGTTTCGCGCGCCAGGTTCTGCAGGATGTCGCTGTGCCGGTCGTACTTGAGTTCGTCGTGCGCATAGGGCATGGCGAAGTCCTGCTCGGGCACCAGCATGCGGCCGCGCTCCAGGCCCACCACCTTCAGGCCGGTGGAGGCCATTTCCTTGCACAGCACCGAACCGGCCACGCCGATGCCCACGACCACCACGTCGACCGGCGGCAATGTGATGTCGGCGCTCATGCCTTGGGCTCCAGGTGCAGGGGGATGTGCCGGGCATAACCCTGGCTGTCGGCGCGGGCCTCGTCCTGCACCAGGTCGAGGATGCTGACCGGCTCCACCCGGTACGACTGGTTGTGCTGCAACAGGTGCTCGTTGTAGTCGGCCGCCGCCACGCCGGGGAAACCGATCAGCCGCCAGCCCACCTTGTCGCGGTTGCCGCCATACATCGGGTCGGCGAAAAAACCTTCCAGCGTGTTGCGGTGGAGCAGGCTGAAAAACAGCGCGGAAGACACCGAGGGCAGCTCCAGCGCACCCGATTCGAGTGCCTGCACAATCTCCGTCTGCACCGGCACCGGCAGGAAGTTGAACACCTTGCCGTGCTGCGCCGTGCAGGCGATGTTGGTCTCGCGGATGGCCAGGCGGTACAGCTCCTGCGGCGTCAGCGGCGACTGCCAGCCCTGCTGGGGGGTGCCCTCCATCCAGGGGCCCGAGCGGTACTGGCGGCCGTGCTGGCCCCAGCCGCTGGCCAGCTGGCCGTCGATGAAGGGCGCCACCCCCGCATCGCGGGCGCCGGGGCCGAGCTCGTCGGTGGGAATCAGGATTTCGACGGCGGCTTCCAGGAAGCGCACCTCGGCTTGGGTCAGGTAGCGGTAGGCGTATTCCATGTCAGATGGCCATGTCACACCGTCTCGGGCACGGGGTAGGGCACCGGCGCGTGGGTGAAGTGGGCCCGCAGGTTGGCCAGCATCTTGCGCATACGTTCGTCGCGGTTCTCTTTGGTGGAGGTGCCGATGTGCGGCGCCAGCACCACCTGGTCCATGGCCAGCAGTTCGGCCGGCACGTGGGGCTCGTCGGCGAACACGTCCAGGCCGGCACCGGCGATGCGTTTTTCGGCCAGCGCGCGGACCAGGGCGGCCTCGTCCACGATGGGGCCGCGTGCGATGTTCACCAGGAAGCCGTCCGGCCCCAGGGCGTCGAGCACCGCGGCATCGACCAGCCCGCGGGTCTGCGGTGTCAGTGCACAGGTCACCACCAGGCAGTCGGTTTTGCGTGCCAGTTCCTGCAGGTCGGCCACGAAGGTGTAGGGCAGGCCGTCCTTGGCGCGGGGGCCGTAGTAGCTCACCGCCATGTCGAAGGCCGCGGCGCGTTTGGCGATCTGCTGGCCGATGCGGCCCATGCCCACGATGCCGCAGCGTTTGTGGTGCACCTCGCGCCCGGCCGGGAAAGCCTGCTTCGGCCACAGGCCGGCGCGCACGAAGCGGTCGGCCTCGGAGAGCCGGCGCATGGTGGCCAGCATCAGCCCCAAAGCCAGGTCGGCCACCGGTTCGGCCGTCATGTCGGGGGTGTAGCTCACCGGGATGCCGCGCTCGCGCGCCCGCGCCAGGTCCACCAGGGTCACGTAGGGGCCATAGCAGGCCAGTACCTCGACGTGGGGAAAGGCATCGAATTCCTCGCGCAGGAAACCCTTGCTGGTGGTGGTGACCACCCCCCGCACCCGGAGGCCGTTGTCGCGGATGAAGGCGGTGGGGTCGGGTGCGTCCCAGGGCCGCAGCAGTTCGTACTCCTGCTCCAGGGCGGCCATCGCCGGTTCGTACAGCGGCAGCATGGCCATCAATATCGGTTTAGCCACGTCATTCCATCTTGATGTTCGCGTCGTGGACCACCTTCACCAGGCTGGTGTGGTTGTCCCTGAAGAATTTCGCCAGTTCTTCCGGTGTACTGCCCACGGCCACCTGGCCGCGGTCTTCCAGCGCCTTCTGCATGTCGGGCGACTTCACCGTCTGCGCCACGGCGCTCTGCAGTGTCTGCACCACTGCCTGGGGGGTACCGGCCGGTGCCACCAGGGCGGTATAGGTCTGCACGTTGATCTTGGGATAACCGAGTTCGGCAAAGGTCGGCACGTCGGGCAGGCTGGGCAGGCGTTTGCTGCCGGTCACGGCGATGCCGCGGATACGCCCGCCCTGGATCAGCGGGATCAGGGCCGAGCCCGACATCAATGCGTCGATCTCGCCGCCCACGATGGCCGAGCCCGCCGGGCCGGAACCCTTGTAGGGAATGTGGGTGCCGGTCAGGCCGAAGCTGGTGCGGAACTGCTCGATCGCCAGTTGCCCGGCGCTGCCGGAGCCGGGCGAGCCGTAGTTGAGCTTGCCGGGGTGGGCCTTGGCATAGCCCACCATCTCCTTGAGGTCCTTCGCCGGGTAGGCGTTGGTCACCGCCAGGATCATGGGCGTGACGCTGATGAGCGAGATCGGCGTGAAATCCTTCAGCGGGTCGTACTTGGCGTCCGGCATCAGCGAAGGGTTGGTCAGGAAGGCCGGGTCCATCACACCTACCGTATAGCCGTCGGGCGGTGCGATCTGCACCGCGCGGGTGCCGATCAGCGTGCCGCCGCCAGCCCGGTTGTCGATGACCAGCGGCTGCTTGAGCAGCTCGCCCAGCCGGTTCTGGATGACCCGCGAGGTGATGTCGCTGCCACCACCGGCCGCATACGGCACGATGATGCGGATCGCCTGCGACGGAAAGGTGTCCGCGTGCGCATGCGTGCCGAGGGTGGCCGCCGCGAGCAACGGTGCGCCCAGCTTCCAGAAGATACGTGCGTTCATGGGAGATCAGTACTTTAGGCCATGCAGGAAGGACGAGCGTGCCTTGGCGCCAGCCATCATGAAGCCGATGTCGTTGCCGCTCAGGATGAAACGCATGCCCATGCCGATGTACTTCTCCATCAGCGCATGGTCGACCACGCCGCCCATGCCGGGGTACTTGCCGTGCTTCTTGCAGGCCTCGATGACGGTCTGGTAGGCCGCGACCACCTTCTCGTGGCCGTACTGGCCGGCGATGCCTGATTCAGCGCAGAAGTCGTTGGTCCCGATCAGCAGCACGTCGACGCCGGGGATGGCGGCGATCTCGTCGGCCAGGCCGATGGCCTCGGGCGACTCCAGCATGACGATGACCAGCATCTCCTCGTTGGCCATCTTGCAGGCCTCGGCGATCGGCACCGGCTGGAAGTTGAACTGCGGCAACTGGCCATACAGGGAGCGGTGGCCCAGCGGCGGGTACTTGCAGTGCGCCACCACGTTCAGGGCCTCCTGCACCGAATCGATATGCGGCACGACAACGCCCTGCACGCCACCGTCGAGCATACGGGTGGCATGGTGATGCTCCTTGCCCGGCACCCGCACGATGGGCGTGATGCCCACCGGCAGCGCGGCGGTGGCCATCTGCGCGGCCGTGCCCATGTCGAGTGCGCTGTGCTCCATGTCGATGAACAGCCAGTCGTAGTCGCAGGACTTGCTGATGGCGGCGATGTCCACCGTGCGGGACTGGTGCAGGCCGATGCCGATGGCGATCTTGCCGGCGGCCAGCTGGCGCTTGGTGTGGTTGGGATGGATGAACATGGCTTCTTTCGGAGAGGCCGGGGAGGACCCCGGGAGTGGAAAATCAGGAGGACAGCGCGACGGCCTTGCCACTGCGGCTGGATTCGAGCACCGCGTTGGCGATGTTCACCATGGTCAGGCCGTTGCGGCCGGAAAACGCGGGCTCGCGCCCCTCGCGGATACAGCGGTTGAACTCGCTGAACATGTCCGCGAAACGCTGCGCACCCGAACTGGTGGAATGGTCCTGGTCTACCGTCTGCGTATTGCTTTCGAGCCTGAAACGCTGCGTGGCCCCGGCCGACGCGTAAGGCCCCAGCGTGTTGCTGCACACCACCCGGGCGTCGCTGCCGTAGATGACCACGTCGTTGGCCGAACGCGGCACCACGGTGCCGGCGACCACGTTGGCGAAGGCGCCGTTGGCGAAGTGCAGCAGGGCGTAGGACATCTCATCCACCGGCCGGTCGGGCAGGCGCTGGTCGGTCATGGCCTGCACCCGCACCACCTCGCTGCCCATGATGAAACGCAGGGTGTCGATGGGGTGTACCGCCTGGCCGACGATGGCACCGGAGCCGGCGACGGCCGGGTCGGCACGCCAGCCTTTCCAGTAGCCGCGTGCGCGCCCGGTGCACAGCTGGGCGGTGGCGTACTGCATCTCGCCCAGGGTGCCGGCCTCGGCCTGCCTGCGCGCCTCCAGGTGCGCGGGGTGGTAGCGGTTCTGGAACACCACGCCCAGGCGCACGCCGCTGGTTTCGCAGGCCGCGATCATGCTTTCGCACTGCGCCTGGTCCAGCGCCATCGGCTTGTCGCACAGCACGTGTTTGCCGGCACGCGCCGCGGCGACCGTGTTCTCGGCATGCACGCCGTTGGGGGTGGCGACGTAGACCGCGTCGAGTTCCGGGTCGGCCAGCAGGGCTTCGAGCGTGTCGTAGGCGCGGATGCCGTTCTTCTCGGCAAAGGCCCGGGCGCTTTCGGGCCGCCGGCTGGTGACGGACACCAGTTCGCTGTCGGCCGTGAGGGCCAGCGCCGGCACCACACTCTTCTGGGCCAGGTCGCCGCCGCCGATGATGCCCCAACGTATTTTCTTCATGTGTTTTCCGGTTCAGTCTGCATGGATGTTGGCCGCCTTGACCACCTTGGCCCACTTGGCGGTGTCTTCCTTGATCTGTTTGCCGAATTCCGCCGGCGTGTTGCCCACGATGTCGAAACCCAGGTTGGCATAGGTGGCGCGCACCTGCGGATCGCCCAGGGCCTTGCGGACCTCGGCGTTGATCTTGGCGACGATTTCCGGCGGCACGCCGGCCGGGGCCATGATGCCGTACCAGGAATTGAGCTCGAAGGCCGGGCCGCCTTCCTCCGCCAGCGTCGGGATCTCAGGCGCCATGCTGGCGCGGGTGGCGGAAGCCACCCCCAGGGCACGCAGCTTGCCGGAGCGCACCCAGGGCACGGTAGCGGTAACCGAATCGAAGGCCATGGTCACCTGCCCGCCGACCAGATCGGTCATCAAGGGCGCACTGCCGCGGTAGGGCACGTGGATCATCTTGGTGCCGGTGAGCTGCAGGAAATACTCCGCGCCCAGCTGGTTGGTACCACCCACACCGGGCGAGCCGTAGGCCATGGTGCCGTTGGCCTTCTTGATCAGCGCGATGAACTCCTTGACGTTCTTGGCCGGCAGCGAGGGGGTGACCACCATCAGGAACTTGGCGCTCGCCACGTTGGCCACCGGAATGATGTCGCGCTCCGGGTCGTAGGCCATCTTGCTGTAGACGCTGGGGTTGATGGCCACCGCGCCCGAGGTCACGCCGATGAGGGTGTAGCCGTCGGGCGGCGACTTGGCGCCCAGGTCGATGCCGATCATGCCGTTGGCACCCGACTTGTTGTCGATGTAGAAGCTCTGGCCCAGGTTCTCGGTCATCTTCTGCAGCAGTGGGCGCAGTGCCGTGTCCACGCCCCCGCCGGGCGCGAACGGGCTGATGACCCGCACCGCCTTGTTGGGATAGCCCTGCGCCGGATTGCCCTGTGCCAGGGCCGGCGCGGCCAGTGCCGCGCAAAGCGCTGCGGCGGCGGAGAGAAGCGTGGAACGGCGCATGGCTTATCCCTTCAGGTTCAGGAGCTTGATGGCGTTGCCGCGGGCGATGAGCTCCTTGTCGGCCTGCGACACCTTGAGCTGGTTGACGAACTCCATCGGGTCCAGCACGGCCATGGCGGCGAATACGTCGGTGCCGATGACGATGCGATCGATGCCGACCGTGTCGATCAGGTACTGCAGGCCGCCCAGCGAATAGGTCAGCGTGTCGTAGTGGAAGCGGCGGATGTAGTACTCGTAGGGCTGCTGCAGCACCACGTTGGAGGCCTTCATCTTGATCGCGTGTTGCAGCCGCGCCGCGATGAAGGGGAAGGAGCCACCCGCATGCGCCAGCACGATCTTGAGGTTCGGGTACCTGTCCAGCGTGCCGGTGACGATGAACTTTTCCGCCGTGTTGGCATGCTCCGTCGGAAAACCCACCGTGTTGTAGATGAAGCTCGGGCCGGCCAGCCGTTGCGGGCCGCCGAAGTAGTTGGGCGGGAAGTCGAGCGGGTGGAACAGCAGCGGGTAGCCCAGTTCCTCGCAGCGCTTGAGGAAGGGCGCGTACTCGGGCTTGAACAGGTAGTCATCGCCATTCATCGAATTCGGCAGGCCCACCGCGCACACGCCGGGCTTGCCGGCCATGCGGTTGAGTTCGGCCAGCGCCGCCTCCGGCTGGCCGATGGGGACCGCCAGTCCCACCAGGAAACGGTCGGGCACCCGTGCGTGGGCTTCCAGCGCCGCTTCGTTGACCGACTGCGCCAGGTACTTGGCATCGGCAGGTGTCGCCCACCACCAGGGCATGTTGCCCGAGAGGGTCAGCACATGGGTCTTGACGTTGTGCTCGTCCATCCAGGCCATGCGCTTGGGGATGTCGTACATCAGCGGGTTGAGCACCGAGCCGTTGGCGAAGGTGGGCCGGCCGAGTTCGGCCATACGCTTGGCGTAGCCCTCGGGTGTCCAGTGCGCATGCACGTCGATGCCGATGGGGCCGGCCTTGGCTGTCATGGGGGCTGCGCAACCCGCCACCAGGCCGCCGGCGGCAAGGCCCGCGCCGAACTGCAGGAACCGGCGGCGGCCGGACTGCGCCATCCCCGGGGAAATCGTATGCTGGAACATGGTTGTCTCCTGTTGTTGTCTGTCTCGTTCGATCCGGCCTCCGGCGGTGCGGAGGCTGTAGGTCGACCGACCAACTGTAGGAGTTGGGCGACCGTCCAGTGCACACCCGATTACCGAAAAACTGGAGCGGATTCGCCAGAGAGGGAAAACCCCTGCCCAGCCCTTGTGCCCCTTATTCCTTGATGTTGCGTTCCTTGATCAACTTGCCGTACTTGGCGCCGTTGGTGCGCAGGAAGTCGCGCACTTCCTCGGGCGTGGAGCTCACGGCATCCACCCCGAGCTCCTTGAACTTGGCCACCAGTTCCGGGTTGGTCATGGCACCCACCAGCGCCGCGCGGAACTTGTCGAACACCGGCTGCGGCACGCCGGCCGGCAGGTAGACGGCGTAAGGATTCAGGCCCACCACGTCGGGCATGCCGCTTTCCGCGAAGGTCGGCACCTCGGGCAGCAGCGAGAAGCGCTGCGGGCTGGTCACGGCGATGGCCTTGAGCTTGCCGGAGCGGATCTGCGGCACCACCACCGACGGGTCGCCCGGCACCATGTCGATCTGGCCGGCCAGCACGTCGTTCACGGCCTGGATGCTGCCTTTGTAGGGTATGTGCTGCATCTCGGCATGTGCGCTGTCGTTGATGACCTCGCCCAGCAGGTGGGCGATGGTGCCGGTGCCGCCGGTGCCGAAGTTGTAGCCACTGCCCTTGGCCTTGACCGCCGCGATGAAGCCCTTCACGTCGCTGTAGGGGGCATCGGCCTTGACCACCACCACCACCGGGGCCGTGGCGACCATCGACACCGGCATGTAGTCGCGCTCCATGTCGTAGGAAATCTTCGAGAGGTACTGCGGCACCACGGTCGGGCTGAAGCCGCCCAGCACGAAGTTGTAGCCATCGGGCGCGGCGTTCTTGACGTAGAGCATGCCCACCGACTTGCCCGGACGGTTCTCGATGAGCACCGGCTGGCCCAGGCTGTCACCCACCCTCTGGCCCATGAGGCGGGCCATGATGTCGGAGGCGCCTCCCGGTGGGTTGAGCACGGTGAAGCGCAGGGGGTGGATGGGGTAGGGCGCGTCGGCCGCCCAGGTGGCCGCCGGCAGGGCCAGGGCGGCAAGCGAGGTTCCGAGGAATTGGCGTTTGTCCATGCTGTCTTGTCTCCAGTCTCAGTTTTATGGAAAATCGGTGAAAGGGCCGGGCCGTCAGCCTTCGCCCTTGATGCCCTTGTCGCGGATCAGCCTGCCGTACCTGGCCGATTCGCTGGCCATGAAGTTGCGCAGGTCCTGGGCCGAGCCGTGGGTGGCGTCCACGCCCAGTTCGGCGTACTTGGCCTTGAGTTCCGGGTCGGTCATGGTGGCAACCAGGGCGGCGCGGAACTTCTCCTGTACCGCCGCCGGCACCCCCGCGGGCAGCAGGATGCTCCAGGAATTGAGGGCCACCAGGTCGGGCATGCCGGCTTCGACGAAGGTGGGGACCTCGGGCAACAGCCCGAAGCGTCTGGGCGTCGTCACCGCGATGGCGCGCAGCTTGCCGCTGCGGATGTGGGCCAGCACCGGCTGCGGGTCGGCGGCGATCATGTCCAACTGGCCGGCGATCACGTCGTTGATGCCCTGGATGCTGCCCTTGTAGGGGATGTGCTGCATCCTGAGCCCGGTGGCCAGGTTCATCATTTCACCGGTCAGGTGCGCCAGCGTACCCGCGCCGCCGGAGCCGAAATTGAAGCCGTCCGGCCGGGCCCGTGCGGCCGCCACCAGGCCCGGGAGATCGCGGTAGGGGACATTGCCGTTGACCACCAGCACCAGCGGCGCCGTGGCGATCAGCGACACCGGCGTGAAGTCGCGCGACACGTCGAAGGGCAGCTTCTGCAGCAGCGGCTGCAGGATGGCGATGCCCATGTTGCCCCACATGAAGGTGTAGCCATCGGCCGGCTGGTGGATGGCGTAGAGCGCGCCTATGGTGCCACCCGCGCCGGGCCGGTTGTCGACCACCACCGCCTGGCCGATGGCGTCGCCGAAACGTTTGCCGAAGAGGCGCGCCATCAGGTCCGACGCCCCGCCCGGCGGGTAGTTCACCACCAACTTCAGCGGGCGCGACGGGTAGGGCGCATCCTCGGCCCGTGCCGCGCGCGGCACGGCCGCGGCCGCCACCACCGCCTGCAGGAATCGGCGCTTGCGCATCACATGCCTCCGTTGTTCTTCTTTGAAAACTGGTCGAGTGTCCAATCCTCAATTTATAACAATGCCCGCCCCCTGGCATTGGGGGTTACCGGGGGGTTACCGGGTCCTGTGCCTCAGAAAACGTTTGCATTTCCGGGGGCGCAGGCGATCCGGCTCCGCCGGTCGCCCAGCGCCTAGCTCAGACTGAACATGCCCCGGCGCGTCTGGCGCACCACCTCGGTCTGCACCAGGCCCTTGAGCACTGACACGGCCGCGCTCTCATTCGGTTCGATGCGGGTGGCCATCAGCAGCTGCCGGTTGAGCTGCACCCCGGAAATCTCCGAGATCGCCAGCTTGGCGCCTACGCCCAGCTGCTTGAACACCGATACCGGCATCAGCGTCGACCAGTCGCCCTGGGTCACCAGTTCGCGGATGGAGTCCACCGAATCCACCTCGGAGTGCACGTTCAGGCGGATGCCCAGCGGCAGCAGTTCGTTCTCGACGATGCTGCGGTGCAGGGTGGTCATCAGCAGCGGCACCTGGGGCAGCTGGGCCACCGGCACCACCGCCCCCAGCCGGCGCGAGGCCTGCGTCACCAGCACGAAGGGTTCGCCCAGCAGCAGCTGGGTAGCGATGCGGCGGCCCATGACCGGCTCGCTGCCGGTGATCAGGGCCAGGTCGATCATGCCTTTTTCCAGCCAGTCGATCAGCACCGGCGTGAAGGCCTCGCGCACGGTGAGCTTCACG
This sequence comes from Pseudomonadota bacterium, assembly GCA_040390235.1. Lineage (GTDB taxonomy): Bacteria > Pseudomonadota > Gammaproteobacteria > Burkholderiales > Burkholderiaceae_C > Xylophilus. The sequence continues at coordinate 20,894 of JAZJYT010000064.1, read as the reverse complement.
CCGCTGAGCGAGTGGTGGCATTTCTCGAACACCCCCGGCACCAGCACCCGCGACAGCGTGGGCGAGGCACCCAGCATCACCATGCCGCCGGCGCTCTGCGGGCCGTCGATCTGCTCGCGCATCTTCTTCGCCTCGGCCAGCATGCGCTGGGCCGATTCGTACAGCGTGGCGCCCGCCTGGGTCATGCGCACGCCGCGCGGCGTGCGCTGCAGCAGGGCGGTGCCCAGGTCGCGCTCCAGGTCGCGCATCTGCCGGCTGAGCGCCGGCTGGGCGATGGAGATGGCCTCGGCCGCGGCGGTGAGGCTGCCCGCATCGACGATGGCAACGAAGTAGCGCAGGGTCCGCAGGTTCATGTCGAGGCGATCATAGGGCCCCGGCCGGGCCGGCTACATTTCGGTGGTGCAAAAAATAACTACCAGGAGACACCCCACCATGATCCGCGCACGCCTGCGTTTTTCCTGCCTCGCCGCCGCACTGCTGGCCGCCGCCGTGCTGGCGCCCGCCACCGCCGCGGCCCAGGCCGCCTGGCCGACCCGGCCGATCACCTTTGTCGTCACCTACGCGGCGGGCGGCGGTGCCGACCTCATCGGCCGGCTGCTGGCCAGCAAGATGGGCCCCCTTCTGGGCCAGCCCGTCATCGTGGAGAACCGCCCCGGCGGCGGCGCCGGCCAGATCGGCGCGGCCTACGTGGCGCGCAGCGCACCCGACGGCTACACCGTCATGGTCGATGCGGGCGGCTTCGCCATCAACCCCGGCCTGTACGAGAAGCTGCCTTACCACCCCGAGCGCGATTTCACCGCCATCGGTGTGGCCGCGCTGTTCCCGCACGTGCTGGTGGTCACACCCAGCCTGGAGGTGAAGTCGGCGTCCGACGTGGTGGCGCTGGCGCGCAAGAAGGAGCTTTTCTACGCCTCGTCCGGCCAGGGCTCGTCGCAGCACATCGCAGCCATGCTGTTCCAGCAGAGCACCGGCGTGAAGATGACCCACGTACCCTACAAGGGCGGCGGCCCGGCCATGGTCGACGTCATGGCCGGGCAGGTCCCCGTCTTCTTCGGCAACGCCGCCTCCACCCTGCCCATCATCCAGGGCGGCAAGCTCCGGGCGCTGGGCGTCGCGGGCAAAAAGCGCATCGCGGCGCTGCCCGACGTGCCGACCATGGAAGAGCAGGGCATCAAGGGCACCGAGATCTACGAGTGGAACGGCGTCTTCGTGCCGTCCGCCACGCCGAAGGCGGTGGTCGACAGGCTGGCCGACGCGCTGGACAAGACGCTGGCCCAGCCCGAGGTGCGCGACAAGATCCTGGCCCTGGGCGGCGAGATGTTCCAGGGCGACCGCCAGCAGGCCACCGCCTTCATCGCCAGCGAAACGCGGCGTATGGGCCAGGTCATCAAGGCCAACAACATCAAGCCCAACGAGTAAGGGCCGGGGCGCCGGCGGCCGGGCAGGGCGCTCGTGTAGATTCCAGGGCAGGGCCTGCAGGTCCATTCCCTGTCCGAACCTTTCGAGAAAGACACCCCGATGAGCACCACCGCCTCCCAGATCCCCGCCACCCTGATCCCCGGCGACGGCATCGGCCCCGAGGTGGTCGAGGCCACGGTGCAGGTGCTCGACGCCCTGGGCAGCCCCTTCGTGTGGGACGTGCAGCAGGCCGGCATGGCCGGCGTCGCGGCCAGCGGCGACCCGCTGCCCCCCGCCACCCTGGCCAGCATCCATGAGCGCAAGCTGGCCCTCAAGGGCCCGCTGACCACCCCCATCGGCGCGGGTTTCCGCTCCTCCAACGTGCGCCTGCGCGAGGAGTTCCAGCTCTTCGGCAACGTGCGGCCCGCGCAGACCCTGGTGCCCGGCCGCTACGAGGACATCGACATCGTGCTGGTGCGCGAGAACCTGGGCGGCTTCTACGTGGCCCACGAGTACTACATCCCGGTAGGCAACGACCCGCAGGCCGTGGCCGTCTCCACCGGCATGAACACCCGCGAAGGCAGCCGGCGCATCGCACGTTTCGCCTTCGAATACGCGGTCAAGAACGGCCGCAAGAAGATCACCCTGGTGCACAAGGCCAACATCCTGAAGGCGCTGACCGGCATCTTCCTGGAGGCCGCCCGCGAAGTGGCCAAGGAATACGAGGGCCGGGTGGCCATGGACGACATGATCGTCGACGCCTGCGCCATGCAGCTGGTGATGAACCCCTGGCGCTTCGACATGCTGCTGTGCACCAACCTGTTCGGTGACATCCTGTCGGACCAGCTGGCCGGGCTGGTGGGCGGCCTGGGCATGGCGCCGGGCTCCAACTTCGGCGCCGACGCGGCGATCTTCGAGGCGGTGCACGGCTCGGCGCCCGACATCGCCGGCAAGGGCATCGCCAACCCGATCTCGCTGCTGCTGGCCGCCGGCATGATGCTCGACCACGTGGGCCAGCCCGAACGGGCCCGGCGCATGCGTGCGGCCATCGTGGCCACACTCAACACCGACAACGTCCGCACCGGCGACCTCAAGGGCAGCGCCAGCACCCGCCAGTTCGCCGATGCGGTGTGCCGCCGGCTGGCCACGGACCAGTCCTGAGCCCGCGGCGCCGGCCCGTGCCGCAGGGCGCCCGGTTTTTATGACCCTCCAGCAACTGCTCGGTTTCTGTGCCGTGGTCGACAACGACCTGCGGGTGTCGCGTGCGGCCGAGGCGCTGCACACCACCCAGCCGGCGGTGAGCAAGATGCTGCGTGCGGTCGAGGAGGCGGTCGGCACCGAGATCTTCCTGCGCCGGGGCAACCGGCTGCTGGGCCTGACCGAGGCCGGGCGCGAGGCGCTGGCGCTGGCACGCCGGGCGGTCCATGCCGCACGCGACATGCAGGCCATCGGCCACGGCACCGGCCAGCAGGGGCGCGGCACGCTGCGCATAGCCACCACCTACATCCATGCCCGTTATGCCCTGATGCCGGTGCTGCAGCGTTTTGCGCAGGTGCATCCGGGCGTGGACGTGGCCCTGGTGCAAGGATCGTCGGCCCAGATCGCCGACTGGGTGGAGCAGGGCGCGGCCGACATCGGCCTGTCCAGCCTGCCGGCCAAGGTGCCGGCCGCCGTGACCGGGCTCGAGTGTTACCCCATCGAACGCTGCCTGATCGTGCCGCACGGCCACCCGCTGCTCGCGGGCGGCCCGCCCACGCTGGAGGCGATCGCCCGCTGGCCCCTCATCACCTACGACGAGCAGTTCGATTCGGGCCAGGTGGTGCGTGCCGGTTTCCAGCGCAAGGGCCTGGCGCCGCGCATCGTGCTGCGGGCCACCGAGGCCGACACCATCAAGGCCTACGTGGGGGCCGGCTTCGGTGTGGCGGTGATCCAGAAGATGGCGGTGGACCCGGCGCTGGACAGGGGCCTGCGGGTCATCGACACGGGCTCGCTCTTTCCGACCTCGATCGCCTTCCTGACGCTGCGGCGCGACAGCTTTCTGCGTGTCCACCTGCGCGACTTCATCGGCATGGTGGAGGCCCGCTGGAGCGGCCCGGCGCTGGATGCGGCCCTGGAGCCGCAGCAGCGGCGGCGTTAGCCGGCCGGGCCCGCGGCGGCCGCCTGCAGCCGCACCTCGATGGCCTCGCGTGTCCATTCCGGCGCCACCATGCGGATGAAGTCGAAGGCGAAGGGCCGCAGCACATGGTCCACCCGCAGGCTCACCATGGCGCTGGACGAGGGAAACAGGTGGTCCACCGCGATCACCCGCAGGCCCGTGTCCAGCGCCGGGTCCACCGCCATCTTCTGGATCACCGCCACCCCCATGCCCGCGGCCACATAGGCCTTGATGACGTTGGCGTCCATGGCACGCATCAGCACCCGGGGTGTGATGCCACGCCGCTGGAACTCGTGCAGCGCCACCACCCCCGAGGTGAAACTCTCGTCATGGGTGATGAGGGGCCAGCGGGCGATGTCCTCTACCGTCACCGCGGCCAGTGCCAGCAGCGGATGCTGCGGCGGCACGACCAGGCAGCGGTCGATCTCGTAGGCCTTGAGTGTCAGCACGCCGCGCGGCACCGCCTTGGGCAGGGTGCACAGGCCGATGTCGATGGTGCCTCCCACCACGCCGGCCAGGATCTGCGCCGGCGGGTTGATGGTGAACTCCAGGTTCACCCCGGGGTAGGCCGCAAAAAAGCGCTGGGCTACCGCGATCAGGGAATACCGCGCATGGATGTGGGTGGTGCCGACCCGCAGCGTGCCCTGGGCTGCCGCGCCATGGCCCTGGTCGAGGCGCTTGAGGGCGGCGGTGTCCTGCAGCACTCGCCCGGCCAGCACCAGCGCCTCCTGGCCGGCCTCGGTCAGCGCCGTCAGCCGGTTGCCGCCGCGCACGAACAGCTCCAGGCCGATTTCGTCCTCCAGCGCGCGCAGCATCTTGCTCACACTGGGCTGGGTGGTGTGCAGCGCTTCGGCCGTACGCGACACGCTGAGCCCGCTGGCCACGAGCTGCCGCAGACACTGCAATTGCTGGAAGGTGAGGGACATACAAGGGGAGAGTATTCCTTGTGGGCAATGAAAGAGGACTAAATATTCATTTTACAGAATGGATGAGCAGGCCAACAATGCGCCGTTCGACACCACAGCATCGGCCACGCACCCATGACGACGACAGGCGACAACGCTCCCACCGGGGCACTGGACCTCAACAAGGCATTCCGCGGCGGCGCGCATTCCGTGGAATTCCTGGGCCGCATCAACCGCGCCTCCCTGGTCATGCTGGCCGAGACCGCCATCCTGCCGCCCGCCACGGCGCGGCGTATCGCCGCCGGCATGCAGCAGGTGTTCGAGGCCGGTGGCGCCACGCCGCCCTGGTCGGCCGACTACCTGGACTACGAACCGCACCTGCTGGCCGTGGCCGGGCAGGAGGGCTCGCTGCTGCACAGCGGCCGCAGCCGGCAGGACATGTCGGCCACCATCACCCGGATGAACGTGCGCCAGGGCCTGCTGGAGCAGCTGCAGGCCCTGCTCGGCGCACGCGAACGGCTGCTGGCCCAGGCCAAGCGCTACAAGGCCGCCATCGTGCCGGCTTATACCCACGGTGTGCAGGCGCAGCCCACCACCTTCGGCCACTACCTGCTGGCCTTCGGCGGCACGCTGGGCCGCTCCACCGGCCGGCTGCGCGCGGCCTACCGCGGCATCAACCGGTGCCCGCTGGGGTCGGCGGCGCTGGCCACCTCCAGTTTCCCGGTGGACCGCCAGCGCCTGGCCGTGCTGCTGGGTTTCGACGGCTTGATCGAAAACGCCTACGACGCCAACCATTTCGCACCGGTCGACGGCAGCCTGGAGGCGGCCGCGGCGCTCGCCATCGCAGCGGTGCAGATCGGCCAGTTCGCGCAGGACCTGCATGCCCAGTATGCCGACCCGACCCCCTGGATCACGCTGCAGCAGGGCGCGCTGATGGGGGTCAGCAGCATCATGCCGCAGAAGCGCAACCCCGCCGCGCTGGAGCAGTTGCGGGTGCAGAGCAGCATGCTGCTCGGCGAAATGCAGGCGGTGCCGCTCACCGCCCACAACATCGGCAGCGGCATGTTCGACTACCGCACCTACGACCCGGTGCCGGCCGGGCGCGCGCTCACCGTTTTCGGCCTGCTCGACAAGGTGCTGGGCGGCCTGGTGCTGGACGAGGCGCGGGCGCTCGACGAGGTGCGCAACGAGTACTCCACCACCACCGAGATCGCCGATGCCCTGCTGCAGCGCTGCGGTGTGCCTTTCCGCACCGGCCACCATTTCGCCTCGGTGCTGACCGACTACGGCCGCGCGCGCCGCCTGCGCCTGGCCGACATCTCCTATGCCGAGGTGGCGCAGCTCTACCAGTCCACCAACGGTGAGCCCCTGCCGTTGGACGAGGCGGCCTTCGCCGAAGCCGTCAGCCCCGAATACATGGTGTCCGGCCGCCGCGGCACCGGTGGGCCGCAGCCGGCCGAGATGGACCGCATGCTGGCGCGCGACCACGACGACCTGGCGGCCGACCGCGCCTGGCTGGCCGGGGAGCAGGCACGGCTGGCGCAGGCCGCGCGGCAGCTCGACGGCGTTTTTGTATCCCTGGCCGGCAGCGCCGCCGCCTGAATTTTTCCCCCGGAGACCCCCCATGAAAAGAAACGAATTCCTCGCCTCCTGCGCCTCCTTCGGTGTGTTGCTGGCCTATGGTTCGCCGGCCCGTGCCGCGGGCTACCCCGACAAGCCGGTGCGTATCGTCGTGCCCTATGCGCCGGGTGGCGGCGGCGACGTGGTGGGCCGCCCGCTGGCCCAGTACCTCACCGAGCACATGGGCAACTCGTTCTTCATCGACAACCGCGGCGGCGCGGGCGGCAACATCGGCATGGAGACCGTGGCCCAGGCGGTGCCCGACGGCTACACGGTGGTGCTGGCGCTGACCGCGCAGCTCGCCATCAACCAGAGCCTGTACAAGCTGCGCTACGACGCCGACAAGGACTTCGTGCCGGTCACCCTGCTGGGCTCGGCACCGTACTTCCTGGCGGTGAACCCCGCTGTGCCGGCGAAGACGCTGGCCGAGTTCATCGCGCTGGCCAAGGCGAAGCCGGGCGCCATGTCCTACGCCTCCACCGGCAGCGGCAGTGGCCTGCACCTGTCGATGGAACTGCTCAAGTCCATGGCCGGCATCGACCTGGTGCACGTGCCCTACAAGGGCGGCGGCGCCGCGCTGCAGGACCTGCTGGCCGGCACGGTGCAGGCGGGATTCTTCAGTTATGGCGCGGCTGGCGGCCAGATCAAGGCCGGCAAGGTGCGGGTGCTGGCCGTGTCCTCGGCCAAACGCTCGCCCGCCATGCCCGAGGTGCCCACCATCGCCGAGGCCGGCGTGCCGGGCTACGACTCGGGCACCTGGTACGCGCTGCTGGCACCCAAGGGCACGCCGCCCGAGGTGGTGAAACGCCTGCACGACGGCGCGGTCGAGGCGCTGCGGGCGCCCGAGGTGAAGGAGCGTTTTGCCTCCGACGGGGTGACCCCCATCGGCTCCGGCCCCGCCGAGCTCGCCGCCTACATGAAGACCGAACGTGTCAAATGGACCGAGGTCGTGAAAAAGTCCGGCGCAAAGGTGGACTAACCCCCAGGGGAGTTGGCTCACCCCCAGGCTACGCACTTCGTGTCTTCGCCAACCCCCTTGCAGGGGGCGGGCCGGCCGCTTCGGGCGGCCGTGCGCGGCGGCCCCTCGGAGGGAGAGGGGTGCCGAACTGGGTGGGTTACTTTTTGATCAGGACAGGGAGCTGGTGCGGGTTCTGGCCGGGGGGCGGCTGGACGCGGCCGGCGATGACGACGGCGGAGACCATCATGTAGAAGCCGGCGATGGCCACGACGTCGATCACCTGCTGTTCGCCCAGCACCTGGGTGGCGCGCTGGAAGGTCTTGTCGGTCAGCTTGCGGTCGCGCAGGGTTTCCGTCACCACGTCGTAGACCAGCGCCTCGTCTTCCTTCATGTTGGCGGGGCGGCGGCCTTCCTTGATGTCGGTGATCATGGCTTCGGGCACACCGGCCTTCTGCGCCAGCGGGTAGTGCGCCCACCATTCGTAGTCGGCGTCCCACAGGCGCGCTTCCAGCAGGATGGTCATTTCGCTCAGGCGCTTGGGCAGCGAGGACTTCTGGCGCAGGTACTCCGTCATCATCAGGTAGCGGCGCAGCAGTTCCGGCGTCTTGATCAGCATGCCGTACGGGCCGCCGAGGCCGGCGCTGGACTGCTTGAGCACCTCGCCGGCCGCATCCTTCTGATCGGCGCTCAGTTCCTCGGCCTTGGCCGCGGGAAAGCGCGGTCCCTCTTCATCGGCGTGTGCCGGCAGGCTGCCGGCGAGCGTGGCGGCGGCCAGGCAGGCGGCCGCCATCCAGTTGCGGTGGGACTTCATGGGGCGTGTCTCCTCTAGGGGTTTTGGTGTGATAACGCGCCCGCAGTGTAGGTCCCTGGACGGTCGTCCAGCCTAGGGGCTTTCCTGCGCTTCCCCGGCGCTGGCCGGAGGGTTTCAGCGCCTGCCGGGATGCTCGTCCAGGAAGCGCTTTTCGGCATCCACGAGGTGGCTGACCAGGATGTGCGAGATGACGTTGACGCCGATGCCGCCGAACATGACCGGCAGCAGGTAGAGCGCCACCGACACTTCGGAGGTGAACACGGCGTCGTCCATGAGCGAGGCGGTCAGGCGTGCCGCGGCCGCCAGGTGCTGCAGGAAAAAAACGTCCAGGCCGGCGATGCCGACCAGCAGGAAACCGAGCAGCAGCACGGTGGTGCGCGAGATGGCCCGTTTGACCAGCAGCATGCCGTAGATGCCGAAGGGCAGCACCACCGAGGCGACCACCATCAGCCAGAACTTCACTTCGGTAAACACACTGCCGCTCATGCCGCGCTACCGAAACAGCCCTGGGCCAGCCGGCCTACGTGGCGGGCGATGTCCGGGGGCCACCGCGTGACGAGGCTGGCGAAACCCGCTTCGTCGGCCGCATACAGGGCGCGCACCGCCTCCTCGAAGCCCGGTTCGTTGCCGGCCATGGCCAGGGCAAAGCGGTAGACCGCCTCCTGGCTGCGGCGCAGCGCATCACGGCCCTCGTTGGCCCGTTTCGCCGTTTCTACCAGCTTGCGCAGCACGACCGAAGCGCCGCCGGGCTGGCTGCCGAGCCAGTCCCAGTGGCGCGGCAGCAGGGTCACTTCACGGGCGATCACGCCAAGGCGCGGGCGCCCGCGGCCCCGCTGCGCGGGTTCGGGTTCGAGGCTTGTCGCGTTGCCGGCGGCTGCGGGGGAGGGGGCTTCGGTGCCGGCACCGGTGCGGGCCGCCACGTCGGCCAGAGTGCCGCGGAAATCCACCTCGACCACCTCGCCGGTCGTGTCATCGAAGACCAGCAGGCCGGCGCTGTCCCCCCGGTCCAGGTGGGCCTTGGCGGCGCGGGCGACATCACCGAGTGCGCCGGAGGCAATCCAGCGTTTGCCCGAAAAGGCGGTGACTTCCGCCGCAAGCTGCATGTCCATGGTCAGGGATCCCAGGGGGTTCAAAACCTTATTTTTACCCGGATAAAATTAAACGTCAATATTACCCGGGTTAAATTTTCTTCAGAAACTGACGATAAGTTGGGGATCGGGGCTATTGCCCCCTGTTGCGTTCGCGCCCCTGTTGTGTTGTGCAGAAGCCGCAGCCCTATCATTTCAAACCTTTTTTGTTTCCGGCGTGTACCCGCCTGCCTTACCCCTCCGCTGCTTCCATTGGGTCCTGTCCTAAAGCGTTCCGTTTTGTGTTGATCCGAGCCTTCCATCGCCTGAGCCTGCGGGCGCGCCTGAGCATTGGCGCGGTCGCCATCGTGCTGCTGACCACGTTCGGCATCGCGCTCGCGGCGCTGACGCTGGTCAAGGTGGAGATGCAGGCGGCGATCGAAGGCGAGCAGCGCGCGCGGCTCTCGGTCATTGCCGACGCGGTCGACCAGAAGTTCGCCAGCCGCCGCATCCTGCTGCACAGCGTGCGCGAAACTGCCGAGGCGGAAGGGGTGGCCTCGCCCGCCGAACTACAGGCTTTCCTGGGCCGCTATGCCTCGCTCCAGGGGGCCTTCTCCAACCTGTTTTTCCTCGATGCGAAAGGCCACCTGCTCGCCACGGTGCTGGACCCCGGGCGGGCCGGCACCTTCAACCTGGCCGACCGCGAATATTTCCGCCGCACGCTGGAGGGCCGGGCAGGGGTCATTTCCCGGCCGCTGCGCAACCGCGCCAGCGGCCTGCCGCAGATCCAGATGACGGAGCCCCTCCTGGACGCCGGTGGCCGGGTGCGTGCCGTGCTGGTGGCGTCCATCAACCTGCAGGACAAGGCTTTCCTCGGGCCGTTGGCCGACATCCGCTTTGGTGCCAGCGGCTACCTGTTCATCCTGGATACGCAGGGCACCGTCATCTACCACCCGCGGGCCTCGCGCATCCTCAAGGCACGCGACGCCGAAGGCGGCAGCAACCCGGCCGAGGAAAAGGCCATGGCCGGCTTCGAAGGCAGCACCGAAGCGCACAACCGCTATGGGGTGGAGGGTCTGTATGCCTTCAAGCGCATCCAGCAGGCCGACTGGATACTGGGTGCCATTTACCCGCGTGCCGAAGCCTTCGCACCCCTGGCGTCGATCCGGCGTGCCGCGCTGGCGGGCGCCTGCCTGCTGGCGGCGCTGGCCGGCTCCATCGCCTTGTGGACGCTGCGCCGCACGTTGTCACCGCTGACCCGGCTGCACGACCGCATGCTCGACGCCCGGGACGGTGCACCCGACATGCCGCCCGATGGCGACGAGGTGGGCGACCTCGCGCTGACTTTCGATGCGCTGATGGCCGAGCGCCGCGGGGCCGAAGGCCGGCTGCAGGAAAGCGAACGTTATCTGCGCAACGTGCTGGCCCATGCCGGCGACGCCTTCATCGCCGTCGACCGGCACGACACGGTGACCGAATGGAACCACCAGGCGGAAATCACCTTCGGCTGGTCGCGCGACGAGGCGATCGGCCGTTCACTGGCCGGCCTGATCATCCCGCCCGAGATGCGCGGCGCGCACCAGCAGGGCATGCATACCTTCGCCGGCACGGGCAGGGGGCCGGTCATCAACACCCGCATCGAGGTGCATGCCCTGCACCGTGACGGCCGCACCATACCGGTGGAACTGTCGGTCGCCTCGGTCCACATGGGGGACCATTTCGTGGCCTACGCCTTCCTGCGCGACATCACCGCCCCCAAGGCGCTGGAGGCGCAACTGCGCCAGCTGGCCCGCGTGGACACCCTCACCGAACTGCCCAACCGCCTGGCCTTCAACGAACTGCTGCCGGTGGCCATGGCGCGGGCGCGCCGCACCGGCGGGGCGCTGGCGCTGATGTTCCTCGACATCGACTACTTCAAGGGCATCAACGACAGCCTGGGCCACCTCGGAGGTGACATGGTGCTGGTCGAATTCGCGCGGCGCCTGCGCGCCAGCGTACGCACCACCGATGCGGTGGCACGGCTGGCAGGCGACGAGTTCGTGGTGGTGCTGGAAAACCTGGGCGGCCAGGATGCGGCGGAAGCCGTGGCCGCGAAAATCGTGGCGCAGGTCGGCTCCTTGCCCTTCGAACTCGAGGGCCGGCTGCTCGAAGTGACCACCAGTGTGGGGGTGGTGCTGCACTGGCCGGTGCAGGAGCCCGGCGACGGCGCCGACCTGCTGGCCCGCGCGGACGCCGCCCTCTACGACGCCAAGGGCCTGGGCCGCAACCGCTACCACTTCGCCACCTGAGGTGAATATTGGCGATGGCTGGCAAGCACGGATTGTCGACAATATGTAGAATACTAAATTCACCGGAAACCTGCAGCATGACCCACGACACCACTCCGAGCCCCTCCGCCGCCAAGGACATCACCCGCACCCTGGCGCGCTACATCGTCAACGCCAAGCCCGGCGACCTGCCCGGACCGGTGCGCGACCATGCCGTGCGCACCTTCCTCAACTGGCTGGGCTGCGCCGTCGGCTCCTGCCGACACGAGGCGGTGGACATCGCCATCAAGTCGCTGAGCCGCTTCAGCGGCCCGGCACAGGCCAGTGTGCTGGGCCGTACCGAACGGGTGGACATCTTCACCGCCGCGCTGTTCAACGGCATCAGCTCGCACGTCTTCGACTTCGACGACACGCACCTGAAGACCGTCATCCACCCGGCGGGCCCGGTCGCCTCCGCCATCTTCGCGCTGGCCGAATTCCAGCCCGTCAGCGGTGCCGATTTCGTGCACGCGCTGGCGCTGGGCGTGGAAGCCGAATGCCGTATCGGCAACGCCGTCTACCCCGACCACTACGACCGTGGCTGGCACATCACCGGCAGCGCCGGTGTGTTCGGCGCCGCCGCGGCGGTCGGCAAGCTGCTCGGCCTCGACGAAGAGAAGATGGTGTGGGCCCTGGGTATCGCGGCCAGCCAGCCGGTCGGCCTGCGTGAGCAGTTCGGCACCATGACCAAGAGTTTCCACCCCGGCCGCGCCGCGCAGAACGGCATGACCGCCGCCTTCCTGGCAGCCGACGGCTACACCAGCTCGGTGCAGGGCATCGAAGCCAAGCGCGGCTGGGCCAACGTGACCAGCACCAAGCAGGACTACCGCGAAATCACCGAAGGCCTGGGCGAACGCCACGAGAGCCTGCTCAACAGCTACAAGCCCTTCGCCTGCGGCATCGTCATCCACCCGGCCATCGACGGCTGCATCCAGCTGCGCAACGAACACGGGCTGACCGCCGAGAAGATCGCCTCGATCCACCTCAAGGTGCACCCGCTGGTGCTCGAACTCACCGGCAAGCGCACGCCGCAGGTCGGCCTCGAAGGCAAGTTCAGCGTCTTCCATTCGGCGGCCGTGGCCATCATCGATGGCCGCGCCGGCGAAAACCAGTACAGCGACGCCGCGGTGCTTGATGCGAAGACCATCCGCCTGCGCGACAGCGTGGACGCCACCGTCGACGCCAGCATCGCCGCCGACGCGGTGCACATCACGGTGACGCTGACCGATGGCAGCAAGCTGGAGAAGTTCGTCGAGCATGCCATCGGCAGCAAGGACCGCCCGATGACCAACGAAGACCTCGCGGCCAAGTTCACCGACCTGGTCGAGCCGATCCTCGGCGGTGCGCAGGCCGCCCAACTGCTGCAGGCCTGCTGGGACATGCAGGGCGCGCCGGACCTGGCGCTGATTTCCCGGCTGTCGCGCCCGGCGGCCTGAGCCCGAGCAACAACAAGGAGCGCGGCCATGAAAGCAAAGATGTTCAGCGGCACGACGGGCAAGATATTCGTCCTGCTGTGCGCCATGTACTTCATCGAGTACGTGGACCGGGTGAACCTGTCGGTGGCTGCGCCGCTGATCAAGAAGGAATTCGCCCTCAGCAACACGCAGCTGGGTGTTGCGCTGGCCGCCTTCGGCTGGTGCTACGCCACCTTCCAGATCATCGGCGGCTTCATGGGTGACCGCTTCGGGCCGCGCAAGATCCTGGCCTTCCAGGGGGTGCTGTGGGCCATGGGCACACTGCTGACCGGTTTTGCCGGTGGGCTCACCACCCTGGTGCTGGCACGCCTGCTGGTCGGCACGGGCGAGGGCGGCACGATCCCCGTGGCCACCCGCGCCATGAGCAACTGGGTACCCGCGGCCCGCCGCGGTTTTGCGCAGGGCTTCACCCATTCGGCATCGCGCGCGGCCGCAGCGCTGACGCCGCCGCTGGTCGTCGTCATGATCCCGTTCGTGGGCTGGCGCGGTGTCTTCATGGTGCTCGGCTCGGTCAGCCTGGCGTGGGTCGTGCTCTGGTACACCTATTTCCGCGACGACCCGAAGGAGCACCCCGGCGTGACCGCCGAGGAACTGGCCGCGTTGCCCGTCTATGCCGACGCGGCCCGCACCACCGTCGGCGAACGCCGGGCCGTGCCCTGGATACCGCTGCTGCTGCGCATGCTGCCGGTCACCCTGGTGTTCTTCGCCCATGCCTGGGGCCTGTGGATGTACCTGACCTGGCTGCCGACCTTCTTCGTCGAGCATTTCGGCGCCACCCTCACCAAGTCGGCGCTCTATACCGGCGCCATCTTCGTCGGCGCGGTGGTCGGCAACACCGCTGGCGGCAGCCTGACCGACTGGCTGTTCCAGAAGACCGGCAAGCTCAATGAATCGCGCCGCAACGTCGTCATCCTGGGCTATGGGGGCTCGATCCTGTTCATGTCCATGGTGCTGTTCGTGCACGACCAGACCATCGTCGCGTTGAGCCTGGCGGCAGCGCTGTTCTTCCTTGAACTCAGCGTCGGCCCGGTGTTCTCCGTGCCGATGGACGTGGCGCCGCAGTTCGCCGGCGTGGCCACCGGTTTTGTCAGCACGGCCGCCGGCCTGGCAGCCGTGGTCTCGCCCATCATGTTCGGCTACATCATCGACAAGACCGGCAGCTACACGCTGCCCTTCCTGGCCTCGATCGCGGTCATGGTCATGGGCATCGTCATGTCGTTCTTCATGCGGCCCGACCGGACGCTGGAAATGGTGCTGGCCCACAAGGAGCAGCGTTCGTGAGTGTTGCCGTCAATGCAGAGCTGGCAGGCCGGGTCGCCATCGTCACGGGCGCGGCCCGCAATATCGGCCGCGCCATCGCGGTCGAACTCGGCAGCCAGGGCGCCCACGTGGTGGTCGCCGTGCAAAGCTCGGCGGCCGAAGCACAGGAAACCGCCGGCCTGGTGGTGCAGGCCGGCGGCCAGGCCCTGGTGCACCTGGCCGACGTGTCCACGCCCGAAGGCGCGCAGGGCCTGGCCGAGGCGGCCGCCGCGAAATTCGGCGGCATCGACATCCTGGTGAACAACGCCGCCATCCGCCGCGAGTCGCCGTTCGACGAACTCGACTGGCAGCAGTGGCGTGCGGTGATGGGGGTCGTGCTCGACGGCGCCTACCTGTGCACGCATGCCGCCACACCCTGGCTGCGCAAGTCGACGGCCGGCGCCATCATCAACATCGGCGGCATGTCGGCGCACAGCGGCTCGGCCGGCCGTGCCCACGTGCTGGCCGCCAAGATGGGCCTGGTCGGCCTGACCCGGGCGCTGGCCCACGACCTGAGCGACAGCGGCGTCACCGCCAATTGCGTGGTGCCGGGCCTGATAGCCACCACACGCGGCCGCTCGGCCCAGGGCACACCCGCCCACCATGCCCAACACACGACCCTGCTGGGGCGGCGCGGCACCGCGCAGGAGGTCGCCGACCTGGTCGGCTTCCTGTGCGGACCCAAGGCGCGTTACCTCACCGGGCAGACCATGCACGCCAATGGCGGTGCTTATTTAGGTTCTTAGGAAAACACCCATGGATGCATCCACTCCCACCCACACGCCGGCCCTCGCCGAGCAACTGGCACACACCATCACCGGCCTCTACGGCACCCGGCTGCCGGAGAAAACCGTGGAAATGGCCCGCCGGCTGGTGCTCGACGTGCTCGGCCTGTGCGTGGCCACCCGCAGCGAAGACTACATCCAGGCTATCCTCGGCACCGTCGAGCCCGGCGGCACCTGCACCGCCTTCGGCCACCAGGGCGCCTTCAACGCCTACGATGCGGCACTGATCAACGGCACCGCGGCCCACGGCGAGGACTACGACGACACTTTCGAAGGCGGCCCGGTGCATTCCGGCGCCGTGGTGGTGCCGGCCGTGCTGGCGGCCTGCGAACGCGAAGGCCTGGGCGGCGATGCGCTGCTGCTGGGCGTGGCGGTCGGCGCCGAACTGATGTGCCGCCTGGCACTGCCGGCGCCGCGCGCCACCCACAAGGCGGGTTTCCATCCCACTGCGGTGATGGGAGCGCTGGCCGCCGCCGCCGGCGTGTCCGCGGCCCTGCGGCTCGACGCCAAGCAGATCGCCTCGGCCCTGGGCATCGCCGGCAGCATGGCCTCGGGCATCATCGAATACCTGGCCGAGGGAACCTCGACCAAACGGGTGCACGCCGGCTGGTCGGCGCAGTCCGGCATCCGCGCCGCGCTTTTGGCCCGCGGCGGCTTCGCCGGGCCGCGCACGGTGCTGGAAGGCACACACGGCTTCTACCAAGCCTTCGCGCCGTCGGTCAAGCCTGCGCTCAACCTGCTGATGGACGGTTTCGGCCAGGAATGGGTGATGCAGACCATCGCCTTCAAGCCCTACGCCTGCGGCACCATGACGCAGCCCTACATCGACTGCGCCATCAAGCTCGCCGAAAGCGGGGTGAAGGCCGGCGAGATCAAGGACATCCTCTGCAAGGTGGGCGAGGGCACGGTGCACCGCCTGTGGGAGACGCTGGCCGTCAAGCACCGGCCGCCGACACCCTATGCCGCCAAGTTCAGCACGCCTTACTGCATGGCGGTGGGTTTCTTCGACCGGCGTGCCGGCTTCGGCCAGTACACCGAGGCACGGGTGCGCGACGAACAGGTGCTGGCGCTGGCCGCCAAGATCCGCTACGAGATCGATCCGGCCAACGAATACCCGAAGAACTTCACCGGCCACCTGCGTGCCACGCTCAACGACGGCCGTGTCGTGGAGATCGAGCAGCCGCACATGCGCGGCGGCGCGCGCGACCCGCTGCCGGCCGCGGAACTGCAGGAGAAGTTCGTCGACAACCTGGTCTATGGCGGCTGGAGCCCCGACCAGGCGAAGCAGGCTCGCCAGTGGTGCGACGAGGTGTTCCAGCAGCCCACGATGGACGGTGCCGCGCGTTTCCGCCAATAAGCGGGATCGCCCGGGCACGAAAGAACGGCGCCGATGGCGCCGTTCTTTCGTTCCGCTCAGGCCGGCTGTGCCGCCGCCTTGCTTTCTTCGAGGTGGTGCGCGGCGATGCCGCGCTGGAAGCCGCGCTCCACATGCTGGCGCATGGCCCGCGCGGTGGCCTCCGCATTGCGGGTGGCCAGCGCATCGAGGATGACGCGGTGCTCCGCATGCGATGCGGCCGAACTGCCCGACAGCGAAAAGCCGCGCCGCCGCAGCAGGTGCATGCGGTTCACCACCTGCCGGTACAGGCCGAGCAGAGTGGTGTTGCCGGTCATCTCCACCATGCGGTCGTGGAAGGCGAGGTTGAGTGCGAAGTAGTGGTTGACGCCGCCGCTCGCCGAACTGCTTTCGAGCTGGGTGACCAGGGCCTTCAGCTCGTCGATCTGTTCGGGTGTGGCGCGCGGCGCCAGCAGGCGGCCGGCCATTTCATCGAGGCCGGCGCGTACTTCGTACAGTTCGGCGGCTTCCTCATCGGACAGGTCGCGGATGAAGACCCCGCGGTTCTTTTCCAGCCGCACCAGCCCGGCCTCTTCGAGTGCTCGGAAGGCTTCCCGCACGGGACTGCGGCTGATGCCCAGGCGTTCGGCCAGCTCGGTCTCGTTGAGCTTGGCGCCGACGTTGAGTTCACCGGTCTTGATGCCACGCAGGATCTCGTCCACGACCAGGCCCGACAGGGTCATGGAACGCAGGACTTCGAGGGAGCTGGCGGAAGACGTCACAGGTGCGGAGGCTTCAGGAAATGCAAACCCCGCATTGTAAGAGCCTGCCCAAGGAGAGGACTGCCCGGCCTTCAGCCCAGCCGGACCTCGAAATACGCGCCTTCGTCCTCACTGAGCCCACGAAAACCCGCCTGCCGGGCGGCGTCGGCCGCCTTGGCCCAGGCCGCAGCCAATGCCAGGTCTTCGGCGCTGCCGTCGCCTTCGGCCGCGCAGCACCACGCGCCGTAGGCACGGGCCACGGCATGGGGTGTACCCAGCGCACGTTCCAGCGCCCGGCTGTAGCGTACCTCGGCGGCGGCCCGTTCTGCCGGCGGCAGGGCCGGGAAGTCGCAGAGGGCGACGGTGTAAAAAACCTCGGTCGTGGTGTCCATGGCTGCTCCTTTTTCAAAGACCGGTCCGGCCGCGAAATGTGCCGACTGGATACTGTTTAAATATACAGCATTTGCGCTGCACAACGGGTACAGTTGTAAGCATTGCGAAAAGGCCCGATCGCCGGAGGGCCACCAAGCCCGACAATGCGGCATGCCTGCACTCTCGCGCGTCGCTGCCGTGGGGTAAATTCGACCGGTATCGCCTCACTTTTTTGCCACGATGCAAATTCCCGGGAGCCTGGCCTCCTTCCTCTTCAATGCACGGCGCGCTCGGCACCGGGTGGCCGAGGTGCTGCGGAACCACGCCCAGCGCAACGTGCTGCTGGCGGGCATCTTCGTTGCCGTCGGCATGGTGGGAATCTTCGCGGCCACGCTGTGGCACGAGCGGGAGGACGCGCTGGCCCACGCGGAGCAGCAGGCCGGCAACCTGGCGCTGATCGCCCAGCGTGACATCGCGCGCAACATGGAGCTGTACAGCCTGTCGCTGCAGGCCATCGTCGATGGTTTCGGCAGGCCGGACCTCATGGCGCTGCCCGAGGATCTGCGCCGCGCCGCGCTGTTCGACAGGTCCATCACCGCACGCAATGTGTCCTCGGCCGCCATCGTCGACCAGACCGGAAAGCTGGCGCTGAGCCTGAACAACATGGGCTTCGTGGGCCAGGACCTGAGCGAGCGTGAATACTTCAAGTCGCACCAGCGTGACCCGGACGATACGGTGCACATCAGCGCGCCTTTCCTGTCGCGCCTGGACGGCACCACCACCAACGTCGCCCTGTCGCGGCGCCTGGTGCTGCCCGACGGCTCGTTCGGCGGCGTCGCCGTGCTGTACCTGAACGTCAACTACTTCCGTGACCTGCTGCAGGGCCTGGAGATCGGTGCCAGCGGCCGCACGACCGTCTTCGGCCCGCACGGCACGGTGCTCATGAGCCTGCCCTTCGCCGAGGGGCTGGTCGGCATCGACCGCAGCCGTTCCCCCATCTACCGCGCCGTGGCCCGCGGAGGGCGCGGCGCTTTCATCACCAACAGCGTGGTCGACCAGGAGGAGCGCCTGATCGTCTACCGCACCGTGCCGGATGCAGACATCAAGGTGCTGGTGGCGCTCGCCACCTCCGACATCTACGCGCCATGGCGCGAACGCTCGCTGCCCATCGGCGCGGCGGTGCTCGCGTTCGGCGCCAGCCTCATCGCCCTGTCGGGTCTGCTGGGCCGTGAACTGGAGGCGCGCCTGCGTGCGGAGAACCAGCTGGTGGTGCTGGCCAACACCGATGGGCTGACGGGCCTGGCCAACCGCCGGGCCCTCGAACGCATCCTGGCCGACGAGGCCAGCCGGGCGCGGCGCGAGACCAATGGCCTGGGTGTGCTGTTCGCGGACGTGGACCATTTCAAGCGCTACAACGACACCCAGGGCCACCCGGCCGGCGATGCGGTGCTGGCCGCCGTGGCCCACGCGCTGAACCAGTCCATCCTGCGCCCCGGCGACCATGCGGGGCGTTATGGCGGGGAAGAGTTCATGGCGGTGCTGGCACAGACCAGCGCCGAGGGCGCCCGCACCGTGGCCGAGAAGGTACGCGAAGCCGTCGAGGCGCTGGCCATCCCCCATCCGGCCAGCCCCCTGGGGGTGGTGACCGTTTCCATCGGCGTGGCGGCCATGTCGCAGGGGGGTTTCACCGACGTGCAGGCCGTGGTCAAGGCGGCCGACGTGGCGCTGTACTGTGCCAAGGCCGGCGGCCGCAACCGGGTGCACCTGTTCAGCCCGGCCGATGTGGCGGCCGAGTCGGCACCGACCGTGGCGCCGGCCTGAGCACCCGTTTCCCGCGCGTGGTTATTTGGTGTGTACTCCGCCGCTTTTGCTTGCCGCTGCCACGCGCCCATGCTGCAATGGATGAGCGCCGGCCGTCGGCGTGAAGAAGATGGAAATCCAGCCATGAAAAAAATCCTCTCCACCGCCATCACCGCCGCCGCGTTCGGCCTCGTCCTGGCCACCGGTGCGCACGCCGCCACCCCGCAGCAGAACCTCGCGGGCCGGTGCAGCAGCGAGGCCAAGGGCAAGAAGGGCGACGACTACAAGTCCGCCGTTTCCAGCTGCATGTCCGACGGCAAGAAGCGCCAGCAGGAAAAGATGAAGATGTGCAACACCGATGCCACCGGCAAGAAAGGCGACGAACGCAAGGCCTTCATGTCGGACTGCCTGAGCAAGTAAAGCAACCCTGCATCAGACCGCCGGCGTGACGCGGCCGGTGCATTCGCCGAAGCCGATGGCCACCGCGCCTTCGGCCGTACAGCGTGCCTTGAAACTCACTTCGTCGCCGTCCTCCAGCCAGGTGCGGCGGTCGCCGCCGGCCAGTTCGATGGTGCGGGTGCCACCCCGGGTGATCTCCAGCAGGCAGCCGCGTTCGGCGTCCACCGGGCCCGACACCGTGCCGCTGCCCAGGATGTCGCCGGGCTCGGCCTGGCAGCCGTTGCTGGTCTGGTGCGTCAGCATCTGCGCCACCGTCCAGTACTGGTCCTTGAAGCGCGGGCGGGACAGCAGGGCCGGCCCCTCGCCGCGCGCACGGCGCTCGTCGGTCTGCAGCCAGACCTCCAGCGCAATGTCCAGGCCGCCGCTGGTCCGGTCGTCCACGTCGTCCAGGTGTGGCAGCAGGGCCGGCGCACCGGCTTCGCGCGGTGCGGCCGGCACCCGGTAGGGTGCCAGCGCCTCCAGGGTCACGATCCAGGGCGACACGCTGGTCAGCGCGCTCTTGCCCAGGAAGGGCCCCAGCGGCTGCGCCTCCCAGGCCTGCACGTCGCGTGCCGACCAGTCGTTGAGCAGGCCGACACCGAAGATCGAGGCCGGTGCGTGCCGCAGCGGAATCTGCTCGCCCAGGGCATTGCCCGCCCCCACGTGGATGGCCAGCTCGCACTCGAAGTCCATCTTCTGCGTCGGCCCGAACACCGGCACCGCCGCGCCCGCCGGCAACTGCTCGCCGTGGGGCCGCACCAGCGGTGTACCGCTGACGCGCAGGGTGGACGCCCGCCCGTGGTAGGCCGGCGGCAGGTGCTGGAAGTTGGGCAGCAGCGGGTTCGCCGGGCGCGACATGCTGCCGGTGGTGCGGGCGTGGTGGATGGAGGTGTAGAAATCCGAAAAACTGCGCACGTCCGCCGCCAGCAGCAGTTCGACCGCATCGGCCTCCACCAGGCAGGCGGCCGCCGCCATCTGCTGCACCGAGCCTACCCGCAGCAGGCGCGACAGCGCCAGCCGCAGGGCCGACACCTCGACCGCCGGCATGCCCATCAGCGGATTGAGCCACTGCGCCCGGCAGGCTGCCGCCATGGCCGGCGACAGCGCACCCAGCAGCCCACCCCCGTGCGCCAGCGCCAGGTCCAGGATCTGCGAGCCGATCGCCACCCCGATGCGCGGCCGGCCATCGGCCGAGGTGCGGAAACGCCCGAACGGCAGGTTCTGGATCGGGAAATCCGTGCTCCCCGGCGCACTGCCGTCGACCCAGCTGCGCAGCTGCGGATCGTGCGTTTCGTTGAGGTTTTTCACGGAGTCTCCCTGTTTTTAGACAATCGGCCAGCGCCGCATTGTGGCGCGGGCTGCGGGACTGCGCTTGGGGGCGATGATGGAGCCGTGCAGGCAACAGGGCGGC
>JAZJYT010000063.1:0-52132 GCA_040390235.1 Pseudomonadota bacterium | reverse complement strand
AGGTGGTCGAGGCCGTGTCGCACCTGAGCTTCAACGCCGCCCATGCCGCACGCCGCGGTGTGCCGGTGACCTACATCACCGAACGCGGCGTGTTCGAGATCCGCCTGGGCGCCGACGGCGTGGCACGGCTGACGCTGGTGGAGATCGCGCCGGGCATCGACCTGCAGCGCGACATCCTGGCGCACTGCCCGGCGGCATTGGTGGTAACGACGGAACTGCGGCGGATGGATGCGCGCCTCTTCCGTCCTGGGCCTTTTTACCGGCCCACCACGGCCGATTGACGGCGGCGGCTCCTGCGGGAGAGGGCCGTGCTGCACGGCTCAAGATGATACGCCGGCCATTTTTTATCATTTTCTCCATAAAACCGGCTGCATCGGATGACGCCTGCGCTCCTGCTCGGGCGCCCGGAGCGGCCTGCACCAGCGCGGGACGCTGCCAAATGGCGGCTCTTTTTATTTGATAAATTTGCTACTTTTATCAAAATTGACTATCATATGAATCATTAAAGCTAAACACGGCACACCATGGCCGGCGGAGATATTCGATGCATGCCGTCCAGACCTCCACTCCGGTCCGCCAGGACCGACCACTCGAATGCCTCACCTTCCGGCTAGGGACGGAGGAATACGGCATCGACATCCTGGGGGTCCAGGAAATACGGGGCTACGAACGCCCCACACGAATCGCCGGCGCGCCGGCCTTCGTCAAGGGGGTGGTGAACCTGCGCGGGGTGATCGTTCCAGTCATCGACCTGCGCCTGAGGTTCGGGACGGCCGACGCGGCCCATGACAGCGTGACCGCCACGGTCATCGTCAACCTCGCAGACCGGATGTTCGGCGTGGTTGTCGACGCGGTGAGCGACGTGGTGATCCTGGGCAGCGAGCAGATCAAACCGGTACCGGCCTTGGGCGGGGCCGTGGATGTGGAGTTCATCACCGGCCTGGGCACCCTGGGCCTGGGCGACCAGCAACGCATGCTGATCCTGCTCGACATCGAGCGCCTGATGGCAGGCGCTGCCATGGGCCTTGGCCGGTCCCTTCACTGAAAAACACCCCAAGCCCCCTTTGAAGGAACAAGTGTGAACACCCAAGCCCTGACCCTGAATCGCCCGTCCCTCCAGGCAGCGAGGCGCGCCCCGCCCATTCCCCGTCCATTGGCACAGCCGGCGGCGCCGGACGCCGGGCTGCAATTCTTCTCCCACCATGGCGTGTGGGCCCCGGGTGTTCGGCTGTTCCGGCGCATCGGCTTCGCCGCGAAAGCCGCATTGGTGTCCGCGGCGTTCCTGGTGCCCATCGCGCTGCTCATGACCGCTTACCTGCAGACCGTGCAGTCGTCCCTGGCCATCACCGAGCAGGAACGCACCGGTGTCGACATGTTGCGCGCCATCGAACCCTGGATCATCGAGGTACAGAAACAGCGGCGCCTGGTGCTGTCGGGCATGGCCACCGGTGTAGACATGGCGGCCATAGACGACAAGCTGCGCCCCGTCGCGGCCCTGGTCAAATCCCAGCCCGCCGGTGTCGATGCCACCGGCGCACTCGCCGAAGTTATGGTCAGCCATGCAGCACTGGCCTCCGCTGCGGCGCAGGGCAACGATCTGGCGCACGTCGAAGACCCGGTGCAGGCGTACGTCGAAGCGATCCGCCGCCTGCGCACCACCGTGCTCGACATGTCGCAACTGCTACTGGACCCGGAGCAGGCGACCTTCTACCTGATGTCGGTGTCATCCGTCGTCGTGTCCGATGTGATCGAGTCCGTCTCGCGCAGCCGCGGCCTGGCCGGAAGCATCGCCAAAGCCGGCGCCACGCCGCAGCAGATGTATACCCTCTATGCACTCTGGCATGCCGGGCGCGAGCAACTCGACACCATCCGCGACCAGCTCGTCCGTGCCGCCGCGGCGGAACCCTCCATCGCATCGCGCGCGCCGTACCAGGATGCCATCGAAGCCACGGATGCGTTCTACGAAGCCAGCGCGGCCAGTTGGTTCTCCGGTGCCTTCGCGGGCGATGTCGAGGCATTGAACACCCCGGGGCAGCGCAGCGTCGATGCCTTGCGCAAGCTCTCTGCCGAGGGCACGAACGTTCTCGATGAACTGCTGACCGCACGCATCGCGGGTGCTACCCGCCAGCGCAACATGACGATCGGCGTCACGGCCTTGTCGCTGCTGGCGGTGCTATACCTGTTCAGCAGCTTCTACCGTGTCATGCGCGGCGGGCTCAGCGAAGTGGAGCGCCACCTGCGCGCCATGACCGATGGTGACCTCACCACCTCGCCCCGGCCCTGGGGCACCGACGAAGCCGCGCGGCTGATGTTCACGCTGTCAGCCATGCAGGCCGCATTGCGGACCATCGTGTCCGAGGTCCGCACCGCCTCCCACGGCCTGGTGCAGGCCAGCGACGAGATCGCCAGCGCCTCGGACAACCTGAGCCAGCGCAGCGAACAGGCGGCGGCCAACCTGGAGGAGTCCGCCTCGGCCATGGAGCAGATCTCGACCACCGGGCAGCACACCGCCGAGAGCACCCGCACGGCATCGCAGCTGGCCAGCGACAACGCCGACATCGCCACCGCCGGCGGACAGACCATCGACCAGGTGGTGCAGACCATGAAGGGCGTGCAGGCCTCATCAGCACGCATCGCCGACATCATCGGTGTGATCGACGGCATCGCCTTCCAGACCAACATCCTGGCACTCAATGCCGCCGTGGAAGCCGCCCGTGCGGGTGAACAAGGCCGAGGTTTCGCCGTGGTGGCAAGCGAAGTACGGGCGCTCGCCCAGCGCTCCGCAGCCGCGGCCCGCGAAATCAAGACCCTGATCCACGACAGCGGCGAGCAGGTGAACGCCGGCACCCAGGTGGTCGCCCTTGCCGGCCGCCAGATGGACGAACTGGTGGGTACGGCCGAACGCATGAAGTCGCTGATGGCGGAAGTGCTGACAGGCAGTTCCGAACAGGCGGCCGGTGTGCGCCTGGTCGGTGATGCGCTGCAGACGCTGGACCAGCAGACCCAGCAGAACGCGGCCCTGGTCGAACAGACCGCCGCGGCTGCAGGCGCGCTGCACGACCAGGCCAATGCCCTGGCCGCACGCGTCGCCCGGTTTCGCCTTCCAGTCTAACCCCGTCACCCATCCTTCAACAATACCGACCACGCCCTTCGGCAACTGACACCATGAACTTCAACGACATGAAAATCTCCACGCGGCTGGCCTTGGGTTTCGGTGTGCTTGCTCTGCTCATCGTGGTGCTCGGGGGCGTGGCATTCTGGAAAGCCGGTCATATCGGCGCCCAGATCGAGTACCTGATGGCCGACCGTTACCCTCTGGTGGTCGACATGGGCAAGCTGGAGGAGGAAGTCAACCTCCAGTCCCGCAACATCCGCAACATGGTGATATTCACCCGCACGGAAGACGTCGCCAAGGAGCTCGAATCAGTCATCGAGTCCCAGAAGCGCGGAAGGGACACCTATACACACTTCGAGCCCTTCATCGTGTCGGAGGAAAGCAAACAGCTCCTGGCTTCCATGAAGGACCTCCGCGCACAGTTCGTCGTTCAAGTCGACAAATTTTCCAGCCTGGTCAAGGAAGAGAAAAAACTGGAGGCCATCGACAGCCTGCTGACGGGCGTACGGCCGGTCCAGCTCGCCTACATCGCGGCCATCAAGGAAATGAGCGACTTCCAGGTTGCCCGCATGAAAGACGCTGGCGAATCCGCCGCCAAGGCCGCAGCGGGTCTCAAGGCGACCGTGCTCGCCACAGGCGGGCTGGCGCTGGTGATCGCCGCGACCTTCGGTTTTGCCATCAGCCGCACCATTACCCGCCCCATCAACCGCGCGGTGGAAGTGGCCGACGGGGTGGCTGCCGGCGACCTGAGTCTCCAGTTCGATGCCCAGGGGAACAGCGAAACCGCGCAACTCTTGCACAGCCTGCAGCGTATGCAGAGCAGCCTGGGCGAGGTGGTGCAGACGGTCCGCGGCAATGCCGAAAGCGTGGCCACTGCGTCTTCGCAGATCGCGCAGGGCAACCAGGATCTCTCGAGCCGCACGGAAGAGCAGGCCAGCGCCCTGCAGCAGACGGCAGCTTCGATGGAACAGCTCGGCGCCACCGTGAAGCAGAACGCCGAGAACGCCCGGCAGGCCAACCAGCTGGCCCAGGGGGCCAGCACGGTTGCGGCCAAAGGCGGCGAGGTCGTCAGCCAGGTGGTCGAAACCATGAAGGGCATCAACGACAGCGCCAGGAAGATCGCCGACATCAATGGCGTCATCGATGGCATCGCGTTCCAGACTAACATCCTGGCCTTGAATGCGGCAGTCGAGGCCGCGCGCGCCGGCGAACAAGGCCGCGGATTCGCCGTGGTGGCCAGTGAAGTGCGCAACCTGGCACAACGCAGCGCCGCAGCCGCCAAGGAAATCAAGGATCTGATCGCCACCAGCGTCGAGCGGGTGGAGCGAGGCACGGCCCTGGTGGACCAGGCCGGCGTGACCATGGCAGAAGTCGTCGGTTCGATCAGGCAGGTGACCGATCTCATGGGCGAAATCAGCGCCGCCAGCAGCGAGCAGAGCACAGGTGTTGCACAGGTGGGCGAAGCGGTCACCCAGATGGACCAGGCTACGCAGCAGAATGCCGCCCTGGTGGAGGAAAGCGCCGCCGCGGCCGACAGCCTGAAGAGCCAGGCCCAGCAGCTCGTGGACACCGTTGCCGTGTTCAAGCTGGCAGGCGACAGGACGACAGTGCAGGCGCGGCCAGGGCAGCCGATTGCACCTGTAACGATGCGGCAGACCACCTGGAACAACAACACTCCCACCCGCGCCCCGGCCCCTACAGCCCAGGTGATACGTAACCGGTTCGTCTCAGCCAAGGCACCTGCCCTGCGTGAACCCGCTACCCCAGTACGTGGGCCGCTACGCACAAAGACGGGCACGCACGACAGCTGGGAAAGCTTCTGAACTGGTCGAATCGCCCCCTCTGAGAGTCCGACATGATTACCAAGATTCCGGTGAACTCATTGCGCCTCGGCATGCACATCCAGGAGTTCGAAGGCACCTGGATGGACCATCCCTTCTGGCGGGGGAATTTCATCGTGAGGACCACAGAGGAACTCGACCGCATCGTCACCGGGGGCGTACGGGAGGTCTGGATCGACACCGAAAGATCCGTCACCTTCACCGCCGGCGCTGTACCGCCAAAACCTCCAGCCGAAACCTCCTCCAGACCTGCACCCCCTTCTGCCCGCGCACTGAAAAACGAAGCAATGGACGACGCGGCCATTTCGAAGGCGCTCGATCTCTACCGCAGCTCGGTGCCGCGGATCGCCGAGCTGTTCGCGCAGGCGCGCATGGGCAACGCGGTGGACGGCGCCGCCTGCGACGCGCTGGTCGACGAGATCTCGGAGTCGGTCATGAACAACCCCGGCGCGCTCATCAGCGTTGCCCGGCTCAAGCGCCGCGACGAATACACCTACATGCATTCGGTGACAGTGTGCGCGCTCATGCTGTCGCTGGGACGGCAGATCGGCCTGCCTGAAGCGCAGTTGCGCGCCGCGGGGCTCGCTGGCATGCTGCACGACCTGGGCAAGGCCATGATGCCGCTCGACGTGCTCAACAAGCCGGGCAAGCTGACCGACGCGGAGTTCGACATCATCAAGAGCCATCCCGAACGCGGCCACGCCCTGCTGGTAGAAGGCGGCAGTGTCGGGCCGGAGGTGCTGGAAGTGTGCCTGCACCACCACGAGAAGATGGACGGCAGCGGCTATCCGCACGGTCTGGCCGGGGACGGCATCGGGCTTTTCGCGCGCATGGCCGCCATCTGCGACGTGTATGACGCCATCACCTCCATCCGCCCTTACAAGACCGGCTGGGACCCGGGCGAAGCCCTGCGCCGCATGGCGCAGTGGAAAGGACACTTCGACCCCAAACTGTTCCAGGCCTTCGTCAAGACCATGGGCATCTACCCGGTCGGCACGCTGGTCCGGCTGCAGTCGGGCCGGCTGGCCGTGGTCACCCAGCACAACCCCAAGGCGCTGCTCTCACCCAAGGTCAAGGCCTTCTACAGCACCAACTCCGACCTGCGTATCGTGCCGCAATTGATCGATCTCGCTGGCGCGGGCTGCCAGGACAAGGTCGCGTCATGGGAGTCGCCGACCGACTGGTCGTTCAACGACCTGGAACAGTTGTGGGGTGCGCCGCAGCCCAGGCGCTGAGGTGTGCGGGTGGGCCGCTATGCGGCCTGGGCCACCGAAAGGGGCGATGCGATCTTTTTCAGCGCGTTGCGCAGGAGGTCCCACAGCCGATAGGCCTCCTGCCCGTCGTCCACGGCCGCGGCCTCATCCAGCATACGGGCCATGGAAGCCTCGTGGTCGTAGCCCAGCATCAGCAGCACCGTCTTCAGGCTGTGCGCCAGGCGCCGCAATTCGGCCAGATCATCGCCGAGCCAGGCACGGTCACCCGCCAACACGTCGCGGGCGAACTGCTCACGACAGCCGGCCGCATATGTGGAGAACAGGGCTGTATTGCCGTCAAAATAGCGTTCCGCAGCATAGGTCTCGCGTGCAGAAACCCCCGGTACGGACTCGGCGGCGGCAGTGGCGGGGGCCGCCGCCGGCAACTGCGTGCCCTCAGCCACACAGGCATGCAACTGCGCCAGCGACACCGGCTTGCGCAGAATGCGCCACACCCGGCAGGCTTCCAGCCGCCGCTGTACCTCGGGTGTCACCCCGGCGCTGAAAACCGCCACGCGGCAGGCGGCCGACTGCGCGAGCCACTCGACCAGCCGCAGGGCGGAACCGTCGAGCAGCATCAGGTCGGTCAGCACCAGGTCGACAGGCTGTGCCGCCAGGTATCCGAAAGCGCCCTCCACCGAATCGCGCTGCACCAGTTCGATGTCCGCGTCATCGAGCGCCATGGCGACAAAACGGCGCACCGAGGGGTCGTCTTCCACCAGCAGCACACGCGGCATGCCCATGTCAGCCCCCTGCTGCCCCGGCACGGTCCGCCGCGATGCCCGCCAACAGGCGTGGCAGTTCCTTGGCCAGGTCGGACTTGTGGACCACCGGCACCCCCTGGAGCGCAAACGCGTAAGGCTGCCGCTGCGCCTCGTCGAGCGAGGTGATGACGATCAGCTGGCTGCTGCTGAACTGTGGCTGCGTGCGCAGGCCGGCGATCAGCGTGGCCCCATCGATGCCCGGCAGCAGGATGTCCACCAGCAGCACATCGGGCTGTAACTGGCCATACATCGCCAGGCCGGCAATGCCATCGGATGCGATGTGCAGGTCCACGTCGGGCAGGGCATGGCGGACCACCAGGGATACCAGGTTCTGGAAATGCGTCGAATCCTCGATGAGCAGTACACGGCACGCACCGCCCTTGGCCGCCGGCACAGGCACGACACGGCCTGGCGGCGGCTGAGGCGCTGCTGCCGGTTTGTCAGGTACACCGCCGTGCTGCCGCTCCTGCTGCCAGCGCGCCACCGACGCCTGCGCTATGCGACGGTGCCCGCCCGGCGTCTTCCATGCTTCCAGTTCGCCGCGGTCGACCATGAGTTGCACCGAGCGCACGGCCAGCCCCAGGTGGCGCGCCACTTCGAGCGTGCTCCAGGTGGCATCAGCCCCGGCATCCGAATTTTTCACATCCATCATTTTCAGATTCTAGGACAAATGAATGGAAAGTGTCATCAATAGGTGTACTTTTGGTGAGAGGCCTGTGGTCAAACAGGGACGGCCGCATCCCGTTTTGATTTATTTGACAAGAATTTCCACGAGTATCACTTTTATCCATTGCAAGGATTATTTTTGATAGTTATGATACGACATCGCAGCAAAAGGGCCGCCAACGCTCCTCGCGCCGCCGCATCAGAAAGGTACGCCATGAGCAAGAAGATCCTCGTTGTCGAAGACCAGCCGGAAATCCGCCGGCTGATCCGCATGACACTCGAATTCGAGAACTACCAGATCAGCGAATCCTCCACGGCCATGGAAGGAGCGGCTGCAGTGGAACAACTGCGGCCGGACCTGCTGTTGCTGGACGTGATGACCCCCGGCGGCATGGACGGGCTGGAACTGTGCCGCCGCGTCAAGCAGGAAGGCGACGGACTCTACCGTCCCGCGGTCATCCTGCTGACGGCCCGCGGCCAGCAACAGGACATCGATGCCGGCCTGGCCGCTGGTGCCGACGCCTACCTGCTGAAACCTTTCAGCCCCCTGCAACTGCTCGACACCGTCAGCAGCATGCTAGCGGTGGCATAAGGAGAAACCGCCATGCCCGCCGTTTGCGAAACACCCGTCGCCGACCCGGAATCCGTGCGCCAGATGGAACGCATGGTGGAAGACCTCGGTCGGCTCTACCACGAGCGCAACAATGCGTTGGAGGAAGTGGCACGCGCCCACCACGAGGCCCTGCTGCGCCTGAGCCTGGCGGCCGAATTCAAGGACGACGATACCGGCGTACATATCGTACGCATCGGTTACCTGGCAGAAGCACTGGCGCTGCGCCTGGGCGAGTCGCCCGCCTATGCACTCATGCTGCGCCGGGCCGCCCCCATGCATGACGTCGGCAAGATAGGAACGCCTGACGTCGTGCTCAAGAAGCCCGGCCCCCTGACGCCCGAAGAGCGCGCCGTGATGAACTGCCACACCACCAACGGCGCTGCGATCCTGGGGCGCTCGCGCATTCCCCTGTTCCAGCTGGCGGCGGAGGCCGCGCTGACCCACCACGAACGCTGGGACGGTACCGGCTATCCTTGCGGCCTGCAAGGAGACGCTATTCCTCTGTCCGGCCGCATTGTCGCCGTGGTGGACTTTTTCGACGCCCTGACCATGGACCGCGTCTACCGCCCGGCGTTCAGCATCGAGAAAGCCCTGTCCATGCTGTGCGAAGAACGTGGCAAAGCCTTCGATCCGCGCATCGTCGACGCTTTCATCGGACACACCGAAGCACTGGTCGAGCTGCACCAGCACATCACCCAGCACCGCCCGTCATTCGACGAACTGGTGCAGGCCCGTTGAGGCAGGAACCGCCATGTGGACGCTGAGCTTTTCCCGCGGCTTGCAGGCCTGCATGTTCGTGCTGGCTTTTGCAGGCACGCTCCCCGCGGGCGCCGGCGAAGTGCTGGACCGCGTGCTGGCCAGCGGCCTGCTGCGTGTGTGCATCTGGTCCGATTACTACGGCATGACCTACCGCAAGCCGATGAGCGATGAATTGATCGGCCTGGACATCGATCTTTCGGTGCAGTTCGCCCGGGAGCTCGGGGTACGCCTGCGCTACGTCGACTCGTCCGGGTCCGCTGCTCCCGACGACCTGCGCGCCAATGCATGCGACATCGCCATGTTCGGCATCGCCATCACGCCCGAACGCGTGTCGCGCATGCGGTTTTCCATCCCCTATATGCAAAGCGACGTCTATGCCGTTGCCCACCGCGGCGGGCGTATCGTGCGCAAGTGGGAAGACATCGACCAGCCGGGCGTGCTGGTGGCGGTACAGGAGGGAACCTTCCTGGAGCCGGTCATGGCCGAGAAGCTCAAGCATGCCCGCGTCGTCGGCATCAGTCCGCCGGCCACACGCGAAGGCGAACTCATGGCCGGCCGGGTGGATGTGTTCATGACCAATTTCACCTACGGCCGCAGGCTGGTGTCCGGGTCCAACTGGGCGCGTGTCATCAACCCGCCGAAGCCCTTCTACGTCAGGCCCTACGCCTACGCGACGGCGCTGGGCGACCTGGCATGGGGAGAGCGTGTCGATGCCTTCGTCGCCGCGGTACGCACAGACGGCCGCCTCAAGGCCGCGGCAACGCGGTACGGCCTCCAATCGATCATGATGGCCGCACCATGACCCCCATACAGGCGACAAGCCCGCGTACGCGCCGCAACCATGGCATGCGCCCCAGCACGCTGGTCGCCACCGCAGGCGCCGCGATCACCGTGGGCATCGTGGTGCTGGCGGGCGTGCTGCTGTGGAGTGAGATACGCACCACCGTATCGGAGAACATCGCGGAACTGCAGGCGCTGGCCCGCATGGAGGAAGACCAGTCCACGCGGACCTTCGAGGCGAGCGTGGAGGCGATCCGCGCGATTTCCGAAGCGGTCGGGGCCCAGACCTCGGCGGCCGAGGCGATTCACCTGCGCCCCCAGTTGTCCCAGACCCTGGTGGGACTTCCCGATATCCGCAGCATCTCGGTACTGGACACCAACGGCTTGGTACTCGCCAGCACCGCCGACGACGACGTGGGCGAGACCGTCCCGCTGCCTGCCCTGGGACGCATGCCCGGCAGCGGCGACATCGTGATCGGCCGCACCGCGCCCGGGCGCATCCTGTCGGACCTGAGCCATCCGGGCCGCACACCGCCCGGCGTCACCTTCATACCCATCCTCTCCCGCCGGCCCCTGGCCTCGGGTGACGAATTCTTGGTCGTCGTGCTGCTCAATCCCGATGCGCTTTCCGGCTACCAGCAACGGCTGCTCGAAACCGCTGGCGCAGGTACACGTTCTTACCTGGCAGCCCATGACGGCACCGTGCTGGCGGGTTCGGAGGCAGAGTCCGCCCTGGGGGAATTCCGCAAACGCGACATCTTTTCCCGGCGGCTGCGGCAACGCGAGCATGACGGCTTTCTGGACGCCATCGGAACCGAACCGCGTTCGCTGGCCGCCTACCGCGTTTCGCGCCTGTACCCACTGGTCACGATCGTGGAGCAGCCCTATGACGACGCGTACGACAAGGCGCTCGGCATCTTGCGCTGGCTGGCCCCCGCGACCGCACTGATGGTGCTGTTCGCCGCCGGCATGACAGGCCTGACCTGGCGCAGCATGCGCCTGCGGGAAGCTGCCCGTGCCCAGCTCGACGAGGCTCGCCAGCGTGTCGCCCAGGGTGAGCGGCAATTGCAGATGCTGGTCGAGAGTGTGCAGGAGCTGATCTTCCGCACCGATGCCGCGGGCGTCGTGCTTTTCGCCAACGGCCGCTGGGCTGGCCTGGGCGACGGCCGCGACCCGGTGGGCCGGCACCTGCAGGACCTGGTACAGGCATCCGACCGGGACCGCGTGGCGGAACTGCTCGCCGACCATGGACATGCGGAGACGCATACGGCCCAGGCCACCATCGTGGGCGACAACGGCTCCCGCCACGTTCTCGAAATCGTCCTGGTGCCCTTGCGCGGCGACCATGGTGTGCTCGCCGGCTTCGCCGGCAGCGCCGTGGACATCAGCAAGCGCGTGGAAGTCGAACAGCAGTTGCAGGCGCAACTGCGCTTCACCAGCCTGTTGCAGGAAATCGCGCCGCTGCCCATCTGCATGACGGATGCCGAAGGCCGCTTCGTCTCGGTCAACCGGGCCTGGGAGGAGTTCATGGGCCGCAACCGGTCGGAGGTGATCGGCAAGCGCAATACCGACTTTCTGCAGTCCGGCGAAGCCGCCGTGTATGACGCCCACAGCGAGCGACTGATGCGCGAAGGCGGCCACATCCACTACGAAGAAACCATCCGGCTGGCCGACGGCGCGCTGCGCAATGTGCAGGTCAGCAAGGTGCTGGTATCGAACGAGGACGGCACGCCGTTCGGACTGCTGTCGGTCAAGCTGGATGTCACCGCATTCCGCCAGGCGCAGGAACTGGCCGAAGACGCCTCGCGGTCGAAGTCGGAATTCGTCGCCAACATCAGCCACGAACTGCGCACACCACTGCAATCCATCCTGGGCTTTTCCGAACTGGGTCTGCACCGCGGGGCCGGCCAGCCCAAGCTGGCCCTCATGTTCGAGGACATCCACGCCTCCGGCCAGCGCATGCTCGAACTGGTCAACAACCTGCTCGACATCTCCAAGATCGAGAGCACCGTTGGCACCTTCACCTTCGAACGCGTGGACATTCGCCGCTGCGTCAACACCATCGCGCAGGAACTGGAACCGCTGCTGGACCGCAAGCAGCAGCGCCTGGAGTTGCTGATTGCGCCCCACCCGCTGAAAGCGCGGCTCGACGAAATCCGCATCCAGCAGGTCATCCGCAACGTGCTGGCCAATGCCATCAAGTTCTCCCCCGAGGCCAGTCGCATCTGCTTTGCCGCCGACAGCGTCGCAGATGGATCAGGCGGACACGACATCGTGCTCACCATCATCGACCAGGGCCCCGGAATTCCCGAATCCGAAAACGACATGATCTTCCGGCCCTTCATGCAGTCGAGCCGCACGCGCCAGGGATTCGGCGGCACGGGCCTGGGCCTGGCCATCTGCAAAAAGATCATGGACGCCCATGGCGGCAGCATCGTGGCGCGCAACGGCCCGCAGGGCGGGGCAGTGTTCGAGATACGTATTCCCGCCGACACGGAAACCGCTGCATGAGGACCGGCATCGTTCCCGCCGTGTGCCACCGGATCCGGAGGCTGGGCGCAGGACTGCGCTCCTCGACCCGGCTGCAGCGGCTGGTCGCCCTGTTCATCAGCCTGGTCCTCGGGGCCGTATGGGTCACGGTGTTCCTGCTGCTGCAATCGCAGCGCAAGGATGCCATCCAGGCAGAACTGAAACAGAACGCCAACATCGCCCGTGTGCTGCAGGAACAGACGGTGCGGGTGATCGCCGCGGTGGACCAGGCCGTGGTGCGGCTCAGCGCCGCAGCAGAGGACGGCCCGATCGACAAAGGCGACTACCAGCGCTTCGCCGATTCGACAGGCCTGTCGTCCGACATACTGGCGCAACTGTCGCTGATAGACGCCCGGGGGCACTTCGTCGCCAGCAGCATCGACCCGACGGGAGGCCGGACCGGTCCGGTCGACCTGTCCGAGCGCGAGCACGTCCGTATCCACCTACATCCGCCGGAATTGCTCCAGGCAGCCGGCAACCTGCTCACCAGCGACGGGCTCTTCATCGGCAAGCCGGTACTGGGCAAGGTATCGGGCAAGTGGACCATCCAGCTTTCACGCGCCGTGCGGGGCAAGGACGGCAAGGCGGCGGGTGTGGTTGTCGCCTCGCTCAACCCCGGGTATTTCGAAGAAGTCTACCGGCACGTCGAACTCGGCCACCTGGGCGGCGTGACCCTGATAGGCACGGACGCGGTGGTGCGGGCGCGGGTGGTCGGAGGCAGCAGCAACGGCATGGGCTCGTTCACCGGACCCGGTTCGCCGCTGAAACGCAGCGGGCTGGCCGCGGAAGGCACGTTGGTGGGCCGCAGTTCGCTCACCCAGATGGACCGGATAGCCGCATACCACCGGGCCGGCCCCTACCCGCTCTACGTGTTTGCCGTCACGGCCGTGGACGAGGCGCTCGAAGCATGGCACCGCACCCGCAACCTGGTCGTGGGCCTCGCCGCCCTGCTCAGCACCGCTGTGGTGGGCTCGGGCCTGCTGTTCCTGGCCAGCGTGCGGCGGCTGGAGGCACAACACCTCGCGCTGCAGCGCAGCGAAGCCGAGGCGCATGCCGCCAACCAGGCCAAGACGGAATTCCTGGCCGCCATCTCGCACGAACTGCGCACGCCGCTCACCAGCATCCGCGGCTTTGCAGAGTTGATGGAACACCGCGGCGACAATCCACGCTTTCGGGAGCAGGCCATGCTGATCCGCAAGGCCTCCGAGCACCTGAACGCACTGTTGTCTGAGATCCTGGACCTGGCCAAGGTCGAGGCGGGCGCCATGGTCTTCAACAACGAAGTGCTGTGCGTTGCGGACCTGGTCGACAGCGCGGCCGAGCTGTTCCGGGTCAGCGCCCACGCCAAGCAGCTGGAGCTCGAGGTCGACATCGTGCCGGCCGAGCCACCGACGCTGTACGGGGACTGGACACGCCTGCGGCAGATCCTCAACAACCTGCTGTCCAACGCCATCAAGTTCACCCGGAGCGGCAGTGTGCAGCTCTCGGTGCGCCATGCCAACGGCTGCTGGGCATTCGAGGTGGCCGATACCGGCCCCGGCATCCCGGAACACCTGCACGAAATCATCTTCGAGAAATTCCGCCAGGCGGATGCCCGTGTCAGCTACGAACACGGCGGTACCGGCCTGGGCCTGGCCCTGTCGCGCTCGCTGGCCCGCAACATGGGCGGCGACGTGACCGTCGTCTCGTCCGTCGGGCAGGGCTCCCGCTTCACCCTGATACTTCCGGACAGAGCCCCTGCGGCTTCCTGACATTCCCCAATACGGCCAAATTTCTTTTTTCATAAATATCATTTTATTTTGATAAAAATGATATAATTGCTTCACTTATTCGAGGCAAACGAAAGAAGGCCATGTACCAAAGAATCCTGGTTCCCATCGATGGCAGTCCGGCATCCGATTGCGCCCTGCAGGAAGCCCTGGGCCTGGCGCGCGCGATAGACGCACGCCTCGACCTCCTGCATGTGGTCGACGAACGCAGCCTTGCGTCCGCACTGAACGACTACACGGGTTATGCCGGTGAATGGGCGATACGCCTGCACGCCAACGGCCTTGCGCTGCTGGACGCCGCCCTCGGCCGGGCAGCGCTGGCAGGCGTCGAGGCGAGCACCATGCTGAACGAGAACTGCGGCGGCCCGGTGCATGAAGTGGTGATCCAGCAAGCGCACCTGCACCGGAGCAAACTCATCGTCATGGGCACCCACGGTCGCCGCGGGTCCGACCGCTTTCCCCTGGGCCGCGACGCCGAACTGGTGCTGCGCCACGCGCCGGTGCCGGTGCTGCTGGCGCGTGCACCGGACAGGCGGACCGACGACGGCGCCTGCTGGCCAGCGGGCACCGTGGCCGCGGAGGCAGCCACCGTTTGACGGTGGTGTGCAAGAAGTTCCCGCATGAGACCCGCCCCGCTCCCGCGTAGCCGCTTTCGCCGCGCCATCGACCGGATCACGCAATGGAACGCCTACCGCGCCATGCTGCTGGGCGGCGTGGCCGTCAGTTGCCTGATGCTGGCTATCTTCGGCATCACCTTGCACAACGAAAGGGAGCAGGCCCTGCTGCACGCGCGGCAGCACGCACAGAACCTGGCGCTGATCGTCGAGAAGGACCTGGCACGCAATTTCGAGCTGTACGGGCTGTCGCTGCAGGCCATCGTCGACAACTGGAACCGGCCCGACATCTCAGCCCTGCCACAGGCCATCCGGCGACTGGTGCTGTTCGACCGCTCGTCGACCGCCCGCCACATAACCTCCGCGGCGGTAGTTAGCGCCGATGCCCATATCGAACTCAGCCTGCGCGGGCTGGATGCGGGGCTCCGCCGTTTCGACGACCGCGACTGGTTCACCGTGCACCGCGATTCCGCGACCCAGGGCCTCTACCTGAGCAAGCCTTTTTTCTCACGCGTCACCGGGACCACCGATGTCGCGCTATCGCGCCGGCTGTCGAATGCCGACGGCTCGTTCGCGGGGGTGGCGGTCCTTTTTCTCGATGTCGCTTATTTCCACGAGTTGCTGACGGGCCTGGATATCGGCCCGAACGGAAGAACCTCCATCGTCACCGGCGGCGGCACGATGGTCATGACCGAGCCTTATGTTGCTAGCCTGGTCGGCGACTACCGGGGGGACTCGCCCGTCTTCCAGAGAATGGCGCAGGCGCAGGCCACACATTTCCTCGCGGTCAGCCCCATCGACGGGCATCCTCGCCTGTTCGTCACCAGGACCGTCGAAGCGCCCCGACTCAAGGTGCTGATGGCCCTGGACACCGAAGACATCTATGCCCCATGGCGGGAGCAGGCGCTGCCCACGGCCGGCGCGGCCAGCGCCTTTGCCGTCGGCCTGATGATCCTGTCGGGCCTGCTCGGACGCCAGCTGCAACGGCGCAGGCGTGCCGAGGAGGCCATGCGCCTGATGGCCAACACCGACGGGCTTACCGGTCTGTCCAACCGCCGGGCACTGGACCAGATACTGGCCGACGAAGGCCGCCGTACCCTGCGCGGCGAGAAGTGTCTGTCCATCGTATTCATCGACGTGGACTACTTCAAGCGCTTCAACGATGCCCACGGTCACCAGGCCGGCGACCGGGTGCTGGCAGCGGTGGCGCGGACGCTGGCCCAGGCCATCAAGCGCCCCGGCGACCACGCCGGGCGCTACGGCGGCGAGGAGTTCATGGTGGTGCTGGCGCAAACGGACATCGGCGGCGCCCGCCAGATCGCCGAGACAATCCGCCAGCGCGTGGAAGCCCTGGCCATTCCCCATCCGGGCAGCCCCCTGGGCGTGGTGACCGTTTCGGTAGGCGTCGCAGCCGCCAAGCCGCCAGAGACGTCTACCGTGCAAGCCGTGGTAGGCGCCGCGGACGCAGCGCTGTACCGCGCCAAGGACACCGGGCGCAACCGCGTGGAAGTGTCCCATGCACCTGTGTCACCCACCATGGCCGAGCCGGTGGCGTCGCCCTGAGTGTTTCGCACCGGCCGGGCGCCCTTTCGCGCCGGATGGCGGCATTTCGTCGCCCGGCGCTGGCGCACACCGCGCATTCCGTTATCGTGCCCGCCATGGACGCACTCGACACCTTCCTGCTGCTGGTCGCGCTACCGGCCGTGGTACTGCTCTCGCTGATCGAAGCCTGGGTGCTGTCGCGCCGCGCGGCCTACGACTGGCGGGCGGCCGGCGTGTCGCTGCTCGACCTGGCCATCCGGGTGCCGGTGCAGATGTTCGTGCGTATTTCCATCGCGGCGCCGCTGCTGGCGCTGGCCTACCGCTGGCGGCTGGGCCACATCGCGCTTACCGGCTGGGCCACGGTGCTGGCGCTTTTCCTGGGGCAGGAGTTCTGCTACTACTGGTACCACCGCGCCGCGCACCGGGTGCGCTGGTTCTGGTGCAACCATGCGGTGCACCACAGCCCGAACGAGCTGACGCTGGTGGCGGCCTTCCGTATCGGTTTCCTGGGCCAGCTCAGTGGCGTGGCGGGCTTCTTCGCGCCGCTGGTATGGCTGGGGTTTTCGCCGCGCATCGTGTTCCAGGTGCTGTCCATCAACCTGCTCTACCAGTTCTGGATCCACGCCACCTGGATTCCGCGGCTGGGCTGGCTGGAGTACGTGTTCAACACCCCGTCGGCGCACCGGGTGCACCATGCCCGCAACCTGGAATACCTCGACGCCAACTACGGCGGTGTGCTGATCGTGTTCGACCGGCTGTTCGGCACCTACCGCGCCGAGCGGGCCGGGCTGCCCTGCCGCTACGGGCTGGTCACGCCGGTGGCCACGCACAACCCGCTGCGCATCGAGTTCGGCCGCTGGGCCGAACTCGGGCGCGACCTGGCCCATGACGTGTTCCGCGCCCGCAGCCCGCGCGCCGTGCTCGGCCACCTGCTGATGCCGCCCGGCTGGTCGCCCGATGGCCGGCACCAGCGCACGGAGGACCTGCGCCGCGCCGCCACGGGCGCCGAGCCCGGCGCATAGGGTATCGTGCGGGGTTTTCGAGGAGACTGTTTTGAAGCTCGTACGTTATGGCAAGCCCGGCCAGGAAAAACCCGGCCTCATCGATGCCGCCGGCAAGCTGCGCGACATCAGCAAGCTGGTGCCCGACATCGGCGCCGCGCAGCTCACGCCCGCCGCGCTGGCGCGCATCGCCAAGGCCAAGGTCGACAGCCTGCCGCTGGTCCGCGGCAAGCCGCGCATCGGCAGCCCGGTGGCGAATATCGGCAAGTACGTGGCCATCGGCCTGAACTACGCCGACCACGCGGCCGAAGCCGGCATGGCGCTGCCCAAGGAACCGATCGTGTTCATGAAGGCCACCAGCTGCATCCAGGGCCCCAACGACGACGTGATGCTGCCCAAGGGCTCGGTCAAGAGCGACTGGGAAGTGGAGCTGTGCATCGTCATCGGCACCAAGGCCAGCTACGTCAGCAAGAAAAGCGCACTCGACTACGTGGCCGGCTACTGCCTGGGTAACGACGTGAGCGAGCGTGAATACCAGATCGAGCGCGGCCCGCAGTGGGACAAGGGCAAGGGCTGCGACACCTTCGGCCCCCTGGGCCCCTGGCTGGTGACCCCCGACGAAGTGCCCAACCCGCAGCGCCTGGCCATGTGGCTGGACGTGAACGGCGAACGCGCGCAGCGCGGCAGCACCAAAACCATGATTTTCGACTGCGCCACCATCGTCAGCTACGTCAGCAAGTTCATGACGCTGTACCCCGGCGACGTGATCTGCACCGGCACCCCGCCCGGCGTGGGCATGGGCATGAAGCCGCCGAAGTTCCTCAAGGCCGGCGACGTGATGACCCTGGGCATCGAAGGCCTGGGCGAACAGCGCCAGGTCGTCAAGGCCTACAAGGCACAGGCTTAAGGCATAAGCCAGACGCATACCGGCCAACGGTACAAACGATTGGTGCCGTTGGTCGGGTAGTTCCTATCATGGAAGGTTACCGCTCGGAGAGCGGAAACAGGACCTTCGCATGCACAACAGAGACATAGGGACCCGGTGCGCCGCGGTCTTCGCCGCCGGCATGGCACTGGCCCTTGCGGCCCACGCCCAGACCGGCCCCTGGCCCAACCATACGGTGCGCATCATCGTGCCCTTCGTGGCCGGCGGCCCCACCGACACGCAGGCCCGCTGGGCCGCGCAGCAGCTCACCACCGCGCTGGGCCAGCCCTTCATCGTCGAGAACCGGGCCGCCGCCGGCGGTGCGCCCGCCACGCTGTACGTGGCCAAGAGCCCAGCCGACGGCTACACCCTGCTGGTGGCCAACCCCGGCCCGCTGACCGTGGGGCCGCAGCTGAAGCCCGTGGGCTACACCCTCAAGGACCTGGCGCCCATCATCCTCATCGCCAAGACACCCAGCTGCCTCGCCGTCAGTTCCAAGATGCCGGCGCAGGACTTCAAGCAGTTCGTGGCGCTGGCCAAGAGCCAGCCCGGCCAGATCAACTACGGCAGCCCCGGCGTGGGCACGGTGGGCCACCTGACGACCGAACTCATCGCCACGCAGGCCGGCATCAAGCTCAACCATATTCCCTACCGCGGCGCGGCCCAGGTCACCACCGACCTGGTCGGCGGCTCCATCGACATGACGGTGATGCAGGTCGGCACCTGCATACCGCTGGTCAAGCAGGGCAAGGTGCGTGCGCTGGCCGTCACCTCGCTCACCCGCGCGCCGCAGCTGCCCGACGTGCCGACCATGGCCGAGTCCGGCATGCCCGGCTTCGACACCAACAACTGGAACGGGCTGCTGGCCCCGGCCGGCACGCCGCCGGCCATCGTGAAGAAGATCAGCGACGTCATCGCCCACCAGCTGACAACCACCGAGGCCAAGGACTGGCTCGGCGAACAGGGCTACGTGCCCGCCCGGGAATCGCAGGCCGCCTTCGGCAGCTTCCTGGCCGCCGAGACCACCCGCTGGGGCAAGCTCATCAAGGCCGCCCACATCCAGCTAGAGGAATAAGAACATGACCGCGACCACCACCCCTCAAGACAGTGCTCCCGTCGCCGGCAAGCAGGACGCGCCCTACTTCCAGTACTTCCCCGGCAACTACCGCTGGTCGTCGGCCATGATCAACCTCATGGGCGTGGCGCCCTACGGCGGCAGCGACATCAGCGAGCTGCACCGCATCGGCCTGATGCTCAAGGGCAAGGCCGGCACCGACGACCAGGCCTGGTTCGACGCCTGCAAGGCCATGGGCGACCGCATCCGCCAACAGGCCGAGGGCTTCGATGCCAGGGGCCACCGCTTCTCGGCCGCGCATTCGTACCTGCGCGCCTGCAACTACTACCAGTTCGGCGAACGTTTCGTTTCGCCCAAGACGCCGGAGTCCGACGCCGCGTACCAGGTCGCCATGGACTGCTTCAAACGCCACCTGGCGCTGGGAGACATCCAGGGCGAGGTGGTCGAGGTGCCCTACAAGGGCGTGGACGGCAGCACCGTGGGCATGCCGGCCTACTTCATCAAGGCGCAGAACCCGAAGAGCGAACGTACGCCCTGCATGGTGTTCTTCGGCGGGCTCGACATCACCAAGGAAATCCAGTTCACCCGGGGCGTGCCCGACCTCATCAAGCGCGGTATCTCCTGCCTGGTGATCGACGGGCCCGGCACGGGCGAGGCCATCCGCTTTCGCGGCCAGTTCCTGCGCCACGACTACGAGGTGCCGGCCAGCGCGTGTATCGACTTCCTGGAAAAGCGCAGCGACGTGGACCCGCAGCGCATCGGTATCGTCGCCATGAGCCTGGGCGGCTACTACGCACCGCGCGCCGCATCCTTTGACCACCGCTGGGCCTGCTGCATCGCCTGGGGCCCGCAGTGGGACTACCACGCGGTGTGGAAGAAGCGCATAGCCGCCGCCCTGAAGGCCAGCATGTCGGTGCCGGGCCACCACATCCTGTGGATCTTCGGCGTGGACAACTACGACGAGGCGCTGAAGCGCCTGGAGCCCTTCAAGCTCGACGGTGTGGTGCAGAAGATGACCTGCCCCTTCCTCATCACCCACGGCTCGCAGGACGAGCAGGTGACCATGTCCGACGCGCAGAACCTGCTGGACGCCGCCGGCTCGCAGGACAAGACGCTGCGGGTCTACACCCCCGAGGAAGGCGGCGCCCAGCACTGCCAGCGCGACTACCTGCCACTGGTGGTGGCAGATATGTGGAACTGGGCCGAGGAGCGGCTGTTCAGCAGGTGAGCTCCGTGCCGGGTCAGAACGCGAAGTTCGCGGTGATGCGGCCCGAGCGCGGAATACCCGGCGTGTAGCGGTAGCCGCTCTTGTTGATGCTGGCCACGTAGGCTTTGTCGAAGGCGTTGTAGAGGTTGAACTGGATGTCGACGTTCTTCGACACGCGGTAGCTCGCCATCGCATCGACCACCCAGTAGCCGTCCACATAGGCCGGTGTGCCCACTGCGCCGTCGGTGCCGCGCAGCAGCTTGCCGTTGTAGCGCGCGCCGCCGCCGATGGTCAGGCCGAAGGGGAAGGTGTAGGTGGTCCAGGAGGTGAAGGCGTTGCGGGGCGTGTAGGCCAGCGCGGTGCTGCCGTCGGCCAGCACGGTGGGCCCGCTCAGGACCTTGGTGTCCATCACGGTGTAGCCCGCGCTCACGCCCCAGGCGTTGGTGATGGCGCCGGCCGCACCCAGCTCGATACCCTGCACCCGTTTCTTGCCGGTCTGGTAGTAGGTGCCCGAGGATGCGTCGAGCACCACTTCATTGCTGACGTCGGTGCGGAAGATGGCGCCGGTCACGGCCAGCTTCTTGTGCAGCAGGTCCCACTTGGTGCCGACCTCGAAGGTCTTGGCCTTCTGGGGCTGGTAGTTGGTGTTGGCCGCGCTGTTCGCAGCCGTGCTCAGCGCGAAGTTGGCGCCGCCCGGGGGCTGGGCCGAGGTGCCGAAGGCCGCATAGATGCTGCCGTTGTCGGCCGGCTTGTAGACCACACCGAACTTGCCGGTCACCAGGGTATCGGACGTCTTCAGCGAAGACGGCAGCAGCGTGGCCACGGGCAGCGTGGGGTTGGCCGCGGCGGTCGACAGGGTGCTGGCGCTGTAGTGGGTGCTGTAGCGGTCCAGCCGCAGGCCGCCCGTCAGCTGCCATTCGGGGCTGAGCTTGGCGGTGTCGAAGGCATAGATGCCGATGGTGTTGGTGCTGCCGGAACTGTCGGCGCCGCTGCGCAGACGGTTGTAGCCGCTGACGTTCGGGTTCGGGCTGTACAGGTTGGCCGCCGGCCAGGAGCCGCTCGGCACCGACAGGCCGTTGGACACGCCGTTGATGCCGTAGTAGCCCTTGCTGTCCTGCTCTTCGCGGATGAATTCGACGCCGGCATTCATCGAGTGGCTGATGCCACCGGTGTCGAACTTCGCGCTGAGGTTGGTCTGGTTGGTCAGCACCCGGTTGACCGTGTCCTTGTTGGTCGGCGAACTGCGGGCGATGCTCCAGGTGGCCGGGTTGCCGACGTTGGGTGTCAGCAGGTTGGCCGTCGAGCCCATGAAGGAGGTCAGCAGGTAGTTCTGCGAGGTTTCACCGTAGCGGGTGGTGTTGCGCACCGTCAGGTTGGGCGCGATGTCGTGCTCGATACGCGCGGTCAGCATGTCGGCCTTGACGTCGTCGAAATCCGACGAGGTGCCGTAGAAGTTGCGCGAGTCGACGCGGGCGGCCGAGTTCAGGAA
This sequence comes from Pseudomonadota bacterium, assembly GCA_040390235.1. Taxonomy (GTDB): domain Bacteria; phylum Pseudomonadota; class Gammaproteobacteria; order Burkholderiales; family Burkholderiaceae_C; genus Xylophilus. Next base: position 30,190 of record JAZJYT010000063.1, on the reverse strand, counting down.
GGTGCGGGCATCCGGCGCCCGGTAGCCCGGCAGGCCGATGGTCGGCACACCGCCGTCGGGCACGTTGCTCTGGTCCACGTGCAGGTAGTCGAAGTACATCCGTGTGGGCGTGTTCAGGCCCAGCGCCAGCGACGGCGCGATCACGGTGCGTTTGTTCTGGATGCTGTTGCGGCCGGCCACACCGCCGTCCTGCGTCGCCATGTTGAGGCGGAAGGCGGCACCCGAACCGGCGACACCTTCGAGCGACTTGTTCCAGTCGAGGCTGCCGCGTTTGTAATCGGCCGAACCCAGGCCGATCGAGCCGGTGAAGCTGTCGTCGAGACGCGGCTTCTTGGTGATCATGTTGATGTAGCCGGTCGGCGAGGTGCGGCCGGTGTCGGTGCCCGCCGGGCCCTTGACCACTTCGATCTGCTCGATGTTGAAGACGTCGCGCGAGATCGAGGAGATGTCGCGGATGCCGTCGACAAAGATGCTGCTGGAGCTGTCGAAGCCGCGCATGTAGATGGCGTCGCCGGTGCTGGTGCTGCCGTTTTCGCCCAGGTAGAAGGCGCCGGCGCCGGGGGTGTTGCGCAGCGCCTCGGTCAGGGTGGTCGCGCCCTGCTCCCGCATGATCTGCTCGCGGATCACCTGCACGGTTTGGGGCGTGTCGACCAGCGGCGCGGTGAACTTGGGGCTGGCCGAGGTGTCGGCCTTGTAGTCGCTGGCACCGCTGTCCTGGACGCGGACTTCCTTCAGTGTGGTGGTCTGCGCCAGCGCGGGCATGCTGAGCGACACCAGCGTGGCGGCAGCGGCGCCCGCCATGTACGGAACTGCCTTGGACGCAGCATGCTTGCGGCTTGTGATGTGAGCCATCGGTGAAATCTCCCTCGGAACGAAAAAAAAGCGGCGCACTCGACGTGGCTTCGTCCCCGGGGAAGGGAACCTGCGCGCTGGGCGGCAGGGCTGGCTAGCTTGTGCTGAAGTGTTAATGATAATCGAACTCACTACTATTTGGAACATGATCAACATGTTTGTACACAGCGCAGACACACGTGTGGGGAAAACACCGCAATCGCCGGCTTGCATGCGATAAAAATATCTATAGCATTCACAGATACATCAGATTGCCACCTACCCACCCCTGATGTACGCTGCCCCCATGACTACAACAACGACCGAGACAAGCCCTCCCTCCTCCCCCGCCCCCGTCCTTCCCCTCTCCCGCTACACGGTGCTGGACCTGTCCATCGCCCGCGCGGGCCCGGTGGCGGTACGGCTGCTGGCCGATTGGGGGGCACGGGTGATCCGGGTGGAGGCGCCGCCCCGGCAGGACCGGGGTTCGGTCACCGGCAAGCGCCGTGCGCCCGACGAGCAGAACATGCACCGCAACAAACGCAGCCTGTGCGTGGACCTCAAGTCGCCCGAGGGCGCGGAGGTGCTGCGCCGGCTGGTGCTGCAGTCCGACGTGGTGGTGGAGAACTTCCGCTCGGTGGTGAAGGACCGGCTGGGCCTGAACTACGAGCAGCTGAAGCGCATCAAGCCCGACATCATCCTGGCGAGCATTTCGGGTTTCGGCCAGAGCGGGCCGTATGCCGAGCGCCCGGGGGTGGACCAGATCATGCAGGGCATGTGCGGGCTGATGTCCATCACCGGCGAGCCCGGCGGCAAGCCCACCCGCGCGGGCATCGCCATATCCGACACCTCGGCCGGCATGTTCCTGGGCCAGGGCATCCTGATGGCGCTGCTGCACCGGGCCAACACCGGCGAGGGGCAATGGGTGCATACCTCGCTGCTGGAGGCGATGCTGAACAAGCTCGACTTCCAGGCCGCGCGCTACACCGTGAAGGGCGACGTGCCGGTGCAGGAGGGCAACTTCCACCCCACGCTGGCGCCCATGGGCACCTTCGACGCCAAGGACGGTCTGGTGAACATCGCCGCCAGCACGCCGCGCATGTTCAAGAACCTGTGCCAGGCGCTGGAGGTGCCCGAACTGATCGGCCGCCCCGAGTACGTGGACCGCGCCGCACGGCTGGCCAACCGCCACCAGTTGAATGCCGACCTCAATGTGGCCATGGCCCGCTTCACCGTGGCCGAGCTGGTGGACCGGCTCAACCCGGTGGGTGTACCCTGCGGCCCGGTGTACGACATCGGCCAGGCTTTCGAAGACCCGCAGGCGCAGCATTTGCGCATGACACGCCCGGCGCAGCACGCGCTGATGGGCCGCATGGAGCTGATCCGCTCGCCCATCAATATGTCGGGTTTTCCGTTTCCGGAAAACTTCCACCACCCGGCGCCGGACCCGGGGGAACACAGCGCCGAGCTGCTGCGCGAACTGGGTTATGGCGACGGCGAAATCGAGGCCATGAAGGCCACGGAGGTGGTGGCATGAACGAACGCCTGCCCCTGCAGACCGAAAAGATCATCGCCGAGATCCGCGGCGCTGTCGGCTGGATCGCCATCCACAACCCCGAGCGGCGCAACGCGGTGTCGCGCGAGATGTGGACCGGCCTGGGTGATGCGGCCACCGCCTTCGGTGCCGACCCGCGGGTGCGCGCGGTGGTGCTGTACGGCACCGGCGGCAAGGCTTTCGCGGCGGGGGCCGACATATCCGAATTCGACGCGCACCGCGCCGACGCCGAGCAGCAGCAGGCCTACAACGAGATCGCCTCGCGCGGGCGCGTTGCGCTGGGCGGGCTGGCCAAGCCGCTGGTCGCCATGGTCGATGGCTTCTGCATCGGCGGCGGGCTGGCCATTGCCTTGCAGGCCGACGTGCGGTTTGCCTCGCCCGGTTCGCGCTTCGGCATTCCCGCGGCCAGGCTGGGCCTGGGCTATGGCTACGACGGCTTGGCCCGGTTGGCGCGGCTGGTGGGGCCTTCCACGGCGCGCGACATGCTGTTCAGCGCCCGGCAACTCCAAGCCGACGAGGCGCTGCGGTGCGGGCTGGTGAACTTCGTGGTGGAGGGTGCCGACCTGCTGGCGCGCGTGGCCGCGTATGCCGACACCATCGCCCGCAATGCACCGCTGACGGTGCGCGCGGCCAAGGCCGCGATGAACGCCTTCGAGTCGTATACCGAACAGGCCGAGACCAGCGAGGTGGAGGCCCTGGTAAAGGCCTGCTTCGACAGCGCCGACTACCAGGAGGGCCGCACCGCCTTCATGGAAAAACGCCCGCCCCACTTCAACGGCAGCTGAGCGTGCAGCCCCACCACCCCCCCGAAAGCAATATGCCCGGTACACCCGAACTGGCAGTCGACGGCACCGTCGCCACCATCACCCTGCAGCGCCCCGACCAGGCCAACCGCCTGGGGCCCGACGACCTGGCCACGCTGTACCAGCACGTGGATGCCGTCAACGCCATGCCGCAGGTACTGGTGCTGCGCCTGCAGTCCCACGGCAGGTACTTCTGCAGCGGCTACGACATCGGCCGCATCGGCGGTGAACGCAGCATCGATTTCGGCACCATGGTCGATGCGCTGGAACTGGCACGGCCGGTGACCATCGCGGTGATCCACGGCGGTGTGTACGGCGGCGCGACCGACATGGCGCTGGCCTGCGACTTTCGGGTGGGCGTGACCAGCGGCGACATGTTCATGCCCGCGGCGCGGCTCGGCCTGCACTACTACCCCAGCGGCATGGAACGTTATGTGGCGCGTATGGGGCTGAACGCCGCGCTGCGCCTGTTCCTGACGGCCGAGCGCATCGACGCGGCCGAGATGAAGGCCATCGGCTACCTCACCCACCTGGTGGCGCCGGATGCACTGTCTGCCGCGGTGGACAGTCTCACGGCCACGCTGGCCGGCATGGCCCCGCTGGCGCTGCTGGGCATGAAAAAGAACCTCAACCGCATCGCGCGCGGCACGGTGGATGCCGCCGAGATGCAGCGCGACATCACCGCCGCCACCCAGTCGGCCGACCTGCAGGAAGGCCGCAGCGCCTGGGCCGAAAAACGGAGACCGGTCTTCACCGGTCGTTAGAGACCACCCGCAACCACCGAGGAGACACCATGAACCGCAGGACTCTTGCAGCCCTGGCCGCCGCATGCGCGTTTGCAGCCGCGGCCCAGGCCCAATCCACAGCGCCAACGGCGCCCACCGTGCCCGGTGGTGCGGCGGGCTACCCCCACAAGCCCATCCGCCTGCTGCTGGGCTACAGCCCAGCGGGGGCGGCGGACTTCATCGGCCGCATCGTGGGCGACGCCATGGGCAAGCGCCTGGGCCAGCCGGTGCTGGTGGACAACAAGCCCGGCGCGGGCAGCACCCTGGCCTCGGGCCTGCTGGCCAATGCGCCGGCCGACGGCTACACGCTGGGCCTGGCCACCGGCACGCTCTACGGCATCGACCAGTACCTGTACAAGGTGAAGTACAAGACCAGCGACTTCACGCCCCTCATGCGGCTCACCGTGTCGCCCCTGGTGCTGGCGGTGAACCCCCGGCTGCCGGTGAAAAACGTGGCCGAGCTGGCCGCCTATGCCCGGGCCCACCCGGGCAAGCTCAACTATTCGTCCTCGGGCATCGGCGGCTCGCCGCACATGGGCGGGCTGATTTTCGAGAAGGCCGTGGGCGCGCAGATGACCCACATCCCCTACAAGGGCGGCGCCCCCGCCCTGCAGGCGGTGGCGGCCGGCGACGTGGACCTGTCCTTCGGCACGGCCGCCTCGGTGCTGCCGCTGGGCCAGGCCGGCACGGTGCGTATGCTGGGGGTATCGACCGCGCAGCGCAGCGCGGTGGCGCCCGAGCTGCCGACCATGGCCGACAACGGCCTGCCGGGTTTCGACTTCACCTTCTGGTTCGGCCTGTTCGGGCCGGCCAAGCTGCCGAAGGACGTGGCCGACAAACTCTTCAACGCCGCGGTCGATGCACTGAACGATCCCGAGGTGAAGGCCAGGCTGCTGGCCACCGGCAACGAGGCCGCGCCGATGAAATCCTCGGCCGACTTCTTGCAGTGGGCCACGGCCAACGGCAAATTCGTGCTGGAGCGGGCCGAGGCGGCGGGGGTGAAGGTGGAGTGAGGCGGCTACCCGCCTGCTTCGCCTATTTCCAGGTGCAGGCGTCGTCGCCCGTGGCCCCGACGTCCTGCGCGAAGGAGAACTGCTTGCCGTTGCGCAGATTCCTGTAGTCGAAGCCGTAGATGTTGGCGCCCTGGGTGGTGACGGCGTATTCGCCAGCCACCTTGCCATCGATGATCTCCAGCCAGGTGGTGCGGAACTCCCAGGGCCGGCCGGCGGGTTTTTCCAGCGCCTCGGTCCTGGCTGGCACCACGGTGACCACGTTCTTCGCGCCCTTGTAGCGCACGTAGCCGCCGGACCAGTCGCTGCCGGGGTCGTTGAACATGCGGAATTCGAGGTGGATGGTCTTGGCCCCGGTGTCGGTCAGGCAGCGGAAGTCGGACGAGACCGGCTCGGCCGCGTGGGCGGTGGCGGCCAGGGCCAGCAGGGCGGCCGGTGCGAATTGCAGCAGCAGGCGGGCGGCCCTGTACGAACAGTTGGTAGAGCTCATGCGCCCGAGTCTGCCGCAGCCGCCTGCGGGCGACAACCGCGGCTTACGCAGGAGATACAAACCGGCGTACAAAAGCGTACCCTGGGTGCCATGACCTTCTCGGGCACGTCTTCCCGCTACCCAACGGCCCTGCCCTCCCCGGCGGCCCGGCGCTGGACGCTGGCGGCCGCCATCCTCGGCTCCAGCATGGCCTTCATCGACGGCACCGTGGCCAACGTGGCGCTGCCGGCCATCCAGCACAGCCTGAACGCCAGCGCGGCCGATGCGCAGTGGGTGATCGAAGCCTATGCCCTCTTCCTCTCGGCGCTGCTGCTGGTGGGCGGTGCGTTGGGCGACCGCTTCGGGCGGCGGCGGGTGTTCTGTATCGGCGTGGCGCTGTTCACCGGGGCCTCGGTGGCGTGTGCGCTCTCGCCCACCGCGGCGCTGCTCATCGGCGCGCGGGCGGTGCAGGGCATAGGCGCGGCCCTGCTGGTTCCCGGCAGCCTGTCGCTCATCAGCGCGGCCTACCCGCAGGAGGAGCGCGGCGCGGCCATCGGCACCTGGTCGGCCTTCAGCGGCATCACCGCGGCGGTGGGGCCGGTGGTGGGCGGTTTCCTGGTGGACCACTATTCGTGGACCTGGGCCTTCCTGCTGAACGTGCCGCTGGGCATCGTGCTGCTGGCGATGTGTGTGCTGGAAGTGCCCGAGAGCGCGGGTGAACACACCAAGGGTGCAGTAGACGTGGCGGGTGCCAGCCTGGCCACGGCAGGGCTGGCGGGCGTGGTGTTCGCGCTGATCGAGGCACCGGGGCGGGGCTGGACCTCGTGGCCGGTGCTGGTGGCCGCGGCGGGGGGCGTGGCGGCGCTGGTCGCCTTCGTGCAGGTGGAGCGCACCCGCAGCGCGCCCATGCTGCCGCTGGCATTGTTCGGCGACCGCAACTTCGCCGCCACCAACCTGCTGACCCTGCTGCTGTACGCGGCGCTGGGCGGCGGGCTGTTTTTCTTTCCGCTGAACCTGATCCAGGTGCAGGGTTACGGTGCCACGGCGGCGGGTGCGGCGCTGCTGCCCTTCATCATCATCCTGTTCGTGCTGTCGCGCTGGACGGGCAAGCTGGCCGACCGTTATGGCCCGCGCCTGCCGCTGGTGGTGGGGCCGGCCATCGCGGCGGCGGGTTTCGCGCTGTTCGCCGTGCCGGGTATGGGCGGCAGCTACTGGACCACCTTCTTTCCGGCGGTGTGTGTGCTGGGCCTGGGCATGAGCATCACCATCGCGCCGCTGACTACGACCGTCATGAATTCGGTGGACGAACACCTGGCGGGCACCGCCTCGGGCGTGAACAACGCAGTGTCGCGCACCGCCGGGCTGCTGGCCATCGCGGTGCTGGGTGTGGTGCTGGCCGCCACCTTCGATGCCCGGCTGGCGGGCGAACTGAAGGCAGCAGGGGCGCCCGCCGCGGTGGTACAGGCCATGGTCGACCAGCGGCAGAAACTGGCCGGCATCGTGGTGCCCGACGAAGTGAACAGCCCGGCGGCGGAGCGGCTGAAACACGCGGTCGGCGCATCTTTCGTGGCCGGTTTCCGCTGGGTGATGCTGCTGTCGGCCGCGCTGGCGCTGCTGAGTGCGGTGAGCGCCTGGTGTTTCGTCAGGTCGCCGGCAGCGCAAAAGGCCTGAAAGGCCCGAAAGGCGACGGAACGCAGGTCTTCAGGCCCGCCATGCCGGTCACGCCACCGTCGCCCTGGCCGCGCGTTCTTCCTGCAGCGATCCCGCATACGACTCGATGCGCGCAGTAATGAACGAGGGCCGCGCCTGCACCCGGCCCCACCAATCGCGCACCCGGGGCCGCGCGGCGATGGCCGGCGCATTGAGTTCGCCGATACGCATCACGAAGGGCGTGGCGGCGATGTCGGCGATGGAGAACATCGCGCCCACCAGCCAGCCGTCGGCACCGGGCTCGGCCAGCAGCGCTTCCATCCGGTCGAGCAGCAGCAGCAGGCCGCGCATGGCCTCGGCCTTTTCTTCGTCGGTATAGGGTTGGCGGGCGACGCGGGTCCAGGCCTCGCGGCGTTCGGCCGAGGGCACCCGCGCCAGGCGCTCGGCCAGGTCGGCCTCGCTCCAGCCGGCGGCGGTAGGCTGCATCGACAAACTCCAGTTGAAGACGATGATTTTCGGCAGCACCTTCTCGTCCACCCAGCGCACGAAGTTGCGCATGCGCAGGCGCTGGTACGGGTCGGCCGGCCGCAGCGGCGGCTCGGGAAAGGTCTCGTCGAGGTACTCGGCCACGAAGCTGCTTTCGTACAGCACCTTGCCGTCATGCAACAGCGTGGGCACCACGCCGTTGGGGTTCATCGCCAGGTAGGCGGGACTGTGCTGGTCGCCGCGCAGCATGTCGACGATGCGGCTTTCGTAGCCGATGCCTTTTTCGGCCAGGCACAGGCGCACGCGGCGCGAAGCGCTGGAACGCCAGCCGTGGTGCAGAACCATCATGGTGGTGTCTCCTCTTTTTATGGGCAAGATTGTTGTCAGGGCCGAGATCGCTCAGGGCACCAGGATGGCGGCGCCGGTGGTGGCGCGGCCTTCCAGAGCCGCGTGGGCGGCACGCACCTCGGCCAGGGCAAAACGCTGGCTCACCTCGGGTGTGACGGCACCGCTGCGCACCGCGGCGGCGAAGGTGGCCACCGAGGCGTGCAGTTCCTGCGTGGTGGCGACGAAGCTGCGCAGCGTGGGGCGGGCGACGGTGATGGACTTCGCATGCAGGCGCTGCAGGTCGAAGGCTTCCACGTCGCCCGAGGCGGTGCCGTAGTTGATGGCCATGCCGCGCGGGGCGATGCAGTCGAGCGAGGGCACAAACACGTCGCGGCCCACCGCGTCGTAGACCACGGCCACACCGGCGCCGCCGGTGATCTGGTGGACACGGGCCACGAAGTCTTCGCTGCGGTAGTCGATGACGTGGTGGCAGCCGTGCGCGGCGGCGATGGCCCGTTTGGCCTCGGAGCCGACGGTGCCGATGACCTCGGCGCCCAGCGCCCGGGCCCAGGCGCACAGGATCTGCCCCATGCCGCCGGCCGCCGCATGCACCAGCAGCCGGTGGCCGGGTTTGACCGCGAACAGGCGGTGCAACAGGTATTCAGCGGTCATGCCGCGCAGCAGGGTGGCGGCGGCGGTCTCCAGCGTCAGCCCCTCAGGCAGCGGCACCAGGCGCGCGGCCGGCACGATGCGAGCCTGCGTGTAGGAGCCGGGGTGCACGTAAGCCACCGGCTGGCCGGCAGCGAAACCCGACACCCCCTCGCCCACCGACTCGACCACACCCGCGCCCTGCGAGCCCAGCACGATAGGAAAAGCCTGCTCGGTATGCGGCCCGTGGCCGCCGCGGCGCTGGTACACCTCGGCGAAGTTCAGGCCGATGGCGTGCTGCACGATACGCACCTCGCCCGGGCCGGGGTCGGGCACGGCCACCTCGGACAGTTCGAGCACCTCGGCGCCGCCGTGGCGGTGGATGAGGACGGCGGGGGCATGCAGCACGGCCAAGGGGATCTCCCGATATAAGAAGTTAGGATGTAGCGGCCCCGGCAGCGGGGAATGAATACCAAAATACTCAATTGATATATTAATACATGGACCTGGCTTTGTCCCGCCAACCCTCCGCCGCCGGTGCCGGCGGCAGCATGCAGGACCGGATCCGCCTGGCGCTGGAAGAAGAGATTCTGTCCGGCACCCGGCCGCCGGGCAGCGCCATCGACGAAAAGGCCCTGGCCACGAGTTTCAACGCCTCGCGCACGCCGGTGCGCGAAGCCCTGCTGGTGCTGGCCACGCAGGGGCTGGTCCACATCGCGCCGCGCGCCGGCATCTTCGTGCGGCGCGCCACCGCGGGCGAACTCATCGCCACGCTGGAAACCCTGTGCGAACTCGAAGCCGCCCTGGCCCGGCTGGCCGCGCGCCGCGCCACCCCGGCCCAGCACAAGGAATTGAAGGACGCGCTGGCCCGCGCATCGGCCCGCGCGACCGCCGCCGACCGCCCCGGCTACCAAAAGGCCAATGCGGTGCTGCACGAGGCCATCTACCGCGCCAGCGGCAACGCGGTGCTGGTGGAACACGTACGCAGCGTGCGCCGCGCCCTGGCCGCCTACCGCCAGCGCGGCTTCGACCAGCCGGGCCGGCTGGCCACGTCCGACGCCGAGCACCATGAGATCGTCGCCGCCATCAACGCCGGTGACCAGGCCAAGGCCGACGAGGCCATGCGCCGGCATATCAATGTGGGCGGCGATGCGATGGCGGCGCTGGTAATGGCGGCGGAGACGGGCGCCCCACCGCCATCGGGCGTGGCGCGCGGGCCGGCACGCGCGCGGCAAAAAACGCACACCTGAAAAAAATACCCGGCACTGGACGGCGTATCATTTTCTAGTAACAATTACAAACAACAGTATCGGGTGATACTGGCACTGCCCCCATTCTCCGGACTTGTTCCGCACCACCAACGTGACCGGCCAAAAGAAAACCCTCTACCAGATATTGGGCGTCGCACCGGATGCCTCGGATATCGAACTCCAGGCGGCCCATGAAACAGTTTCAGCCAAACTCCATTTGCACCAGGAGCGGCTTGGGCCGGACGACTTCAAGCTGAAGCTCAAGGTACTCACCCTGGCCTACAAAACCCTGTCCACCCCCAGCGAACGCGGTGCCTACGATGCCCGGCTGGCGGCCACGGCACCACCGCCGGTCCCGGTGCCGGCCATGGCCCTGGCGCCGCAGGAGGCCGGAGCGGACGCACTCTCCCTCAAGGCGGAGGCCATGGCGCTGCGGGCGGAGGCCATGCACATGCGGGCGGAGGCGCTGTCCATGCGCTCCGGCCCGCCCTCCACCTACCGCGACCGGAGCCTCTACGCGGTCCAGGATGCATCGGCATTCTCCGGTGTCGCGCCCGCCATGCGCAAAATCCTGATGGGCCTGGGTACGCTGTTTGCCATTGCCATCGTGTCGCAGGTTCTCGCCACGATGTTCTACCACCGCCGCGCCCATGTAGAGGCCGTCGCCGCCGAGAAGGCCAGCGAGCAGGTACTGCTGCAGGAGTATTACCAGACACATGGCGTACGTCCCGCCAACAAGGCCGAACTGGATTTGCTGGAGGCTGAAAACCGCCGCAAGGAAAACGAGACACGCACGGCCGAGCGCGAGAAAACCCGGCTCGACCAAAATGCCCGCCGATTCGAAGAAGAGTCCCGCCGTCGCGGCGAGCAGGCCAGCGCCGCCCTGCGTTATACGGAGTTGCAGGCGCAGGAGCGCGCGCGCCGCGAGGACGACTCCAAACAAATGCAGCAGCGCAACGAACAGCGTGTGAAAGACCAGCAGGAACGCACCCGCCTCGACCGACTGAAAGCCGAATGGAACTACGAGCTGCGGCGCTGACCCGCCCCCGGCCCGCATGGTCCCGGGCCCTGTCGGCGTATCTGTGTGCCTGTGTGTGCGCCGGCTCCATGGCCGCTGCGCTGGCCGTGGCGGGCTGCACCAGACGCGACACGACCGACCCCCGGAATTTCGTCGGCAAATGGCATTCCTCCCGGCTGGCGACGCCTTTGTACCTGTACGGCAACGGGGACTGGGAAATCAAGACCGAGGCAGGCGCCGTCCTGCAATACGGCGTGTGGGCCTACCAGAACCACATGATCATGTGGAGCCACAAGACAGGCACTACCATCAGCCATGACGTCAATGCCGTGCTGTCGGCCACCCCCGCGCAATTCCAGCTGCAGGAGGCCGACCAGAGCACCACCGTCTTCGACAGGCTCGACTAGGCCGGCGGCACCATGAACCACTACGACGTGCTCGAGGTGAGCCCCCACGCCAGCCCGGCCGTGGTGCGCGCCGCGTTCAAGAGCCTGATGCAGCGCTGGCACCCGGACAAGCACCCGGACGACAGCGCCCTGGCCGCCCGGGCGGCGCAGATCGTGCAGGCTTATGAGGTGCTGTCGGATGCGGACCGGCGGGCCGCCTACGATGCGCAGCTGAAAAGGCTGCCGGAGGCGGCCCCGGCCCGACCCGCCGGGCTTGCGTCCGCGCAGCCCGGCGCCCGCCCCTACGCGGCCTACAACGGCCCAGCCGCCGCGCCATCGAACTGGTATTTCTGGCTGCTCGGCGTGGTCATCCTGGTCGCCGGCGGCTCGGTGTTTTTCCTTCCGGGCGCCCGGCCCTTCTGGAAACCCGAGGCGCTGGTGGCACCGGTGCCGCCGCTGCAGACCGCGGCCAGGCCACCCGCCGCCCAGGCGGACAACACCACCACGCCGCCCGCGCCCCCGGCGGCGCCCCGGCAGCTGGCCCTGCTGTCGTCCAGCCTGGACGTGGAACTCACCGACTCCCGGAATTCTCCCGAGGATACGGAGGGGCCGCCGCATTTCCTGTCGATCGCCGCCTTGACGGTCGACATCGGCCCCATCGATTCGGCGGCTTTCACCGACACCCTCGAACGGCAGAAAGCCACCCTGCTCCAGCGCCTGTCGGACCGGCTGGCCGGCATTCCCTATGCCGAACTGCGGCTCGCCGACGACCGGTACCTGGTCAACTTCATCCATGACGCCCTGCGCGACATAACCGGCACGAAGGGGCTGGCCAACCCGGCAACCGGCAGCCCGGACGCGGTGCCCGCGCCCCGCTACGGCATCATCGCGGTAAGCCTGCCGGCCTCCTTCGCGCTGCGGTGAGGCCGGCCGCGGCCGCCTACTTCTCGCGGAAATCCAGGCTGGTCAACAGCTCCGCCGTCGCCCGCGTCAGCCGCGTCGCCGGCCGGGCCAGCGGCACCGCCAGCACCAGGTTGTTGTGGATGGCCGGCGGGCCGATCCCGGCGCGGGTGAGTTTGTCGCCCTGCTCGTTGGCGCTGAGTGCGTTCTCCGGCAGGATGGCGTAGCCCAGGCCCTTGCCGACCATGGCGATGGCCGTCTGCACCGCGCCGACCTCGGCCAGAATGTGCAGCTCGATGCGGCGCGGCCGCAGCACGGCCTCGACCACCGGGCGCGTGGCATTGGGCAGCACCATGGGGTAATCGGGCAGGTCGGCGAGCTTGACGTTTTTGGGCAGCTTCTGGCCCGGCGGGCCCACCAGCATCAGGCGTTCCTGCAGCAGCAGGCGGCAGTCGAGCTGCGGCGAGGGCGGCGGGTCGAACAGCAGGGCCAGGTCGAGCCGGCCGGCCAGCAGCCATTCGCGCAGCTGCAGGCTCAGGCCTTCGGATACGCTGATGACCGCACGCGGAAACCGCTCGCGGAACAGCTCCACCAGCCGCGAACCCATGCCGTGCGCCACCCGTGGCGGCAGGCCGACCACCACCCGCCCGCCGGGGCTGGCCGCCATGTCCTGCAGCGCCTGGCGTGCATCGTCGGCGGCGTTGAGCATGGTGCGGGCATGCAGCAGCAGCACCGCGCCTGCCTCGGTCGGCTCGGTGCCGCGGCCGGTACGCACGAACAGGCGCTGGCCCAGGTCGGCTTCGAGCAGGGCGATCTGGCGGCTCAGCGTGGGCTGGGCCAGATTGAGCGCCACCGCGGCGCGGCTGAAGCTGCCGGCCTCGACGACACAGACAAAATAACCGAGCTGGCGCAGGTCCATCGGTCTCAGTCGGCGGCGCGGCAGGGCGCCACGGCATAGCGGATGAACATAGCTGGTATCGAGGGCATGTGCTAACTATATAAGCTAAGCAGCGCCCAGAATCGGTGCATGCGTTCCGTACCGACCCCCTTGCCGATCTTGCCAAGCCTGCCCGCGCGTGCCTGCAACGCGCACTGCCACGTGATCGGGCCGCGTGCCCGGTTTCTCTTTCCCGACGGCGCGGCCTACGTCCCGGCGGCAGATGCGCCACGCGAGGCCCTGTACGCCCTCAACGACCGGCACGGCCTGCAGCGCTGCGTGGTGGTGCAGTCGAGCGCGCACGGCTTCGACAACAGCGCCGCGGCCTGGGCCTTGGCCGGCCGGCCGGGCCACTACCGCGGCATCGCGCTGCTGCCGACCGACGTGGCCGACGAGGAGCTGCGGCGGCTCGACCGTGCGGGCTTCTGCGGTGTGCGCTTCAACTTCATGGCGCACCTGGGCGCGGGTGCCCCGGTCGAGGACATGCTGGCGCTGGCCGCGCGTTTCGCGCCGCTGGGCTGGCACCTGCAGGTACACACCCGCCCGGACATGCTGCCCTTCCTGGGCGTGGCGCTGCGTAATGCGTCGGTGCCGGTGGTGATCGACCACATCGGCCGCATCGACGCCTCGCTGGGGCTGCAGCAGCCGGCCTTCGTCGCCCTGCAGCGGCTGATGGAAGACGACCGTTTCTGGGTCAAGGTGAGCGGCATCGACCGCATCACCAAGACCGGCCCCCCTTATGCCGACGCCCTGCCCTTCGCGCAGCAGCTGGTGGCCGACCATGGCGAGCGGGTGGTGTGGGGCAACGACTGGCCGCACCCCAACCATGCCGAAGCCCGGGTCGACGACGACCTGCTGCTGACCCTGATGGCGCAGATCGCGCCGACCGACGATGCCCGCCAGCGCCTGCTGGTGGACAACCCCCAACGCCTCTACGGATTCGCACCATGACCCTGGCCACCAACAGCAGAAGATTCGAGGGCCGCGTCGCCATCGTCACCGGTGCGGGCTGCGTCGGCTCGGGCTGGGGCAACGGCCGGGCCATCACCGTGCGCCTGGCCGAAGAGGGCGCCACCGTGTTCGCGGTGGACCGCGACCCGGCGCGGCTGGACGAAACCCTGTCGCTGGCCGGCGCCGCGCGCGGAGCCATCTACCCCTACAGCTGCGACGTGACCTCGGCCGACGCGGTGGCGGCCATGGTGCAGGCCTGCGTGGAGAAGTTCGGCACCGTCGATGTACTGGTGAACAACGTCGGCGGTTCGGCCAAGGGCGGCCCGGTGGACATGAGCGAGCAGGTGTGGGACACGCAGATGGACGTGAACCTGAAGAACGTCTTCCTCACGCTCAAGCACGTGCTGCCCGTCATGGTGGCCAAGGGCACGGGCGCGGTGGTCAACATCGCCTCGGGCGCGGGCATCCGCTACACCGGCGCGGCGCAGGTGGCCTACGCCGCCTCCAAGGCCGGCGTGATCCAGATGTCGCGCGCGGTGGCGGTGCAGTACGCGCCGCAGGGCATCCGGGTGAACACGGTGATCCCGGGCCAGCTGCACACGCCCATGGTCGAGGTGCGGCTGGCCGGCCAGCGCGCGGGTGGCGACGTGGACGCACTGCTGGCTTCGCGGCAGAAACGTATTCCCCTGGGTTTCATGGGCGACGGGCGCGACACGGCCGCCGCGGTGCTGTTCCTGGCCAGCGACGATGCACGTTTCATCACCGGCACCGAGATTGTGGTCGACGGCGGCATGACGGCGCGCTGCGACTGATCCGGCCGCGGCAGGCGGCAGGCAGCAGGCAGCAGGCATACGAAAAAGGAGACGGCATGGTGATGGACCACAAGGGCCATGGGAGCCATAGGGGCCACAAGGGCCCCAGGGAGCCGGAACGCAAGACGGGCCGCCTGGCGGGCCAGGTCGCCTTGCTGACCGGCGCCGGTGCCGGCATCGCCCGCGCGACCGCACTGGCCTTCGCCCGCGAGGGGGCGCGGGTGGCGCTGCTGGAGATCGATGCCGAGGCCGGCCGCAGCGCCGAGGCCGAGGTCCGCGCCGCGGGCGGCGAGGCCCTCTTCATCCCCACCGACGTGACGCAGGACGCCGACGTGGCCCGCGCCGTGGCCAAGACCATCGACACCTTCGGTCGGCTCGACGTGCTGTTCAACTGCGCCGGCGGCTCGGCGCTGGACGACCACCCGGTGCACCTCATGGACCTGGCGGTGTGGCAGCGCACCATGGCGCTGAACCTGCTGCACCCCTTCCTGTGCTGCCGCCATGGCATCCCGCACATGGTGGCGGGTGGCGGCGGCTCCATCATCAACGTGGGTTCGCACATGGGGCTGATGGGTTCGCTCAAGCCCGCCTACGCCGCGGCCAAGGGCGGACTGATGTCGTTCACCCAGACGCTGGCGGCGCAGTATGCGGAGCACGGCATCCGTGCCAACGTGCTGGCCGCCGGCAGCGTGCGCTCGGCGCGCAACATCGGCCGCTACGAAGACCCGGCCTGGAAGCAGGCCAACCCGGCGGCCGCGGCAGCGCGGGCGGCCTCGCAGCAGCTCTACCCCTTCGCCTTCGGCGAGCCGGAGGACGTGGCGGCCATCGCCGTCTTCCTGGCCTGCGACGAGTCGCGCATGGTCACCGGCACCACCATCGCAGCGGACGGCGGGCGGTCGAGCTACCTGAAGATCTACGCGGCCGAACCGCAGTGAACGAACCGCAGTGAACGGCAAAGGAACACCATGACGACCCGCATCTCCCACACGGCCCGCCAGCCCCGCCGGCTGCTGCTGTGCGCTGCCGCGGCGGCCCTGGCGCTGGTCGCCACCGGCGCGGCCGCGCAGCAGGACTACCCGGGCAACAAACCGATCCGCATGATCGTGCCCTTCGCCCCCGGTGGCTCGACCGACCTGGTGGCGCGCACCATCGCCAACAAGCTGGGCGAGGCCTGGAACGTGCCGGTGGTGGTGACCAACATGCCGGGAGCCGGCGGGCGCATCGGCGCCCAGTACGTGGCGCGGGCGGCCCCCGACGGCTACACCATCATGCTCGGCACGCAGAGCAGCCAGGTGCTGGAGCCGCTGATGCACCAGCCGGCGGCCTTCGACCCGATCAAGGACTTCACCCCGATCTCCCGGGCGGTGGTCATCTCGCTGCTGCTGGCCGCGCACCCGTCGGTGCCGGCGCGCAACATGCAGGAGCTGATCGCGCTGGCCAAGGCCCAGCCGGGCACACTCAACTTCGGCTCGTCGGGCACCGGCACCTCGTCCCACCTGGCCGGCGAGCTGCTCAAACGCACCGCCAAAATCGACGTGGTGCACATCCCCTACAACGGCGGCGGCCCGGCGGTGGCCGCCCTGCTGGCCAACAACGTGCAACTGGAATTCGGCAGCGGCTCCACCGCCTGGCCCTACGTGAAGGCCGGCAAGCTGGTGGCCCTGGGCTCTACCGGGCTGCAGCGCTCGGCCGCCTTCCCCGACGTGCCGACCATCGGCGAACAGGTGCCGGGCTACTCCTTCATCCAGTGGCTGGGCGTGCTCGGCCCGGCCAAGATGCCGGCGCCCGTGCTGGCCAAGCTGAACAGCGCCATCGTGAAGATCCTGCAGGCGCCCGACGTGGTGGAAAGCTTCACCAGCCAGAGCCTGGAGCCGGCCGGCAACACACCGCAGGCGTTCGCGGCCTTCCTGAAGGAAGAGCTGACGACCTACGCAAAGATCATCAAGGAAGCCAACATCCACCCGGATTGACCGGCGGCGCCGGCAGGGCCCGGGACTATTCGAACGCGTCCCACTGCTCCTGCACGTGCAGCACGGCGGTGTTGAACACGTCGGCGTACTGCGGGTCGCCCGCGTACACCATCTGCCAGTTGGCACGGTTTTCGTCCTGCCCCACCGGAACCGGCAGCGGCACGTCGATGTGCGCCGGGGTGTGGGATTGGAGCTGCTCGATGACCAGTTGCCGGAGTTGCTCCGGCGAGCGTTGGTTGCGGTCCATGGGGGTGTCCTGTGGTGGACACCCCAGTATGCGCCAAGCACGCCTAGCCCAGCCCCGGCCGCCGGGCCGCCCCAAGGCCCGGGGCCCGGGGCCCTCCCCTCGGGGGGAATGCGCCTACACGCAGCGCAGCGGAGTGAGGCGCTTAGGGGGCCCTTTTCAATCTGCCTTGATGTTCTGGTCTTTCACGATCTTGGCGTAGCGGGCCGACTCCGACGCCGCGAACTTGCGCAGTTCCTCGGGCGAGGTGTGCATCGGTTCGGCGCCCAGTTCGGTGAACCTGGCCTTGAGTTCCGGGTTGTCCATGGCCTTGACCAGCGCCTTCTGGAAGGTGGCGACGATGGGTTTGGGCACCCCCACCGGCATGTAGATGCTCCACGAGTTGGCACCCACCAGGCCCTTGTAGCCGCTTTCGGCGAAGGTCGGCACATCGGGCAGCAGCGGGCTGCGGTGCGCGCCGGTGTAGGCCACGGCGCGCAGCTTGCCGGCGCGGATCTGCGGCAGTGCCGACGGGGGATCGACCGCGATCATGTCGAGCTGGTTGGCCAGCACGTCGTTGAGCGCCTGCACACCGCCCTTGTAGGGCACGTGGGTGATCTTGATGCCGGCGGCCTGGTTGAGCATTTCGCCGGTGAAGTGGGCGAAGGTGCCCACGCCGCCCGAGCCGAAATTGAGCTTGCCGGGGTTGGCCTTGGCCGCGGCCACGATGTCGGCCACGCTCTTGTAGGGCTGGGCGACGTTGACCACCAGCACCGCCGGCCCGGTGGCGATGAGCGAGATCGGCATGAACTCCTTGTTCATGTCGTAGGGGGTTTTGGTGATCAGCGGCTGCGTGATCGACGAGCCCAGCGTGCCCAGGGTGAAGGTGTAGCCGTCGGCCGGCTGGTGCGCCGCGTAGACCATGCCGATGGCACCGCCGGCGCCCGCATGGTTCTCGATGATGACCGGCTGGCCGATGGCCTCGCCGAGCTTCAGGCCGAAGACACGCGCCATGGCGTCGGAGGCGCCTCCGGGCGGGAAGTTGACGACGAATTTGAGCGGACGCGACGGGTACGCATCGGCCGCCACCGCGGCCAGGGGTGCCGCTGCGGCTGCGAGCAGCACGGCACCGACGAATTGGCGCTTGTTGAACATGGTTCTTTATCTCCCGGGAAAACGCGGCCATGCCGCAAAAAAAAGGAAGGCGTTTATTCAGCTCTAATGTTCCGGTCCTTGATCACCTTGGCGTAGCGGACTTTTTCCGAAGCCGAGAACCTGCGCAGTTCTTCCGGCGTGGAATGCAGCGGCTCAATGCCCAACTCGGTGAGTTTGGCGACCAGTTCGGGGTTCTCCATGGCCTGGTTCAGCGCCTTCTGGAAGGTGGCCAAAACGGGTCTGGGCACCCCCACCGGCAGGTAGATGGCCCAGGAATTGATGCCCACCAGCCCCGGGTAGCCGCTTTCGGCGAAGGTCGGCACATCGGGCAGCAGCGCGTTGCGCTTCGGGCCGAAATAGGCCATGGTGCGCAGCTTGCCGGAGCGGATGTGCGGCAGGGCGACGGGTGCATCGACCGCCAGCATGTCGAGCTGGTTGGCCAGCACGTCGTTGAGCGCCTGCACACCGCCCTTGTAAGGCACGTGGGTGAGCCGGATGCCGGCGGCCTCGCTGAGCATCTCGCCGGCGAAATGGGCGAAGGTGCCGACGCCGCCCGAACCGAAGTTGAGTTTGCCCGGGCTGGCCTTGGCGGCGGCCACCAGTTCGGCCACGTTCTGCCAGGGCGCCGCGCTGTTGACGACCAGCACCGCGCCGCTGGTGGCGATGAGGGAGACGGGGGTGAACTCCTTCTCCATGTCGTAGGGCGTCTTGGTGATCAGCGGCTGGGTGATCGCCGAGCCCAGCGTGCCCAGGGTGAAGCTGTAGCCGTCGGCCGGCTGGTGCGCCGCATAGACCATGCCGATGGCACCGCCGGCGCCGGCGTGGTTCTCGACGATGACCTGCTGGCCGATGGCCTCGCCCAGCTTCTGGCCGAAGATGCGGGCCATCATGTCCGAGGCGCCGCCAGGCGGGAAGTTGACGACGAACTTCAGCGGACGCGACGGATAGGCACCGGCCGCCCGGGCCGCCAGGGGTGCCACCGCACAGGCGGCCAGCAGGGCACCGAGGGCTTGGCGCTTGTTGAACATACTTTGTCTCGGGGACATCTCGGGAAAGGGGCCGGACCGGAAAATTCTTGTTATACCAGACTCGCCGAAAAAACGGCTCGGCAAAACGCTAGTAAATACCCACCCCCACCCGAACCCCCGGCAGCGCCCCCGCTACGCCAGCGCGTAGCCGAAAACACGCTCCGGCGGCAGCCTCGCCACCAGCGCCTTCTGGGTCACCGCGCCGGTGACGGCGTACAAGGGGTCGGACGTGTCGCGCCGGTGTGTGGCGACGATGGGGCGCCCCTGGGTGTCGGTCAGCGTCGCCACCAGCGGGGTCTTGGCGTGGGCGCCGCGTTTGACTACCACGGCCAGTTCGCCCGACTTGAGCTGCACCAGGTCGCCGGGCGGGTAGATGCCGAGCTCATGGATCAAGGCCATGGCCAGCACCATCACCCCCGCATCGACCTTGCCCTCGGCGTACAAACGGCGCTCGGCCTCCTGCGGCGACAGGGGCGCGCGGATGAGGCGCGGCGTGAGCTTGGCGCAAAACACGTCGGCCAGCCGCAGTGCCTGGGCCAGCCGGTCCACCTCGGACTTGCCCAGCGGGTAGCCGCTGCCGTCCACGTGCTCGTGGTGGTCGCGCACGGTGCGCAGCCAGGCCTCGTCGGTCACGCCCGCGGTGGCCAGCAGGCCGGCGACTTCGTGCGGGTGGCGGCGGATCTGCGCCTCCTGCCGCTCCAGCATCGGGAAGTCCTGGCTGGCCATGCGGCCCTGCAGTTCGCCGATGCTGAGGTTCATGGTCAGCGCGGCCCTCACCAGCGACTCCATCTCGTGCTGCGGCCACTCCAGGCGGCGCGCCAGCAGCACACACACCATCGCGGTGTGCACCGAATGGTTGTAGGCGTAGTCGATGTGGTTGGACCGCTCCTGCCGCACCATGAGGAAGATGCCGATGTCCGGTTCGCGCTGCGACAGGGCGATCAGTTCGTGCGCCAGCGTGTCGACGCCGGCGGTGAATTCCTGCTCCAGCGGCAGCGAATGCCACACCGCCTTGAGGCGCAGCGCCAGGCCGTTCCACAGGTCGAACACACTCAGCAGGTGGGGCCGCCGCGCATCGGTCACAGCGGTTTGCTCGGCGCGTGCCGCGGCGCGGGCCTCGTCGGCGTTCACCGTGGCGCCACGCTCCAGCAGCAGTTCCAGCTGCTTTTCGGTATCCACCACGTGGCCCTGCCGCAGCAGCAGCCCGCCCTGGCGGTCGCGCACGTTCCACGGCAAGGGCTGGCCCAGTACGACCTTCGACCTGATCAGCGGAAGCAGTTGTGCCGACATCCCCCCACTCCTTCTACAGCGCCTGGCCGGAGCCGGAATAGGCCCCTCCCAAAAATAGGCGCAAGCGGCAGGCCGCGCAATAGGCGTTACCCGGTGGAGGGCCACGGCGGGTGCGGGGCTTGCCGATGCCCGTAGGGGCTCTGTATGATTTGGCGCTTGATATAACAAGGAGAGACCATGAAGATCGTCGAGGTCCGGGCCAAGACCGTGCGGGTCGAGACCAATATGTTCAACGCCCGCGGCGCGCGCGTGAACTCCGCCGCCACGGTGCTGGCCGCCATCACCGACGTAGTGCGCAACGGCAGGCCGGTGATCGGTTATTCCTACAGCGCCACCGGTTTCCAGCCGCCCACGCACCAGCTCAACGAACGTTTTATTCCCAAGCTGCTCGCCATGGGCGAGGGTGACCTGAACATCGACCCGAAGCACTTCGACCCGGCCGCCACACTCAAGGCGCTGACCAAGGGCGAGAAGCTCGGCGGCGACGGCGAGCGCGCCACGGCGGTGGGCACCCTCGAATGCGCCCTCTGGGACGCGGTGGCCAAGCTCGCCCAGGTGCCGGTGTACCAGCTCATCGCCGACCGCTACCGCAACGGCGAGATCACCAACAAGGTGGAGTGCTACGTCGGCGGCGGCTGGTACAGCCCCGACAAGGGCGTGGACGACCTGCGCGACGAGGTCAAGAAGTACCTCGACATGGGCTACCGCACCGTCAAGATCAAGGTCGGCGGCAAGGCATTGGCCGAGGACCTGAAACGCGTCGATGCCGCCCTGGCCGTGGTGGGCAGCCCCGACCGCCTGGCGGTGGATGCCAACTCCGGCCTCAGCGCCGAGCGCCGGCCCGAGATCGCCGCCGCGCTCAAAGGCTATAACCTGCGCTGGTTCGAGGAGCCCTGCCATCCCAACGACTACCACGGCAACTCGGAATTCATCGCGATGTACGAGAACCCGGTGGCCACCGGCGAGAACCAGTTCTCCATCGAGGAACTGACCAACCTCGCCCGCTACGGCGGCATGCGCCCGGGCAAGGACCTGCTGCAGTGGGACCTGCCCCATGCCTACGGTGTGCACGAAGCGGCCAACATCATCGAGATGCTGGCGGGCTTCGGCTGGTCGCCCAAATCCATGATCCCGCACGGCGGCAACCAGATCTCGCTCAACGCCTCGGCCGGCTTCGGCTTTGGCGCCTGCGAGGCCTACCCGGACGTGTTCGGTGTGCTCTCGGGGTATGCCGACAAGCTGGAGGTGGTCGATGGCTTCCTCACCATCGGCGAGTGGGAGGGCTTCGGCTTCGAAGGCCAGGCCGGCCTGTTCGCCAAGATGCAGGAGCTGGTGCCCGAACACGCCTGACACGACTCCCATTCCCCCGGGGGCGGGGGAGACACCATGCCCCGCCCGCCGGCGTTCCCCTAAAAAACATACAACAGCCGGAGACAAGCAACATGAGCAGAATCGGACTGGCCACCCTGGCCCTGCTGGCGGCAAGCACGCACCTGGCGGCGCGTGCCGACGCGGTGGAAGACTTCTACAAGGGCAAGACGGTACGTATCGTGGTGGGCGTGGCGCCGGGCTCGGGCTACGACCTCAACGCCCGCGCCGTGGCCAAGTACATGGGCAAGTACCTGCCCGGCCACCCCACCTTCATCGTGCAGAACCAGCCGGGTTCGGGCAGCATCTCGATGACCAACACGCTGGCCAACGCCGGCCCGTTCGACGGCACCGTCATCGGCGCCACCTTCGGCGGCATTCCCACGGCCACGTTGTTCACGCCCGGCGCGGCGCGCTTCGACCCGATGCAGCTCAACTGGCTGGGCACCACCAGCCAGGAAACGCATGTCGGCTACGTGTGGAAGACCTCGCCGGCGCAGAGTTTCGAGGACATGACGAAGACGCAGATCCTGGTCGGCGCGCAGGCGCCGGGGGTGACGCAGTTCGACTTCCCGACCGTGGCCAACGCCATCCTGGGCACCAGGTTCAAGGTGGTCAGCGGCTACGAGGGCACGCCCGCCGTGCACGCGGCCATGGAACGCGGCGAGGTGCAGGGCGTGGGCGCCAGCGGCTGGACCACCCTCAAGCTGCTCAACTCCGACTGGGTGAAAAACGGCAACGTCAAGGTCATCGTGCAGTGGGGCCTGAAGCGCAATGCTGACCTGCCCGACGTACCCATGGCGCTGGACTTCGCCAAGACCGAGGACGACAAACGTGCGTTGCGCCTGCTGTTCGCCCGCGTGACCATCGGCCGGCCCTTCTTCATGCCGCCGAAGACGCCGCCCGAGCGCGTGGCCGCCATGCGCAAGGCTTTCGAGGACGTCATGAAGGACCAGGACTTCCTGGCCGACGAGGCCAAGCTCAAGCTCGACGTGCTGCCGCTGACCGGCGCCGAGGTGCTGGCCATCGTGCAGGATGCCTACAAGACGCCGCCAGCCCTGGTCGAGCGCATGCGGGCCATCCTCAACACCCGCTGACCCGCCCGCACGGACCGCGCCCATGGACGCGCATGTACTGGACGCGGCGGGCCAGGCCTTCCTGCTGGTCACCGACCCGCACCGCCTGCTGTTCCTGTTCGCCGGTGTCTGCATGGGGCTGGCGCTCGGCATCCTGCCGGGCATAGGCGGCGTGGCGGGCACCGCCCTGCTGCTGCCCTTCACCTACACCATGGACCCGGCCACGGCCATGGCCATGCTGCTGGGTTTTGCCGCGACCACCACCACCGCCGACCCGGTATCGGCCATCGTGCTCGGCGCGCCGGGCCATGCGGCATCGGCCGCCACGGCGCTGGACGGCTACCCCATGACCAAACGCGGCGAAGGCGGCCGGGCATTGGGAGCCTCCTACATGTCGGCCCTGCTGGGCGGGCTGTTCGGCGCGCTGGTGCTGGGCGTGATGCTGCCGGTGGTGCGCCCGCTGATGCTGCACATCGGCGCGCCGGAACTGCTGTCGCTGGCAGTCTTCGGCCTGTCGATGGTGGCCACCCTCTCGGGCAACACACCGCTGCGCGGACTCACCGCGGCCTGCTTCGGCATGATGCTGGCGATGGTCGGCGGCGACCCGCAGACCGGCACGCTGCGCTGGACCGGCGACCTGCTCTACCTGATGGACGGCCTGCCCCTGGTGCCGCTGACACTGGGCATCTTCGCCCTGCCCGAGCTGTGCGACCTGATGGTCGGCCGCTCGGCCATCCTGCAGGACGCGAAGGCCCTGCAGACCAGGGGCGGCCTGATGGCCGGCGTGCGCGACTGCCGCACCCACTGGTTCCTGGTGCTGCGCTGTTCGGCCATCGGCTCGGCGCTGGGCGCAGTGCCGGGCATCGGCGCCTCGGTCATCGACTGGATCTCCTACGGCCATGCGCTGCGTACCGAAAAAGGCGCGCAGCAGAGCTTCGGCACCGGCGACGTGCGCGGCGTGATCGCCGCCGAGAGCGCCACCAACTCGCGCGAGGGCGGCGCGCTGATACCGACCATCGTCTTCGGCGTGCCGTCGAGTCCGGGCATGGCCATCCTGCTCGGCGCCTTCCTCATGCACGGGCTGGTCCCGGGGCCGGAGATGCTGACCAAGCACCTGGACATCAGCTACTCCATGGTGTGGAGCGTGGCGCTGGCCAACGTGCTGGGCTCGGGCCTGTGTTTTCTGCTGAGCGGCCAGTTCGCCCGGCTGGCCACACTGCGCTACACCCTCATCCTGCCGGTGGTGCTGTGTTTTATCTTCATCGGCGCCTTCGAGGGCAAACGCGACTGGGGCGACCTGTTCTCGCTGCTGCTGTTCGGTGTGCTGGGCTGGGCCTTCAAGCACTTCAAGTGGCCGCGTCCGCCGCTGGTGCTGGGTTTCATCCTGGGCTCGGTGCTGGAGCGCTACCTGTTCATCTCCATCCAGCGCTACGGCACCGCCTGGCTGGGCCGGCCGGTGGTCATGGTGATGCTGGGCCTGGCGGCGCTGACGCTGCTGCGGCCCCTGGCGGCCGACATGCGCCGCCGCGGTGGGCCGGGCGCGCTGCTGGCGGGCTTGGGCCGCCCGCATTTCAGCGTGCCGGCGCTGCTGCCGGCCGTGCTGCTGTGCCTGTTCGTCGGCCTGCTGTGGCAGGCGACGGGCTGGAATGCCTCGGCGCGCATCGTGCCGCTGATCGTGGGCACGGGTGCGGTGGTCTTCTGCGCGGCCAGCCTGGGCACCGAGCTGTGCAAGCGTGTCGCCGCCCACCGCGACCCGGCCGGCATGGGCCTGGCCGAACGCACCGAGGCCGAGGCGCTGGCAAGGTCCGGGATGCTGGCGCGGGCGGATAGCTCGCTGCACATGGACATCGCCAGCAGCCTGACGCACCTGAGCGGCAGGTGCTGGGCCGCGGCGCGGTGTTCTTTCTCTACCTGGCGGGCTTCATGGCCTCGATGGCGGTGATCGGGTTGATCCCCACCGTGCCGATCTTCATCACCACGCTGATGCGCCTGGAGGGCCGCGAGCGCTGGCCGGTGGTAGTGCCGATGGCGGCGGTCATGACCCTGCTGGTCTACGGTGTGTTCGACCGCCTGCTGGAAGTACCCTGGCCGCCGTCGCTGATGGGCGGCTGGTTCCCGGCCCTGCACGCCATCCCGAGCGTATAACGCATCCTTGCACCGGGGCCCGCGCCCCTCCGGCCCCCTACTCCGGCTTGGCCCCGGTCGCCTTCACGATCCTTTTCCACCGCGCCACGTCCTTCACCACGAAGTCCGACAGCGCCTTCGGTGAGTCCCCCACCCGGTCCAGCGCATCGGCGGCGAAGCGTGCCTGCACCTCCGGTGTCGCCAGCGACGCCACGATCGCCGTGTTGAGCGAGGCCAGCACCGGCGCCGGCAGGTGGGCCGGCCCGAACACCCCCCACCACGCCAGCGACTCGAAGCCCGGCACCGTCTCGGCCACGGTGGGTACGTCGGGGAACTCCTTCATGCGCTGCGGGCCGGTAACCGCGATCAGCTTGATCTTGCCGCTCTTGATGTGGGGCAGCACATTGGCAATCGCCGAGAACATCATCTGCACGTGGCCGCCCAGCAGGTCGGCCACCGCGGGCGCGGTGCCCTTGTAGGGCACGTTGACGATGTCGGCCGCGGTCATCATGCGGAACTGCTCGGTCGCCATCTGCAGCGACGAACCGACACCGCCGATGCCGAAGCTGAGCTTGCCGGGATTCTTCTTCGCATAGGCGATCAGCTCGGCCACGCTGTTGATGCCGGTCTGGGGGTTGGTCACCAGCAGCGCGGGCGCGGTCGCCACCATGGACACCGCGGTGAAGTCGCGCACCGGGTCGAAGGGCAGCCTGGGGAACAGGCCGGCGTTGATGGTGTGGCTGCTGTAGCTCATGAGCAGGGTGTGGCCGTCGGGTGCCGACCGGGCCACCAGGTCGGCCGCGATGTTGCCGCCGGCGCCGTCGCGGTTCTCCACGATGACCTGGGTACCCAGGGCCTCGCCCATCTGTTTGCCGACGACCCGCGCCACCAGGTCGGTGGTACCGCCGGCCGTGGCGCCGACCACCAGGCGGATGGGTTTGGCCGACCACGGTGGTGGTGGCGGCGTCTGTGCCATGCCGGCGGACGCCAGGGCGCCGAGGGCCAGTGCCGCCACGAGGCGGCGCGAAATCCATGCGGTTCTTTTCATATGCCTTCCTCCACGTTCAAAAAATACCAGCGTATATGCGGCGATTCATGCCGCTGCGCTGTCGGGGGCCAACTGCGCCCAGGGCCGCCGGGCCTTGTCGGTGTCCACCCAGGCGGCGATCTCGCCGGCGAAGCGGCGGGTCATGTCGATCTCGTCCCAGCCCTTGAGCAGGCGCAGGCGCCAGACCGGGTCCACGCTGAAGGCGAATGCCTGCCCCGCCACCCGCACCTGGCAGGCTTCGAGATCGACCTCGGCCGGCACGCCACCCGGGGCCAGCAGGTCCAGCAGGGTTTCCATCCGGGCCTCGTCCACCCGCGCCGGCAGCAGGCCGTTGTTGACCGCGTTGGACGAAAAGATGTCGCCGTGCGAAGGCGCCAGCACGCAGCGCACGCCCGCGTCCACCAGCGCGTACACGGCCGCCTCGCGCGAGGAACCGCTGCCGAAGTTGCGCCGCGCCGCGATGATCTTTGCACCCGCGTTCTTCGGGTCGTTCAGGGGAAAGGCCGCGTCCAGGCTGCCGTCCGGCAGTCGCCGCACGTCGTGGAACAAAAAGCGGTCGTAGCCCGCGCCGGGCAGGCGCGGCTGCTGCATGAAACGCGCGGGCAGCACCTGGTCGGTGTCGATGTTGATCTGCGGCAGCGCGCAGGCCACCGAAGTGAGGCGGACAAAGGGTTCCATGTCAGCGGCCTCCCGCCTGCAGGGTGCGCACGTCGACCAGCCGGCCGGCCACCGCCGCGGCGGCGACCATGGCGGGCGACATGAGGTGGGTGCGCGAACCCAGGCCCTGGCGGCCCTTGAAGTTGCGGTTGGTGGTGCTGGCGCAGCGCTGGCCCGGCAGCAGCGTGTCGCCGTTCATGGCGGCGCACATGGAGCAGCCGGAACCGCCCCACTCCAGCCCGGCGGCGGTGAAGATGCGGTCCAGCCCCTCCTGCTCAGCCTGGCGCTGCACCAGGGTGGAGCCCGGCGACACCAGCCCCGGCACCTGGCTGCGGCGGCCGGCCAGCACGGCGGCGGCGGCGCGCAGGTCCTCGATGCGGGCATTGGTGCAGGAGCCGATGAAGATGCGGTCGATGCCGATGCTGTCGATACGCTGGCCGGCATGCAGGCCCATGTAGCCGAGCGCGTCGCGCACGTGTTCGGCCTTCTGTGCGTCGGCCATGCCGGCGGGGTCGGGTACGCGGGCGGTGACCGGCAAGGCGTCTTCCGGGGTGGTGCCCCAGGTGACGGTGGGCACGATGTCGCGCGCGTCGAGGAACACTTCGCGCTCGAAGGGCGCATCCGCATGGCCGGCCAGCGCCAGCCACTGCTCGGCGGCACGGTCGAAGGCGACACCCTGCGGTGCGAAGGGCCGGCCACGCACATAGGCGATGGTGGTGGCGTCGGGTGCCACCATGCCGCAGCGCGCGCCGGACTCGATGGCCATGTTGCACAGGGTCATGCGCCCTTCCATGCTCAGCGCCCGCACGGCCGAGCCCGCGTATTCGATGGCATGGCCCACGCCGCCGTCGGCACCGACGCGGGCGACGATGGTCAGCGCCATGTCCTTGGCGCTGACGCCTTCGGCCAGCACGCCGTCCACGGTGATGCGCATGCGCCTGGGGCGCTTCTGCCACAGCGTCTGTGTCATCAGCACATGCGCCACCTCGGAGGCACCGACACCGAAGGCCCAGGCGCCCAGCGCGCCGTGGGTGGAGGTGTGGCTGTCGCCCTCCACCACCAGCAGGCCGGGCAAGGTCATGCCCAGCTCGGGGCCGACCACGTGGATGATGCCCTGCCAGGGGTGGTCCATATCGTACAGGCGTACGCCGCTCTCGCGGGCGTTGCGGGCCAGTTGGCCCATCATGCGCACCAGCTCGGGATCGGTGGCGGACGCGCCCCGGTTCCGGGTCGGCACGTAGTGGTCGGCGATGGCCACGGTGAGGTCGGGCCGCGCCATGGTCTCGCCGCGCGCACGCATCTTGTTGAAGCCGTGGAACGAGCCTTCCTGCACGTAGTGCCGGTCGACCCATACCAGGCTGGCGCCGTCCTCGCGCTCGGCGATGACGTGGCTGTTCCACAGCTTGTCGAAAAGCCCCTGGGGGCCGGTGGTGGGGGCCATGGGCACGGTCTCAGGCCGGAAAGCCGTAGAGCTGCGCCGGGTTGTCCACCAGGATGCGTTTGCGCACCACCACGTCGGGCACCCACTGGCAGAACTGCTCGACCAGCCGGCCGTCGTTGGGAATGGTCTCGGGTGCGAACAGGCCGGGGTGCGGCCAGTTGGTGCCGAACAGCAGACGGTCGGGACGGGCGGCCACCAGCGCCTTCACCAACGGGCCCATGTCCGGGTAGTCGGGCGGCCCCAGGTCGGAGCGGCGGTACCAGCTCGACAGCTTGCACCAGCAGTCCTCGCGCTGGCGCAGGATACGCAGCAGCGCCTGGAAACCCGGGTGGTTGACGCCCTCGCCGCCGCGCACGCAGCCCAGGTGGTCGAACACCAGCGGCACCGGGGCGCGCAGCAGCGTGTCTTCCAGCGCCACCAGTTCGCCGATGCCGGCCACATGCACCTGCAGGTGCCAGCCCAGCGGCTGGATACGCGGCGCCAGCACACCGATGGCGTCGGTGCCGCCATAGCCCTTGACGCTGGTGGACACCCGCACGCCGCGGATGCCGCCCGCGTGCAGCCGGTCCAGGTCGGCCGACGAGGCATCGGCCGCAATGCCGGCCACGCCCCGTGCGCGGTGCTGGCCCAGCGCGGCGATGACACCCAGTGTCAGGCTGTTGTCGAAACCGTAGACGCTGGCGCTGACCTGCACCGTACGCTGCAGCCCCACCGCGTCGCACATGGCCAGGTACTGGCGCAGCGTGGCCAGCGAGGGGGTGTACGAACGGCCGGCGTTCAGCGGGTAGCGCTGCGGGTCTTCGAAGACGTGGCAGTGGCAGTCGGTGGCGCCCGGCGGCAACGCGTGGCGCGGGCGCCGCGGGCGCGGGTCGAAGGGCAGGCAGACAGGGGGAGCGGAACCGTCGGAAGCAAGGTCGTGCATGGTGGGCGGAGGGTCTGGAATCGAAGGAGTGCCGTCAGGGTAGCTTGATACCGGCGTCCTGGACAACCCGGGTCCATTTCGCGACCTCGGCCCGCACCACCCGCTCGAAATCGGCACCCGAGCCTTCGACCACGTCGGAGCCCAGTGCCTCGAACTTCTTCTGCGTGTCGGGCAGGCGCAGCACCTGGACCAGCGCGGCATTCATCCGCGCGACGATGGCCGGCGGCGTGCCGGCCGGGAACAGCAGGCCGGTGGTGGTGCTGGACTCGAAGCCCGGCAGGCCGGTTTCGGCCAGCGTGGGCAGCTGGGGTGCCACCACCGAGCGCTTGGCCGTGGTCACGCCCAGCGCACGCAGCTTGCCGGCGTTGACCTGCGCCAGCGCCGAGGCCGGCTGGTCGAAGATCAGGTCCACCTGGCCGCCCAGCAGGTCGGCGATGGCCGGGCCGCTGCCCTTGTAGGGCACGTGCAGCATCTTCGTGCCGCTCTGCGTCTGGAACAGCTCGGCCGTGAGGTGCGCGGCCGTGCCGGTGCCCGACGAGGCCACGGTGAGTTTGCCCGGCCGCGCCTTGGCGTAGGCGATGAGCTGGGCCACGTTCTGCACCGGCAGCGCCGGGTTGACCACCAGCAGCAGCGGCGCGCGGGCAATGGGGCCGGCGGCGGCGAAGTCCTTCACCGGGTCGAGCGCCATGGCCGGGTTCAGCGCCTTGGCCGGTGCCAGCGCACCGCTGGAGGCCAGCAGCAGGGTGTAGCCGTCGGCAGGCGCCTTGGCCACCATGTCCGAGCCCAGGATGCCGGCGGCGCCGGCCCGGTTGTCCACCACCACCGGCTGGCCGAGCACCGCGGCCAGCCCGTTGGCCACGATACGTGCGGTGGCATCGATGTTGCCGCCCGGTGGAAAAGGCACCACCAGCCGCAGCGCATGGTCGGGGTAGTCGGCATGGGCCAGGGTGGCGGCCGCGCACAGTGCGGCGGCGGCCAGGCCGCGGGTCAGCAGGTTTGTCATGTCAGGGCATCTTCAGATCGGCGTCGTGGACCACCCGGGTCCACTGCGACACCTCGTTGCGCACGGT
>JAZJYT010000062.1:0-8451 GCA_040390235.1 Pseudomonadota bacterium | reverse complement strand
GTGGAATTTCATGTGTTTTGGGGTGCCGAGATGGTTGTTGCCTCACCAGCTCGCCACCTGTCTCCATTGGTTGATCGTTATTGAATCCAGGAAAACACACGGCCCATACCGTGTGTTTCGTGTGTTCTCATCTCCATGCTTGCCCGTCGAGCAATCCCTCCTTCCGTTGAACATCCTGTCAACACCAACAGGTCGCCGCAGACCCCCTCCCGAGGAATGCGCGGGTTTATCGACCGCAGCCTTACTCGCGGTTTATTCGCGGGTAATGCCCGACGTCCTGACCACGGCCTCCATCAGGCTGCGGTCGGCCAGGAAAAGTTTGTTGAACTCGGCCACGCCCATTGGTGCCGGTTCGATACCGAAATTCAGCAGCCGCTCCCTGACTGCGGGAATGGCCAGCGCCTTGTTGACGGCGGCATTGAGCCGGGCCACGATGGCCGGCGGTGTCTTGGCGGGCCCGAGCAGGCCGAACCAGGACTCGAAGAGGTACTTCGGCAGCCCCGACTCCGCCACCGTGGGTATCTTGGGCAGCAGTTGCGAACGTTTGGCCGCCGTGGTCGCCAGGATGGTGACCCGCGGATCGGTGAGGTACACCCCCGCACCCGCCGACGGCACGAACACCACGTGGCCACGGCCGCCGACCACGTCGTTGGTGGCTTCGGCCGTTCCCTTGAACGGGATGTGGGTCATCTCCACACCCGCCAGGTTGGCGAAATAGGCGGCGGCCAGGTGGGTGGAACTGGTCACGCCGGCCGAGTTGTAGTTGAGTTCGCCGGGCCGCTTCCTGGCGTAGGCGATGAGTTCCGCGACGTTCCTGACCTTCATGGCGGACTGGACGATCAGCACATAACTCTGCTTGCCGATCAGCGCCACCGGCGCGAAGTCCTTGACCGGTTCGTAGGCCGGCTTGGCACCGGTGGCCGCGGTGACGAAATGGCTCGACGCGGCCATCAGCAGGGTCATGCCGTCCGGCGGCGAATGCGCCACGTAGCTGGTGCCGATGGCGCCGCCCGCGCCGGGGCGGTTTTCGATGATCCAGTTCTGCCCCATCGCCTGGGCGAAGTCCTGCAGGATGAGGCGGGCCGGCATCTCGCGTGCGCCGCCCGCGGCGAAGGGAACGATGACACGGGCCACACCGCCACCGGCCTGGGCGAAGCTGCTGCCGCCGCTGGCCAGCAGGGCGGCGCCCAGCAGCACTTGCCGCCGCGCGAGAAAGGAAGAGGAGCTCGGGGTTTCGCGAGGGTCGTGCATAGGGATCATGCCTGCATGGCTTGGTGGAAGTCGGCGAACAGTTCGTCGACGGCATAGGCACGCGGAATCAGGCCCTGCTGGTGGGAATAGCCCAGCAGCAGCTCCAGCGCGCTACGGTTGGCTTCGACGCCGAAGGGCGTCAGGTCCTGCGCCGGCGGATTCGCGGCGTGGAGCGTGGCCTTGCTCTGCTGCAGCAGCGCGTACAGCTCACGCACGATCTCGGGATGCTCCTGCATCAGCTCGGTGCGGATGGCCACCATGTGGTTGATGGGCACCATCTGGTGCCGCTCGCCCCAGGCACGCGCGGCGGCATGCGGATCGGGCAGCACGGCCCGCAGGCGTGGATCATCAGGCAGGTCGGTGCCGATGATCGCCGCGTCGAGTTCACCGGCCAGCAGCATCTCGGCGGCGTTCTTGCCGGCGGGCGCGCGCTCGAAGCCTGGCGAGTCCGGGGATTCGGCCAGGTGGCCGTCCTCGAAGGTGACCCACTGCACCTGGTCGAGCGGCACGCCGTATTCCTGCTGCAGCACACCGCGCACCCAGGTCACGGTGGTCTGCGAGTGGGCGCGGATGCCGATGCGTTTCCCCCCCAGTTGCGCCACGGTGATGCGGGGCCGTTCGGTGTTGTAGACCAGGCAATGGTGCTGGAAGCGCCCGGCACCGACCACGGCCGGAATCAGCGACAGCGGCTTGCCGTAGGCCTTGGCCTGGAAGAAGGTCACCAGCGCCAGTTCGGGAATGTCGAATTCCAGTTCGCGCACCGCCCGCTTGAAGGCGCGGTTGGGTGTCTTCACGTCGGCGAAGTCGAAGGCGAAGGTCTCGGGCGCCAGCACCCCGTCGCGCAGGGCACGGGTAATCGGGTAGTGGCCCAGCAGCGTCTTGAGTCTGGGCTTCTGCAGGGTGGCGCTCATGCGGCTTCCAGCACGGGGTAGAGGGTGCGGGCGGTGCGCGAAAAGATCCACGCCTGCTCCTCGGTACCCAGGCTGGCGGTGGCTTCCAGCGCATCCTGCAGCAGCAAGCCGAGGCTGCCGGCCGACGCCGGGAAGTTGGAACCCCAGGCCATGCGTTGGGCGCCGAAGTTGTCCGCCAGCGCCTTGGCGAAGCTGGCTTGCGTGGCCAGCCCGAGCGTGGACTCGCGCACGTTGTGCGTCGTGTACTTCAGGCTGAGGTGGGGGTACCTGGCCAGCGCGAACAACGGGTTGGCCTTGGCGTAGGGCGGGCCGTCGTCGAGTTCGGGGCGCGCGCAATGGTCGAGCAGGACCACCGCCTCGGGGCAGCGGGCCAGCACGGCCTGCAGCTGGTCCAGCTTGTCGGCGCGCAGTTGCACGCTGACCGGAATACGCTGCTCCGTCAGGTATTCCCAGGTGGGGAAGGAGCGCGGGTCGTCGAGCCGCACGCTGGCGTCCGAGGTGGTGTGGCCGGCAACGAACACCCGCGCGCCGCTCAAGCCGGCCTGCATCCAGTGGCCGATGCGCTCGATGGCGTCCGGGGCCGCGAAATCGGCGGAGAACACACCGGCGAAAACACGCGGATGGTCCTGCACGCAGGCCACCACGTAGCGGTTGTCATGGCCGTAGCAGGTGGAGGCCTGCACCAGCACCGACTGGGCGACGCCGCCCTCGTGCATGGCCTGCAGCATGCCGGCGCCGTCGACAGGCCGCTCCCGGGACCAGTCGGACTGCTTGCCGCCCATGGGGGCGGTGGGAAAACGGGCGGTGTCGGCGGAGATGACGTGGTTGTGGACGTCGACAACCGGGAACGGTAGCGAAAGACTCATGCAATCCTCATACGAAGCGGTCGCCCATGATGGACATCCAGGCATAAGTACGCCACTTAAATATTGCGCTATCTACATAAGCAATTATTTATGACGTGCCACAATCCGGGGCATGGCACAACTCGACTGGTACATCCGCGCCAACCTCAAGCCCCGGCACCTGCAGCTGCTGGTGGCACTCGACGACCTCCGCCACCTGAGCCGCGTGGCCATCAGCCTGCACGTGTCGCAGCCGGCCGTCTCCCTGGCGCTGGCCGAAATCGAGAAGGGCCTGGGGCTGAAGCTGTTCGACCGCACGCCGCGGGGCGTGGTGCCCAACAGCTATGGCGAATGCCTGGTGCGTCACGCACGTGTGGTGCTGAGTGCGCTGGCGCAGGCGCGCGACGAGCTGCATTCGCTGCAGACCGGCGCCTCGGGCAAGGTGGCGGTGGGGGCCTTACCGGCGGTCACGCCGGGCCTGATCCCGCAGGCCCTGCTGCTGCTCAAGCGCGGCACGCCCCACACGCGGGTGCTGGTGCAGGAAGGACCGATGGAGGCCCTGCTGCCTGAGCTGCGCCGCGGCACGCTGGACATGGTGGTCGGCCGCCTGGCCCACAGCGAGGCGTCCGGCGACCTGGCCGAAGAGTCGCTGGATGTGGGAACCCTGGCCCTGGTGGTGGCACGCCAGCACCCCCTGGCCCGCAAGAAGCGCCTGCTGTGGTCCGACGTGGCCGACTACCCCTGGGTGCTGCCCCCGGTCGGCTCCCTGCAGCGGGAACCGCTGGAATACGCGCTGCAGCAGAACGGCTGCTCGCTGCCGGTCGACTTCATCGAGACACTCTCGGTGCATGTGGTGGCCGGCTACCTGCAGGCCTCCGACGCCATCGGCCTGCTGTCCTGGGTGGCGGCACACCACTACGTCAAGAAACTGGGTGTCCTGGCGCAGCTGCCGCTGGTGCTGCCCGACCCGCAGCGACCCATCGGCATGATGTGGAGCCGGCACAAGCCGGCGTCGCCCGCGACCCAGGCTTTCCAGGAATGCCTGCGCCAGGCTTCGCGCAGCGCCACCGCCTGACAGCCCCTCCCGCCAGCGCCCGGCGGGTTCCCGTCATCGCACCGCGTCCATCTGCTTCAGTTGCGGAATCTGGTCCGGCGCCGGTGATGCCGTGATGGATGCGAGGTACCGGTGGATACGCTGGAGATCGGCATCCGCCAGCACCGCCACCGGATAGGGCGGCATGTTGCGTGCCGCATGGCGGACGAAGGCCGACAGGGCCTCCAGCGGCATCGGGTTGGGCGCCAGCCGCGGCCCCACGCCGCCATGGGCGGCGATGCCGTGGCACTGGTAACAGCCGGCGGCCATGTAGGCCAGCTTGCCGTCGGCAGCGGCGGCGGCATCGGGTGCCTGGCTCAGGGCGGCGACCGGCACCTGCAGCAGCAGCGCGGCCACGAGGCAGTGGGCAATCTTCATGGCGGGTCTCATCGCGGTTGGGTCAGTACGTCCACCAGGGCCGGCGCACCGGACTTGACGACATCCACGGCGCGCTTGAGCACGGCCGCGAGCTTTGCCGGATCGGACACCGGGCCTTCGGACCAGACCCCCATGGCGCTGGCCAGCCTGGAGAAGTTCACCGAAGGATTCATGAGCGAGGTACCGATGGGTGCGTAGTCGCCCCTGTCCGCATGCGTGGCCGTCGGGCGGCCGCGCAGGTTGCCCATGCGGCGCACGTGCATCGCCTCCTGGTGGTAGGCGCCGTTGTTGTGCACCACCATGAGCAGCGGCACCTTGAGGTTGGCCGCGGACCAGAAGGCCGAGGGCGTGAACATGATGTCGCCGTCGCCCAGGATGGCCACCGTGATGCGGCCCTGGGTCTTGTTGCCCAGCGCGGCGCCCACGGCCGCAGGCAGTGCGTAGCCAATGCCATAACCACCGCTGTTGCCGAGGTGGTGGTGGTGTTTCTCCATGGGCCAGGAACGCGAGGGCCAGAAACTCTGGTTGGAGTCCATGCCGAGGAACGACCACTCGGTGCCGGCGATGGAAAGCAGCACTTCGGTGCTGAGGCGCTGCACGCTGATGGGCGAGGCATTCCAGCCCGGCGCCATGGCGGCCTTGAGCCGGGTGGCGCTGGTGCGGAAGGCCTGGCGCAGGGGCTCGGCGCGCGCGGCGACCAGGCCCGAGGCCGCGGGCGTCAGCGCCTGCCTGACCGCCTCGATCAAGGCCGGCAGCGTGGCTTCGGCATCCCCTGCGATGGGCAGGTCCACCGGCTGGAAACGCTGGAAGTCCTGGTAGTTGCTTTTGAGGTAGTAGTCGGCCGAGGTGATGCTGATGAGCTTCACGTCCTTCTTGGCGGCACGCTGCTGCAGCTTGTCCTGGTTGTCGACGAAGGAGTTGACGACACCCCAGAAGTCGTTGAGCTCCATGCCGATGATGACGTCGGCACGGGCGATCAGCTCGCCCCGGCTCGCGCTCTGGTTCAGGAAGTGTGTGTTGGGGAAATTCATGCGCGACCGCAGGTCGATGACCGGCGCATTCAAGGCCTCGGCCAATTGCACCAGCAGCCCGACGCCGGCCGGCGTGCGCGCGGCACGGTCCACCACGATCACCGGCCGCTCGGCGGCCACCAGCCAGCGCGCCGCCTCACGCACCGCGTTGCCGTCGCCCTGCGGCGGGCTGGCGGCGAAATACTGCGGAATCGGCGCGTGCGCCCCGCTCTCCAGGAAGGACTCCTGCAGCCCGCCGTCGACCGACAGCACCACCGGCTCGTAGGGCGGTGTCATCGACAGTTTGTAGGCGCGCACCAGCGACTGGCCGAAGTGCGGCGCGGACACCGGCGTGTCGTCCCACTTGGTGAAGTCGCGCAGCAGCGCGTTGCCGTCCTGCGCCGCATGCACGGTGGGCACACCCGGCGCACGCTCGGCGGCGTCCAGGTCGTTGCCCGAGAGGATCACCACCGGCACCCGGTCGCACCAGGCGTTGTAGACCCCCATGGCCGCGTGCTGCACACCGACGGCGCCATGCACCATGGTGGCCATGGGCTTGCCGCAGGCCTTGAAATAGCCGTGCGCGATGGCCACGCCGATCTCTTCGTGCGGCACGGTCAGCAGTTCCGGCGCCCGGTTGCCGCCGTAGTTGATGAGGGACTCGTGCAGGCCACGCAGCGACGAGGCCGGGTTGGTGGTGATGTAGTCGATCTTCAGGCTGCGGATGACGTCCACCATGTAGTCGCTGACGGGGCGCCCTGCCCCTTCGACCGCATGGCCGGCGGCGATCGGCGCGGTTTCGCGCTGCGCCGCCTGGTGGCTGGGGGGCGTCGGGGCCGCAGCCGCCGGGGCCGCCCCGGCTGCCGGCTCCGCCGCCTGCGCCTTGCCGATCAGAGGGGCCACCGACGTGGCGGTGATGCCCCCCAGGATGCCCCGGCGGGTCAGGGCGGGATTTTTGTTCTTGCCGGTCACGTGCTGCGTCTCCTCAGATGCGGCCGATGATGCCCGGATACCCATAAGCCAACCACTAAAAGAATTCGCATTCCATATAAGGTTTTACTAATAGAGATGGGGCTGCCCCGAGCGCCCCGGGGAGTGCGCGGGCGCCCGGAACCCGGCGACCACGCGGCGGCGTGCGCCGTGCTGCCTGGGCCCCGTTGTTACAACGATCACTTTATGGGATGGGCAGCATGCCCATAAACAGTTTTACCCCTGTCACAACGTGATCTATGCTGCGCTGCCGGTCGTTTGGCACGATCGGACGATCCCTGCCGGACACAAGGTGGGGGCAACCTCAACGAGGAGACATATGAAGAAATTCGTCATCGCCGCTGCAGCGGCCCTGCTGGCCAGTCTGGCTGCCGGCGTTTCGGCCCAGGAAGGCCCCTTCCCCTCCAAGCCGATCCGCATCATCGTGCCGCTGGCGCCCGGGGGGGCCACCGACACCATCGCCCGCATCGTGGGCAAGCAGCTCTCGATCGCGCTGAACACCCCGGTGCTGATCGAGAACCGCACCGGCGCGGGGGGCATCATCGGCCTGGACGCCGCGGCCCGCGCGCCCAAGGACGGCTACACCCTGTTCGCGGGCAATGTGTCGACCAATGCGATCAACCAGACGATCTTCGCCGACAAGCTCAAGTTCAAGGTAGTCGATGCGCTGCAGCCCATCAGCATGATGGCCACCATCCCGCACACGGTGACGGTGTCGAACCTGTTCGAGCCCAAGACCATCGCAGAATTCGTGGCCTACGCCAAGGCGCATCCGGGCAAGGTCAACTACGCAACGCCGGGTGCCGGCTCGTACCCGCAGATCGACATGATGAACTTCGAGCGTGCCGCCGGCCTGCAGATGGTGCACGTGCCCTACGCGGGTGGCGTCGGCCAGTACCTGGTGCCCATGAGCGCCAACGAGGTGCAGGTGGGCTTCATCAACGCCTCGTCGGTCATCGAGATGATCAAGGGCGGCAGGCTGCGCGCGCTGGCCGTGACGACCGAACAGCGCCTGCCCGAGCTGCCCAATGTGCCGACGCTGGCCGAGTCCGGCTACCCCAACATCGGCACCAATGCCTGGAATGCCCTGTTCGCACCGGCAGGCACGCCGCAGCCCGTCATCGACAAGCTGTTCGCGGGCGTCCTGCAGGCGCTCAACAGCCCGGAGGTCAAGGAATCCTTCGCCAAGATACTCATCACCCCCGCGCCCAGCAAGTCGCCTGCGGAATTCGACGCGTTCATCCGCTCCGAGACCGCGCGCTGGGGCGACCTGGTGACCAAACTCGGCGTCAAGGTCGAGAACTGAGCCGCGCTATCCCCCCATTCCCTTTTTTCCCAACGGCATTGAGAACATGAGCATTTCCGGCACCACTCCCTCCACCGCATCCAGCACGGTAGAGGGCATCGCCATCACCAGTTGCGGCGCCTACGACCCCCGGCCCGGCGACCTGGCGGAGTACCGGTTGCCGGTCATGGTGGGCGGACAGCGTGTCAAGACCATCGACGTGCACTGCCACTGCTACGTGCCGGAGGCCCTGGCCCTGTGCTCGGCCGATGACGTCAAGGCCATCCTGCCGCCCGTCAAGGGGCAGAAGGAACACTTCATCGTCGTCGAGGAACGCCTGGCCGGCATGGACGCCATGGGCATCGACATGGAGATCCTCTCCATCAACCCCTTCTGGTACCGGCGCGAGCGCGACAACACCGTGGCCCTCTGCCGCCTGCAGAACGACAAGCTGGCCGAGCTGTGCCGCGCCAACCCGGAGCGTTTCGGCGCCTTCGCCTCGCTGCCACTGCAGTTCCCCGAACTGGCCATCGAGGAGCTGGAGCGGGCCATGCAGCTGGGCCTGCGCGGCGCGGCCATCGGCGGCAGCGTGGCAGGCGTGGATTTCTCCGAGCCGCAGTTCCATCCGGTCTGGGCCAAGGCCGAGGCACTGGGCGCGGTGCTGTTCATCCACCCGCAAAGCACGCCC
>JAZJYT010000061.1:0-8336 GCA_040390235.1 Pseudomonadota bacterium | reverse complement strand
GCCGTGTTGCGGCGCTCTTCCTCGGGCATGACCATGCTCTTGCGCTCGGGGCCCATGAAAATCTTGTCCTTGGCCTTCTCGAAGTCCTGCATCTCGACGGTGCGCGCATTGCGGCGCGCGGCCATCAGCGCCGCCTCGTTGCACAGGTTGGCCAGGTCGGCACCGGACATGCCGGGTGTGCCGCGGGCGATGACACTCGGGTTCACGTCCTGGCCCAGGGGGACCTTGCGCATGTGCACGTTCAGGATCTGCTCGCGGCCACGGATGTCGGGCAGCGTGACGTAGACCTGGCGGTCGAAGCGGCCGGGGCGCAGCAGGGCCGCGTCCAGGATGTCGGGGCGGTTGGTGGCCGCGACCACGATCACGCCCAGGTTGGTCTCGAAACCGTCCATCTCGACCAGCATCTGGTTCAGGGTCTGCTCGCGTTCGTCGTTGCCGCCGCCCAGGCCGGCGCCACGCTGGCGGCCCACCGCGTCGATTTCATCGATGAAGATGATGCAGGGGGCGTTCTTCTTGGCGTTCTCGAACATGTCGCGCACACGGGCCGCGCCCACGCCGACGAACATTTCCACGAAGTCGGAGCCGGAGATGCTGAAGAACGGCACCTTGGCCTCGCCGGCGATGGACTTGGCCAGCAGCGTCTTGCCGGTGCCCGGGGGGCCGACCAGTAGCAAGCCGCGCGGAATGCGGCCACCGAGTTTCTGGAAACGCTGCGGGTCTTTCAGGAAGTCGACGACCTCGCGCACTTCTTCCTTGGCCTCGTCGCAGCCGGCGACGTCGGCAAAGGTCACGTTGTTGTTGTTCTCGTCCATCATGCGTGCCTTGCTCTTGCCGAAGCTGAAGGCACCACCCTTGCCCCCGCCCTGCATCTGGCGCATGAAATACACCCACACGCCGATCAGCAGCAGCATCGGGCCCCAGCTCACCAGCAGGGTCATCAGCAGCGAGCCTTCCTCGCGGGGCTTGACGTCGAACTTGACGTTGTTGCTGATCAGGTCGCCGACCAGGCCGCGGTCGAGGTAGGTGGCGGTCGTGCGGATCTTGCGGTCGTCATTGGTGACGGCCACGATCTCGCTGCCGCCGCTCTGGCCTTCCTGGATGGTGGCGCTGCGGATGTGGTTGTTGCGGACTTCTTCGAGGAAGTCCGAATAACCGATGTAGCCGCCACCTGCGACGCCACGTGAATCGAACTGTTTGAACACCGTGAACAGCACCATCGCTATCACGAGCCATACGGCGATCTTCGAAAACCACTGATTGTTCAAACGAGACTCCGGTCGGAAACGGGGGGGTTCATTGATGACCTATGTATGACGCATTCTAGGTGTTTCAACCCCCCGCACCCCGCAATTCCGACCCCGCAGCCATGGGAACAGCAAGGGTTTTGTGCGTCAATACGCGACAAAAGACGCGTTTTCAGGCGACCGGGCTTTTCAGGCCCCGGCCCACCAGGAAGGTCTCGGACGACTTGTCCCGCGAGGCCTTGGGCTTGATCGGCTTGACCAGCTTGAAGCGCTCACGGAAGAGTTTGACCAGCTCGGTGTAGCCGCCGCCGTGGAAAAGCTTGACCACCAGCGCACCCTCGGGCCGCATGTGGTTCTCGGCGAACTCGACCGCCAGTTCCACCAGGTGAGTGATACGTGCGGCATCGGACGATGCGATGCCCGACAGGTTGGGCGCCATGTCGGAAACCACCATGTCGGCCTTGCGGCCGGCCATTTCCTGCTCCAGTTTCTGTAGCACCTCGGGTTCGCGGAAATCGCCCAGCAGGAAGGTGACGCCCTCGATCGGCACCATCGGCAGCAGGTCCAGGGCGATGATGGTGCCGTCCAGCGCGCCTGCGGCCGCGCCGTTCGGCGACAGCCTGCGGCGCAGGTACTGGCTCCAGGCGCCCGGCGTGGAGCCCAGGTCCACCACCAGCTGGCCGGGTTTGATCAGCCCCAGGGTCTCGTCGATCTCCTGCAGCTTGAAGGCGGCACGGGCGCGGTAGCCCTCTTTCGTCGCCCGTATGACGTAGGGATCGTTGACGTGGTCGTTGATCCACGCACGGTTGACCTTCTTACTTTTGACTTGGACTTTCATACAGGGCCGATAATACGGGTATGCCCCAGATTCTCCTGACTCCCGCCCAGCGCCGGGAACACCGCGCCAATGCCCACCACCTCGACCCGGTGGTGATGATCGGCGGCGATGGCCTCACGCCCGCCGTCCAGAAGGAGATCGATTCCGCCCTCGCCTCCCACGGACTGATCAAGGTGCGCTACGCCACGGACGACCGCCAGGCCCGCGAACAGGCCTACCAGTCGATCGCGGCCGAGCTCGGTGCCGCGCCTATCCAGCATATCGGCAAGCTCTTCATCCTGTGGCGCCCGCCGGTGGAAAAGGTCAAGGAACGCTCTGCCGACGAAGAACGCCGGCGTGGCCCCATGGACGTGAAGGTGCTCAAGAACAGCACCCGCGGCGGCCAGCGGCCCGAGGTGCGCACCCTGCGGGTGCTCGGCAACGAGCGCCTGACCCAGGGCGGCATCGTCAAGCGCGCCAAGAAACCGAAACAGAAGTCGATCAAGCGCAGCCAGGGGAACTGACATGGCTGCCGTCGAAGGGCGGGCGCCGGCCCGCCACGTGCTCTGCATGAAGTGGGGCACGAAGTACGGCCCCGCCTACGTCAACAACCTGTACGCCATGGTGCGCCGGCACCTTACCGGCGACTTCCGTTTCATCTGCCTGACCGACGACGGCCAGGGCATCCGCCCCGAGGTGGAATGCCTGCCGATTCCCCGGTTCGACATCAAGCCCGAGCTGCCGGGCGTGCCCGACCGTGCCTGGCGCAAGCTGACCACCTTCAGCGCCGACCTGCACGGCCTGCGCGGCACCGCCCTGTACCTGGACGTGGACGTGGTGGTGGTGGGCAGCCTGGATGCCTTCTTCGAGCAGCCGGGCGAGTTCCTCATCATCAAGGACTACAAACGGCCCTGGCGCGTGACGGGCAACTCGTCGGTGTACCGTTTCGAAATCGGCGCGCATGCCGACGTGCTGGCGTATTTCCGCGCGCACGAGGACCAGATCCGGCTCGACTTCCGCAACGAGCAGGCCTTCCTGTCGGACTACCTGCACCGGCAGGACAAGCTGCGCTACTGGCCGCGCCGCTGGTGCCCCAGCTTCAAGTACCACAGCATCCCGAACTGGCCGTTCAACTACTGGCGCGAGCCGGCCATTCCGCAGGACGCGCGGGTGGTGATCTTCCACGGTGAAGTCAATCCACCGGATGCGATCGCCGGCCAGCGCAACCGCCGGCTGCGGTTCATCAAACCCGCGCCCTGGGTAGCCGAGTACTGGAAAGAGTGAGGCTCAGGCCCGCGTAGCGGGGCCGAGCAAGCGCCCGAGACTGCGCCAGAAAACGGCCCCTGCACACAGCCACTGCGCCAGGTACATGCCGCTGCCCACGCCGTGCCACAGCTTCAGGTTGTCGCGCGCCACGATGTGCGGGGTGACGGCGAACTCGACCAGCAGGGCCAGCAGCAGGCCGGCGATGACCAGTGCCAGGCTGGTGGGGTCCAGGCGGCTGCGCGGCACCGCGTCATCGGCATCACCATCCTCGAAACGCGGGCGCGACACCACCAGCAGCAGCATGCCGCAGGCCACCGAAATCCAGGTCTGCCCGGTGAAGAGTTTTGCCGCCAGGTTGCCCGCGAGGGCCGCGGGCTGCAGGTGCACGAACAGCATCGGCACCACGAAGAAGCCCAGCGTGCTCAGGCTGCCCCACCAGAGGGCCGCCACGATTGCCGGAAGACGGGCCAGGAATTTCATGCGTCGTAACGCACACCCACGATTTCGTAGCGGCGCTCGCCGCCGGGGGCCTGCACCACGGCGGTGTCGCCTTCGGTCTTGCCGATGAGCGCGCGGCCGATGGGGCTGGACACGTTGATCAGGCCGAGTTTCAGGTCGGCCTCATCCTCGCCCACGATCTGGTAGGTGACCTTGTCGCCCGAGTCTTCGTCTTCCAGCTCGACGGTAGCGCCGAACACGACCTTGCCTTCGGCATCGACCGCCGTCGGGTCGATGATCTGCGCGGCGGACAGCTTGCCTTCGATTTCCTGGATGCGGCCTTCGATGAAACCCTGGCGGTCCTTGGCGGCGTCGTATTCGGCGTTTTCGCTCAGGTCGCCCTGCGCCCGCGCTTCGGCGATGGCGCCGATGACACCCGGGCGGTCCACGGTCTTCAGGCGGTGCAGCTCGGTCTTGAGCTTTTCGGCGCCGCGCTTGGTGATCGGAATGGTGGCCATGTTTTTCTAACTCCAAAAAAGAAAACGCCGGACGTAGGCGTCCGGCGGTGTTCGTCGAGCGGGCGCGCTAGATCAGCGTGTGCCCGGCCAGCCGGGTCAGGATCGCCAGCGGGCTCGATGCCGAATTGTATTGCCTGCCGGGCGGCAGGTGCAGGGTCTGCTCGAGCATGAACTGCCCC
The DNA here is from genome assembly GCA_040390235.1 of Pseudomonadota bacterium. Classification (GTDB taxonomy): domain Bacteria; phylum Pseudomonadota; class Gammaproteobacteria; order Burkholderiales; family Burkholderiaceae_C; genus Xylophilus. The sequence continues at coordinate 3,874 of JAZJYT010000061.1, read as the reverse complement.
CCCATGACGGCGTGCGGCGTCTGGTCGGAAAAACAGATCCAGGCCGAACCGGCGGCAAAAGGCATCGTTACCTGCGGCGCCTCTTCCTGGTAACGCAGGTCGGACTTCATGCCGTCGTGCAGCTGCAGCATCAGGTGGTCGTACTCGCTGCGCAGCGACTTGGTGATGCGCAACGCACGCAGCAGGCGGGCCTGCAGCGGCGAATACGGTTTGGCCCGCGGCAGGAAGCGCCGGGCCACGTCCTCGAACGGCTCCCCGACCCGCCAGGTGCGCGCGGCCCCCTGCGGATTGATGTTGGCGAACACCCGCAGGATACGTTCGCCATAGTTGGGCCGCGACGGAAAGGCGTCCACATGCAGGCGGCGGTCGTCGGCGCGCCAGGACTGCGCACGCGTTTCCACCTGGGTCGGGCGAAAACTCGTGGGCGCCAGCCGCAGGTGCGGGGTGTACTGCGGCAGCAGCGCATGCACCAGGCCCTGCGCCTGCGCACGGAAGCGCCCCACCATGGCGGCGGTGGCCGCCTGCACCCCGGCATCGCCGGCTGCGCCCTTGAGCACCCCCCGGGCGTCCAGGCTGATGTTGCGCGCTTTCGGATCGAGCAGATCGGGTCGCAGCAGCGCCGCCTCACCCTCGGCCAGCACAAACGCCAGCCGGGGAAAGTACAGCACCTTGCCGGCCTCGACCGCGGCGATCCAGCCGTCGTCGGGCGCACCGGCCTGCCAGTCGGCCAGGTCCAGGCTGAGGATCTGCTGGTCCATGGCCACGCCGTGCCGCGTGGTCAGGCCGCGGCAGCCAGCTGCGCGTGCAGCTCCTGCACCGAATACACGTCGAGGTTGCCGACGTACTGCATGCCCTCCACCGCGGCCTCGGCGCCGGAGATGGTGGTGAAGGTGGTGACCCGCGCCAGCAGCGACGAGGTGCGGATGGCACGCGAGTCGGCGATGGCGTTGCGGCGTTCTTCCACCGTGTTGACGACCATCACGATCTCGTTGTTCTTGATCATGTCGACCACGTGCGGCCGGCCCTCGGCCACCTTGTTGACGAGGTCGACCGGGATGCCCGCCGCGGCGATGGCCGCCGCCGTGCCCTTGGTCGCCACCAGGGTGAAGCCCAGGGCCACCAGCTGGCGCGCCACTTCCACGGTGCGCGGCTTGTCGCTGTTCTTCACCGTGAGGAACACCTTGCCCTCCGTCGGAATACGCGTGCCCGCGCCGATCTGCGACTTGATGAAGGCCTCGCCGAAGGTCTTGCCCACGCCCATGACCTCGCCGGTGGACTTCATTTCCGGCCCGAGGATGGTGTCCACGCCCGGGAACTTGACGAAGGGGAACACCGCCTCCTTCACGCTGAAGTACGGCGGCGTGACCTCTTCGGTGATGCCTTGCTGCGCCAGCGTCTGGCCGGCCATGCAGCGTGCCGCCACCTTGGCCAGCTGGATGCCGGTGGCCTTGCTGACGAAGGGCACGGTGCGGGATGCGCGCGGGTTGACCTCCAGCACGTAGATCACGTCCTGGCCATCGACCTGCTGGATGGCGAACTGCACGTTCATCAGCCCGACCACGTTCAGCGCCCCGGCCATGGCGGCCGACTGGCGCTTGAGTTCATCGACCGTGGCCTTGGACAGGTAGTACGGCGGCAGCGAGCAGGCCGAGTCGCCTGAGTGCACCCCCGCCTGCTCGATGTGTTCCATCACCCCGCCGATGAAGGTCTTGCCCTCAGGGTCGCGCAGGCAGTCCACGTCGCATTCGATGGCGTCGTTGAGGAAACGGTCGAGCAGCACCGGCGAGTCGTGGCTGACCTTGACCGCCTCGCGCATGTAGCGCTCCAGGTCGCGTTGCTCATGCACGATTTCCATGGCGCGGCCGCCCAGCACGTAGCTGGGGCGCACCACCAGCGGGTAACCCAGCGCCGCGGCCTTTTCCAGCGCCTCGGGTTCGGTGCGCGCGGTGGCGTTCGGCGGCTGGCGCAGGCCCAGGGTGTGCAGCAGCTTCTGGAAACGTTCGCGGTCTTCCGCGGCGTCGATCATGTCGGGGCTGGTGCCGATGATGGGCACGCCGTTGGCCTCCAGGTCGAGCGCGAGCTTCAGCGGCGTCTGGCCGCCGTACTGCACGATGACACCGGTGGGCTTTTCCTTGTCGACGATCTCCAGCACGTCTTCCAGCGTCAGCGGCTCGAAGTACAGGCGGTCGGAGGTATCGTAGTCGGTGGACACGGTCTCGGGGTTGCAGTTGACCATGATGGTCTCGTAGCCGTCCTCGCGCATGGCGAGCGCGGCATGCACACAGCAGTAGTCGAACTCGATGCCCTGGCCGATGCGGTTGGGCCCGCCGCCCAGCACCATGATCTTCTTTTTGTTGGTCGGCTCGGCCTCGCACTCGTCCTCGTAGGTCGAGTACATGTAGGCGGTGTTGGTGGCGAACTCGGCCGCGCAGGTGTCCACCCGTTTGTAGACCGGGCGCACCTTGAGTGCGATACGCGCTTCGCGCACCGCCTTGTCGGTGGTCTTGAGCAGCTTGCCCAAGCGGCGGTCGGAGAAACCCTTCTTCTTCAGGGCGCGCAGCGTGAGGGCATCGATCGCCGCCAGGGCACCCGCGCCCTTCTGCTCGGCCAGCTGGTCGAGTTCGAGTTCGATCTTCACGATCTCCTCGATCTGCACCAGGAACCAGGGATCGATCTTGGTCAGCGCGAAGACCTCGTCCACACTCATGCCCTGGGCGAAGGCATCACCCACGTACCAGATACGCTCGGGGCCGGGTTCGCCCAGTTCCTTTTCCAGCACCTCGCGGTCCTGGGTCTTTTCGTTCATGCCGTCCACGCCCACTTCCAGGCCGCGCAGGGCCTTCTGGAAGGATTCCTGGAAGGTGCGGCCGATGGCCATGACCTCGCCCACCGACTTCATCTGCGTCGTCAGGCGCGAATCGGCCGCGGGGAATTTCTCGAAGGCGAAACGCGGGATCTTGGTGACCACGTAGTCGATGCTGGGCTCGAAACTCGCCGGCGTGGCACCGCCGGTGATGTCGTTGCGCAGCTCGTCGAGTGTGTAGCCCACGGCCAGCTTGGCCGCCACCTTGGCAATGGGGAAACCCGTGGCCTTGGACGCCAGTGCGGACGAACGCGAGACCCGCGGGTTCATCTCGATCACGACCATACGCCCGTCCTGCGGGTTGATCGAGAACTGCACGTTGGAGCCGCCGGTGTCGACACCGATCTCGCGCAGCACCGCCAGCGATGCGTTGCGCAGGATCTGGTATTCCTTGTCGGTGAGCGTCTGGGCCGGCGCCACGGTGATCGAGTCGCCGGTGTGCACCCCCATCGGGTCCAGGTTCTCGATGGAGCAGACGATGATGCAGTTGTCCGCCTTGTCGCGGACCACTTCCATCTCGTACTCCTTCCAGCCGAGCAGCGACTCCTCGATCAGCAGCTCGTTGGTCGGCGAGGCCTCGATGCCGCGCTTGCAGATGGTCTCGAACTCTTCCGGGTTGTAGGCGATGCCGCCACCGGTGCCGCCGAGCGTGAAGCTGGGGCGGATGACGACCGGGAAACCCACCGTCTTCTGCACGGACCAGGCTTCTTCGAGCGTGTGGGCGATGCCCGAGCGCGCCGAACCCAGGCCGATCTTGGTCATCGCGTCCTTGAACTTCAGGCGGTCCTCGGCCTTGTCGATGGCCTCGGGCGTGGCGCCGATGAGCTCGACCTTGTACTTGTCGAGCACACCGTTGTGCCACAGGTCCAGCGCGCAGTTCAGCGCGGTCTGGCCGCCCATGGTCGGCAGGATGGCGTCGGGGCGTTCCTTGGCGATGATCTTCTCGACCGTCTGCCAGGTGATGGGCTCGATGTAGGTGACGTCGGCCGTGGCCGGGTCGGTCATGATCGT
>JAZJYT010000060.1:0-59269 GCA_040390235.1 Pseudomonadota bacterium | reverse complement strand
GCCGGTGGTGGCCGTCTCGATGGCCTTGAGGTCGGCCGCGGTGGCGGTGGTGTCGCTCAACGTGGCCGCCACGTTGGCCGCCATCCTGATCTTGTCGCCGGTGCTGCCGGCATCGGTCACCAGCAGTTGCAGCGCATCGGCCATGGTACCGGTGATGGACGCCACGGTCGACGCATCGACCAGGCCGGTGGTGGCCGTCTCGATGGCCTTGAGGTCGGCCGCGGTGGCGGTGGTGTCGGTCAGGGTGACGGCGACGGCGCCACCGAGGTTGATCTTGTCGCCCGAGGAGCCCTTGTCGGTGATGAGCAGTTGCTTGGCATCCGCAACGGAGGCCGCGGTGATGCTGGTAATGCTGGTGGCCGTGACCAGGCCGGTGGTGGCCGTCTCGATGGCCTTGAGGTCGGCGGCGGTGGCGGTGGTATCGGCCAGGGTAATGGCCACGCTGCTGGCGAGCTTGATCTTGTCGCCGGTGGTACCCAGGTCGGTGATGAGCAGTTGCTTCGCATCCGCAACGGTGGCCGCGGTGATGGAGGTGACGCTGGCGGCATCGACCAGGCCGGTGGTGTGTGTCTCGATGTCCTTCAGCACGGCGGCGGTGGCGGTGGTGTCCGCCAGGGTGACGGCGACGGTGGCATTGGTCTTGATCTTGTTGCCGCTGCTCCCGTTGTTGGTGACCAGCAGCAGCTGGGCATCGGCGGCGGTGGCGCTGGTGATGCTGGTGACGGTCGATGCATCCAGCAGGCCAGTGGCGGCTGTTTCCAGCGCCTTGAGTGTGGCGGCGGCGGCGGTGGTGTCGCTCAGCGCTACGGCGCCGGGGCCGGGGAAGGTGATGCCGGCCGCCAGGGCTGCGGTGGTGGTGAGCGCCGAGCCGGTGGGCACGGTGATGCTGGTCACGGTACCGGTGATGGTGGCGGTGATGCCGCTGCTGGTGAAGGTGTAGTCCCCACCCACGGAGGCCACGGTGATGGCCGCGCCGGCCGCGACGAAGGTGACCGCGTTGCCGACGTCCTTGGCGGCGGAGAACGATGGGCCGCCGCCACCGCCGCTGGCCGGCGGGGTGGCGCCGGTGGCGGTGGCCACGGCCGTGTTGACAACCACCGCCAGGTTGGCGACGGAGGCGGGCGTGGCATCCACCTTGGCCAGGAAGGCCCGGGCGGCGGCGGCGGCGTTGGCGCCCTGGTAGCCGGCCAGTTCGGCGCTGGTGTCGACGGCGGCGGTGAAGGCCGCGGCGGCGGTGGTCTTGTTGGTGATGGCGGTGATGTCACCCGGCCCGGCGGACTGCAGGATGGTCAACGCCGCCTGCGAGGCCGATAAGGCGCCACCGTCCAGCAGCCCGGTCCAGAAGGCCAGGCCTGCCGGCTCCGGCGCCCGGTTGAACAGGTTGGTATAGATGGCCGTGACCTTCTGCGCCGTGGTCATGTTGCCGTAGAGGGCCTGCGACTCCGCCGACGCGGAGAAGCCGGTGACCGCCACCGCCAGGTTGCCGCCCGCGGCGTCGATCTGCTGGGACCAGTAGGCCAGGCCCCCCGGGTCGGCGGGGCGACCGAAGTAGGCGACGTAGAGTTGCTGGACCTGGGTGAGATAGTCGGATGCGGCCATGGCAAAGAGTCTCTTTCCAAGAAATCAAAAACGTGCTTATTGCCGGGCGATCGTACGGAGATGCCGGAGCGCTGTATGTCCCGCGAACGCGGGACAAGTTGCCCCAAAACCGTGAAATTTGTTGCACGATCGGGGCCCATGACCCTTGCCATCCCTCCCGCGCCGGATACGCACATCCATGTCGCCCTGGTCGAAGACGATCCGGTCTTCCAGGATCTGGTGATCAGCGCGGTGCGGTCCGCACCCGACATGGTGCTGGCCGGCGTGGCCGACACCTATGCGCAGGCGATGCGCATGCTGGAGACCCGGCCGGCCGATGTGCTGCTGGTGGACCTGGGCCTGCCCGACGGGCCGGGCGCGGGCGTGATCCGCACCGCGCTGCAGCGCTGGCCGCAGTGCGAGGTGATCGTCTGTACCGCGCTGGGCGACGAGGCGCATGTGATGGAATCGATCGAGGCGGGTGCGGTGGGCTATCTGCTCAAGGACACCTCGGTGGAAAGCATGGTCGAGGAAATCCGCAGCCTGAAGGCCGGGGGCAGCCCCATCAGCCCGCTGATCGCGCGGCAGATCCTGATGCGTTTTCGCGGCGCCGCGCGCCCGGTGCAGGCTCCCGCGACCGCCAGCCGGGTGGAGGCGCCCGTGGCGCTGTCCGGGCGCGAGCGCGAGACGCTGGAGATGATCACCAAGGGCTATTCCTCGGATGAAATCGCCGCCTACATGCAGGTGTCCCACCATACGGTGCTGACGTACATACGCCGCATCTACAGCAAGCTCAAGGTGAGTTCGCGCGTCGAAATGATCTATGAAGCCCGGCAACTGGGTCTGCTGTCTCCCTGAGATAGTGCTTCTCGCCCTGGCGGGGCTGGTCGGGCCGGCGATGGCCAGCGCGGCCGGGCCCGTACCGGCGCCGGTGCCGCTGCTGCATGGCACGCAGGCGGAGATCCTCCGCCCCCCGGCGCTCCCCCTGCCTGCCTCTGCGTCTGCCCCACCTCGCCCGGCCCCGGTGCTGGAGACGGTGGACGAGGCGCAGCTGACGGGCCGCTGGGAGCCGACAGCGCTCCCCCTCACGCTGCCGCGCAACGCCCTGCCGGGCCTGCAGACCACCTGGATACGCATACACCTGGATGCCCTGGCGCCCCTGGCCCAATCCCGTGGGACGACGCGCTTCTACCTGCCGCGCTGGCTGGCGGCGGGCTACCTGGCGGTCTACGCCGACGGGCGCCTGGTCTACCAGTCGCCGGGTTCGCCGGTGTGGAGCATGTTCACGCACCCGGGTGTCATGTTCCCCCTGAGCCAGGGCCTGGACAGCACGCCGCCCCGGACGCTGCTGTTGCGCATCGACCGGGTGGGAGCGCAGGCCGGGGCCCTGTCGTCCTTCTACGTGGGCGAGCCGGCGCAGGTGGCGGCGATGGCGGAGCGCGCGGATTTCCTGGCGACGCAGTTGCCCTTCATGATGAGTGCGTCGTTTGTGCTGGTGGGCATCTTCGCGCTGGGGGTGTGGGTGGTACGGCGGCGCTACCCGGGCCACCTGATCTTCGCGATCTCGGTGTTCAGCATGCTGCGCCGCTGGCATTTCGAGCTGGGCATCGAGCGCCTGCCGGTGCCGGACGTGTGGTTCGTCTGGCTGACCTTCAACGCGCTGGTGTGGCAGATCGTGTGCACCCACCTGCTGCTGCGCCTGCTGCACGGCCGGCGCCAGCCGGCGCTGACACGCGGCCTGGTCGCGCTGGGCTGCGTGCTGGCGGTGGTGACGCTGCCAGCAGAGTTGTTGCCCCTGCCGGGCCTGCTGGTGGCGCGGCAGCTGGCCTACCTCGTGGTGATCGCCATGGCGGCGACCGTCTCGGCCAACGGCTGCGTGCTCGCCTGGCGCACCCGCTCGGTGGATGCGGGGCTGCTGGCGGGGGCCTTCACCATCACCACCGCCGGCGGCGTGGCGGACTACGTCAGGCTGCTGTACTTCACCGATGCCGAGAGTGTCTACTTCACGCCGCATTCGGCCCTGCTTTTCGCGCTTACCTGCATCTACATCCTGTTCCGCCGCTACATGCGGGGCATGGACGAGATCGAGGCGGCCAACACGCGGCTGGAAGAGCGTGTGCAGGCCCGCGAGGTGGAGCTCAGGCAGAGCTACGAGCGCCTGCACCAGGTGGAGATGCGCCAGACCCTGATCGAGGAGCGCCAGCGCCTCATGCAGGACATGCACGATGGCCTGGGTTCGTCGCTGACCAGTGCCTTGCGGGTGGTGGAAAGTGGCAAGCATGGCGGGAAGGACGGTGGGCAGGGCGGCAAGGTGGACCTCGGCAACCTGCTCAAGGGCTGCATCGACGACCTGAAGCTGGCCATCGACTCGCTGGAGCCGGTCGATGCCGACCTGCTGCTGCTGCTGGCGACGCTGCGCTACCGGCTCGGCCCGCGCCTGAAGGCAGCCGGCATCCTGCTGCGCTGGGAAGTGACGGAGATACCCAAGCTGGAATGGCTGGACCCGCGCCAGTCGCTGCACATCCTGCGCATCGTGCAGGAGGCGTTCGCCAACATCCTCAAGCACACCCAGGCCACGGAAATCCGCGTCGCCACGGGTGTGGACAGGGACTGGGTCTGGGTGTCGATCACCGACAACGGGCCGGGTTTCGATCCCGAGGAAGGACGGCAGCGCCGCGGGCGCGGGCTGGCCAACCAGGAGCGGCGGGCCGCGGAGCTGGGTGGGAAGATCGGTTTCGAGGCGGCGCAGCCCGGGACCCGGGTGCGTCTGGTGATTCCCGTGGCCCGGGAGGGGAGCAGGCATACCGACCCGCCCCGGTAGGTCTGCATGTGCCGGGTCCGGGCACGCCTGCTGGCGAAACACTGCTACTCTTCCAGTCGGCGCGGCACGATGGGCGTGCCGCAGCCATTTCCCAGCCAGTCAACCAGCCAAGGAAATCCTATGTACCTCAAGACGTTCTCCGCCGCCGCGATCGGCCTGTTGGTCTCGCTGCACACCTTCGCCGCCGCGCCTGCGGGCGCGCCGGCCGGCTCCACCGGCCTGTGCAAGGACGGCACCTACTACTCCGGTGCGGAGAAGAAGGGGGCCTGCCGCGGCCACCAGGGCGTGAAGGACTGGTATGCCGACGCCGCGCCGGCCGCTGCCGCGTCCGCCCCGGCCAAGGTCGCCGCCGCGGCGCCCGCGGCGGCGACGGCCGCACCGGCCCCGGGCAAGTCCATGCCCGCCCCGGCGGCGGTCGCCGCGGCGGGCGGCGGTGCCGGCAAGGTGTGGCTGAACGGCAGCTCGAAGGTCTACCACTGCTCCACCGACAAGTGGTACGGCAAGACCAAGACGGGTGAATACGCGACCGAGGCGGAGGCCAAGGCCAAGGGCTACCACGCCGAGCACGGCAAGGCCTGCAGCTGACGGGCTGCCGCCGCTGCGCGGCTTGTGCGTTGCCAAAACCCCGATAAGGGGCCTATGCAGGCCCCTTTTCTTCCTTTAGTTTTTCCGATGTGCGTCACAATGGTCTGATGGAACGCCAAGCAGTGCGGTGCAAGAACGCACTGCCAGACAACTTTCCCCTGCTGTCGGTCGTGGTCGCACAGGACCACTGGGACGACGCCGAGATGACCGGCTGGCTGATTGATACCCAGCCGGGCCGGCGTTACGCGCTGGACATGGAAAGCGCACGTGTGCTCCAGCACGAACGCGCGGCCGGCCAGATCGGCTGGCAGGACCAGTAGCCCTTTATTCCACCTTGATATTCGCCTTGCGGATCACCGCGCCCCAGCGCTCGGCTTCGCCGTGGATGAAACGGCCGAAGTCCTGCGGTGTGCCGCTGGCCGGGCGCAGCGCCTGGGCCTGGAACAAGGCCTTCAGCTCGGGTGTCTGCACGGCGGCATGCACCTCGCGGTTCAGCCGCTGGATGATGTCCGGCGGCGTCTGCCCCGGTGCCAGCATGCCCACCCACGACTGCGCCTCGTAGCCGGGGTAGCTTTCGGCCACGGTCGGCACGTCGGGCAGTTGCGGGATGCGTTCGTGTGTCGTCACCGCCAGCGCCTTCATCTTGCCGGCCTTGATGTGCGCGAGCACCGAGGGCGCGCTGACGAACATCACCTCCACCCGGCCGCCGAGCACGTCGGTAATGGCCGGCGCGCCGCCCTTGTAGGGCACATGCGCCATGTCCACCCCGGCCGTCATCTTGAACAGTTCGGCCGCCAGCTGGTTGGAACTGCCCGCGCCGGTGGAGGCGTAGTTCAGCGCGCCGGGTTTGCTTTTGGCCAGCGCCACCAGCTCTTTTACCGAGTTCACCGGCAGGTCGGGTGGTGCCACCAGCACCAGGGGCGCGGTGCCGACCAGCACCACCGGCGCCAGGTCCTTGTCGGAATCGAAGGGCAGCTTGTAGAGCAGTGGGTTGACGGCATGCGTGTCGAAGGCCATCAGCAGGGTGTAGCCGTCGGGTTTGGCCTTGGCCACCACCGCGGTGCCGATGGAGCCGCCCGCACCGGCGCGGTTGTCGACGATCAGCGGCTGGCCCAGCGCCGCATCGAGTTTGGGCAGCAGGGCGCGGGTCACGTTGTCGATGATGCCGCCCGGCGGGAACGGCACGATCACCTGGATCGGCTTGCTCGGCCAGGGTTGTGGCTGCGCGCGCAGCGCCGGTGCCGTGGCGGCCAGCGCGGCGGCGGACAGGCCGGCACGCAGGGCGGTGCGGCGGGTGGAAAGCATGCGGTTCATGGTTCTTGTCTCCGGTATCGGGGTTCGGGATTCGTCTGGCTCAGGATGCGAGGATGGCCACCGTGCGGCACCAGCCGGCCGAGCCGTGCTTGATCTTGATGGGGAAGCAGCTCACGGTGAAACCGAAGGCCGGCAGCTGCTCCAGGTTGACCAGTTTTTCCATCTGGTAGTAGCCGATGTCGCGGCCCGCCTTGTGGCCCTCCCAGATGAGGGAGGCGTCGCCGGTGGCCTTGAAGCGTTCGATGACAAAGGGAAACGCCGGGTCCCAGCTGTACGAGTCGGTGCCCACCACCCGCACGCCGCGCTCCAGCAGGTACAGCGTGGCGGCGCGGCCCAGGCCGCAGGCGCTTTGCCAATAGTCCTCCTCGTCGTGACGGGTGCCGGCGCGGGTGTTGACCAGCACGATGTCCAGCGGCTGCAGGGTGTAGCCGATGCGTTTCAGCTCGGCCTCGACGTCTTCGGCCGTCACCAGGTAGCCGGCCTCGAAGTGGCGGAAGTCCAGCTTCACCCCGTCCTGCAGGCACCAGTCCAGCGGTACCTCGTCAATGCCGGGGGAGGGCCGGCCGCCCGGCACCAGCGCATGGTCGGTGGTCGGGTGGTAGTGCCAGGGCGCGTCCATGTGGGTGCCGGCATGGGTCGACAGCGCCACCTGTTCCACCGCCCAGGCCTTGCCCTCGGGCAGGTGTTCTGGCCCTACGCCGGGCAGCAGCTTGCCGAACAGCTCCCAGGCCGTGTCGTGGTCGGTGTAGGTTATCTTCGGGCGGTGGTGTTGGGGTGAGGTGACCTTGTCCTCCAGGGTGACGGAGAGGTCGATGATCCGGCGCGGCATAGGCGGTCCCTGGAAAGAAGAGGAAAGCAGAAAGAAGGAAAAGGTCTCAGGCCCGCCCGGTGCGGATGCCGGCGGTGATGAAGGCCACCAGCTGGCGCACGATGGCCCGCGGGTCGTCGGTGTCGCACAGCCCGCCCGACAGGCGCTGCAGCCGGTGGTAGCCCTGGTCGGAATCACTCACGATGTACATCAGCGCGCCGATGGCGAAGGCATAACGCCAGAAGGCTTCTTCGCGCGGCAAGGCCGTCTCGGCCAGCAGCATCGCATCGACAAAACGGATGGCCAGCGTGTCGTACTGCTCGAAGATGGCGTGGTTGGTCGCCTCCTGCGGCAGGGCACGCGCCTGGATCAGCAGGCGGATCAGCAGCCGCGGCTCGCCGGTGGCCTCGAAGCTCAGCATGACGGGCGGGCCGACCAGCGCCTCCACCACCGCCGCCAGCCCCGGCGGCCCTTCGGCGCAGGCCCGGTCCAGCGCGTCCAGCCGCAGCCGGTTGAGCGGCCCGGCCACTGCGCGCATGACTTCCTGCACCAGCACCTCGCGGCTGCCGAAGTGGTAGTGGATGGCGGCCACGTTCACCTGCGCCTTCTCGGTGATTTCGCGCAGCGACGCGGCCTCGAAACCCCGGGTGGCGAACACCTCCAGCGCGGCATGCAGGATGCGGGCGCGGGTGGCTTTTTCGCCGGCGAAGAGGGCTGGAGGTGCCGGAGTGGGGAGCGATGCGGCAGGGGCCGAAGTGACCGAAGCCTTGCGGCGCGGCTGGCGCAGCGGAATGGTTGGAGATGGCATGCCCAAGAATTCAAATTTGTATTTGAATTTTGTGTTTGAAAACACAGCCGATCAATCCAGGTTTTCCCTTGCGGCGGGGCGGATGGCGGGCCGGTGGCCGCAGGCGTCACCGACTTGCGCGATCATCGGGCCACTGCCACCCGGAGCTTTCCTGCCATGCCCCTCGCACCACCGCCTGCTTTGACCAGGCCCTTGCACTGCGCGTACTGCTTGTTCCATGGAGCCGCTGCATGCTGAGAAAAATCTGCATCGTCGGCGCCGGTGCCATCGGCGGTTTTATCGGCGCACGCCTGGCGCTCGCCGGCCACAGCGAGGTCTCGGCCCTGGCGCGCGGCGCCACGCTGGCCGCGCTGCAGACCCACGGCTGGCGCCTGCAGATGGGCGGCCAGTCCTTCACCACGCCGGCCCCTGCCAGCGCCCACCCGCATGCGCTGGGCGTGCAGGACCTGGTGATCATCGCCGTCAAGGGCCCGGCGCTGGAGGCGCTGGCCCCCACCCTGGCGCCGCTGCTGGGGCCGCACACCGTGGTGCTGCCCGCCATGAACGGCGTGCCCTGGTGGTTCTGCGACGGGGTCGAGGGTTGGGACGGCGCGCCGCTGCGTGCGGTCGACCCGTTGGGCCGCATTGCCGCCACCATTCCCGTGGAACAGGTGCTGGGCTGCGTGGTGCACGCCAGCTGCTCCTGCCCCGAGCCGGGCCTGGTGCTGCAGGGCAGCGGGCAGAAGCTGATCGTGGGCGAGCCGCGCGGCGGCCGCTCCGAACGCGCAGCCGCCGTTGCCGCGTTGCTGTCGGCCGCGGGTTTCGACGCCGATGTGTCGGACGACGTGCGCTACGAGGTCTGGTACAAGCTCTGGGGCAACCTCAACATGAACCCGCTCTCGGCGCTCACCGGCGCCACCACCGACCGGCTGCTGGACGACCCGCTGGTGCTCCAGTTCTGCGCGACGGTCATGGGCGAGGCCGCGGCGGTCGGCCGGGCCGTGGGCTGCCATGTCACCCAGACCGCCGAAGACCGTTTTGCCGTCACCCGCAAGCTGGGGGTCTTCAAGCCCAGCATGCTGCAGGACGCGGAGGCCGGCCGCCCGCTGGAGCTCGACGCCATCGTCACCGCGGTGCACGAGATCGGCCAGCGCCGGGGTGTGCCCACGCCGGGCATCGATGCGCTGCTGGGCATCACCCGCGTGTTCGCGCGGCAGCACGGGCTGTACCCGGCCTGATGTACCCGGCCTGAGCGAGGCGGGTGGGGCCGTGCCCGTGCCCGGGGGTCAGGCCTTGGGCAGCTTCGCCAGGTCCATGAAGAGCAGGTTCCAGCGGTGGCCGTCCAGGTCGGCAAAACCGCAGCCGTACATCCAGCCCTGCACCTCGTTGGGTTCACCGAACACGGTGGCGCCGGCGGCCCGGGCCTTGGCGGTGAGGGTGTCGACCTCTTCGCGCGAGCCCGCGCCCAGAGACAGCAGCACCTCGGCGGTCTGCGGCGCATCCGACACCGGCGCGCCCGCGATCTGGGCGAAAGCCGCGGCCGGGAACAGGTTGACGATGACCCCCGGCTCGCCCACCGTCATGCTCAGCAGGTCGGTGCGGCCGTGGATGTCATTGAAGGTGAAACCGAGTTCGGTGAAAAAGGCGCGCGAACGCGCCAGGTCCTGCACCGGCAGGTTGAGCCACAGGTTGTTGGCCATTTTTTGTCCTTGTAAAAACAGAGTGGGCGGCATATGTGTACGCCATCCACATAAAGCATACCACAGCCCCATGGCAGGGCGATGGAACGCCCGAAGCCGCGAAGCCCCGGACGCCGCTCAGTAGGGTGTACCGTCGCGGATGCGGTGCAGGTCGGCGATGTCCACCACCCACACCAGGCCGTCGCCGATCTGCCCGGTGCGGCAGGCGGCCATGATGGCATCGCGGATCACCGGGGCCATGGCATCGTCGCAGACCACACTCAGCATCAGCTTGTCGGAGAAGTCGGCGAGTTCTTCCTTCACCGAGCGTTTTTCGATGGCGGCCGGGGCGGTGAAGCCCTCGGCCTTGAAGAGCGTCACGCCCGGGAAGTTGGGAATGGCGCGCAGCGCGTTGCGCAGGCGGTCCAGGCGGGCGGGGCGCACGATGGCGCGGATTTCTTTCATGGGTTTCCTTGCGGTGCCATCAGGCTTCCAGGGGTTTTTCGTCGAACCAGCGGTACAGCGTGGGCAGCACCACCAGCGTGAGCAGGGTCGAGGAGATGAGCCCGCCGATGACCACGATGGCCAGCGGGCGCTGCACCTCCGAGCCCGGGCCGCTGGCGAACAGGAAGGGCACCAGGCCCAGCAGCGCCACGGTGGCGGTCATCATCACCGGGCGGAAACGCTGCACGCAGCCTTCGCGCACCGCGGCGGCCACGTCGTAGCCGTCTTCGCGCAGCTTGCGGATGCAACTCACCAGCACCACACCGTTGAGTACCGCGATGCCCCACAGCGCGATGAAACCCACCGACGCCGGCACACTCACGTATTCGCCGGTGACGAACAGCCCCACCAGCCCGCCGATGGAGGCAAAGGGCAGCACCAGGATGATGAGCCCCGCCAGCTTCACGGAGCGGAACAGCATGAACAGCAGGAAGAAGATGGCCGCGATGGTCAGCGGCACGATCACCGCCAGCGTGCCCATGGCGCGCTGCATGTTCTCGAACTGCCCGCCGTAGACGAAGTAGTAGCCCTCGGGCACCTGTACGTCCTTGGCGATACGGGCCTGCGCCTCGGCGACGAAGCCGGCCAGGTCGCGGCCGTCCACGTTGGCGCCCACCACCACGCGGCGCTTGCCGCTTTCGCGGCTGATCTGCGCCGGGCCGTCTTCCAGCGCGATGCGTGCCACCGCCGACAGCGGCACCTGCGCGCCGTCGGGCGTGGGCAGCAGTGTGGCCGCGATGGCTTCCACCGAGTTGCGCACGTTCTCGGGGAAACGCACCGCCACCGCATAACGCCGCTCGCCCTCGTAGAGCGTGGTCACCGCCTTGCCGCCGATGGCCGACTCGATCAACTGCTGCACGTTGGCCACGTTGAGGCCGAAACGCGCGATGGCCTTGCGGTCGATGTCCACCGTCAGCGCTTGCTGGCCGGAGAGCCGTTCGATACGGATGTCGCGGCTGCCCGGGATGCTTTTCAGCACCCGCGCCACCTGCTCCGACACGCGCTTGAGCTCACCCAGTTCGTCGCCGAAGATCTTGATGGCGACCTGCGAACGCACGCCGGTCACCATCTCGTCCACCCGCTCCGAAATCGGCTGCGACAGCACGATCTGCACCCCGGGAATGGTCGACAGGCGCTGGCGGATGTCCTCGTCGATGGCATCCTGCGTGCGCCCGCTTTTCGGGTCCAGCAGCACGATCGGGTCGGACTCGTTCGGCCCGGCCGGGTCGGCCGGCGACTCGCCGCGGCCCAGCTTGGAGACCACCGACTTCACCCCCTCGACCGCGGCCACCGACTTCATCGCCGCCATTTCCATGCGGATCGATTCGTCCAGCGAGATGCTGGGCACGCGGTTGATCTGCGGCGTGAGTGCGCCTTCCTTCATGGTCGGCATGAAACTCTTGCCCAGGAAGGGGAACAGCGCCAGCGAGGCCAGCAGCAGGACCACCGCCAGGCCCAGCGTCAGCCGGCCGCGCGCGCTGGCTCCGTCCAGCAGGCGCAGGTAGTGGCGTTTCATGAAACCGATGAGCCAGGTGTCGTGGTCGGCGCCGCCTTTCAGGAAATACAGGCACAGCACCGGCGACAGGAACAGCGACACCAGCAGCGACACGAAGAGCGAGATGGCGATGGTCAGCGCCAGCGGGCCGAACATCTTGCCTTCCACGCCCTGCAGGGTCATCAGCGGCAGGAACACCAGCACGATGATCAGGATGCCGAAGATGGTCGGCGTCGCCACCTCGCTGGTGGCCTGCAGGATGGTGCGCGCCTTCGACACACCCGCGTCCTTCACCTGGCCCAGCCGGTGGTACACGTTCTCCACCACCACCACGGTGGCGTCCACCATCAGCCCGATGGCGATGGCCAGGCCGCCCAGCGACATCAGGTTGGCCGACAGGCCGTAGCGGTTCATCACGATGAAGGTGGTCAGCGGCGTGATCACCAGCGTCGCCACCACGATCAGGCTGGAGCGCACGTCGCCCAGGAACACGAACAGCACCACCACCACCAGCACGATGCCCTCGATCAGCACCTTGCCCACCGTCCACAGGGCCGAGTCGACCAGGTCGGTGCGGTCGTAGAAACTCTTGATCTGCAGGCCGCCGGGCAGCATGCCCTTGGCATTGATCTCGTTCACCCGCGCCTTCACCCGCGTGACCACCTCCTTGGCATTGCCGCCGCGCATCATCAGCACGATGCCCGACACCGACTCGGTGTAGCCACCCTTGACGATGGCGCCCTGGCGCACCTCGCTGCCGAGCTTGACCTCGGCCACGTCGCGCACGAACACCGGCACGCCCTTGTCTTCCTTGACGACGATGTTGCCGATGTCCTCCAGGGTGCGGATCAGCCCGACGCCCTGCACCAGGTACTGCTCGGTGGCGAGCGGCAGTATGCCGCCGCTGGCATTGGAGTTGTTGGCACCGATGGCATCCACCACCTGCTTGACCGACAGGTTGTAGTGGCGCAGCCGGCCGGGGTCGAGCAACGCCTGGTACTGGCGCACGTAGCCGCCCTGCGAGTTGATCTCGGCCACGCCGGGAATGGAGCGCAGCAGCGGCCGCACCACCCAGTCCTGGATGGTGCGGCGCTCGGCCAGCTCCTCCGGCGTCAGCGCACGTTCACCGTCGTCCGGGTGGTCGAGGGTGTACTGGTACACCTCGCCCAGCCCGGTCGATACCGGGCCCAGCACTGGCACGATGCCCGCGGGCATACGCGGCGTGACCTCGATCAGCCGCTCGGTGACGAGCTGCCGCGCGAAATACACGTCGGTCGCGTCGGTGAACACCAGGGTGATGATGGAGAGTCCGCTCTTGTTCAGCGAGCGCATCTCCACCAGCCCCGGCAGGCCGGTGACGGCGATCTCCAGCGGCACGGTGACAAAACGCTCGATCTCCTCGGGCGAACGCCCCGGCGCCTCGGTGGCGATCTGCACCTGTACGTTGGTCACGTCGGGGAAGGCATCGACCGACAAGCGTGTAGCTGCGCGCATGCCGAAGGCGCACAACACCAGCGCCAGCACGACCACCAGCAGCCGCTGGCCCAGTGCGGCCTTTATCAAGGAAGTAACCATGGGGGCTTACTCCAGCTCGGCGCGCTTGCGCTCGTTGTTGAGGTGGAAGGCACCGTCCACCACCACCTCGGTACCCTCACGCACGCCCTGCAGCAGCGGGCGCACGCCCTGGCTGGCCGCGCCCAGCTCCACCGGCGTCAGCCGGTACTGGTTGTCGCCGGTCTTCACGAAGACGTGGTCGCGGTCGTTCTCGCGCACCACGGCGGCGGCCGGCAAGGCCAGCTGGCGGCGCGCCGCGCCGGAGATACGCATGGTCGCCAGCATCTGCGGCTTCAGCCGGTGGCCGGGGTTGTCCACCTGGGTGCGGATGGCGACGGTGCGGGTCTCGGGCTGCACCGTGGCACCGACGTAGACGATCTTGCCGGTGAGCGGCTCGCCGCCCAGCGCCGGCACGTCGATCTCCACCGACTGGCCGGCCTCCACCTTGGTGGCGGCCTGCTCGGGCAGCGCGCCCACCACCCACACATTGCCCAGGTCGGCCACGGTGAACAGCGGATCGCCCGGCTGCGCCACCTGGCCCTGGCTGACGGCACGCTCGATCACCGTGCCCGCACGCGGTGTGCTCACCGCGGTGGCCGTGGCCAGCGTGCCCTGTTCGCGCAGGCGCAACACGTCGCCGGCCGACAGGCCGAGCAGCCGCAGTTGGTCGGTGGCGGCGCGCAGCTCGGCCCGGGAAATCGCCAGTTCGGCTTCGCGGCGCTGCAGTTCGGCCGAGCCGATCACGTCGGCCTGGATCAGCTGGTGCGCACGCTCCACTGCACGGCTGGCGAGCGAGCTGGTCGAGCTGGCGCGCAGCACCGCCAGCTGCGCCTGGGTGAGTTCGGGGCTGGCGACACGGGCCAGCGCCTGGCCGGCCACCACGTTGTCGCCCAGCTCGGCCAGCACTTCGGTGACACGCCCGGTGACCGCGGCGCCGATGCGGCTCACCTGGCGCTCATTGGCCTCGATGCGGCCGGTGATTTCCTGCACCGTGGCGACGTCGGCCTGCACCAGCTTCGCCACCTTGAAGTTGCCCGCCATGGCGGGGCGCACCTGCACCAGCATCGGGTCGGCCGGGGTCTTGGCCTCGGCGGCGGCTGCTGCCGCGGCGGTATCGGTCTTCGGGCCGCAGGCGGTCAGGGCCAGCAGGGCGCACAGCGCCAGGGGCAGGGCCAGGGCGGCGGCGCCGTGGCGCCGGGCCAAGGGGGAAGAGAAGGCGGGGAGGGCGGGGAAATGAGAGAACGGCATGGCGGGGTTTCCGGTGAAATCGCGGGAAGGAGGGCGGCGGCGGTCCATCAGCGGAAGCCTCCATCGGACAGGGCTGCCGAGGGCAGCGGCGGTGTCTCCACCGCGGCCCAGCGGCCGGCCAGGTAGTCCAGTTCGGTGCGGGCGGCTTGCACCTGGAAGCGGGCGGTCAGCAGGTCGGCGCGCACCGCACGCAGCACCCGCTGGGCGTCGAGCACGTCGAGGATGCCGCGCTCGCCGAAGCGGTAGGCGGCATCGGCCACCCGCAGCGCGGCCTCGGCGTCGCGCACCGCCCCCTGGCTCAGGGCCTCGGTGCGCAGGCGGGCCATCTCCAGCGCCTTGCCGGCAGACAGCACCTGCTGCTCCAGCTCGGCGCGGCGGCCGTCGAGCCGGCCGCGGCTGCGCTCCAGCTCGGAGCCGGCCTCGGCCACCGGGCCGGTGCGGCGGTCGAGCAGCGGTATCTGCACACTCACGCCCAGGGTGTTCTGCTGCACGTCGGGTTCGCGGCTGCGGGCGTAGCGCAGTTCCACGCCGGGCCAGCGCCCGGCCCGTGCGCCGGCCAACTGGGCCTCGGCGCGTTCCAGTTCGGCGCGCAGGGCCAGCAGCTCCGGGTTGCCGTGCAGCGCCTGCTCGCGCAGGGCGGCCAGGTCGGGCGGCGCGGCATCGTCGGCCAGGGCGGCGTTGAGTGTCCAGGGCGCCGGCAGCGCGCCGGCCGCCAGCCGGTTGAGGGTGATGGCGGCCTGCTCGGCCTGCAACAGCGCGGTCTGCCGCAGCGAACGTGCGTTGATGATTTCCGATTCGGCCTTGATCAGCTCGTAGCGCGGCGCCTCGCCGCTGTCCACTCGGGCGCGCACCCGGGCGTTCACCTGTTCCAGCAGCGCCAGCGCCTCGGCGGCGGCAGCCGCTTCGGCCTGGCGCAGCAGCAGGTCGTAGGCGCGCAGGCGTACCTGCGCCACCAGCTCGTTGCGGGCGGCGCCCACCTGGAAACCGCTGGCGCGCTCGCCCGATTGCGCCGCGTCCACCCGCGCGTTGCGCAGGGCGGGGTTTTCGATCAGCTGCGAGACGCCCACCGTTTGCGTGCGGCCGGCGGCGCCGCCGGCCAGGCGTGCGCTCTGGTTGCCGGTGCCGAACTCCAGCCGCGGGTTGGGCAGGGCCCCCGCGCTGCCGATGCCGGCGGCGGCCGTGTTGCGGCCGCGCTGGGCGGCCAGCAGGGCCGGATTGTTCTGCAGGATGGTGTCGGTGAGCTGCTGCAGCGTGAGGGGCGGCCCGGCGGTCAGCGACGCCGCCGTGGCGGCACCCGAGGCCGCGGCCGCCGGCAGGTTGAGGGCCGGCGCGTCAGCCGGGCCACGGCGGGCCGGCGGCGAGGTGGCCGGGGAGGCCGCGACGGAAGGTGCCGGGACGGGCGTGCGCGCCGCAGGCTGGGCAGCCGGCTGGGCAAAGGCGCCGTGGGGCCCGCAGGCGGCCAGCAGCACAGCGGCGGCTGCCGCCCGGGTACGGGGGTGGCGATGGAACATGGCGATGCGCTGCCTGGGTCAGCAGGCAGGAATAAGGCGATCAGCCGCGGCCAGCGGCCCCGAGTCAAGGACTCTCAGGGCGCCGGCGGCAAGCGGGGACTAGGCGGGAGGGAGGAGGGGTCAGGCGCGCTCAGCGCGTGGAGGACGCAGCAGGTCCTCGGGCACCGGCATCGGCAGCGCGGCCGCGAAGGCCTGTGCGATGGGGTGCGGCAGGGGCGCCGTGGCCGAGGCTTCGACCTCCAGCGCCATCATCTCGGTACGGTCGTCGTTGGTGGTGCCCGCATCGAAGGCCACCTGGGCGGCGGCCGCCGACATCTTCACCCGGCCGAGCTGCTCGGCGCGCGGGTGGCCAAAGGAGAAGGCCGGTTCGCTGTCGGCATCGGCCTGCGGGCCTGCGCCGGTCTGGGCCTGGGCCGCCGCCGTGCGGGTGGCATGCGCGACCGAAACAGCGGCCAGCGTGGTGCCGCCTGGCGCCGGACGCCGGCATCCGGCTTCCGCAAAAAGCGTCAGCGCGAACAGGAGCACGGCAAAAAGGGTGGCGGTCAGTCGCATGGGTGCGGCAGGGGGGCGGCAGGCTGCAGGAGCAGCGAGCGCAGCCCGTATTTTGCACCAACACGCGGCGCAGGCTGTTTCCGCAAGCGGGAAAACCCCGGTTTCCCCCGGTTTCAGCCCGCCACGCCGCCGGCCGCCGCACTGCTGGCCGCCGGTGTCGTCGCCATGAAGACCGCCACGCTGGCCTCGTCCTGGAAACCCAGGATGCGTTCCACCACCGCCTGCGCGCGTGCCGTCCCCACCCGTGGTGCCAGCAGCACCATGGCCTTGTCGCGCAGCCGCGCTTCCTGGCGGTCCAGGTCACGCTCGGGCCGGCTGGCGTCCACCTGCCGGGCCAGGCTGCTGCCGTCGGCGCGCACCAGCCGCACCTCGGCGTGGGCGCGCGGCATGGCGTCGCTGCCGCGTGTCACCACACGGGCGCGCAGCGCGGCGACCTCGGGGTCGTCCCGCATGGCGGGCGCGAAGCTGGCCGCGTCCACCGTGCTGCGCCCGGCCAGCACCAGCGCCACCATGTGGGCGATGCTGAAACGCGCCTCGGACACGCTGCGCGGCTCGGCGATGCAGCACACGCCGGTGTACTGCTGCTCCACCGTCACCTCGATGCGGGTGATGTCCCGCGGCCGCACCGGGGCCTGCTCGCGCAGCAGCAGTGCGGCGTCGATGGGTGCCTGCGTGCCGTAGCAGGAGGCGTGGTACTTGAAGACGATGCCGCCCAGCCGCAGGCCGCGCGCCGCATCGAGCGCGGCGCCGAAGCGGGCCGTGTCGCCGTACAGCTCCGCGAAGCCTTCCTGGCGCTCCACGATGTCCTCCACCCCGGTGAAGCCGCGCCCCGCCAGCCGTGCCGACTGCAGCCCCATGGCCGCTGCCTGCCCCGCGTGCAGCGGCTTGCACATGGTGCCGAACAGCGCCCGCATGCCACCGGCCCGCGTGGCCGCAATGGACAGGGCGTGGCAGGTGCGTGGGGTGTCGAGCCCGTCCAGCAGGGCCACGGCGGCGGCCGCCCCCAGCGTGCCCAGGGTGGCGGTGTTGTGCCAGCCGCGTGCATAGTGGCCCTCGCCCATCAGCGAGGCGACGTTGCTCTGCATCTCCACCCCCGCGACGAAGGCCGCCAGCGCCGCGCCGCCGCTTAAGCCCCGCTCCTCGGCCTGCGCCAGGATGGCCGGCCACAGCGGTACCGAGGGGTGCACCCGCGACTCCAGGTGCGCATCGTCGAAGTCCAGCACATGCGAGGCGGTGCCGTTGACCAGCGCCGCCTGCACCGCGCTCACCCGCGTGCCGTCGAGCAGCGTGGCGCGCGGGTGGCCGCCCTCGGCCTGCACCTCGTCGCACAGCATCGCCACCGGTGGCTCGCGCCAGCCCGCATGGGCCACCGCATACCAGTCCAGCAAGCTGTGGCAGGCCATACGCACCGCATCGTCGGGCAAGGGCAGCGCAGCCAGGCGCTGGCCGTGCTCCACCAGCCGCGCGGTGAGGCCCGCCATGCCCGTCATGTCGGTCGGTTCGGCCATGGTCTTAGTCCAGCGAGATGTTGGTGGACTTCATCAGCTTGCCCCAGCGGTCCACTTCCTCGGCCACGTAGCGCTTGAATTCCGCCGGCGTGCCGCCCACGCCGTAGGCGCCGCTGTTCTCGAAGTTGTCCCGGATGTCGGGTGACGCCAGCGCCTTGTTCACCTCGGCGTTCAGCCGGTTGACGATGGCCTGGGGTGTGCCCGCCGGCGCGAACATGCCGTTCCACGACTCCACCACCACGTCGGGCAGGCCCGATTCGGCGAAGGTCGGCACGTTGGGCAGCTGCGGCAGGCGTTTGGTGGAGGCCACCGCGATCGGCCGCGGCGCGTTGTTCTTCAGGTGCACCAGCGCGCCCATGGCGGTCTGGAAACCGGCGCTCACCTGGCCGGCCACCAGGTCGTTCAGGGCCGGCGCCGCGCCGCGGTAGGGCACGTGGATCATGTCCAGCCCCGCACGCTGCTCCAGCAGCTCGCCGGCCAGGTGCTGGGTGCCGCCGTTGCCCGACGAACTGTAGGTGAGCCGGCCCGGCTCCTTCTTGGCCAGCGCGATGAACTGCTGCAGGTTCTGCACCGGCAGGTTGGGCGCCACCGCCAGCACCGAGGGCGAGGTCATCACGTTGATGACCGGCTCGAAGCTCTTCACCGGGTCGTATTTCAGGTTCTTGTAGAGCTTGTTGTTCATCACGATAGGCGCGGCCGCCAGCAGCAGCGTGTAGCCATCGGGCGCGGCGGCGGCCACATACTCGAACGCCAGGTTGGAGCCCGCGCCGGCCTTGTTCTCGACGATCACCGGCTGTCCCAGCGCTGCCGTCAGCTTGGGCGCCAGCAGCCGGGCGGTGATGTCGCTCGGCCCGCCCGGCGCATACCCCACCACGATCTTGATGCTGCGCGAAGGCCATGCGTCGCCCTGCGCCTGGGCGGCGCCCGGCAGCAGCAGTGCAAGGGAAAAGGCCGACAGCGCGGCCCCGGCGAGCCCGCGCGCGGCGGGGAAAAAACCCTGTGTCATATGTGTCTCCGGAGGTGTTCGGGCTTGTGGGCGCAAGCGGTCCTAAGCGGCCGCATCCTATGCAGCGTCCGCCGTTTGGACCTAGCGTTCCATGGTTTGATACGGCCCACCCGGGGTGCCTGCGCAGGTTTTGCCGGGCGCCACAAAATGCCGTACCCTGTCTGGCACGCTTCATGCACCGTCGTGGTGCCACCCCCAGCGCCTTTTACCCTCCACCCTTTTTCCGATGCCGGGCACCGCTCTTTCTCCCGACCCGGGCGACGCCGACCGCCCCGCCTCCGACGCCGCCGCGCCGCTGCAGCGCGTGGTGAAGATCCGGCGCGACTACAACAACTGGGTCGGCCGCGAGACTATGGAGGACTATGCGCTGCGTTTCGCGCCGCGCAGCTTCCGCAAGTGGTCCGAATGGCGGGTGGCCAACACCGCCTTCGGCGCCGCCTCCTTCCTGGTGCTGGAGGCAGTGGGCGCCACGCTGCTGGTGCAGTACGGGGTGATGAACGCCTTCTGGGCCATCCTGGCCACCGGGCTCATCATTTTCCTGGCGGGCCTGCCCATCAGCATCTACGCCGCGCGCTACGGCGTGGACATGGACCTGCTCACCCGCGGCGCGGGCTTCGGCTACATCGGCTCGACCATCACCTCGCTCATCTACGCCTGTTTCACCTTCATCTTCTTCGCGCTGGAGGCCGCCGTCATGGCCTATGCGCTGGACCTGGCGCTGGGCATACCGCCGCGCTGGGGCTACCTCATCTGCGCGCTGGTGGTCATACCGCTGGTGACACACGGTGTGTCGGCCATCAGCCGGCTGCAGCTGTGGACGCAGCCCATCTGGCTGGCCATGCTGGTGGTGCCCTTCGTCTACGTGCTGATGCGTGAGCCCACCGCCTTCAACGGCGTGCTGAACTACGGCGGCGAGATGGGCGCCGGCGCGGGTTTCGATTTGCGTATGTTCGGCGCGGCGCTCACCGTCGGTATCGCCCTCATCACCCAGATGGGGGAGCAGGCCGACTACCTGCGTTTCATGCCCGAGCAGAAACCCGGCCGCGCGCGGCGCTGGTGGATGGGTGTGCTCATCGGCGGCCCCGGCTGGGTGCTGCTGGGGGTGGTGAAGATGCTGGGCGGCGCGCTGCTGGCCTGGCTGGCCATCTCGCACGCGGTGCCGCCCGACCGTGCGGTGGACCCCAACCAGATGTACCTGGCGGCCTACGAATACGTCTTCCCGCACTACGGCGTGGCGGTGGCGGCCACGGCCTTCTTCGTGGTGCTGTCGCAGCTCAAGATCAACGTCACCAACGCCTATGCCGGCTCGCTGGCGTGGAGCAACTTCTTCTCGCGGGTGACACACAGCCACCCGGGCCGGGTGGTGTGGGTGGTGTTCAACACCATGATCGCCTTCATGCTGATGGAGATGAACGTCTTCGACGCGCTGGGCGACGTGCTGGGCCTGTACTCCAACGTGGCCATCGCCTGGATGATGGCGGTGGTGGCCGACCTGGTCATCAACAAGCCCCTGGGCCTGTCGCCGCCGGGCATCGAGTTCAAGCGGGCGCATTTGTACGACGTGAACCCGGTCGGCGTCGGCGCCATGGGCCTGGCCTCGGCCCTGTCCATCGCCGCCCACCTGGGCCTGTTCGGGCCGATGGCGCAGGCGTTTTCGGCGCTGATCGCGCTGGGCACGGCACTGGTGGCCTCGCCGCTGATCGCCATCGCCACCCGGGGGCGCTTCTACCTGGCGCGCCAGCCGCTGCCGCCCATCGTCGCCGCGCCGGGCGCCTACCTGGGCGGCAGCATCCGCACCCTGCGCTGCACCGTCTGCGAACGTGAGTACGAAGGCCCCGACATGGCCCAGTGCCCCGCCTACCAGGGGCCCATCTGTTCCTTGTGCTGCACGCTCGACGTGCGCTGCGGTGACCTGTGCAAACCCCACGCCAGCCTGGCCGCGCAGTGGTCGGCGGCCCTGCGCTGGCTTTTGCCCCGGCGCATGTGGCCCTACCTGGACACCGGCCTGGGCCATTTCATCCTGCTCATGCTGGTGGTGGTGCCGCTGCTGGGCGTGGTATTCGGCCTGCTGTATCACCAGGAGCTGCGCGCCCTGGGCGACGCGGTGGAGGCGGGCGTGCGCGGCTCGCTGCGCGCGGGCTTTTTGAAAGCCTACATGGCGCTGCTGGTGATTGCCGGCATCGTCGCCTGGTGGCTGGTGCTGGCGCACCAGAGCCGGCGCGTGGCGCAGGAAGAGTCCAACCGCCAGACGCACCTGCTGGTGGAAGAAATCGAGTCCCACCGCCGCACCGACACCGCCCTGCAGCAGGCCCGCGCCGTGGCCGAGGCCGCGCGCGAGCAGGCCGACCAGGCGCGCGCCGTGGCCGACCAGGCCAACCAGGCCAAGAGCCGCTACATCAGCGCCATCAGCCACGAACTGCGCACGCCGCTCAACAGCATCCTGGGGTATGCCCAGCTGATGGGCGAGGACGCCGCCGTGCCGCCGCACCGCCGGCAGGCGGTGGAGGTCATCAAGCGCGGCGGCGAGCACCTGCTGAGCCTGATCGAAGGCACCCTCGACATCGCCCGCATCGAGGGCGGAAAACTCACCCTCGAAGCGCGGCCCATGCGGTTTGCCGACTGCCTGTACGACATGGCCGGCATGTTCGACCCGCAGGCCCGCGCCAAGGGCCTGGCTTTTGCCTTCGACGTGGCCGGCAGCCTGCCCGAGGTGGTGCGCGCCGATGAAAAACGCGTGCGCCAGATCCTCATCAACCTGATCGGCAACGCCATCAAGTTCACCGCGCGCGGGCAGGTCACGCTGCGGGTGCGCCACGGCCGCGAGATGGCCACCATCGAGATCGCCGACACCGGCCCCGGCATGACCGAGGACGACCTGACCCGCATCTTCGAGCCCTTCGCCCGGGGCGTTTCGGCCGAGCGCGGCACCGCGCCCGGCGCCGGCCTGGGCCTGACCATCGCCAAGATGCTGACCGAGCTGATGGGCGGCGAACTCAGCGCCACCAGCGTGCCGGGCCAGGGCTCGGTGTTCCGGGTGCGGCTGTTCCTGCCCGAGGTGCATGGCGTGGCGGCGCGCGGTATCGCGGCCACCGCCGCGCCCAACCCGCAGCGCCGCGGCCATGCCGGCCCGCGCCGCGACATCCTGGTGGTCGACAACGAGGAGGCCGACCGCGAACTGCTGGTGCAGCTGCTCTCGCCCCTGGGCTACAGGCTGCGCACCGCCGCCAGCGGCCACGACTGCCTGGACCTGCTGGCCGCCGGCTACCGGCCCGACGCCATCCTGATGGACCTGGCCATGCCCGGCATCGACGGCTGGGAAACCATCCGCCGCCTGCGCGCCGCCGGCCATGCCGACGTGCAGACGGCCATCGTCTCGGCCAACGCCTTCGACAAGGGGCTGGAGAACGACGTGGGCATCCGCCCGGAGGACTTCATCGTCAAGCCGGTGCGCCACAGCGAACTGCTGGACTGGCTGGAACGCCGCCTGGGCCTGGAATGGCGCACCGACGCGCTCGCCGCGGTGCCCCCGCCGCCGGCCGGGGCCACCACGCCCGCCGCCACTGCCGCTGCGCTGCCCGACGCCGCCACCTGCGCCGCGCTGCGGGAGGTGGTGGAGCTGGGCTACTACCGCGGCATCCTCAATACACTGGCCGAACTGGAGCGCCGGCAACCCGCCTGCGCCGCCTTCGTGGAGGAGATGCGCGCACTGGCGCGACAATTCCGCTTCGAGGCCATCGCCGAACGCCTGGCCGCCCCTGCTGCACCTGCCGCCTCTGCTGCCATTGTTGTGCCTCCTCCCTGACGGATACCGTGTCCACGCCTGCTTCTCCCGCCGCCGCCCCCGCGACCGCCAGCGACCTGGCCCGCACCCTCGACCGCGCCAACAGCGACCTGGTGCTGATCGTCGACGACGTGCCCGACAACCTCGCGGTGCTGCACGACGCGCTCGACGAGTCGGGCTACACCGTGCTGGTCGCCATCTCCGGCGAGGCGGCCCTGGCGCGCGCCGCCCAGGCCCTGCCCGACATCGTGCTGCTCGACGCCATGATGCCGGGCATGGACGGCTTCGAGGTGGCACGCCGCCTGAAAGCCAGTCCGGCCACCGCGCACATCCCCATCATCTTCATGACCGGGCTGACCGAGACCGAACACCTGGTGGCCGCGCTGGATGCCGGCGCCACCGACTACGTCACCAAACCCATCAAACCCAAGGAAGTGCTGGCACGCATGAACGTGCACCTGCAGGGCGCCCGCCGCGCCCGCCAGGACGCGCGCCAGGCCGGCCAGGCGCGCAACGCGCTCGACGCCTTCGGCTACGCCAGCATCACCGTGCGCGCGGGCGACGGCCGCCTGATGTGGCAGACCGGCCTGGCGCGCGACCTGCTGCAACGCTGGTTCAACACCGCCGCGCCCACCACGCCGCCGCCGGTGCTGGAATGGCTGCGCCGGCACCTGGCCGAGGCCGAACGGCTGATCGAGCCGCCCCGCCTGGCTTTTGAACAAGGCGCCAACCGCCTCACCTTCCGCCTGCACCAGCAGACCGGCGACAGCCTGGGTGGCGGCGACTGGCTGATCGTCATGCGCGAATCCAGCGACGCCGCCGTGATCGAGGCCATGCGCCTGACCTTCCAGCTGACCGCCCGCGAAGCCGAGGTGCTGTACTGGGTGGTGAAAGGCAAGATCAACCGCGACATCGCCGACATCCTCGGCGCCAGCCCGGCCACGGTGAAGAAGCACCTGGAGCGGATATTGGCGAAGCTGGGGGTGGAGACGCGGACGGCGGCGGCGGGGATGGCGATGAACCGGATTCGGCAGCTGCATCCGCAGTTCGAGAATTGAGGGGCGCGGTTTTCACGCAGCCTCGGCCCCAATGCGGCCTCCAGCGGTGGATTGTCGGGTATGGTTGCAACAGGCCAACTGTCTTGGTGAGGTGTTCAATGGCTGAGACCATCCATCCCTTTTATGCGTTGCATCGCGGTGCGATGGAGGCCGCCATGCGCCATCGCCTCGACCTGGCCGAAACGATGTTGTGCGAGCGCGCAGGTCTATCCAATATCGATGGGGTCCGGCAGGAGGTGATGCGCGAGTTCGAAACCGTGCTCACCCAGACGCCCTATGTCGGAGGCACGGCGAGTCGCATGAGCGATTTCTTCATGCGTCTCATGGGCTTCATGGCCATCAGCCGGGTGCTCCGGCGGTACGGCGTGCCCTTGCCCGTGATCGGCGAAATCGAGCGAGAAACCTACAAGGCGCAATTGCTCACCGTGCCCGAAGCGGAACGTCTCGCCTCGGGGCATCAATTCATGTCGCCGGAACATCAGGCTTTGCTGCGCGAGCAAGCCGAAAAAAGCGCTACAAAAAACCACCAGGAAGAGTTCCCGGAAGACTTTGTCTACGATTTCGTCGAGCCGGGACCGGGTGACAATTTTGAATTCGGCATCAACTACAAAGCGTGCGGCTTTTGTAAATTCGCAGCCCGCCATGCAGACAAGGAAATCTTGCCGAACATTTGCGGGCTTGATTTCGACGCCTATGCAACGCGAGGCATACGGCTGGAAAGGACGCAAACCTTGGCTGGCGGCGCGAACCACTGCGATTTCCGGTTTTCGCGGCTCCCGTCTAAATAGCGCGGCGGACGTGTGGCGCACGAACAGGGTCAGCAGGCCGCGCGTGGTGCCGGTCATGGCGGCCCAGCGGCGCACGGCGGGGGTGATCTCGGCTAGGCCCGCGCCGGCCTCCCGCAGCAGGATCAGCCGACGTTCCTGATGCCGGCTTCGCCGGCGGCACGTCCGCCCCGGCGCCGCGCCCCTGCGAAAACCGCCCAGCTGGCAGCCGCGGTGAGCCACGCGGCAACGCCGCCATACAGCATGACCCAGCCAAAACCCTGCGTCACGGCCGTGTGGATTGCCGCCTCTGCGCCGCCCGGGGGGGCCATCGTGGCGATCAGCTGCCGCGCGCCCGTGGCATCGCCCCCCGCGAGCTGCTCCGCCAGGGCACGCAGTTGCGCGGCGTCGGCGGCGCTGCCCAGGGCGCTGCGCAGGGATGTGGCCAGGCCGGCGACCAGCACCAGGCCCATCACCGCGATGTTGAGGGCCAGGGTGATGAGGCGTGCACTGACGTCCATGCCAGAGGCCATGCCTGCGCGGCTGGCCGGCAAGGCCGAGGTGGTCATGCTGGTGGCGGGTGTTGTCGTCAGGCCCAGGCCCACGCCGGCCACCAGTGCGCCGGGCAGCACGGTCCAGGTGCCCAGGTGGGTGAAATGGCTGCCTAGCTTCATCAGCAGAAAGCCCAGGCCGATCATGAATAGGCCGGCGGGAATCACGTAGCGCGCGTCGTGGCGCAGCAGCAGCATCTGCGCGAACGGGGGCATCACCAGGAAGGGCACGGTGTAGGCCAGCAGGGCCAGGCCGGCGGAGGTGACGTCGTGGCCCAGGCCGACGGTGAAGTACAGGGGCAGGTAGACCATGAAGGGCCAGTAGCTGCAGTTCATGCCGACGCAGCCCAGGATGGCGCCCGAAAAGTCGCGGCTGCGGAACACCGTGAAGTCGAACATGGGATGGGGGTGCGAGCGCTCCGCCCGGACGAAACCGGCCAGGCCGAGCACCGCCACCGCCAGCAGCAGCAGGGCGGCCGGGCTGGTCCAGCCCAGGCTCGCCCCCTGCGTGATGAGCGAGGTCAGCCCCAGCACCGCGACCGTCAGCGCCAGGATGCCGCCCAGGTCCAGCGGCTGGTGGCGGGCCTGCGGGTCGCTGGATTCGGCCACGCCGGCCGCGATCAGCACCAGGCCCACCAGCGCCAGCGGCACGTGTGCGGCGAAGACCCAGTGCCAGCTGGCGAGCGCGACGATCGCGCCGCCGATGACGGGGCCGAAGCCCAGGCCGACGCCCGCCACCACGCCCCAGATGGCGAAGGCCCGGGCCCGCGGGCGCCCTTCGGGGAACTGGTGCGACAGGATGGCGATGGAGCAGATGAACATCGCACCGCCGGCCAGCCCCTGCAAAAAGCGCGCGCCGATCAGGGCCGGTGTGCTGGGCGCGAGGCCGCACAACAGCGAGGCGATGCCGAAGCCCAGAACCGTGGCCGCGAAGACCCGGCGCCGGCCATAGCGGTCGGCCAGCGTGCCGGTGGCCATCAGCACGCTGGTACAGGCGATGGTGTAGGCGTTCATGATCCACTGCATGGCCTGGAAGTCGGCGTGCAGCCGCGCCTCCAGCACCGGCAGGATGACCGGAACGCTGGAGATTTCCAGGCCGAACATGAGTGCCGCGAGGCAGACGGCGGCCAGGGCGAGTACGGGGTGGCGGGTGGCGGGCATGGGTGCGTTCGGAGGAGGGTGGGCGGGTGCGTTCCGGCCATTCTCATCAGCCTTGGTTCATGGCACAAATGATTAAATCTGGCATGATTCATCGAGATGATTCATGAATATGCCTGCCATGGGTTTTGACACCGGGCTCCTGCAAGCCTTTGTCGCGGTGCACGAGGCCAGGGGCTTCACCCGCGCGGCGGAGCAACTGCACCTCTCGCAGTCGGCGGTCAGCCACCAGATACGCCGGCTGGAGGAGCTGGTGGGCCGCCCGCTGTTCCACCGCACCACCCGGCGCCTGGGCCTGACGGTGGACGGCGAGGACTTCCTGCGCCTGGCGCAGCGCATCCTGCAGGCGCAGGAAGTCCTGGCGCAGCACTTCCGTTGTTCGCCCATCGAGGGCACGGTGCGCTTCGGTGTGCCCGAGAGTTTCATGGGCGAGGGCCTGCCCCGGCTGCTGCGCCAGTTCTCGCGCAGTTGCCCCAATGTGCGGCTGGAGGTCAGCGTGGGGCTGACGCTGGACCTCGGGGCCATGGTGCGCGAGCGCGAACTGGACCTGGCCGTGGTGGTGTCGGTGGCCGGTGAAGGCAAGGCCGGCTTGCTGCTGCAGCGCCTGCCCATGGTGTGGGCCGCGGCGGAGGACTTCTCATGGCGGAGCCCCGCCTCCCTGCCGCTGGCCTATTCGCCGCCGCCCTGCGTGTCCCGCCAGATCGCCATCGATGCGCTCCACCAGACGGGCATTGCCTGGCACAGCGCGTTCAGCTCGCACAGCCTGCATGACCTGCGGGCGGTCGCGCTGAGCGGGCTGGCGGTGGCCGCCTTCACGGAGGACCACCTGCGGCCGGGCATGGCCGTGCTGGACAAGCGCCATGGCCTGCCGCCCTTGCCGGCCCTGGACTTCACCCTGGCGTATGGCGAAGCCGACGCCGGGGCACGCAGCCCCGCCGTGGCCGAACTGGGGCGGCTGGTAGCACGGCCTTTTGCTTCATCGAACCGATGATGCCGGTAAGCTTCAACGATCCCAGCTACGCCCACGCATGCGCGCTGCGGCGTTGGATCTGATGGCAACCAGACCGAGATTTTCCAGATGAATGTCAATCCGACAATTGATAGTACGCTTCGTGTCGCGTTGGTAACGGGATCTACTTCCGGCATTGGCGCCGCTATCGCGCGCAGGCTAAGCCACGCGGGCTATGCAGTGGTCCTTCATTCGCGAAGCTCTGCGGCGACAGGTCACGCAATGGCTGCTGAGATGAAGCAGGCTATCTACATACAAGCTGATCTTGCCTTGGAGGCCGACAGGGTCCGGCTTGTCAGCGAGGCAATCGCCACGTGGGGCCAACTGGACGTGCTGGTCAACAACGCAGGCATCAGTAGAGTCATTCCGCACGGAGACCTTGCCTCCGCCACTTCTGCGGTGTGGCACGAACTCCATGAGGTCAACGTCGTGGCGCCGTTCCATCTCGTTGCATTGGCCGAGTCGGCTTTGCGCGACGCCGCCCGGTGCCGCCGAGCGGGCAGCGTTGTAAACATCAGCTCACACGCGGGCGTCCGCCCCAAAGGCGCATCCATTCCCTACGCGGTGAGCAAGGCTGCGCTCAATCACATGACCCGCTTGCTCGCACTGTCGCTGGGGCCGGACATTCGTGTCAACGCCGTCGCGCCGGGGTTGGTCGACACGCCTCTGACCGCCGAGTGGACTGGCGCACAGGAGTTGTGGCGCGAGCGTGCTCCCATGCACCGGGCCGCGAGCCCGGACGACATTGCCCACGCTGTTGCCATGCTGGTTGCTTCGGATTACCTAACGGGCGAAGTGCTACTGTCGGACGGCGGATTGAATCTGACCTAGGTTTGGTTGGAGATCAGTGTGATGGCAGCCCGCCATGCGGCAGAAGGCTGTCGATCGCCACTGGCGTCTCGTCGGTGTGCAGCACCCGGCCTCGCTGGGCTGCTACAGCAGCGCGGAGAAGTCTTCCACCTGCGAGAGCGACACCACGGCCATGGCACGCAGCGCCTCGCCGCGCGGCACCAGGACCACGGCCGTCGCCTTCTTAGGGCACAGGCCCAGGCAACTGGTGGTCACCACCCGGGCCTTGAGTTTGCTGTCCTTGGCCAGCGACCGGAGGCCCACGGCGAGCTTCCTGGTTTTCAGCTCCGGGCCGCTGCTGCGTTTGCGGCAGTCCTTGCACACCAGTACCAGCACATCGCTGCCCAGCGCCAGCCGGGCCAGCGGTTCGTGTCCCATGCGGCTTGTGCGGACCGGCTCAGGCGGCGACGGCCTGTCGCTGCATCTGCGCGGCATGCTGCATCAGGTGCAGCAGCTGGGCGGATACGAAGGCCGGCACATCGTCGCGTGCCGACTTGACGTTGCCCATGACGATGTGCACCAGCCCCGCGGCATGGCGGTTGTGGGCGCCGAAAGTGGCGTCCAACGCATCCTTGGCTTTGGCGGCCAGGCGGAACAGGTAGGCGCCCTGCACCACGGGTTCGGTGGCGGCTTC
Organism: Pseudomonadota bacterium; assembly: GCA_040390235.1. Classification (GTDB taxonomy): domain Bacteria; phylum Pseudomonadota; class Gammaproteobacteria; order Burkholderiales; family Burkholderiaceae_C; genus Xylophilus. The sequence goes on along the minus strand of JAZJYT010000060.1, from coordinate 30,515 downwards.
GCTGAACAATTGCACACATTCCTGGAGGGCGGGCAGCGGCTGCTGGATCGGGGGAGCGTTGAAGTTTTCCATGGCCTCCAAGCTAACGAACCGGCAGGATTTCCCCCGTAGGACAAGCAGCAGGCTGCGTGTGGCGCAGATGCCGTGCCCGGGGTAGGGCGGCGACCGGTACGGCGGCTGAACCGGCGCTGTCACATTGCCCCGGCACAGTCCGGCCCATGGCGCATGAACTCCTTCCCCTGGCCCTGATGGTCGAGCGCCATGCCTCGGGCGCCTATTACTGGGTGCTGCTCGAAGCGATGGACGACGCGGGCGAATTCATCCGCCTGGTGGAGGGCGGCCAGCATTTCGCGGCCTACGAGGCGGCGCTGCAGAACGGCTGCGATGCGCTGCTGCGGCTGCTGCCCGACCCGGATGCGGGCCCCTCTGCCGGCCCGTCCACCGGGCCCGCGGCCTGAGCCGGGGCGGCTGTCACCGTTTTGTCATGGAATCCGCTCCGAGGGTCCCTACAGTAGCGGGCTTTTGCGCCTGTTGTTATATCCCGCCATGAACGCCATCAAGACCGCCCGCCGTTTTATCGAGAACGTTCCCTTCTCCGAATCCGCCAAGACCCTGGCGCGCCTGGTTCTGTCGCTGGAGTCGGCGGCGCCCTTCGACCTGGCGGCCCTCTACGAGCTCGACCTGCGCACCTTCCAGATCGCCATCGACATCCTGGAGGAGTGGCGCATCGACCGCTACTACGCCAACAAGGCCAAGCTGCTCGACCTGTCGCTGCAGATCAGCGCCCTGGTCGCCGGCCAGGATGCCCCCGCGGCCTGACCCCCAAGGCGCGGGCCGATTGTTGCGCGAATGGAGATGGTCTGATTCAGCGCAGCGGGTTTAACGCCGTGCCCCGCATGCCTACAGTGGACGCCTGCGTTCCACTTTCTTTGCGAGGTATGCCATGAGCACCCAGACCCTTTTCAGCAAGGCCTTCACCTTCGCCGCCTTCGCCACGGCGGCCAGCTACGCCGGTTCGGCCGCTGCCGCGCAGCAGGCGGCGCCGGCGCGCAATGTGCCCGAGGTGCGGCCGGTCTCCGCGCTGGGCCAGGACAGCGGCCATGCCGTCTCCGGCGGCCTGCTGCACCTCACCGCGCAATAGACGCCGGCGCAGGCCCGCGCGGCTGTGCGGCGGCCTCCCGCAGTGCCCGCGCCAGGGCGCGTTTGCCCCGGGCATTGGCCGCGCGCCAGGCCAGGCGGGCCAGGCCGATAAATCGTTCCTCGGCCGGGTCGGGCCCCTCGGCGGCCAGGTCTGGCCGGTCCAGCCAGCCGGCCTCCACGCCGCAGTGGCACTCGATCTGCCGCGCCAGCGTGTCGCCGATGGGCCGTGCGCTCTTGACCTGGCTCCACATGCTGGGCGAGATCTCGAGCTTCTGCGCAAAGGCCTGGTCCAGCCCCTTGGCCGGCAGCCCGGCGGCGATGGCCTCTTCCAGAAAACGCCGGTGCAGCAGCAGGGTGTTGTGGCGGCGGGTGATGGTGGGGTTGGGCAAGGGGCAGGCGGACAAAGGAAAAAAACAACAGTGCGGGAAAAAAGATTGTCGTGTGTGTTGACGGCCCAGTAAAGACTATTTACAGTGAATTCAAACGCGGTCCCGGCCGCACCCTTCCACCCACGCCCAACGCAGAACGCAGAACGCAGGAGTCTTTCAGTGAAAACATCACCGATGCACCAACGCATGCGAGCCCTACCGGGCCAGGTATCCGTGCGTGTGGTGTTTATCAAGGGTTCCTGGATTCAGGTGCCCCCGGGCGGAGGCAGCGCGTAAGCGTCTACTCCCACGCTCTGTTCGCAGAGGCCCGGACACCGCAAGGTTCCGGGCCTTTTTTGTTTGTTTTTTTGTTCCACCCATTGCGGGTGTGTCTTCACCACACCGCCAGGAATCAGCCGCGTGGACGGCCTGGCGGGATGTGCAGGGTCGTGGACCACCCCTGTGCAGCGATGTCCATGGAGCAGCCCGCCCCGGCGTGCTGCCCATCGCGTGAGGGCACAACCGCAATGGCCGTGGCCGGCGTTGTTTTCTTTTTTCTATCGTCTATCTGCCCAGGAGGCACCATGCGTCTACGTACCACCCCGATCCGCACCGTCGCCGTGCCGCCGGCCAAGCCCCGCAACCCGGTGGTGTTGGCCGTCGTCCAGCGCCTGGGCACCCTGGCCGGGCACCGCCACGAGGACAGGAAGTCGTGCGAGCGCCTGGACCGCCTCGACCTCGACCAGCGGGTGCGTGAAATCGGCGAGTGGTAAGGCCGGAGCGAACAACCCTTCCTTACCCGGCCCCGCAGGCTCCGCGCCGACATGGCGTAGGCCGACTGCGCCGGCCTTGTTGAATTCCACCCAACCCTGACCCTAGATTTCCACCCAATCTAGACCCACCCGGTTTGAGAGGCGAAGGCCTCAGGGTGTGGATAAGTGCTTCGAATTCTCCTTTTTGGTCTGTGGTTGTGTGGATCTGCCGCAGAGTGCGCCGCTGTTTCCGCGTTTTTGTTGCCTCTATCGCCAGCCAGGTCGATAGCTTCTCGGCATACGGATCAAGCTTGCTGGAGCTGGCTCGCCGGGCGTAGCGGGGCTCATCGTCGCTTGCGCGCAGGTACTTCTTAACGGTGTTGCGAGCCAGGCCTGTTCGCCTTGAAATCTCGCGGATGGACATCTGCTCGCGCAGTGCCCAGCGCCTGATGACACTCAGTGTCGCCACGTCTATCACTCCTAAATTCCCCTGCTGTCAAAAGCAGCAGGATAGGGTTCTTACGTGGGTCAGGTTTGAATGGAAATTAGTGCTCTAAGTGGGTCAGATTTCGGCGGCATTCAACAGTGGGCCTTGCTTCGTGTTCTTGCCAAAGGCGTTGCCGGACCGGCCGTGCCGCCAGGTTTTACTCGAACAGTTCGCTATGGGTGCCTGCCCGCACAAAAATGATCTGCTCACTGGCGCCGCTTCCGCCAAGCTGATAGATCAACAGGAAGTCTCCGCCAACATGGCATTCGCGGTGGTCGGCCCAGTCGCCAGCGAGCGCATGGTCCAGCCACTCCGGGCCGAGCGGCGCATCATTGGCTACCAGCAGCAGCATGGCTTCCTTGAGCCGCTTCATGTCGTAGCGGCCCGAGTGCGAAAGCCGCGTCCAGTCCTTGACGAAGGCCTTGGTTCGGTCCGAGGCCCGAGGCAGGGCCGCGCGCTTGCTACCTGGCGCCTTTTTCAAGGTCATGGATCAGTTCCTGGGCCGTCGCAAACCGTGCCTTGCTTGCGGCACGCGCCTCTTCCATCGCGGTGCGGGTGGCGGCATTCGGCGCCTTGAGGGTGAACGGAAGCTGCTGCTCCGCAACAACGCGGGTCAGGAAAACGCGGATCGCATCGGACACGGTCAATCCCATTGCAGCCAGCGTTTCGGTCGCCTGTGTCTTGATGTGTTCGTCCACACGCACGTGGACCATTGTGGTTGCAGCCATGGTGCACTCCTTGCCTGGTAGGATATACATTGTATCTCAATAACCTTTCCTTACCCGCCCCCGCGGACCCCGCGCCAGCATCGGGCGGATTCCGGGGAGCCTGCCATGTCCGTCGATCCCACCATGCCGCCTTCTCCACCCTCGCAGCCAGCCACGGAGCGCGCCACCCGCTGCTGCATCGCCGGTGGCGGCCCGGCCGGCATGGTGCTGGGCCTGCTGCTGGCCCGCGCCGGGGTGGACGTGACCGTGCTGGAAAAACACAACGACTTCCTGCGCGACTTCCGTGGCGACACGGTGCACCCCTCCACCCTGCAGGTGCTGCACGAGCTGGGCCTGCTCGACGCATTTCTGCAGCGCCCGCACGACAAGGTGCGCCAGCTGCACGCCACCGTGTACGGCCGCGACATGGTGCTGGCCGACTTTGCCGGCCTGCCCCCGCCGTGCGATTTCATCGCCCTCATGCCGCAGTGGGACTTCCTGGCCTTCATCCGCGACGAGGCCGTGCGTTACCCCGGCTTCCACCTGCGGATGGATGCGGAGGCGACCGGGCTGGTGCAAGAGGGCGGGGCGGTGGTGGGCGTTGCGCTCACCCGCGGCGCGCGGGCCGGCCGGCCGCTGGCATCCGAACTGCGCGCCGACCTCGTCATCGCCGCCGACGGCCGCCACTCCACCCTGCGCGCCGCCGCGGGCCTGCCCTTGCGCGACCTGGGTTCACCCATCGATGTGCTGTGGATGCGTATCCCCAAGGCACCTGGCGACCCCGACACCACCGGCGGTCACATCGAGCCCGGCCGCTTCCTGGTCGCCATCAACCGGGGGGACTACTGGCAGTGCGCCCTGGTGATCGCCAAGGGCGGCATTGCCGACCTGCAGGCGCGTGGCATCGAGACCTTCCGCCGCGCCATCGAGGAAGTGGCGCCGTATTTCGCCGGGCGGCTGGAGTTGGCTTTACCCGACTGGGATGCCGTCAAGCTGCTCAGCGTCCGTGTGGACCGGCTGGACACCTGGTGGCGGCCCGGCCTGCTGTGCATCGGCGACGCGGCGCACGCCATGTCGCCGGTGGGCGGCGTGGGCATCAACCTCGCGGTGCAGGATGCGGTAGCTACCGCCAATATCCTCGCCGCCGCCCTGGCCGACGGCCGGCCCGCGGCCGGCATCACACCCCTGCTGGCCGAGGTACAGGCGCGCCGTATGTGGCCCGCCAAGGTCACGCAGGCGGTGCAGGTGATGCTGCACAAACGCCTGTTGGCGCCCATTGTGGGGGCGCAGCCGGGCGAAGTCCGGGACGCGCGGCCCGCTCCACGCAAGGTGCCCTGGCCCATGCGCCTGCTGGACGACCTGCCCCTGCTGCGCGGCCTGCCGGCACGGGCCGTGGGGCTGGGGGTGCGGCCGGAGCACGTGCGGTCGCCGAAGCGCTGACTCAGGACACCACCTGGTAGTACAGGTTCTGCGGATGGCGGGCCTGGGCGAAGAAGAACCAGCGCTCGGCCAGGATGCCCAGCGTTTGCAGCGGCACGGCCAGCAGCCAGGCGGCGCCGCCGGCCGGCCCGGCCCACAGGGCGCAGGCCAGCAATATGGCCGGCACGGCAAAACCGAACACGATAAAACCCAGCTTGATGCGCCGCAGGCCCGCCAGCGAGGCCCGGTGGAAAAACTCCCGAGTGTTGTAGGACCCGGCAGTCAGGCCCATGGAGGTCTGCACCAGCTGCGGGTTCTGGATGCCGGTGGCCGACTGCAGGGTGGAGCGTGGGCGCAGCCGGGCGTTGCGCCGCAGGGCCAGCATGCGTGTGGCCCAGGCGGCCAGCGTGGCCAGCAGCGCCCAGGGCCCGACCGCGGCGGCGAAGCCGGGCTGGCCGCCGACGACACCCAGGGCGCCGGCCAGCACCATGCCGCCCGACAGGCCGATGAGGGTGTAGTTCACCACGGTGAGCGGGTGGGCCCACTCCTGCACGAAGCGCAGGCAGGCGTAGATCATGGCGGTGCAGACCCACAGCGCGGCCGACAGCAGCAGCACCAGCACCGGCAGCAGCCAGCGCAGCGGGCCGTCCACCCCCTGGACCACGCTGGCGGCCCAGGCGGCCACCAGCGCGATGAAGGCCGGCAGCACGATGACCTCGCGCGACATCCAGGAGGTGCGCCACATCAGCACGGCGCGCCAGGCGCGCAGCTTGTGGCCCAGGTGCAGGAAGGAGGCACCCAGTGCCGCCAGCAGCAGCAGCAAGGCCACCGCCAGGGCCCCGGCGACAAAGCCCGGAGGCGGTGCGGCGCCCAGCAGCGTGGCGATGGCCAGCACCACCACCAGGCCCTGGGCGCTGCCGGCCAGGGTGGTGAACGCAATGATGGAGAAGGCGGGATTCATGTCAGGCGCCCTGCTTGCTGGCGCAACTGCAGCCGCTGCCGCAACCGCCGCCGGCCGGGGCGGGGGAGGCATCGGCCATGGCCTCGGTGATGAGCCGGGGCAGGTAGTGGTTGGCAGGCTGGGTGTCCCACTCCGGCATCAGCGGGTAGCCGCCGCGCTCGCGGATGGCCTGGGACACGGCGGAGTCCGGGTCCTTCACGTCGCCGAACATACGCGCGCCCGTGGGGCAGGCCTTGACGCAGGCGGGCTGGCGGTCTTCCGGCGCCAGCAGCGGGTCGTAGATGCGGTCGACGCACAGGGTGCACTTGGTCATGACCTTGCTTTGCTCATCGAACTCGCGCGCGCCGTAGGGGCAGGCCCAGCTGCAGTACTTGCAGCCGATGCACTTGTCGTAGTCGATGAGCACGATGCCGTCTTCCACGCGCTTGTAGCTGGCGCCGGTGGGGCACACGGGCACGCAGGGCGGGTCTTCGCAGTGCAGGCAGCTCTTGGGCAGGTGCACGGTCTGCGTCAGCGGGTAGACGCCCGCCTCATAGGTCTGCACGCGGTTGAAGAAGGTGCCGCTGGGGCGTTCGCCGTAGGGGGCGTCGTCGCTCATGGGCCCGGCGGCGCCGCCGCTGTTCCACTCCTTGCAGGAGGTGACACAGGCGTGGCAGCCCACGCAGATGTTGAGGTCGATCACCAGCGCGAGCTGCTTGGCCAGTGTCTCGGGGGCTTGGGGAGTGGTCATCATGGGGCGTACTTTTTTTCTGTTTTTCGCGCCTAGCTGCGACGGCGCAGCTTGCCGAGCAAACCGAGTACGCCGGGAGGGGGTGGCACCGCGGCCACCTGCGGGGAGCTTTGCGGCGGGCCGCCACCTTCACCCTCCGGCTCGGCCGGGATCAACCGCACCCGCACGTCATACCAGCCGGCCTGCCCGGTGATGGGGTCGGAGTTGCTGATGAAGCCGCCCGCGCCCGCCTTGCCGAGCCCGCCCATGGGCAGTTCCTCGGTAATGAGGTGGTTGAGCAGAAAACCCTTGCGCGACTCGTCGGCGCCGGGGGCCAGTTGCCAGGCGCCGCTGGCCTTGCCGATGGCGTTCCAGGTCCACACCGTGCCGGGCTCCACCGCGTTGCTGTAGCGCACCATGCAGCGCACCTTGCCCCAGGGACTTTCGGCCCAGCACCAGCCGCCGTCGGCGATGCCGGCACCGCTGGCGGTCACGGGGTTGGCATACAGGTAGTTGTGGCTGTGGATCTGGCGCAGCCAGGCGTTCTGCGAGTCCCAGGAGTGGTACATGGCCATGGGCCGCTGGGTGATGGCGGCCAGCGGGTAAGCCTCGGTGTCGGTGCAGGCATGCTCCAGCGGCGGGTACCAGAAGGGCAGCGGGTCGAAGTAGGTGGCGATGCGTTCGCGCAGCGCCTCCGGCGGCTGGCGCCCGGCCGTCTTGCCCTGGGCAGCGAGGCGAAAACTCTGCAGCGTGTCGGAATACAGCGCGAGTTGCACCGGGTCGTTGCGCTGGCGCCAGCCCTTGTCCTTGGCGAAGTCGAGGTAGGGCTGGTTCCAGTTGCGCATGTACTGCTGCTCCAGCGGCATGTGGTACTGGAACACGCAGTTGTTCTTGGCGTACATCTCCCACTGCTTCGGGTTGGGCGCGCCGCGCAGGTGCTGTGTACCGTCCGCGCCGCGCCAGCCCATGAGGAAACCGACGCCCGGCTGCGCCTCGAAATTGACGACGAAGTCCGGGTAGTTCTTGAACTTGCGGCCACCCTCGGCGGTGGTGAAGGCGGGGAACTTGAGCCGCGAGGCCAGCTCGATCAGCACCTCCTGGAAGGGCCGGCACTCGCCGGTGGGCGGCAGCACCGGCACCCGCACCGAGTCGACCGGGCCGTCGAATTCGGAGATGGGCCGGTCCAGCATGCCCATGACGTCGTGCCGCTCCAGGTAGGTGGTGTCGGGCAGGACCAGGTCGGCAAAGGCCACCATCTCGCTCTGGAAGGCGTCGCAGACCACCAGGAAGGGGATCTTGTATTCGCCATCGTCCCCGCGCGCATTGAGCATCTCCCGCACCTGCATGGTGTTCATGCTGGAGTTCCATGCCATGTTCGCCATGAAGATGAGCAGGGTGTCGATGGTGTAGGGATCGCCCCGCGTGGCGTTGGTGATGACGTTGTGCATCAGCCCGTGGGCCGACAACGGGTGCTCCCAGGAAAAGGCGTGGTCGATGCGGATCGGGCTGCCGTCGGCGTTGACGGCCAGCTCCTCGGGATTCGCCGGAAAGCCCAGCGGCGCGGCATTCAGCGGCGTGTTGGGCTGGATCATGGCCGGGTCGTTGAAGGCCCGGTAGTTCGGCACGATGTGGCGCGGGTACGGTGCCTTGTGGCGGAAACCGCCCGGCCGGTCGATGGTGCCGAGCACACTCATGAGCACGGCCAGCGCCCGCACGGTCTGGAAGCCGTTGCTGTGCGCGGCCAGGCCGCGCATGGCGTGGAAGGCCACGGGGCGCGCGGTGGTGGTCTCGTGCCGCTTGCCCCAGGCGTCGGTCCAGGCGATGGGCAGCTCGAAGGCCTGGCGCAAGGCCGTCTCGCCCATCTCCCGCGCCAGCTGGCGGATGCGTTGCGCCGGAATACCGGTGATGGCCTCGGCCCATTCGGGGGTGGTGGTGGCCACCCGTTCGCGCAGCAGCTGGAAGGCCGGTGCCACGCGGGTGCCGTCGGCCAGGGTGTAGTGGCCCTCCAGTGCCAGGTCGCGCCCGTCTTCGTTGCCCTGGGGGTAGGCGGCGACGATGCTGCCGCTGGCCGTATCCCAGGCCAGCTTGTTGTGCGGGTTGCGGCCGTCGCCGGGCGGGCCGGCGGAGGGATCGAAGGCGAACAGGCCCTCGCGCTCGCCCTCGTCGAGCACCACGAGCTGGGGCCCGTTGGTGTAGCGCTGCACAAAGGACCGGTCGATGAGGTCGTTGGTCAGCAGCTCGTGCAGCAGGGCCATGAACAGCGCGCCATCGGTACCGGGGCGGATGGGAATCCACTCGTCGGCGATGGCTGAGTAGCCGGTGCGCACCGGGTTGATGGAAATGAAGCGGCCGCCGGCGCTCTTGAACTTGCCCAGCGCCATCTTCATGGGGTTGCTGTGGTGGTCCTCGGCGGTGCCGATCATCACGAACAGCTTGGCGTGGTCCAGGTCGGGGCCGCCGAACTCCCAGAAGCTGCCGCCGATGGTGTAGATCATGCCGGCGGCCATGTTGACCGAGCAGAAACCGCCGTGCGCCGCATAGTTGGGTGTGCCGAACTGGCGGGCGAACAGGCCGGTCAGCGCCTGCATCTGGTCGCGCCCCGTGAAGAGTGCGAACTTCTTCGGGTCAGTGGCGCGGATGCGGCCCAGGCGCTCGGTGAGGATCTCGTAGCAGCGGTCCCAGCTGATCGGCTCGAACTCGCCGGCGCCGCGGTCGCTGCCCGGCTTGCGCAGCAGCGGCTGGGTCAGCCGGGCCGGCGACACCTGTTTCATGATGCCGGAGCTGCCTTTGGCACAGATCACCCCCTTGTTGAGCGGATGCGCGGGGTTGCCGTCGATGTAACGCACCTCCGGCCCCTTCTCGCCCTGCTTCAGGTGCACACGGATGCCGCAGCGGCAGGCGCACATGTAGCAGGTGGTGGTCTTGACCTCGGTTTGCGCCGTGGTGGTCGCGGTCGGGTCGTGCAGCGGGGCGCGGGACAGGAGCTTCTTGAGCATGGTCCGCCATGCTAGGCAGACACAGGCCCTGCGGGGAAGCGCATATTTCCGCTATCGGTTAGAAGCTTATTCGATGATGGGTATAAGAGGTGAGGGTATACCCCTGCTACAGCAGGATGCCCCGGTCCACATCCCGCACGTCCGTGCGCCCGCAGAACGCCATGGTCAGGTCCAGCTCCTTGTGGATCACCTCCAGCGCCTTGGTCACCCCGGCCTCGCCCATGGCGCCCAGGCCATACAGCATGGCGCGGCCGATGTAGGTGCCCTTGGCGCCCAGGGCCAGCGCCTTGAGCACGTCCTGGCCGGAGCGGATACCGCCGTCCATGTGCACCTCGATGCGTTCGCCCACCGCTTCGGCGATACGCGGCAGGGCGCGGATGGAGGAGGGCGCGCCGTCGAGCTGCCGGCCGCCGTGGTTGGAGACGATCAGGGCATCCGCGCCGCTGGCCACCGCCTGCCGTGCGTCTTCCACGTCCTGGATGCCCTTCAGCACCAGCTTGCCGGGCCAGCGTTGGCGGATCCAGGCCACGTCGTCCCAGCCCAGGGTGGGGTCGAACTGCTGGGCCGTCCATTCGGCCAGTGAGCGCATGTCGTCCACCCCCTCCACATGGCCGACGATGTTGCGGAAATTGTGGCGCCGGGTGCCCAGCATGCCTGCGCACCAGCGGGGTTTGCCGGCCATGTTGACCAGGTTCTTCAGTGTGAGTTTGGGCGGCGCCGTCAGGCCGTTCTTCAGGTCCTTGTGGCGCTGGCCGCTGATCTGCAGGTCCAGCGTCAGCACCAGGGCCGCGCAGTTCGCGGCCTTGGCGCGGTCGATCAGGCGCTCGACGAACTTCCGGTCGCGCATCACATAGAGCTGGAACCAGAACGGGTGCCCGTCGGTCGCCTCGGCCACGTCCTCGATGGAGCAGATGCTCACGGTCGACAGGGTGAAGGGGATACCGAAGGCCTTGGCCGCGCGCGCCGCCCGCATTTCGCCGTCGGCATGCTGCATGCCGGCCAGCCCGGTGGGTGCGATGGCCACCGGCATGGCCACGTCCTGCCCGAGCATGGTGCTGCGGGTGCTGCGGCGCGAGATGTCCAGCGCCACGCGCTGGCGCAGCAGGATGTCGGTGAAGTCGCGTTGGTTGGCGCGGTAGGTGCCTTCGGTCCACGAACCGCCGTCGGCGTACTCGTAGAACATGCGCGGCACCCGCCGCTGCGCGAGGACCCGCAGGTCCTCGATGCAGGTGATGGTGTCCATGGCCATCAGCCCTGCCCCGGGGCGGCAGGGTTGCCGCCGCTGCCTGGCAGCAGCCCGCGCCCGGCCAGGTAGCGCATCAGCGCACCGATGCCGAAGGTCCAGGGCGGCAACTGGTTGCTCAGGCCGACCCAGTTCACCAGCGCACCCAGGCGCGGGCTGGCCACCACCACCCGGTCGCCGATGTGGTGGGTGAAACCGGCGCCCGGCGCGTCGCGGTCCTCGATGGGAGCGAACATGGTGCCGCAGAACAGCATGATGCCGTCGGGGTACTGGTGGTGCGCACCCATGGCGTGGCGCACCAGTTCGCGTGGCGGGCGGCTGATCTGCGCCATGGAACTTTTGCCGCGCAGCACAAAGCCGTCTTCCCCCCACACGGTGAGCGCCACCTCGGCCTGCTCCACGTCGTGCAGGCCGAACTGTTCGTCGAACAGGCGGATGAAGGGGCCGATGGCGCAGCTCGCGTTGTTGTCCTTGGCCTTGCCCAGCAGCAGGGCGCTGCGGCCCTCGAAGTCGCGCAGGTTCACGTCGTTGCCCAGGGCGGCGCCGACGATCTCGCCATCGGCCGTCACCGCCAGCACCACCTCGGGTTCGGGGTTGTTCCAGGATGAACCCGGGTGCAGGCCCACGTCCACGCCGCTGCCCACCGAGGCCATCGGCGGCGCCTTGGTGAAGATCTCGGCATCCGGGCCGATGCCCACCTCCAGGTACTGCGACCACAGGCCACGCGCCACCAGCACCTGCTTGAGCTGTTCGGCCTGCGGCGAGCCGGGCCGCACCGCGGCCAGGTCTTCGCCCACCACCGCCACCACGCTGCGGCGGATGTCGGCCGCCTTGCCGGCATCGCCGCGCGCCTGTTCCTCGATCACCCGCTCGACCATGCTGGCCGCAAAGGTCACGCCCGCCGCCTTCACCACCTGCAGGTCGTTGGGCGCCAGCAGGTGGCGCTGCGCCAGGTCGGCGCCATGGGCGCAGGTGGAGGCCAGCCAGTCGGCCAGCGGGCCCAGCGGCGTGCCGGCGAAACCGCGGGCCAGCGCCACCCGGTCGGGCCGCGCCAGCAGGCCGGCCAGGGTCGGCGTGGCGGCGCTGATGTCGTGCAGCATGCCGTCGCGCACCGCGACGATGGCCGGGCCGCCGCTGTGCGCACCGTCCTGGCCCGGCAGCCACACGCGGCCCACCAGCACCGCGGCGCCGGCGTCTTCGGGCAAGGTTTCCTGGAGCGAGAAATCCCGTGCCATGGGCTAGACCGTCACCTTCGCGTCATGCACGACCTTGGCCCACTTGGCCTTTTCGGTGGCTATGAACGACACGAACTTGTCGGCGCTGCCGCCGCCGTCTTCCGCGCCGTAGCTGGCGAGTTTCTCTGCCACGTCGGGCATCAGCAGCACCTTGTTGAGGTCGGTGTTCATGCGCTGCACCAGCGCGGGCGCCATGCGGCCCGGGCCGGCCATGCCGTACCAGGTGCCGGCATCGTAGCCGGGGTAGCCCAACTCGGCCACGGTGGCAATCTGGGGGTAGGCGTGGGCGCGCACGCCGCGGGTCTGCGCCAGGGCCAGCAGCTTGCCGCTGGCGATATGCGGCGCGGCCGAGGTCATGGTCTCGAAGCTGTAGTTGATCTGTCCGCCGATCAGGTCGGTCAGCATCGGGGCCGAGCCCTTGTAGGGCACGTGTAGCGCATCGACACCGGCGCGCAGCTTGAAGAGTTCCAGCGCCAGGTGCTGGGCCGAGCCCGCGCCGGCCGAGCCGAAGGTGATCTCGCCCGGCTTCTGCTTGCACAGGGCCACCAGGTCCTTGAGCGTGCGGGCCGGCTGCTGGGTGTTGCAGATCAGCAGGTTGGGCGTGGCGCCGACCAGCATGATAGGCGTGAAGTCGCGCTCCACCACGTAGCCGAGCGAGGGGTACAGGCTGGGTGCGATGGCGTGGTTGCTGATGTTGGTCATGAGCAGCGTCATGCCGTCGTTGGGCTGCTTGGCCACGTATTCGGCGGCCAGCACACCGGCCGCGCCGGCCTTGTTCTCGACCAGCACCGGCACGCCCCACATGACGCCGAGCTTTTGCGCGATGACACGCGACACCACATCGGTGCCGCCGCCGGGCGGAAAGCCCACGATGATGCGGATGGGGCCCTTGGGCAGCCCGTCCTGGGCGCGGGCGGCGCCGGGCAGCAGGGGCAGGGCGGCGGCCGCCCCGGCGGCCATGAAATCTCGTCGTTGCATGGTATTTGTCTCGTTGGTCAACAGGGATTGCCGGCGAAGTCTAGGAAGCCCGGGGGCGCGGGGCAACGTGGAATAACTTGAAGCGACCCCGAGAAATTTTCACAAGGCAGCACGAGCTTTTCTTGAAACGCGGCCCACTTTTTTTCATTAGGTGCCCGGCCGGACCCCGCCCTAGACTGCGGCGGCCCTTCCAGAAAAGAGACACAAGGCCGCCCATGTCTGCACCATCCTCCATCCTCGTCGACCGCGACGAGCGTACCGCCACTGTCACCTTCGACAAGCCCGCGGCCCTGAACGCGCTCGACCTGGGCATGTGGAGCGACCTGGCGGCCACCATGGCCACGCTGTCGGCCGACGACACGCTGCGCTGCATCGTGTTGCGCGGCGCGGGGGGCCAGGCTTTTTCGGCCGGCGCCGACATCGCGGACTTCCCCCACAGCCGGCTGAACGCCGCCCAGGCACGCGGCTACGGCCAGGTCACCGGCGCGGCCATGCGGGCCATCGCCGACTGCCGGCATCCCACCGTGGCGCTGATCCAGGGCGTGTGTGTGGGCGGCGGGCTGGAGATCGCGTCGATGTGCGACATGCGTATCTGCGGCACGTCGAGCCGCTTCGGCGTGCCGGTCAACCGGCTGGGCCTGGTGGTGTCCTACGACGAGATGGCGGGCCTGGTCGGCCTGGTTGGCAAGGCCGTGGCACTGGAAATCGTGCTGGAAGGCCGGGTGTTCGACGCGCAGGAGGCCTTTGCCAAGCGCCTGGTCAACAAGGTGGTGGCAGACGCCGAGGTGGTGGAGCAGGCCTACGCCACCGCGCGCCGCATCGGCCACGGCGCGCCGCTGGTGGCACGCTGGCACAAGCAGTTCTTGCGCCGCCTGGCCGAGCCCGCGCCGCTGACCGAGGCCGAGCGCGACGAGGCCTATGCCTGCTTCGACACCGAGGACTTCCGCATCGGCTACCAGTCCTTCCTGAAAAAAGAGCGGCCCACCTTCGTCGGCCGCTGAACGCGCGGCAACCCTCCTTTTTCTTCCCGAGACACATTCCCATGGCACTTCCTCTCTCCCGCCTCAAGGTCCTCGACCTGAGCCAGATCATGGCCGGCCCCTTCTGCTGCATGCTGCTGGGCGACATGGGCGCCGACGTGGTCAAGGTCGAGGCACCCGGCGTCGGCGACCAGACACGCCGCGCCATGGGCTTCAGCCTCAAGGGCGCCGACAGCGGCGGTTTCCTCGCCCTCAACCGCAACAAGCGCAGCGTCGAGATCGACCTGAAGAACCCGGCCGGGCTCGAAGCCTTCTACGAACTGGTGCGCCAGGCCGACGTGGTGGTGGAAAACAACCGCCCCGGCGTGGCCGCGCGCCTGAAGATCGACTACCCCACGCTACAGGCCCTCAACCCGCGCCTGGTCTACGCCAGCATCTCGGGTTTCGGCCAGACCGGCCCCTGGGCCAAGCGCCCCGGCCTGGACCTGATCGCCCAGGCCATGAGCGGTGTGATGAGTGTCATGGGCCATGCCGGCGCGCCGCCGGTCAAGGCCAGCATCCCGGTGGCCGATCTGGGCGCCGGGCTGTTCGCGGCCTACGGCATCCTGAGTGCCATCATCGGCCGCGGCATCACCGGCGAGGGCCAGTACGTGGACGCCTCGCTGTTCGAAACGGCGCTGGGCCTGTCCATCTGGGAATCGGCCGAGTACTGGGGCACGGGCGAGCTGCCCACCCCCATCGGCAGCGCCAACCGCATGAGTGCGCCCTACCAGGCGGTGCGTGCGGCCGACCGGCCGTTCGTCATCGGCGCGGCCAACGACAAGCTGTGGAAGGCGCTGTGCACGGTGATCGACCGTGACGACCTGGTGGCCGACCCGCGGTTTGCCGACAACAGTTCGCGCATGCGCCACCGCGACCTGCTGATCGAGCAGATCGAGGCCGCGCTGGCCGCGCGTAATGCCGATGAATGGGTCGCCGCCCTGCTGGCGGCCGGCGTGCCCGCCGCGCCCATCTACAACTACGCCGAGGCCCTGGCCAGCGAGCAGGCGGTGGCGCGCAACATGGTCATGGAGATCGAGCACCCGGTCGAAGGTCCGGTGAAGGCCCTGGGCTTCCCGGTGAAGCTCAGCGGCACGCCGCAGCAGGTGCGCTACCCCGCGCCGCTGCTGGGCCAGCATACCGACGAGGTGCTGGGCGCCTTCGGTTTCAGCGCCGAGCGCATCGCCGCGCTGCGCGGCGAGGGGGCGTTCGGCGCCGCCGACGCGGCCCGGGCAGGTACGGAAGCGCTGGCGTCCTGAGGCCGGCCCCGGCGGGGAGGTCCTGGACCCGCCTCAGGTGCCCGGCGCAGGTGCCGCCAGCTCCTGCCGCATCCACGCCATGAAGGCGGTGATACGCGCGTCGGTGGCGCGCTCTTCCGGGTAGACGATCCAGTAGGAGAACTCCACCGCCAGGCTGGTCTCGAAAGGCCGGACCAGCAGCCCGCGCGCCAGGTCGCGCACGACCCACTCCTTCTTCGCCAGGGCCACGCCCAGGCCATCGATGGCCGCGTCGATCACCAGGTGGCTCGGCCAGAACGAGGGGCCGCGCCGCGCGTCCACGCCGGTCACGCCGCTGTGCTCCAACCACATCTCCCAGTTGGGGTTGCTGCCGTCGGCATAGGTGCTGTCGTCGTGCAGCAGCCGGTGGTGGCGCAGGTCGGCCGGGGTGCGCAGCGGGTGCTCGCCTTGCAGCAGCGCCGGGCTGCACACCGGGAACATCTCCACCGGCAGGCACAGCTCCGAATGCAGGCCCGGGTATACCCCCCGGCCGTAGCGCACCGCCAGGTCGAAGTCCTCCCGCGTGAAGTCCACCATGTGTTTGGAGGTGGACACCTTCAGGTCGATGTCCGGGTGCGCGGCCAGGAAGTGCCCGAGCCGCGGTATCAGCCACTTCATGGCGAAGGTCGGCGGCATGTTGATCTTCAGTGCCGGCGCGCCCAGCGACTGCAGCTGGTGCGTGGCGTACACCAGTTGCTTGAAGGCCTCCTGCACCCCCGGCAGGTAGGCCTTGCCGGCGACGGTGAGGGTCAGTGCCTTGGAGTCGCGGGTGAACAGGGCGATGCCCAGGTTCTCCTCCAGCGTCTTGATCTGGTGGCTGACCGCCGAAGGGGTGACGAACAGCTCCTCGGCCGCGCGGGTGAAGCTCAGGTGCCGCGCCGCGACCTCGAAGGCGCGCAGCGGGTTGAGCGGCGGGATGGGACGCGGCACGGGGTTGTCTCCTGGGTGGGCAGGGGGATTGTCCCGGATTCCCTGGCTGCTTCGGGGGAATGCTCTGCTCAGGTGCGGCTGCGGTTGTCGATACGGGCGCCGCTTCTTTGGCGCTTCGGGGAGCGGCCGGTGGGGCACACCGGGCACTGGACTGTCCCCCGAGTGCGGCTGCGCCGCCCTTTCCTCCTTGATGTCCTGTGCCCGGTGTGCCCCACCGGCCGCGGGAGTGCTGGTTGAACCTTCACGTTTCCTGCGAAGTGGTCACGTCTCGGCGATTCCGCGAGTTCCAACAACGGTAGACGCCCACCCACAGACAGGGCGGCCGACGGATTTCCCCCATGCGGAGGGCCGGGAGGCCGATCCCACCCTCGTGGCCGGTGGTGGTACCCGGGCACAGGACATTAAGGAGGGAGGAGCCGCAGGCTCCGGAGGGACAGTCCAGTGCCCGGGTACCACCGCCGGCTACTCCCCGAGGAGCCAGACCAACGGATGTCCTGAATCAGGCCACGGGGTGCGTCCACCGGCACGGGGCATACGCCACCCGGCGTATTTTCCCGCCAGGCCATGCCACCTAGCATCCATTCCATCGTTCGTACAAGTGCTTACTTCGGCACCGTGCGACGACCTGGATCACCACCCACCCTCCTTGGAGATGCGCATGCAGCAACGTCGATTCACCCTCAAGGCGCTCAGCGCCGCCGCCGTCCTGGCCAGCACCGGCATGCTCACCGCCGCGCACGCTGCCGACACCATCAAGATCGGCATCCTGCACAGCCTGTCGGGAACCATGGCGATCTCCGAAACGGCGCTGAAGGACATGGCGCTGATGACCATGGCCGACATCAACGCCCATGGCGGTGTGCTGGGCAAGAAGCTCGAAGCCGTGGTGGTGGACCCGGCCTCCAACTGGCCCCTGTTCGCCGAGAAGACCAAGCAGCTGCTGGGCCAGGACAAGGTCGCCGCCATCTTCGGCTGCTGGACCTCGGTGTCGCGCAAGTCGGTGCTGCCGGTCGTCGAAGAAATGAACGGCCTGCTGTTCTACCCGGTGCAGTACGAAGGCGAAGAGCTCTCCAAGAACGTGTTCTACACCGGTGCCGCGCCCAACCAGCAGGCCATCCCCGCCGTGGACTACCTGATGGGCAAGGACGGCGGCAGCGCCAAGCGCTGGGTGCTGCTGGGTACCGACTACGTGTACCCCCGCACCACCAACAAGATCCTGCGCGCCTACCTGAAGAGCAAGGGCGTGAAGGACACCGACATCCAGGAGACCTACACCCCGTTCGGCCACAGCGACTACCAGACCATCGTCGCCGACATCAAGAAGTTCTCGCAGGGTGGCAAGACGGCGGTGGTCTCCACCATCAACGGCGACTCCAACGTGCCCTTCTACAAGGAACTGGGCAACGCCGGCCTGAAGGCCAAGGACGTGCCGGTCGTCGCCTTCTCCGTGGGTGAAGAAGAACTGCGCGGCGTGGACACCAAGCCTCTGGTGGGCAACCTGGCCGCATGGAACTACTTCATGTCGATCAAGAACCCGACCAACACCGCCTTCATCAAGCAGTGGAGCGACTACGCCAAGGCCAACAAGATCCCTGGCCAGATGGACAAGCCGTTGACCAACGATCCGATGGAAGCCACCTGGATCGGCATGCACATGTGGGCGCAGGCCGTCAACAAGGCCAAGAGCACCGACACCGACAAGGTCATCGCCGCCATGGCCGGCCAGACCTTCAAGGCACCGTCGGGCATCGTGTCCACGATGGACGAGAAGAACCACCACCTGCACAAGAGTGTGTTCATCGGCGAAATCAAGGCCGACGGCCAGTTCAACGTGGTGTGGAAGACGCCCGGCCCGGTCAAGGCCAAGCCGTGGAGCCCGTACATCGAAGGCAACGACAAGAAGAAGGACGAGCCTGAAAAGAAGTAAGGCCGTCTGAAGCGCCGGGGGTATCCATTCCCGGCGCCTGCATCCCCCTCTCCGCGTGGAGAGGGTCTGGCCTTTCTCCTCTTTTCCTCCTTCCCCCCCCAATTTCAGCGCCTGCCCATGCTCCGCCACCTGCTCCACCTCGCATTCGTTGCGCTGCTTGCGGTGGCGACCAGCGCCCAGGCGCTCACCCCCGAAGCCGCCAGGGCGATGGCCTCGGGTGATACCGACGACCGCATCGCCGCCCTGCAGAAGGCCACGGCCACCCCCGACGCCGCCACCGCCGCCTTCATCCAGGCCATGTCCGACGACGCGGTGAAGATCGCCGGCGACAAGGCCATCATCATCAAGGACGACAAGGGCTTCGACCCGGTCACCGGGGCCGAAGTCAAGGTGCCCGACGACGCCGAAGACATCGTCAACAACAACCGCATGCGCGCCGAATTCGATACGGCGCAGGCATCGCTGCAGCTGCTCTCGCCCGACCTGGCCGCACGCAGCAAGGCCATCGAGGCCCTGAAGCAGGAGAGCGACGAGGCGCGCCTGCCGCTGATCGGCAAGGCGCTGGCCGCCGAGACCGATGCCGGCCTGAAGAGCCGGCTCGAAAGCATCCGCGCCCGCATGCTGCTGGGCAGTGCCGACGTGGCCAAGCGCCTGGAGGCCACGGCCCGCCTGTCGCAGAGCGCCGACCCCGGCAGCCGCACCGTGCTGATCGAGCAACTCAAGAACGAACAGGACCCCCAGGCCAAGGCCGCCATGCAGGCCGCCCTCTCGGCCGTGGAAGGGCGCCTGGCCTGGGGTGACAAGCTGGGCGCGGTGTTCACCGGCGTCAGCCTGGGCTCCATCCTGCTGCTGGCCGCCCTGGGCCTGGCCATCACCTACGGGCTGATGGGTGTCATCAACATGGCGCACGGCGAGCTGATGATGATCGGCGCCTACGCCACCTACGTGGTACAGGGCCTGTTCCAGAAATACCTGCCCGGCGCCTTCGACTGGTACCTGGTGGCTGCCGTGCCGGTGGCCTTCTTCGCATCGGCGCTGACCGGCGCGGTGCTGGAGCGCAGTGTCATCCGTTTCCTCTACGGCCGCTCGCTCGAAACCCTGCTGGCCACCTGGGGCATCAGCCTGATGCTGCAGCAGCTGGTGCGCAGCCTCTTCGGCGCGCAGAACGTGCTGGTGGAAAACCCCTCGTGGATGAGCGGCGGCATGCGCCTGATGGAGAACCTGGAGCTGCCCTGGAACCGCGTGATCATCGTCGGCTTCGCGCTGGCGGTGCTCGGCGGCATGGCGTTCCTGATCGGCCGCACCCGGCTCGGCCTGTTCGTGCGTGGTGTCACGCAGAACCGGCCCATCGCCTCCTGCATGGGGGTCAACACCGCGCGTATCGACACCTATGCCTTCGCCCTGGGCTCGGGCATCGCCGGCCTGGCGGGCTGCGCGCTGTCGCAGGTCGGCAACGTCGGCCCCGACCTGGGCCAGAACTACATCGTCGACTCCTTCATGGTGGTGGTGCTGGGTGGCGTGGGCCAGCTCGCCGGCACCGTCTACGCGGCCATGGGCCTGGGCGTGCTCAACAAGTTCCTCGAAGGCTGGACCGGTGCGGTGCTGGCCAAGATCGCGGTGCTGGTCTTCATCATCATCTTCATCCAGAAGCGCCCCCAGGGCATCTTCGCCATGAAGGGCCGTAGCGCGGAAGCATGATGCCAATCTCCATGAACCATTCGATTCTTCCGCCGCGCCCGCCGCTGCTCAGCCGCACCGGCTGGACCGCCTTCACCGCGGCCGTACTGGTGGCCTGCGTGCTGCTGCCCAGCCTCAACCTGCTGGTGCCCAAGGACAGCGTGCTGCACCTGAGCGACTACGCCGTGGCGCTGCTCGGCAAGATCATGTGCTACGCCATCGTGGCGCTGGCCATGGACCTGATCTGGGGCTACACCGGCATCCTGTCGCTGGGCCACGGCGTGTACTTCGCGCTCGGCGGCTATGCCATGGGCATGTACCTCATGCGCCAGATCGGCCGCGACGGCAACTACAAGAGCGAGCTGCCCGACTTCATGGTGTTCCTGGACTGGAAGGAGCTGCCCTGGCACTGGACCTTCTCGGGCAGCTTCGGCGCCACGCTGCTGCTCATCGTGCTGGTGCCGGGCCTGGTGGCCTTCGTGTTCGGCTACTTCGCCTTCCGCTCGCGCATCAAGGGGGTGTACTTCTCCATCATCACCCAGGCCATGACCTTTGCCGCGGCGCTGCTGTTCTTCCGCAACGAGACGGGCTTCGGCGGCAACAACGGTTTTACCGACTTCAAGCGCATCCTGGGCATGCCCATCGCCACCGAGGGCATGCGCATGACACTCTTCGTTCTGACCGGCAGCACGCTGCTGCTGTTTTTCCTGCTGTCGCGCTGGCTCATCGCCAGCAAGTTCGGCCGGGTGCTGCAGGCCATCCGCGATGCCGAAACCCGGGTCATGTTCTCGGGCTACAACCCGCTGCCCTACAAACTCACCATCTGGGTCATCTCGGCGGTGATGTGCGGCGTGGCCGGTGCGCTGTATGTGCCGCAGGTCGGCATCATCAACCCCGGCGAAATGAGCACCGCCGCCTCCATCGAGATGGCGGTGTGGGCCGCGGTCGGCGGGCGCGCCACCCTCATCGGCCCCATCCTCGGCGCCTTCATCGTCAATGGCGCCAAGAGCTGGCTCACCGTGGCGGCGCCCGAGTTCTGGCTGTATTTCCTGGGGGCGCTGTTCATCGCCGTCACTCTGTTCCTGCCCGATGGCGTGGTGGGCTTGTACAAGCGGCTGACCAGCCGCAAGGCGGGCAAAGGCAGGGCGCCTGCTGCCGCTGCCAAGGAAAGCACCGCACTCGAATCCGGGCGGGACCCGGCCGCGATGGCGCCCATCGCTCCCGCCACCGGAGGTGCGTCATGACGCCGGATTTGATGGAACGCGGCACGCAGCGCGTAGCCGCCCACATGGCCGCGCTGGAAGCCGGCCGCGGCAGGAACACCGAGTCCGGCGGCCGCGCCGCGGGTTTCAGCCGCATTGCCACCGCCGGAGAGGTCGATGTCACCCACGGCCGTATCCTCTACCTGGAAGACGTCAACGTCAGCTTCGACGGCTTCAAGGCCATCAACGGCCTGTCGCTCGACATCGCCCCGGGCGAGCTGCGCTGCATCATCGGCCCCAACGGCGCGGGCAAGACCACGATGATGGACATCATCACCGGCAAGACCCGGCCCGACAGCGGCCAGGTGTTCTTCGGCAGCACCATCGACCTGCTGCGCCATACCGAGCCCGAGATCGCCCAGCTCGGCATCGGCCGCAAGTTCCAGAAACCCACGGTGTTCGAGAAACTCAGCGTCTTCGAGAACCTGGAACTGGCGCTGAAGACGCACAAGGGCGTGCGCGCCTCGATGTTCCACAAGCTGGATTCCGAGCAGAAGGACCGCCTGGCCGAAATGCTGCACACCATCCAGCTCGCCGACAGCGCCGCGCGCCGCGCCGGCGACCTGAGCCACGGGCAGAAGCAGTGGCTGGAGATCGGCATGCTGTTGATGCAGGACCCCAAGCTGCTGCTGCTCGACGAACCGGTGGCCGGCATGACCGACGAGGAGACCGCCCGCACCGCCGAGCTGTTCCTCACCTTGAAGGGCAAACACTCGCTGATGGTGGTGGAGCACGACATGAGTTTCATCCGCACCATCTCCGACATCGTCACCGTGCTGTGCGACGGCTCGGTGCTGGCGCAGGGCACGCTGGACCAGGTGCAGGCCGACGAGAGGGTGATCGAGGTCTACCTCGGACGGTAACGAACATGCTCAACGTCAAGAACATCCACCAGTACTACAGCGGCTCGCACATCCTGCGCGACGTGAGTTTCAGCGCGCAACCGGGCCAGGTCACCGTGCTGCTGGGCCGCAACGGCGTGGGCAAGACCACGCTGCTGAAGTCCCTCATGGGCCTGGTGCCCATCCGCAGCGGCAGTATCGAGTTCGACGGCAAGCCCATCACCGCCGCCACGCCGTACGAACGCGCCCGCGCCGGCATCGGCTTCGTGCCGCAGGGCCGCGAGATTTTCGCGCGCCTCACGGTGGAAGAGAACCTGCGTATGGGCCTGGCCTACCGCCCGGCGCGCACCCCCATTCCGCCGCAGTTGTTCGAGCTTTTTCCGGTGTTGAAGCAGATGCTGCACCGCCGCGGCGGCGACCTTTCGGGCGGGCAGCAGCAGCAGCTGGCCATCGCCCGCGCGCTGGCCGCCGGTCCGCGGATGCTGGTGCTCGACGAACCCACCGAAGGTATCCAGCCGAGCATCATCAAGGACATCGGCCGGGTCATCCGCCGCCTGGCTGACGAGGGCATGAACGGCCCGCCCATGGCCATCCTGCTGGTCGAGCAGTACTATGACTTCGCCGAGGAGCTGGCCGACGCCTACCTGGTGATGGAGCGCGGCGAATTCATCGCGCGCGGGCCCGGTTCTGAAATGCAGGAGAAGGGTGTGCGGCAGATGGTGGCGATCTGAGGTTTTATCGGTAGAGGGGTGTGAATGCGGACAGCCTTCGCTGACGTTTCAGGGAGTGGCCGGCGGTGGTACCCGGGCACTGGACTGTCCCTCCGCCGCCTGCGGCGGCTCCCTCCTTAATGTCCTGTGCCCGGGTAACACCACCGGCCACGGGGGTGGGATCGACCTTCCTGCACTCCGCGTGGGGCCATCTGTCGACCGCTCTGCCTGGGTATCCCTGCCGGCCGCTCCTCGAAGCGCCCACGTAGCCGGGCCCCGCACCGAACCCACCGCCCCAGCCGAATTCGGGCACTCCCAGCGCAACCGAGCGCCCCATGCTAAGGTGCGAATTCAGGGGTTAACCCTGATCATTGCCGCCCACCTGCTCCTGCGCTCCCACCCTTGCAATCCACTCCCTCCCCCCTTCCCGCCGACCTCGGCACTCCCCCCGCACACACCAGCGCCGCCCTCTGGGCCTTGGCCGTCGGCGGCTTCGGCATCGGCACCGGCGAATTCGCCATCATGGGCCTGCTGCCCGAGGTCGCCAAGGACCTGGGGGTGACCATTCCGCAGGCCGGCCATGTCATCAGCGCCTATGCGCTGGGGGTGGTGGTGGGCGCGCCGCTGCTGGCGGTACTGACGGCCGGCTGGCGCCAGCGCCGGCTGCTGGTGGTGCTGATGCTGGTGTTCGCGCTTGGCAACTTCGCCAGCGCACTGGCGCCGGGGTATGCCTCGCTCAACCTGCTGCGCTTCCTCGCGGGTTTTCCGCACGGCACGTATTTCGGCGTGGCCGCGCTGGTGGCGGCCGGGCTGGCGGGGCCGGGGCAGCGCGCCAAGGCGGTGGGGCAGGTCATGCTCGGGCTGACGGTGGCGGTGGTGGTCGGCGTGCCGCTGGCCGCGTGGCTGGGGCAGGCGCTGGGCTGGCGCGCCGGTTTCGCTTTTGTCGGCTGCATCGGGCTGCTGGCCGCGGCGCTGGTGTTCCGCCACGTGCCCGACCAGGCGCCGCTGGAGGGCGCCAGCCCGCTGCGTGAACTCGGCGCGCTGCTGCGCCCGCAGGTGTGGTTCACGCTGGGCATAGGCGCCATCGGGTTCGGAGGCCTGTTTTCGGTGTTCAGCTACGTCAAGCCCACCCTCATGGCCGAGGCCGGACTGGCGGAATTCCGCGTGCCGCTGGTGCTGGCGGTGTTCGGCTTCGGCATGGTGGCGGGCAACGTCTTCGGTGCCCGGCTGGCCGACAAGGCGCTGATGCGCACGGTGGGCGGCCTGCTGCTGTGGGCGGCGCTGGTGCTGGGCCTGTTCTGCTTCACCGCGCCGCACCTGTGGCTGGCGGTGCCCAACATCTTCCTCATCGGCACCATCGTCGCGCTGGCGCCCGCGCTGCAGATCCGGCTGATGGACGTGGCCGGCGATGCGCAGGCGCTGGCCGCGGCGCTCAACCATTCGGCCTTCAACATGGCCAATGCGCTGGGCGCCTGGCTCGGCGGCATCGCCATCGCCGCCGGCCTGGGCTGGACCTCCACCGGCTGGGTCGGCACGCTGCTGGCGCTGGGCGGGCTGGTGGTGTTCGCCGGCGCGCTGGCCGTGGAACGCAAGGAAAAACGGCGCGCAAAAATGCGCGCCGTTTCCTGAGGGAAGCCCGAGAGCTCCCTGCGGATCAGTAAGCCCTGCGGGCCGGCACCAGGATCACCGGGTCCGGTGTCTGCGGGTTGATGATCACCCGCTGGGCACCGGCCGGCAGCACGACGGTTTCCACCTGCCGCACCACACCGCCCTGTGCCACGGTGCCGGCCGCCTGGCCTTCGCCCTGGATGCGGGCGACACACGCGGCATGGTCTTCACTGCCGCCCTTGAACACATCGCAACGGGCGAAGCGGTTGGCGGCAAAGTTGCCGCCGGAATTGTCGAGCACACCGCGGCGCTTGTCGGCGGCGGCGTTGCGTGCCTCGGTCAGGCAGGTGCCTTCGGCCTGCTGGGTCATGCCGTCGATGCAGGACGCGCGTTCGCTGCGGGTGCTGCCCGTCGGGTCGGCCCCGGTGGTGGACAGCGCCTCGGCGGGCGAGGTGACGACCTGGGCCGTGGCCGAGGCCATGGCCAGCAGGGCGGCGACGCCGAAGAAGGCCATGCCGCTGCGCAGGCGAAGGGAGGCGGATTGCGTCGAATTCATGGTCGACTCCTGGGAGTTGGTGAAGGAATGGACGCAGTGTGGTGCGCCTGTCCGCTCCGCCGTGCAGGCCGGGGCACCCCCGGTGCCGGGGCCATCTTCGGGTCTGCCTGTAGGCCGTGTCCGGCGCCCCCAGCCCCTCAGCCCCGCAGGCCTACCGGCGGAGGCGACCATTCGTAGACCCAGGTCTCGCTCAGCGCCTGCCCGCCGGCCCGCAGGAATAGCCGCAGCGTGATCGGGTCGGTCCCCGCGTCGGGCGGCACCACGTCGATGGTGGCCCGCCAGCCCTGCGCCGGGGCCAGCGCCCGGCTCGACACCACCTCCACCCCCGCACCGCGCGAGGCGGTGGCCACCACTTCCACGGCCGTGTTGCTGCCGTCCGCCGCCGCCTGTGCCGGTGACGGTGGCAGCCGGCCCCCGGCGAAGTCGACCACGAAGCGCCAGGCGAAATGTGTCCGCCGCCCGTGGTCCCCGCCGCCCCGCCCGGTGCGGGTAGCGATGCAGCGTGCCAGCGGCGGTTTTACCGGCGGCTCGGCGCCCCAGTGCAACCGCCAGCCCAGCAGCAGCTCCTGGCCCGGCCGCGGGTTCTGTGCTGGGTGCCAGAAGGCGATCACGTTGTCCACCGAATCGTCCTCGGCCGGAATCTCGATCAGCTGCACCTGCCCCGGGCCCCAGCCGCCCTTGGGCTCCACCCACAGCGAGGGCCGGCGCTCGTAGAAGGCCTCTTCGTCCTGGTAGTGGTCGAAACTGCGGTCGCGCTGCAGCAGGCCGAAGCCGCGCGGGTTGTGGTCGGTGAAGGCGTTGTAGCGGGTACCCGCAGGGTTGCGCAGCGGCCGCCAGATCCACTCGCCGCTGCCGGTGTTCATCGACAGGCCGTCGGAGTCGTGCACCTCCGGGCGCCAGTCGTTGTCCACCCGGTGGTTGTTCTCGCCCGCCAGGTACATGCTGGTGCAGGGCGCGATGCCGATGCGGTCGATCTCGCGGCGCGGGTACAGCGCCGCGTCCACGTCCACCACGGTCGTGTCGCCGGGGGTGATGGCGAAGCGGTAGGCGCCGGCGATGCTGGGCGAGTCGAGCAGGGCGTACAGCACGACCGTGGGCGAGCGGGCATCGGGCCGCTCGATCCAGAAGTGGGTGAAGTCCGGAAACTCCTCGTCGCCCGGACCGGCCGTGTTCAGCGCCAGCCCGCGCGCCGACAGGCCGTACTGCCGCGTGGCGCCCACCGCGCGGAAGGCGGTCGCGCCCAGGAAGGCCACCATGTCCTGCCGCGGCGCGCTGCCCAGCGCGACACTCAGGCCCGCGAAGCCCATGTCGCGCGGCAGGCGGCTGCCTTCCAGGCCGCTGTCGCCGTAGTCGAACAGCGCGGGGTCGTAGGCGATCTCCTGGGCCCGGCCGTTGCGCAGTTCGTGGATACGCACCCGCCGGCGGATAAAACCGTCGAGCCCGCCCAGGTGGAACAGCTTGACCTGCAGCCGCAGGCCCTCGTCGGCACCCAGGGCACGCTCGGTGCGGAAACGGATGGCCTGGTAGTCATTTACACCCAGTGCGGCCACGGCCGGCGGCAGCGGCATGGCGGGCGGCTGCCAGGCTGTGGCTGCCATGTCGCGCGCGCGGGCCTGAAGCCGGGCAAAATCGAAGGGCTCCGGCGGCCCGAGGGGCGTGAAGCCGGCCGCATGCGCGGCGGGCGACACCAGGCCGAGCGACGCCGAGGCCAGCACCGCGCCCGCGGAGGCGGCGCCCATAAACTCTCGTCTTTTCAACATTTGTAAGCTGCTACAGGGTTCGGTACGTGCCGGGCCGACAATCGGCCCCACTACATCCGAGCCACAGAAAGAAAACCACCATGAAAGCCACCTGGAACGGCAAGACCGTTGCCGAGAGCGACGACACGGTACTCGTCGAAGGCAACCATTATTTTCCCGAAAGCGCGCTCAACCGCGATTTCGTCACCTTCAGCAACCACCACACCACCTGCGCCTGGAAAGGCCAGGCCAGCTACTACTCGCTGCTGGTGGATGGCGAACTCAACGCCGACGCCGCCTGGTACTACCCCGACCCACGGCCCGAGGCCGAGATGGTGCGGGGCCGTGTGGCGTTCTGGAAGGGTGTGAAGGTCGAGGCCTGACAGCGCCTCAAGCGGTGTACGAGAAGACGGCATAAGCGATGCCCTCGCGTTCGTACTCCGCCACCGCGCGCATGCCCATACGTTCATGCGCGCGCAGCGAGGCCGTATTGTCCTGCCGGATGAACAGCACCCCTTCACGGCCGGGCAGCAGCCGCCGCAGTTCCTCGAACATTGCCTGCGCCAGGCCGTGGCCCCGCGCCGCCGCGGCCACGCAGATGGGGCCGTAGACATAGGCGTCCGGCCCGCCCGGGTACACCCCGAGCATGGCCTGCACCACCGGCACGCCGGCGTTCATCTCCCGCGCCGAGGCCAGTAGAAAACCGGCAATTTCACCATCGCTCCCTCGGGCGACGACCTGGGGCATGGCCTGCAGCATGGCCTCCAGTTGCGCGCGCGAAAACCGGGCCGACAGCGTGCCGCCCTGGTCGCGCTGGTTGGCGTCCTGCAGGGCGAGGATGCCGCCGATGTCGGCCGTGGTGGCCGGGGCAACGGTGGGAGCGGTGTTGGGGGTGGATGGGGTCGGGGTCATAGGCAACAACGCTACTTGCGGTACTGCAGCAGCACCGCCCAGGGCTGGTAGTTCATCAGCCGGTCGCTGCAGCCCGCCGCGCGCAGGCAGGGCGTGGGCCGCTGCGACACCTGGTACTGGGCCGCCAGCACCGGTCTGCGGCCGGCATTGAGGTTGAGCCGCCGCCGCGTGACCGACTGCATCACGTTGCCGCCGATGCTGTCCATCTTGGCCGCGCCGCGGTCCACCGCCACCACCACGTCGCAGTGCATGGCCACCGGGCCGCGGCCCATGCTGGCGCGGCGCTCGGCCAGCAGCTGGTCGAGTTTGTCGAAAGTGTCGGCCGGCGCCGCGTTGCCGCGGGTGTGGCAGATGAGGTCGCCCGGGCGCGGTGGTGTGCGTGCGATGTCGCAGGCACGCCAGGCATAGGGCACGGCGGCAGCGGGGCGCAGCTGCTCGGAGCGGTTGGCGGCATAGGCCGCGCTCACATAGTCGGCATGGGCGTCGGAAAAGGTGAACTCCTGCGCCTCGAAGCCGGCCGTGCGCACCAGGTAGCTGACGAAGGCCGCCGACCAGGGGTTGTCCACCAGCGCGCCGCGCACCACCGAGGTGTCGGCCGCCGAGGCCTCGCGGGCGTTCAGGCCCACGCCCTGCAGGCTCTGGCGCAGCGGGCCGAGCTTGACCGGCGTGCCGTCGGCGGCGCGCACGCTCTCCAGCGCGTTGAGCCCCAGCGCCTCCCAGAAACGTTGCACCTTGCGCCAGGTCGGCACCGCATCGCCCTCGGCGCGGTCGAATTCCGCCTCCTGGTAACCCGCCTGCACCAGCCGGCCCGCCGTGTCGATGGCCTGCCCGCCGAAGGCCTGGTGCTGGGCCTGGGCTTCGTGCACCAGGGTGGCGATGCGCGGGTCGTCGGTGGGGTGGCGGGCGGTGGCGGCGCATAAAGCGCTGCCAGTGGCGGGCTGCGCCTGGGGTCGGGTCGAGGAGGGGGCGTGGGAGCCTGGGGTCTGGGCCAGGCCCGGTTGCGGCAGGGCGCCCGCCAGCAGGGCGCCGCTCAGCAGAAGGGAAACAGTGCGCATGGGCGTGAGCATAGACCCACCGGTGGGCCGGGTACGGCACACTGGGGTTTCCGAAAAACCGACAGGAGACACCCATGGCCCCTCGCACCCTCACGCCAGTCCAGCCAGTCCAGCCAGTCCAGCCGGTCCCGCCGACCTCATCCTTGTCGCGCCGCGGCTTCCACACGGCCGTGGCCGCCGGTGCCGCCGCGCTGACCCTGCCGGCAACAAGCCGGGCCCAGGCGGCATGGCCCTCCCGCCCCATCCGCATCGTGGTGCCCTATACCCCCGGCGGCTTCACCGACCAGATGGCACGTTTGCTGCAGGCCGGCCTGCAGCACCGGCTGGGCCAGCCGGTGGTCATCGACAACAAACCCGGCGCCAACGGCCTCATCGGCGTCGATGCCGTCGCCAAGGCGCCGGCCGACGGCTACACCTTCGCCGTCGTCATCGCCGCCCACGCGGCCAACACCACGCTCTACCCCAAGTTGCCCTACGACCCGGTGAAGGACCTGCGCGGCGTGGCGCTCATGGGTGTGTCGCCGCTGCTGGCCGCGGTGTCGGTGCAGGCGCCCTTCAAGACGGCGCGGGAGCTGGTCGACTACGCCCGCCGCAACCCCGGCAAGATCAGCTTCGGCTCGTCGGGCAACGGCTCGGCCGCACACCTCACCACCGAGCTGCTCAAGCTGCAGACGCAGACCCACATGGTGCACATCCCCTACCGCGGCTCGGCGCCGGCCCTGTCCGACCTGCTGGGCGGCCAGATCCAGCTGCTGTTCGATGCACCCACCGGCCTCATCCCCACCGGCAAGGAGGGCAAGATCCGCCTCATCGGCGTGGCCGGCGAGCAGCGCCTGCCGGCGGTGCCCGACGTGCCCACCTTCATCGAGCAGGGCTTTGCCGGCTTCACCGGCAGCACCTGGGCCGGCATGCTGGCACCGGCGGCCACACCCGCGCCCATCGTGCAGCGTATGTCGGAGGAAATCACCGCCATCGTGCGTGGCGCCGACCTGCGCCCGCGCTACGACGCCATGGGCACCTTCCCCGCGGGCGGCACGCCGGCCGAATTCGACGCCTTCATCGCCGCCGAGACCGCCAAGTGGGCCAAGGTCATCCGCGCGGCGGGGGTGAAGGTGGACGGGTAGCCGGGGAGCGAATCCTCAGGGCTGCAGGCGCTGCAGCAGCTCCAGCGTGGGATAACCATCCGCCGGCAGCCCGGCGCTGCGCTGGTAGGCACGGATGCCGTCGCGTGTGGCCGGCCCCATCAGGCCGTCGGCCGTGCCGCTGGCAAAACCGCGCTGGTTCAGCACTGTCTGCAGGGCCAGCACCTGGCTGCGCGCCAGGGTGGCCAGGTCGCGCGGCCAGGGCGCCGACACACCTAGTCCGCCATCCAGGCGTTGCGCCAGCAGGCCCACGCCGAGTGCATAGCTGGTGGAGTTGTTGTAGCGCAGGATGGCGCGGAAGTTCGGCCCGACCAGGAAGGCCGGACCGCGTGCGCCCGCCGGCAGCAGCACCGCGGCGTCGGCCAGGTCCGGCAGCGGCGCGCCCTGCGCGGTGCGCAGGCCCTCGGCCTGCCACTGGGCGCTCGGCTGGCGCACCCGGTCGTCGGCACGGCCGAGGTCGAAGCCGGCCGGCAACTGCACCTCGTAGCCCCAGGGCTGGCCCGCCTGCCAGCCCGAGCGCGCCAGGAAGTTGGCGGTCGAGGCGGTGACGTCGGCCATGCTGCCCCAGATGTCGCGCCGGCCGTCGCCGTCGGCATCCACCGCATAGGCCAGGAAGGCAGACGGCAGGAACTGGGTCTGCCCCATGGCGCCGGCCCAGGAGCCGATCATGTGCGCGCGGTCGATGTCGCCGTTCTGCAGAATCTTCAACGCTGCCATCAACTGGCCCCGCGCCCAGTCCTCGCGCCGGCCCTCGAAGCCCAAGGTCGCCAGCGCATCGATGGTCGGGATGTCGCCGTAGTTGCTGCCGTAGTTGCTCTCCATGCCCCAGATGGCGACCACGACGCTGGCCGGAACGCCGTAGCG
>JAZJYT010000059.1:0-48385 GCA_040390235.1 Pseudomonadota bacterium | reverse complement strand
TGGCCTGTGCCCAGGCCTGCCGGGCCAAGAGCCCGGCCTTTGCCCGGATGGATGCGTGCCATCCGGTGAACTGGTTGCCGTTTTGAATCGCAGCCGTCGCCACGTAGGCGGCCGGACCACTGCTACAGGCTACAGGGCGCTCAGGGCGTGGCCGATGTCAGCCAACCTTTATTTCGATCATGGTCGCCTCCTTGGGGCCGCCCGCCAGGGCCTGCAGGTGGATACGCGAGGCCCTGTAACTGTAGCGGGCCTGGGCCAGATCACGCAAGGGCCGCTGATGCCGCGAACCGATCAACAGGCCGCCTACTAAGTCACTGGGCCGGTGTCGCGGTCAACCAGCTATTCGCTTCCATGATAGGCGCTTCTTTGTCGCCTCCAGCCAAAGCCTGGAGCGAAATGCGCGCGGCGATGTAACTGTAGCGCGCTTGGGCCAAATCACGCAGGGCAGCCAGGCGTTGCGCTTGCGTGTTGAGGATGTCCAATCGAGTACGGACACCTGCCGCATAGGACTTCTCGCTCGATTGCACAGCCTGTTCCGCAGAGCGCACGCCTTGCTCCAGAGCCCTGATCTTGAGGATGCCCTCATTTACGCCCCGATAGGCGTTGTGAACCCTCACCCCCAGATCGCGCCGAACAACCTCATACTGCTCAGTCGCCGCCTCCTGCTGTGCTAGGGCCTGCCGAACCTGGGAGTTAACAGCTCCGCCCGAATAGAGGGGCACTGAAAGTTGGAGGCCGATAGATGTGGTCTGGTACCTCGCCCGAAAGTTCACGACGTTTTCGCTGCCGCTATCGGAATATTGGGCTATCGCATCCAGCGTCGGCAGGTGCCCGTCTTCCGCAATCTTGACCGCATACTCGGCCGCATCGCGTTGCGCACGGAGTGAGCGCAATTCGGGACTGTACTGCTCGGCGAGCGCAAGCCACTCGTCGACCCGTGCAGGCACAGGGGGCAGCAGTTGAAGCTTGTTAACATCTAGCTTGGCCAAAGGAAGAACCGGCTGGTTGACAATGGCCTCCAGTTGCCTACGAGTGACGTCCTGATTCTGGCTCGCCTCTAGTTCCTGCGCCACGATGAGATCCAATTTGGCCTGCGCGTCATCAATGTCAGTACGCGTGCCAGACCCGGCTTGCAGCGATTTCTTTGCAGCATCGAGTTGCACTATGTACGCCTGCTTTTGTCCCGCGATCAAATCGAGCTGATCCTGCGCCAGAAGCGCGTTCAAATACGCCGTGCTCAGCCGCCCATTGAGTTGCTGCAGATCACGATCGAGCGTTGCCTCGACATCCTCCTGCAAGACCAGCGCCTGTTTGTACTGATCATATACGGCCTTGCGAAACAGAGGTTGGCGCAACTGTACTGTCTTGTTGTGACTGAAGTACTGGTCCTTAGTTGTAAATGGATTGCCGGTTAAATCGGGGACTGTTTGGGTAAGGTCGTTTTTGTTGCGAGAGAAGCTCGCCGATAGATTGGGCAACAACTGGGCACGGGCCTGCGGCACCCGCTCCCGCCCAGCATCGGCGGTGGCGCGGGATACCCTAATAGTCGCATCCTGAGTCAAAGCCGCTTGGTATGCCTCCATGAGATCCATGGACCACGCCATGTTTGCCGCAGAGGCGGCTATGCCCACTACGCTAAAACGCAATAGGGCAGATGCGAAGGTGCGCTTGGGGATTCCGGACATGGCGTCATTCCTCCTTCATTGACGCGGCAAGGCGCTTGGTGAGCGGATGCAGCAGGTACTTCATCATGGTCCGCTCGCCCGTCTTGAAAATGACCTCCACCGGCATACCGGGCTGCATGACGCGTTTGCCAAGCTCAGCTTTTCCCTCGGGAGTGATAGCCACACGCGCAAGATAGTAGGGTGGCGTATTTGGCGCATCCTGCAAAAGATCACCAGAAATAGTGGTGACCTTGCCCTGCACGACCAACGACGGCGAATTGGCAAATGAGGAAAACCGAACATCCACCGGCAAGTCAGCGTGTACCTTGTCGATTAGATTGGGTGCGACATGAGATTCGACCAGCACGCCCTCATTGTCAGGAACAATATCCATGAGTTTCTGACCAGGTGAAATTACTGCGCCTACGGTCTGGACACTCAAACCAACCACCTGCCCCTCCGCAGGAGATCTGATTTCCGTTCTGCCCAAGTCATTTTGCAGGGCCTTGAACTTCTGCTCGTCACCTTGAACCTCACGGTTTACATCAGCAAGCTGGCCTTCAACTTCCTTGCGATAGTCCTGCTGCACTGCAATGGACTTTTGCCGAAGTTCATTTATTGCTCGCTGCGCTCGCAGGGTATTACCCTGCAGCTCCGTTATCGCGGCATTGGAGTCGGATGTCATGCGCTCCAGCTCCAACTGCTTGTTTCGGGGCGCATAGCCTTCGGCGACCAGTCCGCGAGTATTCTTCAGCTCCTCGTTTACTAGGGCCAATTGGCTGACGCGGCTCCCCTCCATGCTGCGATATGAACTAAGCAGAGCCTGTTGCCCCTGAATACTTTCCTCGCCCGACTGCAAGGTGGCGGCAAGGGACGAGCGGCGGGACCGCAGCAATTGCTCTTGCGTGAGCATCTGCTGCTTGATCATAGGATCACTGCTGGCTGCCAGAAGATCCGGATGAAACAGAATTCGGCCCTCCCCTGCCAGTTCAGCCTGCAACCGGCCTTCCATGGCCCGCAAGCCAAAATACCGTTGGCGTTGCGATTCATAGTTGGCACGGGCCACGGCGTCGTCCAAACGTATCAGCGGTTCACCAACCTTCACACGCTG
Organism: Pseudomonadota bacterium; assembly: GCA_040390235.1. GTDB lineage: Bacteria > Pseudomonadota > Gammaproteobacteria > Burkholderiales > Burkholderiaceae_C > Xylophilus. Next base: position 45,610 of record JAZJYT010000059.1, on the reverse strand, counting down.
ACCCTCTCCCACCAAAACCTCCTTCACGAGGCCTCCGGTCAGATGCTGCACCGCCTTGCGTTTGGTATCGAGCGCCACGGTGCCTTGGGCGGGCACGCCCTCGTCCAACGGTGCAAAGGATGCCCAAAGGAGGAAGCCTCCAAAGCCAATACCTAATGCCCACAGCCCCACCCGGCTGGCACGCCCCGTATCCGCATATTCGGAAAGATCCGCCACCTCTGTCATTTCCGAGGTCACGGGAAGATTGAATGATTTAATAGTTTTGGCCATGAATTTTTCTCCGCCTTTATCAGTTCAAATTTGTACTGACAGATGTGGAATGAGCAATGTCTACGCGGGAAGAGCACTGGTTCCCGTTGACGGGGACGACGATGCGGGAGAAGTAACGCCACCGTTGCCTTGAAGCATGCGAATGACATCGTTCCGTGGTCCGCTGGCGACTATGCGCCCTTGCTGCATAACCAGAATATAGTCAGCAGCAGCAATCGCCGCTGATCGATGAGTGACGATAATGACGGTTCGGCCATTTGCCTTAAGCTCAGCAATGGTTTGGGAGAGTGCCTGCTCGCCCGCATCGTCAAGATTGGCATTGGGTTCATCCAATATCACCAAAGCCGGATTTCCATAGACTGCACGAGCAAGTCCTATCCGTTGGCGCTGGCCGCCGGAGAGCAGATTTCCAGCGTCACCAATCTGCGTGTTGTAGCCTTGAGGAAAGCGCAGAATCATGTCATGCAACCCTGCGCTACGAGCGGCGGCGATTACCAGTTCAGAGTCTACTTCGCTGAATCTTGATATATTTTCAGCAATAGACCCTTCAAACAATTCAATGTCTTGCGGCAAGTAGCCCAGATGGGGCCCAAGTTCAAATCTGTTCCATTTGGCGATAGGCATTTCATCCAACAAAACCTCCCCGCTCACATCGGGCCAGATCCCTATCATTACCCGCGCCAAGGTAGATTTTCCAGACCCCGACGGGCCGATAACTGCAACTACCGCACCAGAAGGTATGGTGACATTGACATTGTCCAAAATAGGAGTTGTACGACCTGACGCACTGGCAACGACGTTTTCCAGGCGAAGACTGCCTGTCGGCGGCATCCGCGAAAGCACCTCATCGCGTGCGGGGAACTCATCCATGAGCGTCTCCAGTCTCTGAAACGCCAGCCGTGCGGAAATAAATGCACGCCAGCTGGAAACGATCTGGTCAATGGGCGCCAATGCTTTACCCACAAGCACATTTGCGGCGATCATTCCGCCGGGGGATAACTGACCGTCAATCACCAGCAGCGCACCCGCACCCAGCACCAACGATTGTTGCCCATAACGGATGAATTTGCTAATTCCTGTCACACGGTGGTTAATAGAATACGCATGAGAAGCAGCATGCAAGGCCGCTTTATGGCGATGGCTCCAGAGGTTGCGGAGATTTCGAATCATTCCCATCGACTCCAACAATTCTGCGTTCCGCAACTTGCTCAACAGGAACATCTGTGCCTCGTTTGCTGCCTGAGTAGCGGCCTCCGTCGGCGCATGGGTGTGCCGATGTCCAAACCAAGCGAGAGCGACTTGAACAAGGGCGAAAAATAATCCTAGAACTCCCAGCCAAGGGTGAAGGAAGAACAGCACCACCATGTAAATTGGTGTCCATGGTGCATCGAAGAAGGCAAATATTCCTTGCCCCGTAATGAACTGGCGAATATTGATAAGGTCTCCGAAAGCCCGCGAGGGATTTCCTCCTGCGCTCATCAGATGAGATTCAAAACTTGCGTTGAAGATTCGGGTACTCAAGCGCGCATCGATCAGTACCCCTGCCCGCACCAGGAGGCGAGATCGAGACCATTCTGCGAATGCCATTACGAAGAAGAAGAACAGCGTCAGCAGAGAAACGAACACTAGTGTCACATCGCTACGACTTGCAAGCACCCGATCGTAGATCTGTAGCATGTACAGCGTTGGGGACAAAGCCAGCAAGTTGATGACGAAGCTGAATACGCCCACCACCAGGAACTCTCGCCTGAATGTCCACAACACCGCCGCCAACTCGCTGCGGCTAAAAAAGGAAAATTTTTTCATACTAACTTTGGGAAGATTGCGGCCAGATCATGCAGCGATCAGCGGCCCCTGCTGCGACGGCCCCTGAGCGGGAGCCGGGGCGGGAGGTGTGTTCGCCTTCGCCAGCTCAGCAAGCACGGCATCACGCGGCCCGAAAAGCTGCTGAATACCATCCCGAATGACCAACATCTTGTCGGCGACCCCCAGCAAACTAGTTCGATGGGTCACTGCAACGAATGTCGTTCCTCTTGCCTTCAACTGCAGGATGGCGGAGGCCAAAGCCGCATCGCCTTCATCGTCCAGACTCGAATTCGGCTCGTCGAGAACGACATAAACAGGATCGCCATAGAGTGCGCGCGCGAGACCGACCCGCTGACGCTGCCCGCCCGACAGCCGAGCACCTTCGGGCCCAACCTGAGTCTCATATCCTTGAGGCAGTGTAAGAATGAATTCATGCAGCCCCACGAGCTGGGCCGCGCCTTCCACTTTATGCATCTCCACCTCACCGAAGCGGGCGATGTTTTCGGCCACGGAGCCGGCAAAGAGCTCGACCCCCTGCGGGAGATAGCCCACATGAGGCCCCAATTCCGTTTTGTCCCACGCATAGACATCGGCACCATCAAGCCGCACCTTGCCGCCCAATGATGGCCAGATTCCTACCAGCAGTCGCGCGAGCGTTGTTTTGCCCGAAGCAGACGGCCCCACAACAGCAAGAACTTCGCCTGGCTCTAAGGAAAAGGACGCATTTCTGATAATGGGTATATTGCTGCCGGGAGCGGCGGCAACCAAGGCATCGGCCTGAAGCCGCCCCGAAGGAACAGGCAACTCCATGGTAGCTGGGCGTTCTGGAATGATCTGCAGGAGACTGTCAAGCCGCCCCCATGCATCCCTGAAATTAATTACCAAGCGCCACTGTGCAATTATTTGTACCAGCGGAGCAAGGACTCGCCCCCCCAACACAGACCCAATAATCATCATGCCCGCGCCACCATTCAGTTCGTTCTGCATTAGCAGCCAGCAGCCAACGCCCAGCAGCAACGACCCCATGATGTTTTGAAGCAATTTTGAAATAGACTGAAAAATACCGGCACTTTCCGATGCGCGTGCCTGCATCTTCAAGAATTCGCGCTGCCTCTCCATCCATCGGCCATAGATATTGCGCAACATCCCCATAGACTCGATCACCTCGGCGTTGCGGAGGGAGTTATCTGCATAGCTCTGTGCCGCGATGGCGCTACGGTTGGCATCAGTCAGCGGCCCCAGCGTGGCACGCTCATTGAGCCAAGCGACAAAGACCTGCACTACCGCCCCTACCACCGCCGACCAGCCCAGCACTGGGCTCATTGCAAATATCAAGACCAGAAATGTGAGTGCAACGGGCGCCTCCATCAACGATGGGAGGATCGGGGTATTTAAGAACTCCCGCACAACCCTAAAGTCATTCATCACTTGCACCGTCCCGCCCGGTAGTCGAGCAAGATTCGCAGCAAATATGACATCAAAAACCCGATGCGACATTTTCCGGTCCAGCACATGGCTCGCTTGATGCAGAACCCCGTCCCTCGCCCACTCAAGCATCTCCATAATCACATAGGAAAAAATCACTACCAGCGTCAGCATGACCAATGTGACGTGATTTCTGCTATTGACCACTCGATCATAAACTTCAAGCATATAAGCGCTTGGAGCAAGGACCAGTATGCTAGCAAAAAAGCTGAAGAGAAATGCTCTTTTGAAATACGGCCTCAGATCATCGACCGCTTGGCGCAGTTCGGTTTTTGGTTTTTGTATTTTCATGCTACACCATGCACAACGATATATTCCGGAATCTCCGGCTCCACGGATAAATCTTGAGCCAAAGTTATTTTCTCGACCGAATCATCCGAGAGGGTAAATGACAATAAAAATCTATTTTCGTGTCGGCGAGAAAGTATAATTTCATTCAGCTTCAACCTCTGGAAATTGCCTTCATCCTCTGGACTCAGGGCAAGTTGAAAACGCATACGCCCGTCAAGGGTATACATAGACAACTGGCCTTTTTTTATGCTCAGTGTATGTCTATCGAAATAGACCGGACTCGTATCGGAAAAATTCAGTAGCGGTAAAGGTCCGGCACCTAATCGGGTGATATTAAAGGGACTGTCCGCGCGCTGAAAGACATGCCGGCAAGTTCGTGATACTGAATAAATGGCATTGCAAACCATTTGCGAGCCTATTGCGGGAAATTTTTCCCTCAAACTCTTGTAGGCCATGTGGTGCAAGGCCACTCGATTCCAGCAACGCGTAGCTTGCACCTGAGGCGCCAAGGCATTGCATACCTCTGCAAAGGCCGCCTGCAGGTCCAGGAGCCGCCGAGACTGTTCAGCGTCCGTGGTCAGCGGAATTTGCAGCAGAATTTTCATATAGGAGATGAATTCTAGCTCCTCCTATATGAAAAACAAGCAATTCTCCGTCTATCCTGTGCCGGAGTGGTCAACCAACAACACACGCCTCCTCTCAAGCGATCTGGAGCGTTCGCAACAGGGGGAGCCGTACTTGGAGGAATTCCTCGGCCTTTAGGCGCAATTCCGCTATATTTTCGGCCGACTCCTGAAGAACTTCTCCGCCCTTGCGCACGCGATGCCCCTGCAGTTGGAAGAGCTGCCATACCGTGGTTGCGAGTTCGTCGGGAGTCCTAAAGCCCTGTCCCAGTGAGTCAAGAAAAAGTTGCTCGATTCGGCTGACCGCATGTCCTGCGGAGGTCAGAGGGCTGACGTGATAGCCGACATCTTCTCGTGACATGCTCAGGTGTTGCATGTACTTGTTGACTGCGTCTGTCTTGGTTTTTGCTTCCTGCGTAGCCCCGTTGCAATGTGCGGGTGCGACATCGCCCTTTGCGATCAACAGCATGAGGGCCTGCATGATGTTCGGCATACTGACGCTCGCAGGCTTGAGCATCTCGACCAGTTCCGAAATTTTCCTCGGCGAATGGTCGGACAGCGCTTCGATGACGGGGCCGAAGGTGGCCTCTTGCAGGGTGGCTTCGCCTAAGGCTCCCGTCACCGTCAGCTGTATTTGCTGGACCGGAGTGAGGAGGACAACCCATTGTCGCCCCAGGGCAGCGACTCTTTCGAAGGGGGTTAGCGCACGCGCACCTTTGACCCAATAGTCTTTGCGGAACTGCTCATTGACGATGAAGTCCCGGACAGTCTGCCTGAACGTCGCGTCGGTGATGCCGGCGAGCAGTTCCCGTTGGGCCGCCGACAAATTTACGTCATCGACGTGGTTGATGTAGTGAGCCGATGCTGCGTACTGGAGCTTTGCTGACGCCAACTGATCGGCGATCGCCGCGAACGGCATCGGACGCCAGTCCTTATTGAAATATTCATGCGCCAAATAATGGCGGTCTTGCTTTTGTAGATCACGCAAGCGCTCCGCTAATTGGGGATTGGCAAGCGCATACTTTGGCTCCATTGCGAACAACTTTTCTGCAAAGGCCAAGGCCGCGTCGATGCGCTCCACGCGACTGACACTTGATCCGCTAAGTGTATCGCTATGTTGCGCCAGCATATCGCGCAATGGAACCATTGGGCCCCAGCCTGGCAGTATGTTGTAACTGGCATAAAGCACCCCTCCGATACGTAAGCGAGTGCGGATGAAATCGATAAGCGTAGCGCGGTTCGCATCTGAAATCCAGCTCCAGATGCCGTGGAGACCGATGAAATCGAACTGGGGCAGGTCTTTGCGCGAAGAGAACTCTTCGAAAGAATCATCGAAAAGCAAGGCATTTGTCCCCGCTGCATGCGCCAATGATCGCGCAAAAGCTGCTTGCCCCGGGTTGAAGTCGGTGCCGAACCACATCTGCCCCGTCGCTGTCGCATGAAAGTTAATGCTAATGCCTTGGCCAAAACCCAGTTCGCATGCATCTGTGACGTCTGGCGCAGCCACGCCAGCATAGGCTAAAGCGAGTTGCATCCGTAACGGATTCAACTCTTGGTAGTAGCCGTACGTATACCCGATGTCGGCAATATAACCTGCGGTCCAGTCACTCAATCAGATCTCCCAAAAACTAAAAAGCCCCTTGCTTCCGAAGAAGCAGGGGGCTCGATTTACTGAATTCTTCTTTTACAAGAAGAACCCTATAAAGCCTACTTTAGACAGCCCACACGGTGTTGGCACCGGAAGCCGTGGCCGACAGGGTGGTGACGCCAGTGACACCGGTCAGTTGAACAATCAGGTCAACGCCAGCCGCGTAGGTCGCGGTGGTATCGCCTTGTTCGAAGACGTAGGTGTTGCCAGCGTGCTCGAAGGCCACTTCCGTGTACTGGGTGGTACCAGCCAACGTTGCAGCAGCATTCACCTTGTCGGTGAACGTTGCAGTCGTTGCAGCGGAGCCAGCAAACGTGATCACGCCGTTCGTGATCTGTGCGGTCAGGTTGGTAACGCCCGTGGCGGTACCGGCAGCCACGTTAGCAGCAACGACGCCAGTATTAATGACGTCCAGCTTGTCGCCCGTCGACGTTGCGTTGGTGAAGCCCGACACTTGCTGCACAGCATTGATGTTGCTGCCGGTGGCCGAGGTGATGATAAGCTGGTCAGCCTTGGCGACGGATTTCGTCAGGTCAACGATCACCGGAGCGGAGCCACCGGTGATGATGTTGGTGCCTGCGGAACCCTTGATGGTGTAGCCGTTAGCCGTGGCGCCAGTAGCGTCCAGCGTAAAGTTACCCGTAGCAGCGCTGGCGTCGACAACCGTGTTGGGGTTCAGGGCAATCGCCGTGGTCGTGATGCTGGTGTTTGCAGCGCCCGTCACAGTGATAGCGGTGAGTGCCAGCGAATTGGCAAGCGAAGTGACCGTGATGTTGTCGGTCGCATTCAGCTTCAGGGTTTCAACGCCGGTCAGCGTGGGGGCGGTCAGGGTGATGGTATTGACCGCGGTAGCGCCGTCGTTCACGTCGATGGAAACCGTATCCAGTTGACCGGAGTTGGTCGAACCCTTGACGTTCAGGACCGGGGTGGCGTTGGCATAAACCGTCACCGCGCCAGCCGTAGCAGCATTGATGTTGCTGACGGTGGCCGAACCACCGACACGCAGACCCGTCAGGGTGTTGTTGGCCGACAGGTTGTCCAAGTCAATGGTAGCGGTCGTGACATCAACAATTTCGAAGTTCTTGATGAACGCGCCCGTGGCGGACGTAACGTACGCGGAGTTGCCACCAACATACAGCGTGTCGGTACCAGCACCGCCGTCAACCGCAGCACCCGTCGCCAGCACAGCACCCAGACCGAAGCCATCAGCACCAGCACCGCCGGTGAACTTGATGGTGGTGGAGTTACCTGCCAGGACCTTCAAACCACCAGCCGTCATGGCGGATGCGTCGATCGTGACGATTGCGTTGTTCAGCGCGGTGTCATAGTCGGCCGTCGTCTTGGACAAGTTGACCGTGCCCGTGCCGGTAACGGTCAGCTTGGTGTCGGCCGTGGTAACCAAACCACCGATGGCGGTCAGGTTGGACGAAGCGTTGATGGTCGTGGCCTTCGACGTCGCAGCGTTGGTGATAACGCCGGTTTGGTTGGCTACGGAGCCGGTGACGTTGATGGTGGTGGACAGAACGCCCGAGCCAGTAACGGTCACGGCAGGACCGGTGGTGCCCGAAGTGCCCTTGACACCGCCGCCGATGTTCAGGATAGCAGCGTCAGCGCCAGAAGCGTAGCCGAATGCCAGCGTGCCAACGTTGCCGGCGGTGCCGTCACCGATGACACCAAAAGAGCCACCCTTGGCGAGGTTCGTCACCGTCACGCCAGCCGTGGAACGGTCGGAGTTGAAGGTGGTAACAGCGGAGCCCAGAGTAGACAGGTCGGTGGCGGCAAGCGCGAAGCCGGCGGCACGCACATTGATGATTTCAACATTGGAAATCGATGCTGCAGGCAGAGCCACGGAAGCATTCGACAGCGTCACGTTCAGCGTGTCGATGCCAGCGCCGCCGTTGATCGAGTCAGCAGCAGAAATCGTGGAATTCGCAGCGGTGGTGCCGTCGATGAACGTGTTGAACACGTCATTGCCCGTGCCGCCGATGAAGCTGTCAGCTGCAGTGGTGAGCGTGAAGATCGTGCCGGCAACGCCACCGAGTGCGACTGCCGAGGCAACAGCAGCCGACAGGCCGTTGGTTGCAGTGGTGACCGAAGCAGTGGTCGAATCAACGGTCTTGATGAAAGCGCGGGCCGAAGCGGCAGCTGCATCACCGGAGTAACCCAGGATGTTGGCCGTGCTGGTACCGAGCGCGGTGGTGAAGTTGCTGGCGATGGTGACCTTGTTGGCCACGGCCACTTGGTCAGCACCTTGGGCGCCGTTGCCAATGGCCAGGGCCACGCTGGCGGCGTTTGCCAGGCCGCTGTTGATGACATTGGTCCAGTAGGTCAGGCCGGCAACTTCAGCGTCGCGGTTGAACAGGTTCTGGTAGATCGCGTTGATCAGCTGGGGGGTCGACAGGCTGCCGAACAGCGACTTGGACTCGGCGGACGCGGCGAAGGTCGCGGCAACTTGGTCAGCGGTGGAGTTGTTGTTCAGGTAGAACTGAACACCTTGGAAATCAGCGGGACGACCGAAGTACGAAACGTACAGTTGTTCGATCTGGATTTGGGAAAGAGCCATTTAGGAAACTCCAAAAAAGGGGAAGTTAATGCCATCTATCGATAGAAGACTCCGGCACTCTAGCACAGGGGCCAGGTACCGCAACCTTCACGACTAGTGCCGGGCGCTTGTGGCCCCCTGCGCACCCATCGCTGGGGCTGCGTGGACTATAGGCCAGGGCAAGGGCTATTTTGTGACATGCATCACATTGCAGCAAAAAACGTGGGCTTTTTCGCTGTCGAACGGTCATTTTGGTTGACAAATATTCATATAGGAGCATGCCATTTTTCATATAGGAGGCCACCATGACCTCGGCTATGCTCGGCTGTGAGCGTCACCCAAATACTCTTTCTTTACCTTTGATAATCAAGCTTAGTACGTGTCAGAAACAGATCCGCATATTAAAGATGAGCATCTGCGGCGCATGCAGGGCATCTCGCTGCTGGCCGCGCAGGGCCGGTTCGATGATGCCCGCGCCCAGGCCATGGCGCTGGGGGATACGGCCGTGCTCGCGGGGAGCTTTCTGCAACTGCTCGACATTGGCTCGGTGCTGATGGCGGCCGGCTTCGCCAGCGACGCCGGCCGCTACTTCGACGCTGCCCGGCAGTTGCGGCCCGACGACGTGCGCCCCCTGGCCAACCTGGCGAATGTGGCGCGCGACCTGGGCGATGCGACGGGCTGCACCGCCCTGTACAGCGCGGCGCTGGCCCTGCAGCCCGACCATATAGTGATGCGGCGCAACCTGCTGGTAAGCCAGGAATACGACGACATGGTGCCAGTTGCCACCAAACGCGCCGCGGCCGAGGCCTGGGGCCGCTGGCTGGCCGGACATGTACCGCCGCCGCCCCGCCCGGCCCCGGCCACGCCGTTGCTGGATGGGGCAGGCCAGCCCTTGCGCCCGCTACGGGTGGGTTATGTATCGGCCGACCTGTGCCAGCACACGGTGGGCTTGCTGGCCAAGGACGTGCTGGCCAGCCACGATCCGGCGCGGGTGTTGGCGTTTGCCTACCACGCGGGGCCCCAGCGCGACTGGGTGACGGAACAACTGGCGCGTAGCTGCTCCCTGCGCATGGTGGGCGCGCTGGATGACGCGGCGCTGGCCCGGCAGGTGCAGGCCGATGGCATCGATGTGCTGGTGGACCTTTCGGGCCACACCGCGGGCTCGCGGCTGACGATGTTCGCGCGCCGGCCGGCCCCGGTGCAGGTCAGCTGGCTGGGCTACTTCGCCACGACCGGACTGGCGGTGATGGATGCGGTGCTGCTGGATGCCGCCCACGCACCGCCGGGGGCGGAAACCCAGTTCACCGAAACCGTGGTGCGTATGCCCCAGGGGCGCTGGTGTTATGTGCCGGTTCCCTTTATGCCACCCGTGCCGGCCGGGTTACCGGCGCAGCGCAACGGGCATGTGACTTTTGGCTGCTTCAACAACAGCGCCAAGCTCAACGGCCGGGTGTTCGACCTGTGGGCGCGGCTGCTGCTGGCGGTGCCCACGGCACGGCTGGTGCTGAAGTGGCGCACCTTTCTGGACCCGGCCTACGGCGCCCGGGTGCGCGAGGCATTTGCCGCGCACGGGGTGGACCCGGCACGGCTGGACCTGCGGGGACCGTCTTTCCACGTGGATGCGCTGAAAGAGTACGGGGACATCGACATAGCGCTGGACCCGTTTCCCTTCACGGGCGGATTGACCAGCTGCGAGGCGCTGTGGATGGGCGTGCCGGTGGTGACCTGGCCGCAGGAGCGGGTGGTGAGCAGGCAGACATTGGCGCTGCTGCAGACCGTCGGCCTGCCCGAGCTGGCGGCATCGGATGCCAACGACTACCTGCGCATCGCCAGCACCCTGGCAGCGGACCTGCCCCGGCTGGACGCACTACATGCGGGCCTGCGCGGGCGCGTCGCGGCGTCCCCCCTGTGCGACGCGGCCGGCTTTACCCGGGGGCTGGAGGATGTGCTGTGGCAGTTGGCGGTGACTCGCCCCCACTTGAACTATTAGCCTGACCGGAAGCCAGCGGGCCTTGATCACCTGGCCGGATCTTCAGATGACGCGCGCACTGGTGGCGCAGGACAAATTGACGGAACTCTGCGTACGCCGCAGTTGAAGTCCAGCATTCTACTGAATATACGGATACGTTACGCCCATAGAGTCGGCAACATTTACTTGGAACATCAACACAGCTTGACTGAAAATCCTTGAACGCAGCACTGATGTTCGCGGAATTTCCTCATCGCAAGCATGCTCCGTCTTGGGCTGGATCTGTGAGCGTTGCCATGGAAACAGTTCGAGGTTGCAGCTTTTTTTAATCGATCTCGCTAGATAAATGACTACCCAGTCGGCTGAAAGAGTCATTCGGATTGCCGAGCGGGCACGTGGTTAGCATCACTCAGACCACATGTCCGCGAGCCAGTAGTAAGGTCCGGGGCCTGCGGCCTGTGCCACATATTCTTGGACCTTTCGCGGTGCTTCGGCGATTGGCCGTATCTGTCCATCGAAAAACCCTATGAGATGAACCTCAGTCCCCGTTGCACTGCCTCTCCATACCAATTTTGGCGTTGCCTTTCTGTAAACATGAGCAACTTCGGTGTCCACCGCGAGCTCTTGAAGCCGAGCCATATTATTCAGCAGGTAAGCTGTCTCGAAATCCCACCATCGAACCGTCGCCACCTTTGCCTTGGTCCTATCGTCAAACCGGTCTTTGAGCTTTCGTGCAGGAAGCCCGCCGTAGATCGCAAAGGCGTCCGTCGTGCCGTTCACCATGCCATTGGCTGCGATCACCACTCCATCGGCTACATGCGCGCCCGACATAACCTTGGTATCTGCCGATAGCAAGACGCCATGACCAATACTAAACGGCCGTTGCTTCGAGGTTCGGAGAGATAAAGCACCTGTGCGTATCGCTGCCTCGTTAAAAATCGGAAGGCCGCCAAATACCATGTTGACCGGTAGTTCGTTCTGATGGGAACCGCCAGCGAAAAGTTGACAGCCTTTTGCATAGTTGCAGAACTGGCCTACGTTGCCAACGCAACCTTGAAACTCCTGTGCGTTGTAGAACAAACAGCCGGCAATGCCAAGGGAGCCGCGTCCAATTTCCGCGTAAGCGTAGTCAGTGAGGAAGACCATGGCGTCGTAGTGCGAGAAGAATGTGCTTACCCTCTTCATGGCGCTGGCGTCAGACGATATCTGCAACGGGAAAGGGTCGTTGGTGAAGAGCATATTGCGGTAGAGCTAAGAAGCGATGCATCCCGCGATGAGCTATCGTAGGTCGTACTTGAGCGATGTGACAGTTAGGAAACACGCAACCATACCTGACACATCGAAAACCTCACGCCTGTGTGTGCACTGGTAGCCCGCATCGCCGAGGCATCGACTTCCTGCCCGTGCAACAGGCCGTTGGTTTCGGGGGTGTCATGGACGGTGTGCACTAGGCCCGAGTCGGCATCCACCCCATGCCAGGATCTGGGGAGCGAGCTTGTGTTTGTCCAGCAGGGACGAAATCGCGGGATGGTGGTCTCGTCGGGAAGGCGGGTGGTCCAGTCGTCCAGGCCTGCGAACTCCCGGAACAGCGGTATGTCGTGCAGCGACTCTTCCGGGGCCGGGTCACTGAGGTTGAACCATTGCAGCATGAAGTGAACGCGTAGCATGGCTTCTACCGCAAAGGGTGGGCGTCCCTCTTGCCTTCGGGGGCATGGGGCGATACCAGTTCGAGTAGCGCGCCTACGGCACCACCTGATTCATCATCAGGGAATTCCCGCCTGCCGGTCCTCTCGGCGCCCAGGTTCAGGCCAGATCGACTTGCGTCATGGGGCGCTATCGTCGCTGCTGGCGGCGCGTCAGCTTATACGGCGCAGCCTAACCAAGGCAAGCGACACTTCACTGGTCGTCAGCCATGGATAAGATCATCACCTATCTTCCTGCGAGCGCAACCTCACTTGAGTCAGTTTCAAAAATCCCTATGAACATCAAGACCGTTCTGCATGTCGGTTCGGGCCACCGAAAAAACGGCGCGGCCTTGCCGCAGGCATTCAGCCAGCCGGCATGGCGGGAAATACGCCTGGATATAGACGCCAAGAATGAACCGGACATCGTGGGCTCCATGATGAACATGGCCGCGGTCGAGACCGACAGCGTAGACGCGCTCTATTCGTCGCACAACATAGAACATGTGTATGCACACGAAGTGCCGCTGGTGTTGAAAGAGTTCTTGCGCGTGCTCAAACCGACGGGTTTTGCGCTGATCACCTGCCCGGATCTTCAGACCGTGTGCGCACTGATTGCACAGGACAAGTTGACGGATGCTATGTACCAATCCCCAGCCGGCCCCATCACGCCGTTGGACGTGCTTTACGGACACGCTGCGGCCATAGCTGCGGGCAACCTTTACATGGCACACAAGTGCGGCTTTACGGAAAAATCCCTGACCGTAGCGCTTATATCCGCCGGGTTCGCGGCCATAGTGAGCAAGCGCCGTTCTCGCGGACTAGACCTGTGGGCCGTGGCCACGAAAAATGCACTGGAGAACCATCTTTTGGTGGAACTCGCCGGGCAGATGATTCCTAAATGACGACGCCTTGGCCCAGGAGACAAACCAGACCTCAAGGTGTCGCGCCTGTGACAGCGCAGTTGCCTTGGAGGCTGGCGCTGTACCTCGGCCTGCGCCCGCGCATGGCGGCCTCCCCCCTGTGCGATGTGGCGGGCTTCACCCGCGGGCTGGAAGACGTACTGTGGCAGATGGCGCGCGCGGCTAGCCTGGAGCCGGAGCGCAATCGCGGCGAAAATCGAACCCTGGCCGGGTGAACACGGCCCGCACCGTGCTGCGCCAGCCGGGGTAGTCGATACGTAGCGCGGTGCTGCCGGCCGGCAGGGCCACCTGCACCCGCGGGTCGGCACAGGTGCGCAGCGTGGGCAGCCGGGTCCACCCGCTGGTACCGGGCAACACCAGGGAAACATACATGCCCGGCGCGGCGAAGGCCGGCAGGGCGATGGTGGCAGCGTGCTCGCAGTTTGCGCGCCAGGTGCGGGAAGAAGCAGCGGCGGTGGGGTCGTTCCCCACAGGCGCCAGGGTGCAACCGGCCGGAAGCCGCGCATGGCCGAGGAAGTTGCGCGTCTGATCGATGATGGCTACCGGATCGGCTGCGCGGGGCCAGTCCACCAGCGGCAGGAATTCGCCGGCGGCCACGTAGTCCTGGCGCAATGCGCCCTGCAGCGTGGCGGGGGCAATCCATTCGTAGCGCAGGCCGCTCCACCACGGCTTGTTGTTGGCGGTAGACACCAGCAGCATGGCGCCGACCGCCCACACGGCAGCCGACGGTGCGCGACCCACCATCCTGTCCAGCAGCCACGCCAGGGCCAGGCAGGCGCACAGGGTGAGCGCCACGGTGATGTAGGCCAGGAGGCGCCAGGAGAATTGCAGGTAGATGGCACCCGGCACGGTTTGGTAGAAACCGAAGGCCTGCTCGCTTTGCAGCCACGCCATGGCGGCCAGCGTGCCCAGCAGGAACAGGGCAACCGCGCCCTCCCCCGGCACGGCACGGCCTGGCCGCAAGGCAGCGGCAAGCGCCAGCACGGCAAACACCGGCAGCGCCAGCAACAGGCCGGTATCCAGCTGCACCGTCATGCTCTGCCAGGTGTCGCCCCAGTGGTAGCCGGCATCCCACAAGAACTTCTGCCAGGGCAGATGGGTGGTCATGGGGTTGAAACCCGGGCTGGCGGTGAGCTCGCCGATGCGGTTGAAGCGCCCCAGGGCGGCCATGGGGAGGGCAAAAGGCAGCACGATGGCGGCGCCCAGCGCGGCGCTGGCGGCAGCAGGCCGCAGCCAGCGCCGCGCACCACGCCGCCAGCGCCAGATGGCCACGGCTACCGCCAGCAGCACCGGAATGGCCACGAACAGCCCTAGTGCGGTATGCGACAGTGCCAGCAGCGCCAGCACCGGGCCCAGCCACCAGCCCCACAGCCCCTTGCGGATGAGTGTGATGCACCAGGCGAACACCCACGGCAGCACGGCAAACGCCGACAACTCGGCGAACGCGCCCCGCACGAGCCAGTCGGTGGTCGCATAGTTGCTGGAGACCAGCAGGGCGCCCCCCAACAGGGCCAGTGCCGGGCGGCGGCCGTCGAGCGCCCGGTGCACACATTGGCCCAGGCCGCAGAAAGCCCCGACCAGGCACACCCAGGTAGCGCCCGCGATGCCCCCCTTGGCGCTGCCGGTGGCCCAGACGATGAGGCCGGAGAGGTAAAGGAAACTCTTGTGGTACAGCGCCAGCAGCGGCGAGCCGTGCCCGAACTGCTCACGGGCCGACCACACTGGCAGCGGATGGCCCAGCTTCCATTGCTCGACAAGGGCTCCCATGCGCAATGCCGCGGCGGTGAAGTCGTGGTTGGCCGGCCAGCCTTCGTGCGACAGCACGGGCAGCAGGATGAGCAAGGAGCAGATCGCTCCCGCGAGCAGCAGCCACCACCGGAAATGGGCGGCTGGCACGGGCGCTGAAGAATGGGTCACGGGGAGGTGGGGGTAGAAGGGCACTGCGGATTTTTACATTCGCACATCCCGGGTATGCGCTGCCGGTGGGTTTTCAGATCTTTTGGGTGCCGCGCGTGCCACATTGGCCGGCGGACGGTGCGCCAGGTGCTTGCCGAGGCGGATGGCCGGCTTTTCGAGGTAGTGGTAGCTGAGGGCCGACAACAGCACGGTAACGGCGGCCACGGCCAGCAGGTAGACGCTCTGGTGCAGGCCATAGAGGCCGGCCGGCCCCCAGCGGAGCAGCGCCCAGAGCAGTGCGTACAGCACGGCCGGGTGCAGCAGGTACAGGGAATAGCTGATTTCACCCAGCCAGGCGGCGAAGCGCCAGCGGATACGCACCGCCGTGAGGCCGACGCAGAAAAGGCCGATGCCGATGGCGTAGCTGCGGGTGGTCCAGTAGTAGAACTCGGGCCAGCGGCCGGCCTGGAGCTTGTAGGCGGCGACGAGGGGCAGCAGCACGCAGGCCAGCGCGTAGCCAAGGATAAACAGGCCGAGCAGGCGGCTGCGCAGGGCCTGGCGGTCGGATTCGAGGTAGTAGCGGCACAAGGTGCCGAAGAACATGATGGACAGGTGCGCGGCCAGGAAGCACTGGGGGTAGCCGCGGTACCGGACGCAGACCAGGGCCAGCAGCAGCGTCAGGGTGGCGATGACCCGCACGCGGCGCAGGCCGCCGACGGCGTACAGCAGGGCGCAGGTGCCGTAGAAGAGGAGTTCGGTGGCGAGGGTCCAGTACAGGCCCTCGGCGGGCTGGGCCCCGAGGAGCTCGGGCACCATGGTGAAGTTGAGCCCAACATCCTTCCAGGAAAACGGCGTACCCCACATCCAGTAGGAGGTGAGAAAGCCCAGGGGGATGGACAGCCAGTAGGCCGGGTACAGGCGGAACACCCGGGAGATGGCAAAGCGGCGCAGGCCCGCCATCCGGCCGCCCTTGAGGCTCGCGGGGATGACAAAGCCGCTGATGGCAAAGAACAGCACGACACCAATGCGGCCGAAGTTGAAGTCGGTGGAGGCCTCGTTCATCCACTGGCCGCCGGTAGGCAGGCACAGGGCGATGGCGCCGCCCAGGTATTCCAGGCCGAGTTTGGAAATGGTTTCGGTGGCGTGGCCCCAGACGACGAACAGGGCGGCGATGGCACGCAGGGCGTCGACGTGGGGGTAGCGCGGCTGGCGGGCGGGAGGGGCGGGCGTGGCCGCGTCGGGCACCAGCGCACCGTCGTCGGTGACGTCGGTGGGCGCGGGGTGGGGAAAAGGAACGGCGTCGTCGGCCGGGGCGGCAGTCATGCGCCAGGTTCAGGGGAAGGATTCGGGCGTGGCGCGCGCGAGGTTGGCCGGGGTGCGGTGGGCGAAGTACTTGCCGAGACGGATAGCGGGCTTTTCGAGGTAGTGGTAGTTCAGGGCCGAGAGCAGCACGGTGGTGGCCGCGACGGCGCCGACGTAGACCCCCAGGTGCAGGCCGTACAGGCCGGCAGGGCCGTAGTGCAGCAGCAGCCAGAAGAAGCCGTAGAGCACGACGGGGTGCAGCAGGTACAGGGAGTAGCTGATTTCGCCCATCCAGGCGGCGAAGCGCCAGCGGATGCGCACGGCGGTGAGGCCGACGCAGAAGATGCCCAGGCCGATGGCGTAGGTGCGGTAGAGGAAGAGGCTGGCTTCGCTCCAGCGGCCGGCCTGGATCTGCCACACCGCCACGAAGGGCAGCGCCGCCCACACCAGTGCATAGCCGAGCAGGAAGATACCGAGCAGCTGGCTGCGGCGGGCCTGGCGGTCGGATTCGAGGTAGTAGCGGCACAGGGTGCCGAACAGCATGATGGACAGGTGGGCACCGAGCAGGCCGCGGGACGCGCCGCCGTATTTGGCGAAAACCAGGGCAAAGACGACGGTCAGGCCCGCCAGCACGCGGATGCGGCGCAGACCGCCGACGGCGAACAGGACGGCGCAGAGGCAGTAGAACTGGAGTTCGGTGGCCAGCGTCCAGTACAGGCCTTCGGCGGGCTGCACGTGCAGGGCGCCGGGCAGCATGGTGAAGTTGAGCGCGAATTCGTACGCGCTGAAGGGTTTTCCCCAGATCCAGTAGAAGGTGATGGCACCGAGCGGGATGGAAAACCAGTACGCCGGGTAGAGCCGGAAGAAACGCGAAATGGCGAAGCGGCGCAGGCCGTCGGCCCGAGTGCCCTTGAGACTGGCGGGGATGACGAAGCCGCTGATGGCGAAGAAGAGGACAACCCCCATGCGGCCGAAGTCGAAGCTGTGCGCCACGGCATTCATCCACTGGCCGCCGACGGCAACGCCGATGACACCGGCGCTGCCGACGGATTGCAGGCCCAGGGTGGCGTAGATTTCCGCGGTGTGGGCCCACAGGACCAGCAGGGCGGCGATGGCGCGCAGGGAGTCGACGTGGGCGTAGCGCGGCTGGCGCGCGGGCGGCGCCGGTGTGGCGGCGTCGGGGACCAGCGCGCCTCCGGCGGCGACGTCGACCGGCGCGGGGTGCGGGAAAGGGATGGCGGCGGGATCACCCGCCTCGTCTGCCTCGGTGGCCTGGGGCACTTGTTGTGGGGTCGTCATTGCGGCGCTATTGTGACCGGGACACCAAGCGGATACACCGCGGCGCCACTCGGTAATGGGCGCGGGAGGCCGGGTTTCCGCTTTAATGGCGTCCATGACGACTTTTCGCGTGAGCTCCTACTCGGACCCCGGCGGCAGTTTTACCTCGCAGGCGGCGCTGGTGGCGGCGCTGATCGAGGCGGCGGGCCAGCAGATCGGGCAGTACCTGGCGTCGAATGCGGTGATCGACGTGGCGGTGACGGTGGACGAAACCATTACCGGCTCGACCATTGCGCAGGCCGGGCCGGCCGGTGTCATCACCGAAGGGCTCCGCACAGGGGGCGGCACCATCCTGGAGACCGCCGCGGCAGCAGAGATACGCAGCGGGGTAGACCAGAACGGGGCCACGGCCGAGATCAACGTCACCCTGACCAAGCTCTTCTTCAACCAGAGCAGCAGCTACCTGGGCAGCGCGGCGACGGTGCCGGCGGGCAAGTTCGACGCGATTTCGGTGCTGACACACGAGATGACGCACGGCATCGCGTTCACCGGCTATCTGGACCGCAGCGACTTCTTCAACAACACGGTGCTGCCGTCGAGCACCTATTCGGACTACGACACGCAGTTGATCTCGATCAACAACAAGCCGTACTTCGGCGGCAAGGTGGCCGAGATCGTCTATGGCGGGCCGCTGCCGTTGCTGGCGTCGGGCGGCAGCGCCATCTACCACGTGGACAACACGGCCGCCGGCCTGCAAACCGACCTGATGGCGCCGGTGGCGACCAACGGGCAGCGGGTGGGCCTGTCGGACTACGATCTGGCGGTGTACCGCGACGTGGGCCTGCCGGTGACCAAGACGCTGACCTCGCCCGACGGGCACACCTTCGTGCCGGGTTATGGCAGCGTGTCGGTGCAAGGCACTTCCGGCCTCGACACGGCGGTGGAGCTGGGCGCCCATACCGGCTACAACGTGCTGCGCAACGGAAGCACGGTGCAGGTGACGGGCGCGGACGGCACGGATACGCTGACCAGCATCGAACGGGTGCAGTTCGACGATGCGACCATTGCCCTGGACATCGGGCTCGGGGAACATGGCGGCGAAGCCTACCGGCTCTACCAGGCCGCGTTCAACCGGCAGCCCGATACCGCCGGCCTCGGCTTCTGGATCCATTCGCTGGACAGCGGAACACCCGCCTGGCTGGTGGCCCAGAACTTCGTCCAGAGCCAGGAATTCAGCTCCCGCTATGGCGCACTGAACACCACCGCGTTCGTCACGCAGATGTACCAGAATGTGCTGCACCGTCCCCCCGAGGCCGCCGGCCTGACCTACTACCAGAACCTGCTGGACTCGGGCCTGGGCACCCGGCAGGACGTGCTGCTGTCTTTTTCGGAATCGAATGAGAACCAGACCGCGCTGATCGGCACGATCCAGAATGGCGTGCTGTTCACGGGCTAGGCTTGCAGATCGGCCGGATCGTAGGCCGAGGCCCGGCGCATCGCCAGCACCAGTTCGCCGGTGGCCTGCGCCCAGGAGCGTGGCGGCACCGGCGAAAAAGGAACATCCTGCGCATCCAGCGCCAACGCCAGGGCCTCTGCCAAGACGGTCGGGTCCAGGCTGGTCCAGCTGACGCGCCCCCCTGCCCGCGCAGCCACTTCACGGTGCACCGGCGTATCGTGGGCCACGACGGGCGTGCCCGATGCCGCGGCCTCGGCCAGCGGCAGGCCGTACCCTTCGTGGGACGACGGATACAACACGGCTGCGGCATGCCGATAACACCAGTCGAGTGCGGAATCGGTGCATTCGCCCAGCCAGACCACCACCGGCGCAGCAGGCGAGCCGGTATGCGCGCATGCGCGCCGCAGGGTTTGGCAAAAATCGTCGGTGAGCCAGCCGGGCTGGCCGATGACCAGCAAGCCTTCGGTACGGCCGGCACGCCATAGCTGCTGCATGGCCTGCCAGGCCAGCCTGTGGTTCTTGCGCGGCTCCAGCGTGCCGACCTGCAGGACAAACCGCGCGCCGCCCAGGGTCCACGCCCGGGGAATGCCCTCCGGCGGGCGCGACTGCGCTCCGCTGACAGCGGCCGCGGCCATCGGTGGCGACCACACCTGGTGGCCCGGGGGCACGACCAGGATCGGCGGGGCGGGGATGCCTTCGGCGGCCATCCATTCGCGTACGTCCCGCCGCACGGCGGCAGACAGGCACACCACCTGCTGCGCACGCGGCAGCACCTGGCGCAGGTAATGCCTGAAGCGCTCGTCCACACCCGCGGCAAACCATTCGGGACGGCGCAGTGAAATGAGGTCGTAGACCACCAGGGTGATAGCGGCGGGGCTCGCCAGCAGGGCATCCAGCGCGGCCCATGCACCGGTGTGCCAGAAACGGTCGGCCAGCAGGACGTGGGTACCCGGCTGGAGGAAATCCTCTTCCGAATCCATGGGGGCCGAAAGGACCTGCGGAGACGGCAACCCTTCGAGCGGATGGGGCGGCAGCGTGTCTACCGCATACCAGCAACCGCCGCTGCCCGCTGCAATGGCGCCCACCGACAGGTCCCCGGGCGCCATGCCGGCACCGGCCGCCGGGCCGGCCAGGGCCGCGGCATGCCGCAGCGTATGCCGCACATAACGCTGGATGCCGGTGTAGTGCGGCGTGGCGCGGACGTGGCTGACATCGATCAGCAGCCGCAGCGGGGGGCCGCCATGCTGCGTCACGGGGCCGGCTTCACGTACTGCCTGCGCAGTTGCAGGAAGGGCTTCTCGATACATAGAAAACTGACGGTCGCCATGCCCCAGCATGCCGCGAATGCCAGCGCGAAATTGACCAGGTAGTTGACCGCGAACCAGGGCGTCAGCTGCAGCACCCCCAGGGTATGGAGCAACACGAACAGCACGCTGGCGTGCAGGAGGTAGAAAGAAAAACTGATGCTGCCGCCCCACCGCGCAAGGCGGTCGGCCTTGTCGGCCAGGCGACCGCGGAATACCGGCAGCAGCAGATAGGCCACGATGACCGCCGCCCAGCACAGGGCTTCGATGGCCGACCACACGATCCACAGGGGCTGGTGGCCGTCGGGGCTCATGAAACTGGCGTAGCGTGCCAGCGACCAGAGCGCCGCATAGGTCGCGCCAACGGCGCCCAGCATCAGCGGCCAGGCAAAACGCGCCAGCCGGTGGCCCTGCTCCGCGTAGAGCCGGGCGGCCGCCATGCCGACCAGGAACTGGTCGAACCGGCCGACCAGGGTGGAGTAGTAGAAGTGCGTGGGATTTTTGACGATGAAGTAGGCGGCGAGCTTGAACAGCGCCAGCACCAGGGCCAGCCCCAGCAGGTAGCGCCATCCCGACTGCAGGAAAAAGCGGCACAGGAAGGGAAAGACCAGGTAGAAGGCGAATTCCACCCCGATGGTCCAGGCGGTGCCGGTGATGAAAAAGTCGGACGTGGGCGGCGTGCCGATATTGGGCACCAGCACATACAGCAGGTCGGTGGCGGCGAATTTGTCGCGGCCCAGCGAGGCCGCCAGCACGAAGACGGTGAGGTACAGCGGTGCAATGCGCAGCAACCGGTTGTGCAGGAAGCCGCGGTAGTCGATGGGCCCCTGCAGGCCGATCAGCATGAAGATGAACCCCGACAGTACAAAAAACAGGGCGACACCCGTATGGCCCTCGACGATGGGCGCGATCCATGCCGCAGACGGGTTGGGCGTGAAACCACGGTAGTCGAGGTGGTACAGGTGGAAGGCGAACACCAGCAGCACCGCGACGAGGCGCAGATGGTCCAGGCGTGGCAGGTAAGCGAGGTTGCGGGACTGCATGGCGGGAGCCTACCGCGGCGGCAGGATGTCGATGGATTGCATAAAAACGGCCTGGGCCTTGTCGCTGGGGCCGATACCCGCATCGCGCGGGCTGGTGGCATCGGGCAGGCGCAGTTCGAGGTCGATGGTTCCCGGATGGCGCTCCAGCAGCGATGCCGGCACGCGGACCTCGCGTACCGAACCCCGGCTGGCGCCGAACGTCCATTGGGCCACGGATTCGCCGTTGGCCAGCACGCTGATGCGCTGCTGGCGGCTGCGGCCCACGACGAGGGCGTTGAAATGCAGGCGCAGCACCTGGTCCTGCGTGCCGGTGGACTGCACCGGCAGGCGCAGCCAGGCCACGGTCCCTTCTGACCAGGTGCCCGACGGCTGGGGGGCGTCCCAGCCAGCGACCTGATAGGGCCCGGCGTTGCCGCCGGCGCCGAACATGACGGTGAAGGGTTCGGCCGCCAGCAGTTGCTGCCGGTAGGCCGGCAGATTGCAAGGCACGGCACCCCGGCACCAGTCGGGTGCCAGCACGTGGTAACGGTCGATGCTGACCGCCAGCGCCCCGGACCCTGCTGCGGCAGCCGCCTGCTGCAGTTGGGCCTCGTTTTCAAAAACATAAAGCGTGTCGTTCCGGAACCGGCCTTCACCCACCTCCTGTGCCATGGCCCCCCGCAGGGCCTGGAGGCGGTCTCCATCGATCCGTGCCAGGTAGCCGCTGTTGATGGACATGCCACGCCGGGCCGCCAGCAGCGCCAGCTGGGAGTCGCCCTCGGAATGCGGAACGGCGTAGGCGATGCGGCGGTAGCGGCCGTCCATGTCCTGCCAGAACCGGGACACGAAGGGGCTGGACCATGCTTCGCTCCAGCGTTCGCGCAAGTAGCGCGCCGGCGCGACCAGTTCGACACATTGCACCAGCAGGCACAGGGCGACCACCGGCAGGGCCACGCGGCGGGGATAGCGCGCGCAGACCGCGGCGAGCGCCATGATCTGCACCAGGTAGACCGCAGGCCATGCAAAGCGGCCCGAGGCACGGAAGGTCGACGTCAGCGGCACGAGGAACGCAGGCACCTCGTATTGCCACACTTCGGCCGTGCCCCAGGCGATGCGGTTCGACACCGCGTACACCAGCAGGCACAGGGCCGCCAACACCAGCGGCAGCGGCAGCAAACGGGGCTGCGTGGGCGGCCGGACACCCCCGCGCCACAGCAAGGCGGCCGCGGCAAAGGGCAGCAGCAGCAGCATGCCAAGCCCCAGGTAGGCGAAACCTTCGTAGTCGCCGCCCGGCAAGCTGAGGGGAACGATGGCCGAGAAGATGCCGAAGGGGGCGACCGGCGCGAGCAGGTTGAAGCGGTAGACACCAAAACCCGTGCCTTGCGACGAACCCGGAAAGAAGTAGCCCGCGCCCCAGACGGCCAGCAGCACCGCCGCGACCACGGCAACCCCCTCTCCCACGGCGGCCCACATGGGCATACGACGTTGCAGCAGGCGGCGCAGCACGTCGACGCCCCACAGGGCCGCCACCATGGCGACGAGGTAGGCGTGGACCAAGCAGGTGGTGCCCAACAGCAGCGCCCAGCGGCCGGTGGTGCGCCGCTCCTGCAGGCACAGGTCGATGGCGGCGAGCAGCACCCACTGCCCCACCAGCGCCTCATGCCCGAGCAGGCGGAACAGCATGACCGGCGACAGTGCGAAAAATGCCGTGCCGACCGCAAGCAGGGCCCGGTCGGTGGTGAAACGCGCCAGGATGCGCCAGCCGAACAGCGCCTGCAGCATGAAGCATAACAGGATCCACAGGCCGAAGTACTGGAAGTCGGCCGGCAGCAGCGCACTGAAGGGATGCAGCAACAGCGCCATCAGCGGCACGGTGTCGGTGAAGACGATGGAGCTGCCCAGCGTCTCGCCGAAGGCGGGTGTTTTGCCCAGGGGCCACTGCAGCACCGGCTGCTGCCGCAGGAACTGCCAGCCCGTGTAGTGCTGCGCCGAGTCGCCCTGGTTCATGAGCCAGGGGAGGTTGGCCGGGTCCAGGATGGCGCCGCCGGTAAAGGCCCAGAACGCGATGGTACCCAGCAGCAGCGGCAGGCCGACAGAGATCCATCTGCCGGACCGGGGGGGGTGCTTACTCTCCATCGGGGTTGAGCCTGCGCATTTCTATTTTCTGCATGTACAGCGCGAGCAGCCGGTCATCGGTGTTGAAGCCGGTGGCGCTCGGGCTGGTGGCATCGGGAAGGTGCAGCGCGATATCGAGCACCCCATGTCCCCGCGCCACCACCTCCGCGGGCACCCGGATCTGGCGGATCACATGCTTGGGCGACGGGTGTGCCCACTGGGCGGCCAGGGTGCCGTTGACCGTGATGTCGACCCGCTGGCCCTGGAGCGCGCGGCTCGGCAGTTGGTCGTATTCAAAAGTGAGCAGGCGGCCGGCGGTGTCGGCCACGGGGATATGCAGGCGCGCATCGGTGCCTACCGTCCAGGTGCCGAGCGACTCGGCCGCGCCCCAGCCGCCCCGCTGGCGCGACGCCGCATCGCCACCGGGCAGAAAGTCCGTAATGTCCGGCCGGTCCCGCGCGATGGCGGCCAGGGTCGCCGCCACGCTGCAGTCGCCGCGCCCCTGGCACCAGGCCGGGGCCAGCACATGGTGGCCGTCGACATCCGCCGCGAGGTCGGCCGGTGACAGCTGGGGCAGCAGGCGCACCCACAGCACGTCGTCGTCGACGATGTACAAGGTGTCGGCGCGGAAACGTCCTTCGAGCAATTCGCGCTCGGTGGCAAGCCGGACGGCTTCCATGCGCTCGGCATCGATGCGGGCCAGGTACCCGCTGTTGACCGACATGCCGTGGCGCGATGCCATCAAGGCCAATGCCGCCCCGCCGCGCGGTTTGCGCACCACCGGGGCAAACGCCAGGCGGCCATAGCGGCCGTGCGTTTGCGCCCAGAAAGAGGAGAACAGTTCCGGCACATAGGGGTCGCTCCACCGATCGCGGAAGTAGCGCGATGCTGCCGACAGGTCGGCCACCTGCACCGCCAGGCACAAGGCGAGCACGGCATGGGCAAACCGCGGCCGCAGGCGGAGCAGCACGCCCGCCAGGATGCCGAACTGTAGCCAGTACAGCACCGGCCACGCAAAACGGCCGGAGGCGCGGAACACCGAGGTGATGTCCTGGCCCACGGCAGGCACCTCGTAGCTCCACAGCTCCTGGCCGGCCCATGCCACCTTGTTCGACACCGCATACGCCAGGAACAGCGCGCTCGACAGCAGCACGGGCACGAGGGTGGACCAGGCCGCACGTGGACGGCGGCCCGGCACCAGCCAGGCCACGACGGCCAGCCCCCCCAGGGCGAGCATGCCGGTACCGAGGTAGGCGAAACCTTCGATCTCCCCTTCGGTATACACCGTGCTGGACCAGAAGGCCGAAAACATGTTCAGCGGATTGAAGGGCGCAAAAAGGTTGAACCGGTACTTGCCGAACCCCTGCTCGCGCATGGAGCCGGGATAGAAATAGCCAGCCATCCAGGTGGTGAGCAGCAATGCGCCGATGACGGCCAGCAGTTCGCCGACGGCGGCACGCCCTGCCATGCGGCGGCAGGCGATACGGCGGACAAAGTCGGTGAACCACAAGGCACCGACCATGGCCACGAAATACCCGTGCACCAGACAGGCCGCCGCCACCAGCAGGGCCCAGCGCCACCATTTGCCATCCTCCGTTCGCAGGAAAATGTAGATGGCGGCCAGCACCAGCCAGTGGCCGACGAGGGCCTCATGGCCCATGAGGCGGAACAGCATCGCCGGCGACAGCACGAAGAAACAGCTGCCCATGGCCAGCAGCCAGCGGTCCTGCGTGAAAAAGGACAGCACCTTCCAGGCGAACACCGACTGCAGCACGAAGCACAACAGGATCCACAGGCCGAAGTACTGGAAGTCGGCCGGCAGCCAGGGGGCGAAGGGCTTGAAGGCGAAAGCCATCAGCGGAACCGAGTCGGTGAAGACGATGGAGCTGCCCAGCGTCTCGCCGAAGGCCGTGTTCTTGCCGAACGGAAACTGCCACAGCGGCTGGTGGCGGAAGAAATTCCAGCCGGTGTAGTGCTGCGTGGGATCTTCCTGGTTGAGGATCCAGTCGAGGTGCAGCGGCGCCAGGATGGCGCCGCCGGTGAACAGCCAGAAGACGGCGATGCCCAGCAGCACGGCCGGCCACGCATGACGCAGGCTGGTGGCGGGCCTCAGGGCCGTCGGGGCTTGAAAGTCCATGCCGTGTTGAGCAGAAAGGTAAAGGCCATGATGAGGACGGTCGCCACGCACTGCGACAGCAGGTAGTGCAAGCCCAGCGCGCCGGCGAGCAGTGCCATGAGCCCGGCATTCAGTCCCACGCCCAGCAGCGCCGTGGCAGCGAATTTCGGCAGCGTGGCGCCGTGCGGCAGCTGCGAGCCGTAGGTGAACCGCCGGTTGAGCAGGTAGTTGGTCACCGCGCCGACGACTGCGCCCAGGGCCGACGCCGGAGCCGGCGGCATGTGCAGCAGCTCGACGCACAGTACCAGCGTGGCGTAGTGCCCGGCCGTACCAACGGCCCCCACTGCGGCGTATTTGACGAACAGGGCGGCGAGTGTGGCGCGTCCCGTCATGGCGCGTCGGCCGGGTCGCGCTCGTAACGCTGCCGCACCAGGTATACCGGCCGGTTCTTCGCTTCCATGTAGATGCGGCCGATGTACTCGCCGATGATGCCGATGCCGATCAGCTGGATGCCGCCGAAAAAGAGGATGGCGGTAAAGATCGACGCGTACCCCGGCACGTCGGCCCCATGCACGGCCGTACGCACGATGAGGTAGGCCGCATAGACAAAAGACAGCAGGGCCACGAATGCCCCGACATACGACCAGATGCGCAGCGGCATGGTACTGAAGCTGGTCAGGCCCTCGATGGCCAGGTTCCACAGCTTCCAGCCGGAGAACTTGGTATCGCCGGCGCTGCGCACCTCGCGCACATAGGCCACCTCGGCCGTACGGTAGCCCAGCCAGGCGAACAGCCCTTTCATGAAGCGGCGCGACTCGCGCAGTTGCCGCAGCGCCTCGACCACCTCGCGGCTCATGAGGCGGAAATCCCCGACATTCTCGGGAATCGGCGTCTCGGCCACGCGGTTGTGCACGCGGTAGAACAGCGCGGCGGTGTACCGCTTGAGCCAGCCATCGGAGGAGCGGTCCACGCGCTTGGCGACCACCACGTCGAAACCCTCGCGCCATTTGGCCACCAGCTGGGCAATGACTTCGGGCGGGTCCTGCAGGTCGGCATCGAAGGGCACGACGGCATCGCCCCGGGCTTCTTCCAGGCCGGCCGTCAGCGCGGCCTCCTTGCCGAAATTACGGGTCAGGTCGATGACACGGATGCGGGTATCGGCCGCCGCCGCTTCGAGCAACCGGTCAAGCGTGGCGTCGCGGCTGCCGTCGTTGACACAGACGATTTCGCACGCCATGTCCTCCAGGGCGTCCAGACACGCCAGCACCCGCGGAAAGAACAGCGGAATGGACGCGGCCTCGTTGTAGAACGGCACCACGACAGACAAGAGATTGCGGCGCATGGGAAATGGCTAGAGAGAAAGGGCCGACAGGAGCTGCGCGGCGCTTTGCCGCCACGTCAGCCAGGGCATTTTCTCCGAACACGGGTGGCGTCCTTCGGCGTACAACGCCAGCCAGGCCTCCACCGCGCGGGCCAGGTCCTGCGCCAACGTGCCGCGGAAGTAGAAGGCATGCGCACCCGCCACCTCGCGGAAAACCGGGATATCGCGCGCCAGGATGGGGAGGCCCTTTTGCGCGGCTTCGATGAGGGGCAGGCCGAAGCCCTCGCCCTCCGAAGGCGCCAGCAGGCAGCTGGCGGCCGAATAGACGGCTTCCAGGAACTCGTCGCTGATGCCCTCCAGCCAGAAGAGCCGGATACCGTTTTCGGGGTGCTTGCGCAATTGGGCGACCAGCTCTTCGACATGCCAGCCGGCCTTGCCGACCAGCACCAGGTTGACCTGGCGGCCTGCGGCCCACAACTGGTCGAACGCGGCCAGTGCCTGCGCAACGCCTTTTCGGGGCTCGACCGTGCCGACGGCGAGAAAGGTGGGGTTGGCACCGAGCCGCTCCAGCACCTCGGGCGCATCGGCCGGCATGCCGCGCGTGGGCGCGGAGGATGCCATATCCGCGCCCAGGTGGAAGGACCCGATGGCCGCCGAGGCCGCCGGCAGGTGGTCGCGCGCCCAGGTCTTCAGCTCGCCCGCCACGGCGCGGGAGATACACACCACGCTGTCGCCCTGGCCCAGCACGACACGCAGCCAGCGCTCATGGTTGTCCGCCGTGCCGTCGGGGAACACGTCGGGCCGCAGCAGGGGCAGCAGGTCGTACACCACAAAATGCAGGCGCACGCCTTCCTCGCGCATGCGGTCGAAGATGCCCAGGCGCGCTGCCTCGCGTACATAACCCGCGGAAAAATCGAGCCCCAGGAAAACGTCGCCCGGGGCAAATTCGACCAGGTCGTCGGTGGCCCAGGCCGCCTCGTTGATTTCCAACAGCCGCGCGGTGTAGCGCTGCGCGTAGTGCAGGCCCCAGTGGCCCGTGGTGTCGGTGATGTAGACCGGCTCGATCCGGTAGCCCGCCGGCGGCGACTCCAGCAGCTCCAGCAGCAGGGCACGCACTACCCGCTGGATGCCGGTGCGCAAGTCGGAACGGCAGACGGCCGACACGTCGAGAAAAAGACGGCGACCCGACTGCAGGGGGGGCAAGGTGCGTACCACCGCATTGCTGCAGTGGGCCAGCGTGTCGTTGGACTGGTCCGCAAAACCCGGCAGCGCCGCCAGGCCACGGGTCGCCGCGTGCCAGCTGATCTCGCCCTGCCGGTAGAACGCCTCGGTCGCCGCCATGGACGCTGCGGCGCAGGAACGGGGCGCATGCTCGGACCGGACGACATCGCGTGCCCGCGCCGACAACTGCGCACGCAGGGAAGCGTCGCCGCAGAGCGTCGCCATGGCGGCCGCCAGTTGCTCGACCGTGAACGTCTCGTCCACGAAATACACGCCATCTTCCGGCAGTTCGGCCAGCGCGCCGCGGCGGTTGACGACAGTCGGCAAACCATGGTTCATGCAGTCCAGCGCCGCCGCCGAGGACTCGCCGCGGCTGAGCGTGCGCAGTTGCACGGCGACATCGGCGGCGTCCAGCCAGCGCAGGTAGTCCTCCTGGCTGGTCCAGCCCACGATGCGGATCGGCGACGCATCCGCCGCCGCGTTCGCGGTGGTGACGGCGGCATCCAGCCGCGCGCCGTACTCGCCACCTTCGTTGGCACCGACGAAGACCAGTTCGCATCCGCCGGCGGCCTGCACGTTGGCCAGGGCCCAGGCCTGCACGATCTCGAGGTTGCCCTTGGCCGGGCCGATGTGGCCGAAGCAGCACAGCAGCAGGCGCTCTGCCGGTATGCCGAGCGCCGTGCGGGCCGCGGCGCGGTCGGGTGCGGGTGCCGGCTGGCGGATGAGCGGGACCGCACGGAAACGTTCACTCAGCGTGTCCGGCAGCCATTCGGCCGCCAGGGTGCGGGCATGTTCGGAGTGCACCACGACCCCGCGGGCATGCCGCAGGAAGCCGAAATTGACCGGGTAGCTGCCGAGCAGGTGCCGGACTTCATCGACCGCCGCATCGCGCACCGCCAGGTAGCCATGGGACGCGTAGTAGGACAGGTACCAGCTCTTGGCATTGTCGGCGCGGTAGACCGCCCACAGCAGGTCGCCCAGGAAAAAGTCGTGCAGAAAAACCACCCCTGGGTAGCGTTCGCACAGTTCCGGCATGTAGGCGTGGAATGGCGAATTGCCGAAGTGGTACATGACCCGATCGCAGGCCCCGCCGTGTTCGCGGAACCACGCGACCGTACGGACCGCGCAGGCGGCGGGCAGTGCGGCCGTGTCGACTTCGGGCTGGTCGGTGACGACGTCGATGTCGTAGTGCTCGGCCAGGGCGGCCAGCAGGCTGGCGCTGTAGTCGGCGATACCGCTGCGCACCGGCGGCACCGGCGAGACGTAGGCCAGGCGCAGGCGGCTGCCTGCGGTGGCCGGCAGGCCGGCCTGGTCCACGGCGGGCGCGGCGGCGGCCAGGGCCGCCACGGTTGTCCAGACACTCGCGGCCACCGGCGACGGGTGTTTGTCGAGCGCAGCCACGCGGGCCGCCGGTGGCATCCCCTTCAGGTGCTGCAGTTGCGCGGCGGAGCGGACCAGGCCCAGTGCACCGCCGGGCAACCAGTGGCCCGACGGGTGCGCCGGATGGTGGTGCGTGCCCTGCGGATCGGAGAAGAACACGGCATCGGGCTGCAGGCTGTCGACCAGGCCGCGGTAGACCACCGCGCTGGCCGTGCGCATCCACGCCCCGTGGCGGGCGAGCAGACCGCGCGGCTGCACCGGGGACCAATTGCGGATGGCGTCGGCCTGCAGCAGGCCCGCGAAGCGGGCCCGGAGGGCGAGCACGGTCGCACTCCGCGCGGCATTCAGCAGCACGAACACCTGGTGCCCGCGCGGGTCGGCGGCCAGCGCCAGCGCCAGGTCGAGCGCATAGCGGCCATCGTCGCTATCGGGCGCTACCTGGGCGGCGTGCAGGTCTATGGCGATGCGCATGGTCAGGGAGCTTCTTTCCGGAGGGCCTTGGCCTGCTTCAGGTTGTCGTAGACATCTTTGGCGCCGGCAGATAGCGGGACACTGGTGGATTCGTCGGCAGCGTTGGCGGCGGCGCCCGCTGCGGACTCGGCCGCGGGCCCTCCCCGCAGCCGCTGCAGGGTACGGCTGAGCAGCCGTACCGGCGCCGTGATCCGCCAGGACGTGCTGGCGTGCAGCGCCCGCACCTCTTCCCGCAGGCGCCGCGCCTCGTCGGCATGCTGTGCCGCGTCCTGCTGGGCCATGCGCAGTTGCTGCTCCAGCAGGTCACGGATTTCACCGAGCCGCACCAGACCGTCCTGCACGGAAGCCAACTGCGCCTGCTGCGCCGCGGCCCGGCGCGCCTGCAGGTCGTCGAAGCGCAGCGCCAAGCCCAGCAGGTCCTGGCCATAGCTGGCGGCAAAGGCACTGTCGAAGGGCGCCAGCAGCGGCGCGGGTGCCGTCTTCTGCCCGATGGCGGCATAGTCGGGGCTGACCCCGGCGATCACGTCGTAGATGCCGACGGCCTGCTTGTCGCGGATGCCGTCCAATTCCTGCAGGGGCAGGACCTTGACCCGGCCGAAACCGTGGTGCTCCAGCAGGAAGCTGAGCAGCAGGTGCGGGATCGGCTGGGTATGTGTCGGGTCCAGGTAGAAACGCTCGGTTCCGACGATCAGGTTTTCGGGATTCGGCGTCTCGAGGATGAGCAGGCCGGCCGGCACCAGCACCCGCATGGCCTCGGTCACCAGCGTTTCGAGGTCGTTGAAGCCAATGTGTTCGACCACATGGAAGGCACTGACCACCGCCTGGCTCGCGTCGGGCAAGGAACGCAGGTAGGCCAGGGCATCGCCCTCGACGACCTTCAGGCCGATGTCGCGGCAGGCCTGCAGCATGCCCGCATCCAGGTCGACGCCGTGGGTCTCGAACCCCCATTCACGCAGCAATTCCATCCATTCGCCACGGCCGCAGCCGAGGTCGAGCGCCGCCGGAGCCGCCACCGGGGCGCCGGGCGCTCCCGGGGGGGGCAGCAGCGGCCGGACAAAGGGGGCGTAGTGTTCCAGCCGGGCCCGAATGAGCTCGCGCGAACCCCGGTACTTGTCTTCGAATGCGCGATAGAAACTTTGCTTCATAAACGGGTCGGCTGGGTGAGCCGCAAGCAGCTCGTCACCATGTTGTTGCTGGAGCGCAGGCTCACGAGGCCTGCGTCAGGTGTCGCACGGTTTCGTGGCGCACGGCCAGGTAGGTGGTGCCGAGGAAAAAGTCTTTCGACAGGTTCACGACCTCGAATACGAGGGCCAGGTCACGCCATTCGTAGTTCTTGTTCAGGTGCGTGGAAGCATCGGAGATGGAGATCGAGACCGAATAGGTCCCCTCCCCCAGCGCCGCCCTGAAATGGAAGCGGAAATCGATATCCTCGCCCGCCTGCACGTCATTCTCGGCACAGTGCAGGTGGTGGGTGTTGGTACCGTAGATGGGCAGGCCGAGCCGGTCCTTGAGCATGAAACCGAGCACCATACGCGGTACGGGCGCCTGGGTACGCACGCTGATCGCCAGGGTGACGGGCGCATCCACGTCGACCACGTCGAGGGATTGCCCCTGCATGTCGACCAGCGACACGGCGGTGACGATAGCCTCGCCGGTACCCGAAATCGTGCGTGTACGCCCGCCCTCGTCGGTCAGTTGCCGCACCGTCGTGCCCTGCGATGTCTCGCGCTCGGCGATGGCGCCGTTGTAGTAGTCCATGACGGCCTGGGGCGAACCCTCCATGCCGATGCGACCGCCATCGAGCAGGATCGCCCGGTCGCAGATGGACTGGATCGCGGACTTGTCATGGGACACCATCAACAGCGTGGTGCCCTGGCGGCGGAATTCCCGGATGCGCTCGAAACTCTTGTGCTGGAAATAGGCATCGCCGACGGACAGTGCCTCGTCTACGATGAGGACGTCCGGCCGCAATGCCGTGGCAACGCTGAAGGCCACCCGCATCTGCATGCCGCTGGAGTACACACGCACCGGCTGGTCGATGTAGTCACCGACCTCCGAAAACTCGACGATGGACGGCAGCAGGCGGTGCATGTCCTCGGCGCTGTAGCCCAGGATCTGCCCGGCCATGAAAGCGTTCTGCCGGCCGGTGAAGTCGGGATGGAAACCCATGCCCAGTTCCAGCATCGCCGCCACACGGCCCTGGATCTGCACGCTGCCGGTGGTGGGCTGGGTGGTGCCGGTGATCATCTTCAGCAGCGTGCTCTTGCCCGCACCGTTGATGCCGATCAGGCCGACCGCCTCGCCCGGCTGGATGGTGAAGTTGATGTCCTGGAGGATCCACGCGAGCGTATGGCGGGGGCCGCCGAAAGGCAGCACCCACTCCGCCAGCCGGGCGCGGCGGCTGGGGTACTTCTTGTAGGCCTTGCCAAGGCCGGAGACGGTGATGGTGCCCATCAGAGTTCGTCGACCATTTCGCCGGCATGGCGGCGGAACAGCCTCAGGCCCAGCATGCAGACGACGACCGCCAGCACCGCAAGGGGCCACAGGCTGTGCCAGCGGGGCCACTGTCCCGCCACCAGAATGTCCTGGCAGGCAGCGATGGGCGCCGTCATCGGGTTGAGGTAGAGCAAGGGGCGCAGGCGCTCGGGCACGATGGAGGCGGTGTAGACCACCGGCGTGAGCCAGAACCAGAACTGCAGCAGGATGCCGAAGGCCTGGCCGACATCGCGGAAAAATACATTCAATACCCCGAGGGCGATGCCCAGGCCGATGGCGAAGAGGACGATGAGCGCCAGAACCGGCACCAGCGCCACGAATACCAGCCCCGGAAAGCTGCCGCTGGCCAGCAGGAAAACGGTGAACAGGCCAAACACGATGGAGAAGTTGAGCAGCGCGTTGGCCACCACCACCGTCGGCAGGCACAGGCGGGGGAAACTGACTTTCTTCAGCAGATTGGCCTGCTCGAGGAAGACGGCCTGCGCCCGGCCGGTGATTTCGGCAAAGAGCCCCCACACCAGCACACCCGCGCACAGGTAGATGCTATAGGCGAACTTGCTGTCCACCCCCGGCAGCTTGGCACGCATCACCTCGGAGAAGATGACCGTGTAGACCAGGATCATGGCCAGCGGATTGAGCACCATCCACGCCGCGCCCAGCACCGAATTGCGGTACTTGGCCTGGAATTCGCGCCGCACGCTGCCGACGATGAAGCCGCGGTAGGCCCACAGCGGCCGCAGGAAACCCATCAGGCCCGCCCGTAGGTGTCCGCCAGCCGCACGATATCGTCTTCGCCCAGGTAGCCGCCGCACTGCACCTCGATGAGCACCAGCTCTTCCTGGCCGATGTTGGTCAGGCGGTGTTTTTCCTTCTGCGGGATGTAGCGGTACTGGCCGGGTTCGGTGCGGTATTCCTTGTCGCCCACCTGCACCAGCGCCAGCCCCTGCACCACCACCCAGTGCTCGGCGCGCTGGTGGTGGTACTGCAGCGACAGCGATTCACCGGGCTTGACGGTGATGCGCTTGACCTTGTAGCCCACCTCTTCCTTGAGGGTGGCGTAGGTGCCCCAGGGGCGGTGCACCGCGGCGGGCAACTGTGTGGACTCGTGCTTGCGTGCCTTGAGCACGTCGACCACGGCCTTGATCTTCTGCGCGCTGCCCTTGTGGGCCACCAGCAGGGCGTCGGGCGTGTCGACGATGACGAGGTCGTGCACCCCCACGGTGGCCACCACCTTGGCACCGTGGCTTTCGACCTGCACATGGGTGCCGGTGGTGTCCACCGCCACCACGTCGGCCGCCAGCGTATTGCCGCTGGCGTCGGCCGTGTGGGCCTGGGCGACGGCCGGCCAGGAGCCGACGTCGCTCCAGCCGAACTTGGCGGGCACCACGGTGACGTTGTCGGCATGCTCCATCACCGCGTAGTCGATGCTGATGTCGGGCTGCAGGCCGAAGGCGTGGGAATCGAAGCGGGTGGCATCGGCCACCGTCTGGCCCGTGCCGAAGGCGTGGCGGGCGGCCGCCAGCACCTGCGGCGCGTGGCGCTCCATGGCGTCGAGGATGGCCTGGGCGGTGAAGCAGAACATGCCGCTGTTCCAGTAGTAGCGGCCGGTGGCCAGGTACTCCTGCGCGGTGGCTAGGTCGGGTTTTTCCACAAAACGGCGCACCGGCTGGCTTTCGCGGGCGACGTGTGCCACCTCGATGTAGCCGAAACCCGTCTCCGGGCCGGTGGGCAGGATGCCGAACACGGCCAGGCGGCCCTGCCGGGCAACCCGCATGGCGTCCATGGCGCAGGCAACGAAGGCCTCGGTATCCGGGATCAGGTGGTCAGCCGACAGCACCAGCATGACCGTATCCGCGCCGTATTCGCGCTGGGCGTGCAGGGCGGCCAGGGCGATGGCCGGGCCGGTGTTGCGGCCGTTGGGCTCCAGCAGGAAACGGGTGGTCGGCGGATCGGCCAGCTGGCCCAGCACACCCTTGGTGAGGAACAGGTGGTCCTGGTTGGTGACCACCAGCAATTCCCCCGTGCCACAGGCCTGGCCACGGCTGATGGCCTGCTGCAGCAGGGTGGAACCGCCCAGCTTCATGAACGGCTTGGGATAGGCCTGGCGCGAAGCCGGCCACAATCGCGTGCCGGCGCCGCCCGAGAGAATGACCGATAACAGCTGCATGTACTGGTGACACCTACGTGAAAAGCAGGGGTCGATTCTACCGACGGCGGCCGTTCCAAAATGTAGGGCCGGCGCACCCCTTGCGCGGCGAAAGCCAGGATGGACATGGACCTGCGGACTTTTTCCATTTTTTCCCAGCTGAATGACGACGAGCTCGAAACCGTGCGCGGCGCGGTGCGCCTGCGCCATTTCGCGCGCCGCGAGGTGGTCTGCCGCAAGGAAGACGTACCCGATGGGCTGTACCTGCTGATGTCGGGCCGGCTGCAGGTCATCGACATCGGCGAGGACGGCCGCGAGGTCGGTCTGAACCTGCTGGAGCCCGGTGCCTTCTTCGGGGAACTGAGCGTGATCGACGGGCTGCCGCGCTCGGCCCACATCATCGCCCAGGAGGCCGCCACCGTGGGGGTGGTGCCCCAGCAGGCGGCACGCAACCTGTTCTACCGCACACCGGGCACCGCCGAGGCCATGCTGCGGCATGTGACCGCGCTGGTGCGCAACCTGTCGAGCTACCGTGTGCTGCTGGCCATACCCAACGCCCCCCAGCGGGTGCATGCGCTGCTGCAGCAGCTGAGCCAGCCGGTGCCGGGCGGCATGGTGGTGATCCAGAACCTGCCCAAGCGCCAGGAAATGGCCATCATGGTGAACACCAGCCGCGAGACGGTGTCGCGTGCCATTGCCCAGTTGATCGGGCTGGGTGTGGTCGAAAAGGATTTCCGCCGGCTGATCGTGCGCGACCCGGCGGGCCTGGCGCGCATGGCTGCACAGGCCACGCCTTTGTCCCCCCCCCCCGGCTCCGGGGACGGCCGCTAGCGCGGATCCCAGCGCCAGTAGACGCTGAGAGTCTGGCTGCGGTAGCGGTACAGCGCGATGTTGTCGCGGCTGTCGCGGTCGCGCCACTGCAGAATAACGCGGCTGGTGGCCGACACCGGGCGTTCGAGCTCCAGCGCCCACTGGCCCAGCCGGTTGCGGCGCCGCTGGTCGATCAGGCCCTCGGCAAAGACGTCGCGGCTTTGCCACTGGGTGTAGCTGGCGAAGGGCCGCACGGTCCAGCCGCTGTAGGCGAACTGGGCGCCCACCTGGGCCTGCGCGCCCTGGCGGTCGCCGCCGGGACGGGCACCCAAGGCCCTGTCATATATCAGCGAACCGCCGCCGGTGAGTGCCGCGGCCGGCCCGATCCTCCATTCGCGCAGCAGCGAGAGTTCGGTCTGCATGGCGTCCTGGGACGGCTGCGTCAGGTAGTAGAGCCGGCTGCCGGTGAGGCCGGCCAGCCACGCCCCGTCGGGCAGGGGCTTCAGCCAGCGCAGCCCGCCGGTGAGGGCGCGCTGGTAGTGCGCGCCTCCCAGCCAGGATTCGGCCCACTCCAGCTGGGCGCTGGTGCGTTGTCCGAGGGCGGTGAACAGGGTCTGGCCGGCAGCCGCCAGGGTCGTCAGGTCGTAGTCGGGTGTCTGCACGTTGGCGCGGTGGCCGAACGAGACCTGCACGGTGCTGGCCGGGCCGACCGCTGCCCGGTATTCGACGGTCCCCTGGGCGAAGCTGCTGGCCCGGGGCCGGTAGCGGTCATCCAGCGCCAGCTCCACCGCGTCGGGCCCGCTGCCGACCAGCAGCGAGCGCGCGGTGATGCCCTGGGTGGCATTGCTGTCGTAGCCGGTGCCCAGCTGCACCATCAGCGCACTGGTGCGCGCCGGGGCGACGGTGCACTGCGAGGCCTCGTAGCGCTCGATGAGCAGGCGCAGCGCCGGCGGCGGCGCGAGCTGGCTGCGGATGGCGGCGAACAGGGACAGCGCGGCCTCGCGGTTACCCATCTCGCACTGCGCGATGGCGGCGTCGAGCACCTCGCCGGCGATGGGTACGGACTCGGCTTCGGACGCATCGTCCGGTGGGGGCAGCTGGGCCCATGCGGCCGACGCGGCCAGCAGACCCCAGCCGACACACAGCGCGGCCGCCGGGTAGCCGGCGCCGGAACGGCACCGCCTCACGCGGGCACCGCCGGAGGAGCGTTGCTGGCGGTATCGGCAGCCGGCGCGGCGTCGCCGGGGACCGAACGCTCCAGGTCCACCGGCGCCCACAGCGTGGAGGGGTGCGGCTGGCCGCCGAACTGCACGGTGCCGACCGGCGCCAGCCCGTCCATACCGAGTGCCGCGGCGGCGGTGGGACCGATGACCAGGTCGTGCGGCAGGTTGCGCGCCGCCGCCTGCAGCTTGCTGGCCAGGTTGATGCAGTCGCCGACGGCGGTATAGGTGCGGCGGAACGGGGTGCCCAGGTCGCCCACCAGCACCTTGCCGCTTTCCAGGCCCAGGCGCACCCGGGCCGGCGGCAAGCCCCGCGCCACCCGCGCTTCGTTCCAGCGGCGTACCTCGGCCACCATGCCGCGCGCGGCGCGCAGGGCGTCCACCGCGTGGGTACCGCTGGGCAGCGGGGCGCCCCAGAAGGCCACCAGCCCGTCGCCGGTGTATTTGTCGAGCGTGCCACCGCAGGCGAGCACCGGGGCGGTGAGGCACTGCAGGAAGCCGCGGGTGAGGTCCGCCCCCTCCTGGAGGCTGCTGCCGGCGGTAAGCCCGGTGTAGTTCTGCATGTCGGCCGAGATGACGGTGATTTCCCGGTGCTGGGGTTCCATGGGGTGTTCGATACCCTGCTGCAGCATCTGCTGCAGGACGGACGGCGCAACATAGGTGGCGAAAGAACGCAGGATGCGGCTCTGGTCGCGCTGGGTACGCGCCCATTCTAGAGGCACCACGAGCAGAACCAGCAGCCAGGCCAGCAGGGGCGGCACCACGTTGAATTCGAATCCGTGCGCCACCAGCCAGGCGGCGGCCAGCAGCCAGCCGCCCACGGCGATGGCGCTGCCGGGCAGCAGCCACCAGGCCCTGAAACGGCCGAAACACAGCGCGGCCAGCGCCAGCGCGGCGGTAGCCCAGGCAGCGCCGGCCCAACGGCCGGTGGCGGTGGCAGCCAGCGGTGCGGCCATGCGGTCGAGCAGCGTGCTGAGCACCGCCGCATGCACCATCACGCCGGCAACCGGTGGCCCGAGCGGGGTCGGCGCCCGGTCGTTGAGGCCGAGTGCCGAAGATCCGACCAGCACCCAGCGCCCGCGCAGCAGTTGCTGCGGCACCGAGCCGTCGAGCACCTCGCTGGCGCGCACCACCGTGTAGGCGTCCCACTTGCGGGTATAGGGCACCTGCCAGCGGGCGGCCGCCAGGCGCAGCGCCGCGGGCACGGCAGCAACGGCCACCCGGGGCTGCACCAGCGGACAGTCGAGCATGGCCAGGGGCAGCAGGGCGCTGGGCTGCCCGCCCCAGTCGGCGGCCAGGGGCACCCGCCGGATGCGGCCATCGGCATCGGGCGCCGTACCGATGTTGCCGACGCAGGGCGCGGCGGCCAGGCCGGCATGGTTGGCGATGAAACCGGTAGCCTGCTGGTGAACGCTGTCCACGAGGGCCGCCGTGACGGCCCCGGTGTGCAGCACCGGATTACCCACCTGGAGCGGCTGGGTACGGCGGGAAAAATCCAGCACCTGGGCCAGCACCAGGGGCGCCGCCTGGCTGAGTGCGGCCAGGCGCTGGTCGCCTGCGGCATCGGCCGGGGCGGGGAAAACGATGTCGAAACCCACGGCGCGGGCGCCGTTTTCGGCCAACAGGGTTTCGGCCAGCTCGGCCAGGCGGACCCGTGGCCAGGGCCAGGGGCCGAGTGCGGCAATGCTGGCCTCGTCGATGTCGACGACGGTGATGCGGTCTTCAGGGTCGTCGCGGGCGACACGGGCGCGCAGGTTGTCCTGCAACAGGAATTCGGCGCTTTGCAGCAGGGGCATGACCGGTCCGGCCCACTGCGCCGCGGTCGCGGCGATGGCCACCGCGGCGAAAAATATCCACCGCAGCAACCACCTGCGCCGCTCCATCTAAACGCCCCTGTGCCGCACCGCGGGAATCATTTGCCCCAGGACGTGGCCCCGGTGACCGTCAGCCGGTCGCTGATGGCACGCTGGTAGATGTAGGCCGCCTGGCTTGCCTGCGTACCCCCCACCACCCCCGAAACCTTGCTGTCGCCTCCAAAAGCGTCGGACACGAAGACGCCGGACTTGTCCACCGAGCCTTGCGCATCGATGCGTGCCGTCGCATCGCCTGACTTGAGATCGAGACCGGTCTGGAAGCGGCTGCTACCGAAGTCGATGCTCAAGGTACCGTTGGATGCAGTCGACGCGGTCGCTTTGCCGGAAACGGAGTCGATGAAAAACCCCTCGTGGCTCGCCAGCTTGAAATTGCCGACACCCGCGTTCGGCATTTCGATCAGCGATCCGGGATTGGCGGCGAGCAGGTAGTACTGGTTGATGCCGCTGATGCGGCGGCCGCCCAGAATATCGTCCGCGGAAGCCGGGGCATCGAGCCCCGCCACCGATGCCCAGCGGCCCCAGACGGCCAGGGCTGCCATCGGCTGGTCGGGCGTCGAGGGTCCGACGGGCGTGATCGGGGCAACGATTTTTTCCGGCACCTCCAGCTTGCCTGTACGCGCCTCGGCAACCAGGACGTCCTGCCCCGATGCCGACCTGCCCGCAACCGGCTCGCCCGTGGCGGGTGGGCGTGCCCGGTCGGGGGCGTTGCTGCCGATGTCGACCAGCTGGGGGCGGCGGTCGCCGAGGCGGATCTGCAGCATCTTGTCGCGGGCGTTGGCCGCGTTGGCGAACAGTTCGGCCGACCCCTCGCCTTCGCAGGGCCCGAAAGCCTCGGCGCGGCAAGCACCACCGAGGCCACTGACGATGACACCGCCGCTGCGGACCGAGACGCGGGTGAGGCCTTCTTCGGCCAGCACGGTGAAATCGGTACCGCGCACACCGATGGCCGCGACCGGGGTGTTGAAGCGGAACTTGTCGCGCGCGGCCTTGGCCGCGATGCCGGAGACGTGGCGGGCCACACCGCTGGTCAAGGTGTAGTGGATTTGCGACAGTTGGGGCTGCGCGGGATCGTAGCGCCAGGTGTCGATGGACAGTTTGGTTTGCGGCCGCAGCACCAGCAGGCCCTGGTCGCGCAGGCGGATGTAGGCATACCCATCGGCCTCGGCGACAAAGGAATCGCCCTCTTCCACCCGGTCGCCCTTGCGCAGGGCGGCGGACGCGGCGGTCGGCCGGGTGACATTGACGACACCGGCGACGAAGACGACTTCTCCAGCGTCGGTGAAGGCGGGCGCGGCCGGCGCGGGGGTTTGCGCCAGCGCGGGAAAGACACACAGGGCAAAGGTCCAGGCCAGCACGGCGCGGCCGGCTGCGGCCATAACGCCGGACAGGCGCAGCCGGGCCCCAGCGCTCTTCAGGGGGCTGTACGCAGAAACAATGGGGCTATCGGAAACCATAGGCAATCGAAAATACCACTTAGTGCCCTTTGCCGCTAGGCCGTGGTCTGTCGAAAAGTAGGGTATTGCCCCCTCATCCGGGCGCTTCCCAGCACTTTGCAGGACCTGCGCACCCCGCCGGATGCGGGAACATGCCCCGATGTCGGGCAAAATCGACCCTTTGCGCCATACGGGCGCATCGGCTGCGGATACAGGCAACCGCGGCGCCAACAGAACAGTCGAGGAAGAGATTTCATGAGCAAACGTGCGGTAGTAACAGGTATCACCGGGCAGGACGGCGCGTACCTGGCGCAGCTTCTGCTGGAGAAGGGCTACACGGTCTACGGCACCTACCGGCGCACCAGTTCGGTGAATTTCTGGCGTATCGAGGAAGTGGGTGTGGCCAGCCACCCCAACCTGCACCTGGTCGAATACGACCTGACGGACCTGGGCAGCTCGATTTCGCTGCTGCGCAAGACTGAACCGGACGAGGTCTACAACCTGGCGGCGCAGAGCTTCGTGGGGGTGAGTTTCGACCAGCCGGCGACCACCGCGCAGATCACCGGCGTGGGCGCCCTGCACCTGCTGGAAGCCATCCGCCTGGTGAACCCGAAAATCCGCTTCTACCAGGCATCGACCTCGGAGATGTTCGGCAAGGTGCAGGCGATTCCGCAGATCGAGGACACCCCCTTCTACCCGCGCAGCCCTTACGGCGTGGCCAAGCTGTATGCGCACTGGATGACCATCAACTACCGCGAGAGCTACGGCATCTTCGGCAGCAGCGGCATCCTGTTCAACCACGAGTCGCCCCTGCGCGGGCGCGAATTCGTCACCCGCAAGATCACCGACAGCGTGGCCAAGATCAAGCTCGGGCAGCTCGACGTGCTGGAACTGGGCAACATGGATGCCAAGCGCGACTGGGGTTTTGCCAAGGAATACGTCGAAGGCATGTGGCGCATGCTGCAGGCCGACGAGCCCGACACCTTCGTGCTGGCGACCAACCGCACCGAAACGGTCCGCATGTTCGTCGAGATGGCCTTCAAGGCCGCGGGCTACCAGTTGCGCTTCGAGGGCAAGGAAGACAAGGAGGTCGGCATCGACGTGGCCAGTGGCAAGACCCTGGTGCGTGTGAACCCCAAGTTCTACCGCCCGGCCGAAGTGGAACTGCTGATCGGCAACCCGGCCAAGGCCAAGGCCAAGCTGGGCTGGGAGCCCACCACCACCCTGGAGCAGCTCTGCGCCATGATGGTGAAGGCCGACATCGGCCGCAACGAGCGCGGCTCTTCGTTCTGACGCGATGAAGATCCTGCTGACCGGCGCCAGCGGTTTCACCGGCCGCCATTTCCAGGACCGCGCGGCCCTCCAAGGCCACACGGTGGCAGCGCTGGCGGCTGACCTGACCGATGCGGCAGGCCTGAAAGCCGAAGTGGCGCAGGCCGATGCCGACGCGGTGGTGCACCTGGGAGCCATCAGCTTCGTGGCGCATGCCAACCTGCGCGCCTTCTACGAGGTGAACGTGATCGGCACCACGCAGCTGCTGGACGCGGTGGCCGCCGCGCCGCGCCGCCCGGCGTGCGTGCTGGTGGCCAGCAGTGCCAACATCTACGGCAATGCCGACGCATCGCCCATCGCCGAGACCCAGCCGCCGGCCCCGGTGAACCACTATGCGATGAGCAAGCTGGCCATGGAACACATGGCGCGCACCTACGGTGACCGCCTGCCGCTGGTGTTCACCCGGCCGTTCAACTACACCGGCGTGGGCCAGGCGCCCCAGTTCGTGATCCCCAAGCTGGTGGACCACTTCGCCCGGCGCGCGGACACGATTTCGCTGGGTAACCTGCACGTGGAGCGCGAGTTCAACGACGTACGTATGGTGTGCGACGCCTACCTGCGGCTGCTGGAGCGCGGCACACCCGGCGAGGCCTACAACATCTGCACCGGCAAGCCGCATACGCTGCATGCGGTGATCGAGCAGCTGGGCACCCTTGCCGGCCACACGATGGAGGTGCGGCAAGACCCGGCCTTTACCCGGGCCAACGAGGTGCACCGGCTGTGCGGCGACCCGCGCAGGCTGCGGGCCGCGGTGGGTGAACTGCCCGAGCCTCCCCTGGCGGAGACACTGGCCTGGATGCTGGCCGCCGCCCGGAATGCGGAAACGGCCGGAACGGGACCCGCCTGATGCGGGTCGCGTTCAACGCCACGCCGCTGCTGACGACACTGACGGGCATCGGCCAGTACACCTTGCAACTGGCCCATGCACTGGCCGCCCGCCCGGACATCGATCCCGACTTTTTCTACAGCGTACGCTGGGACAAACGGGTACTGACCGATTTCATGCCGC
Organism: Pseudomonadota bacterium; assembly: GCA_040390235.1. Taxonomy (GTDB): domain Bacteria; phylum Pseudomonadota; class Gammaproteobacteria; order Burkholderiales; family Burkholderiaceae_C; genus Xylophilus. The sequence continues at coordinate 3,169 of JAZJYT010000059.1, read as the reverse complement.
CGGTGGCCGGCCGTTTGGCGCCGTACGTACGGCGGATACCGGGCGCCTACCGTCTGCGCCGCTTCGTGCAGCAGATGAATTTCCGCTCGCATGCGATGCACTGCGAGATATACCACGAACCGAATTTCCTGCCGCTGCCCATCGACCGGCCAACGGTGATCACTGTGCACGACCTGTCGTTCATCCGCTACCGCGAGATGCATCCGAAAGAGCGCATCGAGGCGATGGACACCTACTTCGAGCCCGGGCTGAAGAGAGCGCAGCGCATCTTGACCGATTCGGAGTTCACCCGGCGCGAGCTGCTGGAGCTGTTCGGCGACATCGACCCGGCCATCGTGCAGACGGTGCCGCTCGGTGTGGAAGCGCTGTTCCACCCCCGCGGCGTGGACGAGACGCGCGAGACGCTGGCACGCCACGGCCTGGCGCACGGGCAGTACCTGCTGGCCGTCGGCACGCTGGAGCCGCGCAAGAACCTGAAGACCGCCTTGCAGGCCTATTCGCGCCTGCCGGCGGAACTGCGGCGGCGTTTTCCCCTCGTGATCGCCGGCATGAAGGGCTGGCATACCTCGGCGCTGGAATTGCAGATGCAACCGCTGATCGACGCCGGTGAAATCCGCCTGCTGGGCTATGTGTCGCGCGACGACCTGGCCATCGTGGTGGCGGGCGCGCGGCTGCTGGTCTATCCCTCGGTGTACGAGGGTTTCGGCCTGCCGCCGCTGGAGGCCATGGCCTGCGGGGTACCGACCATCGTGGCCAACGTGTCTTCGCTGCCCGAGGTGGTAGGGGATACCGGCCTGACCATCGACGACCCGCACGACGTGGAGGCCCTGACGCTGGCGCTGGAACGGCTGGCGTCGGACGATGCCCTGCATGCCGAACTCGGTGCCCAGGCGCTGGCGCGGAGTGCGGAGTTCACCTGGGAGCGGTGTGTGGACCGTACCGTGGAAGCCTACCGGGACGTGTTGCGCGCTTCCCGCTAGAGCCTGCGATTGGAGGCGGAGGCGGCTTTGCCTCGCGTAAGGCCGCTTCAGGCCACTTCAGGCCACTTCAGGCCGCCTCATGCTTTTTTGCCTTCGGCCAGCAGACCTTCGTAGAGCTGGACATGGCGCTGCGCCATGCTGGCCAGCGAATATTCACCGAACGCACGGGCGCGCCCGGCCTCTCCCATACGCTGGCGCAGCGCGGGGTTGCGCGCCAGGCCATTCAGCGCCCCGGCCAGCGCCGCGGCGTCGCGCACCGGCACGGTCCAGCCGGTTTCCCCCTCGACGTTGACGACGTTGACGCCGTTGTGCAGCTGCGTGTTGACCACCGGTTTGCCACAGGCCATGGCTTCGAGCTGCACCAGGCCGAAGGCCTCGCTGCGTTCGACGGAGGGCAGGCAGAAGATATCGCAGGCATTGAAATAGGCCGGCAGGTCGGGCTCGGGGATACGCCCCGGGAAAACGACCCGGTCGCCCAGGCCCGCGGCGGCCACTTGGGCCTGCAGCTGGGGACGCAAGGGGCCGTCGCCCCCCAGTACCAGCAGCGCATCGACCTGGCGCATGGCCTCGACCAGCACATCGAAGCCCTTGTAGTAGACATGGCGGCCCAGCGCGAACACCAGGGCGCGGCCTGCGGCCACCTGGCGCAGTTCGGCCGACAACCGTGTGGTTCGGGCATCCAGCGCCAGGGTGCCGAAATCCAGCCCGTAGGGGATGACATGGCGTTTGGACTGCGGGAGCGACGCGGGAATCTGCGTGGAACTGTCGAAGTGCGCCTGGGTGGCGGCCACCACAGCGTCGGAATTGCGCACAAAGTGCTGCATGAAGGGGCGGTAGAGCGCCAGCAGGCGCTGCTGGCGCACCACGTCGCTGTGCCAGGTGACAACACGGCGCACCGTGCGCGGGAACTGCAGTGCGGCCAGGTGCGACAGTGGGTCGGGAAAATGCAGGTGTACCAGGTCGAAGGGCTTTTCGCGGTGCAATTGGCCGGCGCGCAGCAGCAGCGCGGGCGACAGCGCCGTGCTGGCAAACATGCCGTACGAGGGTGTTTGCACCAGCCGGTAGCGCGGCGCGACCTGCACGTCGCTCGGCTGCGTATCCGCGGAGGCCACCAGGTTGACCACGTCCACCCCGGCATCCGCCAGCGACATGCTCAGCAGGGCCGCCTGGCGCTCGATACCGCCGTGCGCGGCATGCCAGAAACGGCCGAATTGCAGCACCCGCATCAGTGAACTCCCCCGGTCCGGCTACGCTGTGGCACCGAAAACCTTGAGGCGCTCGGCGGCGATGGTGAGCAGGCCGTCGAATATGAGGTTGTCGACCAGGGTGAAAGGCCGTGTCATGCTCGGCTCCATCTTCCAGGCGGCGCCGCCGGTCATGATGCAGGCAGGGAATTCACCGCAGTGCTGGTGCACATGCTGCACCATACGCTCCACGGCCCCCGCAATAGCGTAGGTACCGCCGCTGGTAAGGCCGTCGCTGGTATTGGTGGGGAACGCCTTGACGTCGCCGGTAGGCACATGCAGGCCGGCAGTACCGGACTCGAGCGCGCGCAGCATGATGCCGTGGCCCGGCAGGATAAAACCTCCAAGGAAACGGCCATCGCGGTCGACGGCATCGACGGTAACGGCCGTACCCACCATCACCACCACCATGGGGCGGTGCTGGCCGGCGGCCTGTTCGTGCTGGCGGGCGCCGATCATGGCGACCCAGCGGTCGGAGCCCAGACGGAAGGGGTGGTCATAGCCGTTGACGATACCCGCCTCGGCACTGCTGGCCACCACCCACTGGGGCACGGTGTTCCAGATGTCGAGCTGTTCCTGCACCCGGTGCTTGACACCGTCGGCCGCGACGACGCAACCCAGGGCATAGCTGGGGGCGGGCATGGTCGACCAGGTTTCCTCGCCCAGTTTCTCGATGTTTTCGAGGAACTCCGCGCCCTGGGCCGTGGGCCGCCCGCCCGGCAGGGCATGGTCGTACCGTGCCCACTTGATACGGGTATTGCCGACGTCGATCGTCAAAATGCTCATGCTGCCTCATCGGGGTGCCAGGGGCGGGCTCCCCTGCTACGCTGACTCTTGCCTGCTCAACCACCGCACTCTACCTGCGCTTGCCGGTAAAAAGTGCCGCCTCAAAAAACAAAACCCCCCATGCGGATAGCATGAGGGGTTTTGAGGGCTGTAATAGCC
>JAZJYT010000058.1:0-11101 GCA_040390235.1 Pseudomonadota bacterium | reverse complement strand
CCATGGGCTGGGACGCCTTCGGCCTGCCGGCCGAGAACGCCGCCATGAAGAACGGCGTGCCGCCCGCGCAGTGGACCTACGACAACATCGCCTACATGAAGAAGCAGATGCAGGCGATGGGGCTGGCCATCGACTGGTCGCGCGAGATCGCCAGCTGCGACCCCTCGTACTACAAGTGGAACCAGTGGCTGTTCCTGAAGATGCTGGACAAGGGCATCGCCTACCGCAAGACCCAGGTCGTCAACTGGGACCCGGTGGACCAGACGGTGCTGGCCAACGAACAGGTGATCGACGGCAAGGGCTGGCGCACCGGCGCGGTGGTGGAAAAGCGCGAGATCCCGGGGTATTACCTGAAGATCACTGACTACGCTGGCGAACTGCTGGACCATGTGCAGCACCAGTTACCCGGCTGGCCCGAGCGGGTGCGCCTGATGCAGGAAAACTGGATCGGCCGCAGCGAAGGTGTGCGTTTTGCCTTCCCGCACGACATCCGGGACGAGAGCGGTGCGCTGATCGGCGGCGGGAAGATGTATGTCTTCACCACCCGGGCCGACACCGTCATGGGCGTGACCTTCTGCGCCGTGGCGCCCGAGCACCCGCTGGCCACGCACGCAGCGAAGACCAACGCCGGACTCGCCGCCTTCATCGAGGAATGCAAGTCCGGCGGCACCACCGAGGCCGAACTCGCCACCCAGGAGAAGAAGGGTGTGCGTACCGGCCTGACGGTGACGCATCCTTTCATGGAGGAGCCGATCGAGGTCTGGGTCGGCAACTACGTGCTGATGGGCTACGGCGACGGTGCGGTGATGGGCGTGCCGGCCCATGACGAGCGCGACTTCGCCTTTGCGCTGAGATACGGCATCCCGATCCGCCAGGTGGTGCTGGTGGACGGCGAGGACTACGACTACGAACACTGGCAGGACTGGTACGCCGACAAGCAGCGCGGCGTCACCGTCAACTCCGACACCTTCAGCGGCCTGGGTTACCAGGAGGCGGTCGATGCCGTGGCGCACGCCCTGCAGCTGCGCGGCCTGGGCGAGAAAAAAACCACCTGGCGCCTGCGCGACTGGGGGGTGAGCCGCCAGCGTTACTGGGGCACCCCCATCCCCATCATTCACTGCGAGGACTGCGGCGCCGTGCCGGTGCCGGAGAAAGACCTGCCGGTGGTGCTGCCGCAGGACTGCATCCCCGACGGCTCGGGCAACCCGCTGGCCAGGCACGAAGGTTTTCATGCCGGCGTGGTGTGCCCGCACTGCGGCAAGCCCGGACGGCGCGAGACCGACACCATGGACACCTTCGTGGATTCGTCCTGGTACTTCATGCGCTACTGCGACCCGAAGAACGACCAGCAGATGGTGGCCGAAGGCGCCGCCTACTGGATGCCGATGGACCAGTACATCGGCGGCATCGAACATGCCATCCTGCACCTGCTGTACGCACGTTTCTGGACCAAGGTCATGCGCGACCTGGGGCTGGTGAAGGTGGACGAACCCTTCACCAAGCTGCTGACGCAGGGCATGGTGCTCAACCACATCTACTCGCGCAAGGCCGCCAAGGGCGGTATCGAGTACTTCTGGCCGCACGAGGTCGAGGACCAGGTCGACGCGGCGGGCAAGGTCATCGGCGCCACCCTCAAGTCCGATGGTTCGGCCATCGACTACGGCGGCGTCGGCACCATGAGCAAGAGCAAGAACAACGGCGTCGATCCGCAGGAGCTGATCGAGAAGTACGGTGCCGATACGGCCCGGCTCTACACCATGTTCACCGCGCCGCCCGAGGCCACGCTGGAGTGGAACGACGCGGCGGTGGAGGGCAGCTACCGCTTCCTGCGCCGGGTCTGGAACTTCGGCTTCAAACTCACCGGTTTGGATGCAGCGGCCGCGCACACCAGCGCGCAGGGTGCTGCCCGCTTGCAGGACGTCGCCTTCGGCAAGGAAGCCAAGGTGCTGCGGCTGGAAGTGCATAGCGTGCTCCGGCAGGTGGACTACGACTACCAGCGCATGCAGTACAACACCGTGGTGTCGGGCGCCATGAAGCTGCTCAACGCCCTGGAAAGCTTCAAGGCGACCGGCACGCCGGGCGCCGAGGTCGCGCTGATCGAGGGTTTCGGCATCCTGCTGCGGGTGCTGTACCCGGTCACGCCGCACATCGCCGACGCGCTGTGGAAACAGCTGGGCTATGCCGGTGAAATCGGCGACCTGCTCGACGCGCCCTGGCCGAAGGTGGACGAGTCCGCCCTCGAACAGGACGAGATCGCGCTGATGCTGCAGGTCAATGGCAAGCTGCGTGGCGCGGTGCGGGTGCCGGCCGGGGCCGACAAGGCGGCCATCGAGGCCGCGGCGCTGGCCTGCGAGGACTTCGTGAAGTTCGCCCCGGGTGCCGTGCCCAAGAAAGTCATCGTCGTGCCCGGCCGCCTGGTCAACATCGTCGTCTGAAACGGAAACCCGCCATGCAGCGCCGTGCCTTCCTGCTCCCCCTTGCCGCCGCGGCCGTGCTGCCGGGCTGCGGTTTCCACCTGCGCCAGCCGCCGAACTTCGCGTTCTCCAGCATCTACCTGGGGGTGTCGCCCAACTCGACCTTCGGGGCCGAGCTGCGGCGCAACCTGGAGTCCGGCCACAAGATCCACGTGGTGCGCGACCTGGCCGACCGCGACAAGGCCGACGTGATCCTCGACATCCTGCAGGACCAGCGCGAGCGGGTGGTGCTGGGCTACAACTCCAATGGCCAGGTGCGCGAGTTCCAGCTGCGGGTGCGGGTGCGTTTCAGCCTGCGCACACCGCAGGGCCGCGAGGTGCTGCCCTCCACCGAACTGCTGTTGCAGCAGGACCAGAGCTACGACGAAACCCTGGCGCTGGCCAAGGAGGCCGAGGCGCAGCTCATCTACCGCAACCTGCAGTCCGACGTGGTGCAGCAGATCCTGCGGCGGCTCGCGGCGCTGCGCGAGATCTAGAAGAAACGCGCTCCGCCATGCAACTCGCCGCGGCCCAGCTGGCCTCGCATCTCCAGAAGGGGCTGCGGCCGCTTTACACCCTGCACGGCGATGAGGCGCTGCTGGTGCAGGAGGCGGCCGACGCCATCCGAGCCGCAGCCCGGGCCCAGGGTGCTTCCGAGCGTACGGTGCATACCGTCGCCGGCGCGCACTTCGACTGGAGCGAGGTGCTGGCCGCGGGCGGCTCGCTCTCGTTGTTCGCCGACAAGCAGATCGTGGAGATCCGCATCCCCTCGGGCAAGCCCGGCAAGGACGGCAGCGCCGCCCTGCAACAACTGGCCGCCACCGCCGCCACCCAGGACGACACGCTGACCCTGGTGCTGCTGCCGCGGCTGGACAAGGCCACCCGCACCGGGGCCTGGTTCGCGGCGCTGGAGCAGCATGGCGTGGGCATCCAGATCGACCCCATCGAGCGGGCTGCGCTGCCGCAGTGGATCGCCCAGCGCCTGCAGCGCCAGGGCCAGCAGGTGGGGCAGGGCGAGGAGGGGCAGCGCACCCTGCAGTTCTTCGCCGACCGGGTCGAGGGCAACCTGCTGGCGGCACACCAGGAAATCCAGAAACTCGCGCTGCTGTACCCGGCGGGCGAGCTGTCGTGGGCGCAGGTCGAGGCCGCGGTGCTCAATGTGGCGCGCTACGACGTGTTCAAGCTGTCGGAGGCGGTGCTGGCCGGCCAGGCGGCGCGGGTGGAACGTATGCTCGACGGCCTGCAGGCCGAGGGCGAGGCCGAGGTGCTGGTGCACTACACCCTGGCCGAGGACATCCGCGCACTCAAACGCGTGAAGGACGCCATGGCCGCCGGCCGGCCGCTGCCGATGGCGCTGCGCGAGCAGCGTATCTGGGGCCCGCGCGAACGCCTGTTCGAGCGGGTGCTGCCGCGCCTGGAGCCGGTTCTGCTGGCCCGGCTGCTGCAGGCGGCACACCAGGTGGATGGCATTGTCAAGGGCCTGCCGCAGGACGGCTGGCCGCGCAACGGCTGGCAGGCGCTGCACCGGCTGGCCCAGCAGCTGTGCCGGGCCTGTGCGGCACCGGCGCCGGCCGCGCGGCGCGCCTGACGCCCTTTTCCCGCACGGGGCAAACGCTGCGTGGGACAATGCGGGGCATGAATGCCCTGAACGTCGCCGAGTACGTCACCACCCTGGGTGTGCAGGCAAGAGCGGCCTCCGCCCTGATGGCGCGGGCCGACACCGCCACCAAGAACCGCGCGCTGAAGGCGCTTGCCCGCCTGCTGCGCCAGAGCGCCGCGCCGCTGGCCGCGGCCAATGCCAAGGACCTGGAGCGGGCCCAGGCCGCCGGCCTGGCCGCGCCCCTGGTCGACCGGCTGCGCCTGACGCCGAAGGTGGTCGAGACCGTGGCCCTGGGCTGCGAACAGCTCGCCGCCATGCCCGAGCTGATCGGCGACATCACCGGCCTGAAGCAGCAGCCCAGCGGCATCCGTGTCGGGCAGATGCGGGTGCCGATCGGTGTCTTCGGCATGATCTTCGAGAGCCGGCCCAACGTCACCATCGAGGCGGCCAGCCTGTCGATCAAGAGCGGTAACGCCTGCATCCTGCGCGGCGGCTCCGAGGCCATCGAGTCGAACAAGGCGCTGGCCGCCCTGGTGCAGCAGGCGCTGGAAGAGGCCGGCCTGCCCGCCGACGCGGTGCAGCTGGTGGGCACGACCGACCGCGACGCCGTCGGCCGGCTGATCGCCATGCCCGACTACGTGGACGTGATCATCCCGCGCGGCGGCAAAGGCCTGATCGAGCGCATCAGCCGCGAGGCCAAGGTGCCGGTCATCAAGCACCTGGACGGCAACTGCCATACCTATGTGGACGACCCCTGCGACGTCGCCATGGCGGTGGCGGTGGCCGACAACGCCAAGACCCAGAAGTACAGCCCCTGCAACGCCAGCGAAGGCCTGCTGGTCGCGCGCGGCGTGGCGGCGGCATTCCTGCCGCTGATCGGCCGCATCTATGCCGACAAGGGGGTGGAGATGCGCTGCGACCCCGAGGCGCGCGCCCTTCTGGCGGCGGTGCCGGGCGCGAACCTGCAGGACGCGACCGAGCAGGACTGGTCCGAGGAATACCTGGCCCCCATCATCAGCGTGAAGGTGGTGGCGGGGGTGGACGAAGCCATCGCCCACATCAACCGCTACTCGTCCCACCATACCGACGCCATCCTGACGCGTGACCACATGCATGCGCAGCGTTTCCTGCGGGAGGTCGACTCGGCGAGTGTCATGGTCAACACGAGCACCCGCTTTGCCGACGGCTTCGAATACGGGCTGGGCGCCGAGATCGGCATCAGCACGGACAAGTTCCATGCACGCGGCCCGGTGGGCCTGGAAGGCCTGACCTCCCTGAAATGGGTGGTGCTGGGGCAGGGCGAAGTCCGGGGCTAGGTTCTGCGGCCGCCGGGCCCTGGCGCGGAAAAGCCCTTGTTACTTGCACTTGCACACGGCCAGAGACACCCCATATCCCTACAATCAACTCGCCTTTCGCGGGTGTTCCTTCCGATTTCCGTCAGCCAGTCACAGAGGGCCGCATGGTTCCGCATCTCATCACGGCGCTCACCGGCCCCATCAACGAACTGGAGCAGCGCATCCTCGACTCCACCCCGGCCATCGAGCGCTGGTTCAGGCTGGAATGGATGGAGCACACACCGGTGTTCTACAGCTCGGTGGATCTGCGCAACGCCGGTTTCAAGCTGGCGCCGGTGGACACCAACCTGTTCCCGGGCGGCTGGAACAACCTGACCCGGCAGATGCTGCCGCTGGCGGTGCAGGCGGCCATGGCGGCGATCGAGAAGATCTGCCCCGAGGCGCGCAACCTGCTGCTGGTGCCCGAGAACGGCGTATCGAGCCCGCAGGAGCTGGCCAACATCGCCCAGCTGACACGCATCTTCCACCTGGCGGGGCTGAACGTGCACGTGGGCTCGATCGATCCCGAGATCAAGGAAACCACCGTGCTGGCGCTGGCGAGCGGCGACAAGATCACGCTGGAGCCGGTGCTGCGCAGCCGCGGCCGGGTCGGCACCAAACATTTCGACCCCTGCACCATCCTGCTGAACAACGATCTGTCGGCCGGCGCGCCCGGCATCCTGGAAGACCTGCGCGAGCAGTACCTGCTGCCGCCGCTGCATGCGGGCTGGTCGGTGCGCCGCAAGAGCCGGCATTTCCAGAGCTACGAGGAGGTGTCCAAGCGTTTCGGCAAGATGCTGGGCATCGATCCCTGGCTGATCAACCCGATGTTCGGCCAGTGCGGTGAGGTCGACCTGGCCGACGGCAGCGGCATGGAGTGCCTGACGCACCACGTCGACACCCTGCTGGGCAAGATCCGCCGCAAGTACAAGGAATACGGCATCCACGAAAAACCTTTCGTGGTGGTGAAGTCCGACAATGGCCCGCTGGGCATGGGTGCACGCACGGTGCGCGACGTCAAGGACGTCGAGGCGGTGATGCAGGCCAGCAAGGCCGGCGGCCCGCGTGCCAGCCGGATGCGCAACCTGATCGTGCAGGAGGGTGTACCTACCCATGAACGGGTGGGGGATGCCACGGCCGAACCGGTGGTCTACATGATGGACCGCTACGTGGTGGGCGGTTTCTACCGCGTCAACGGCGGACGCGGCATCGACGAGAACCTCGACGCGCCGGGCGCCAGCGTGGTGCCGCTGGATTTCGACGACAGTGCCCGCATGCTGCAGCCCGGCGGCAAGTCGGCCGCCGAAGCGCCCAACCGCTTCTATATGTACGGGGTCATCGGCCGCCTGGCCATGCTGGGTGCCAGCTACGAGATGGAAGCGACGGACCCCGAGGCCGAGGTCTACGAATAAAGGCGGCCCTGGCCGCCATGGGGTTGTTGCGCCGCAACATTCCGGCTGCCGCCCGTCCGGCACCGGCATCTGGGTGCTTGCGGCGCGGGGTCGGCGGAGCACAATAGCGGTCCCCCAGCCATCGGCATGATCCGGCGGGCGGGCCCCGGCCGACCGGGGCCCTTGCTCCCGCAGGGCCGTCGCGTTCGCAGTGTCCGCATCCTCCTCGAAATCGTCCCTCCCGGCCCTGACCCTCGGCGCCATCGGCGTCGTTTATGGCGATATCGGCACCAGCGTGCTGTATGCGGTCAAGGAAGTCTTCCACACCGGCCGGGTCCCTTTCCTGCCCGAGAACGTCTACGGCGTGCTGTCGATGTTCTTCTGGACGCTGGTCATCATCGTGGCCCTGAAGTACGTTGTGCTGGTGCTGCGCGCCGACAACAACGGCGAGGGTGGGCTGGTGGCTATGTTGGCGCTTGCTTCGCAGGCGGTGAAGGACAAACCCCGGTTGCGCAAGGTGCTGCTGCTGGTGGGTATCTTCGGCACCTCGCTGTTCTACGGCGACGGGGTCATCACCCCGGCCATCTCGGTGCTGTCGGCGGTCGAAGGCCTGGAGGTGGTGTCGCCCGCCTTCCGGCAGTACGTGATTCCGCTGACCCTGGTGGTGCTGTTCTGCCTGTTCGCGGTGCAGAAGCGCGGCACCGGCGGCATCGGCAAGTTCTTCGGGCCGATCACGCTGGTGTGGTTCTTCTCCATTGCCGCGCTAGGTGTCATGCACATCGCCGGGCACCCGGAAATCCTCAAGGCGCTCAACCCGTACTACGCGCTGCGTTTCATCTTCCTGCACCCGCTGGTGACCTTCATCATCCTGGGCGCCATGGTGCTGTGCGTGACCGGGGCCGAGGCCCTGTATGCCGACCTGGGGCATTTCGGCAAGCGGCCGATCCGGCTGGCCTGGTTCAGCGTGGTCATGCCGGCACTGACCCTGAACTACTTCGGCCAGGGCGCGCTGCTGCTGTCCGAGCCGGGCGCCGTGCAGAACCCCTTCTTCATGATGGCGCCGCCCTGGGCGCTGGTGCCGCTGGTGCTGCTGGCCACCATGGCCACCGTCATCGCCTCGCAGGCGCTGATTTCCGGGGCCTTCAGCATCACCAAGCAGGTCATCCAGCTGGGTTACCTGCCGCGGCTCAATGTGCAGCACACCAGCGTGCGCGAGGCCGGGCAGATCTACATCCCCTTCGTCAACTGGGGCCTGTTCGTGGCCATCGTGCTGGCGGTGGTCATGTTCCGTTCGTCGAGCAACCTGGCCGGGGCTTACGGCATCGCGGTGACGCTGGACATGCTGATCACCACCATCCTGACCTTTTTTGTGGTGCGCTACCGCTGGGGCTACCCGCTGCCGCTGTGCATCGCGGCGACCGGTGCCTTTTTCATCGTCGATTTCTCCTTCTTCGCCTCCAACCTGCTCAAGCTGGTCGATGGCGGCTGGTTCCCGCTGATGATCGGCGGAGCGGTGTTCACCCTGATGATCACCTGGAAGGATGGCCGTGCCCTGCTCAACGAAAAGCTGCGCGCCGACGCCATCGACCTGCCGGGTTTCCTGGACGCGGTCTTTGTCAGCCCCCCCACACGGGTGGACGGCACGGCGGTGTTCCTGACCGGCGAGGCGGGCACGGTGCCCAATGCCCTGTTGCATAACCTCAAGCACAACAAGGTGCTGCACGAGCAGAACCTGTTTGTCACCGTGCGTTCGCACGAAGTGCCGTGGCTGGGCCTGGACAAGCGCCTGCAGGTGGACGCACTGGGCCACAACTGCTGGCAGGTGGTGATCCACTACGGCTTCAAGAACGACCCGGACATTCCTCAGGCGCTGTCCAACCTGCGCGGCCGGGGCTGCGGGCTCGATCCGATGACAACCAGCTATTTCCTGTCCCGCGACACCGTCATCCCGACCATCGGCAGCGGCATGGCGGACTGGCGCGAGAAGCTTTTCGCCCAGATGCACCGCAATGCCAGCGCGGCGGCCGACTTCCTGAACCTGCCGAACAATGCGGTGGTGGAGCTGGGCTCCAAGATAGAGATCTAGATTGCGGTTTTTCCGGGACCTGAGCCTGACCGCCGCCACGGCGGGTTTCGTCGCGGTGCTGGTGGGGTTCACCAGCTCCATCGCGGTGGTGTTCCAGGCTGCGCGCGCCTTCGGCGCCGACGACGCGGTGGTCACCTCCTGGCTGTGGGCCATCTTCGTCGGCATCGGCCTGTGCACCGTGCTGCCTTCGCTGTGGTGGCGCAAACCCTTCATGGTGGCCTGGAGCACGCCGGGTGCGGCCGTGCTGGCGGTGGCCGGCGCCGGCTATTCGCTGCACGACGCGGTGGGCGCCTTCATGGTGGCGGCCGGCCTGGTGGTGCTGGTCGGGGCCACCGGCTGGTTCGAGCGCACCATGGACCGCATCCCGGTGGCCATCGCCTCGGCGTTGCTGGCCGGGGTGCTGGCCCGTTTCGGGCTGCAGGCCTTCAGTGCCGCCGGCACCGCGCCGGTGCTGGTGGTGACCATGCTGCTGGCCTACCTGCTGGGCCGCCGCTTCGCGCCGCGGTATGCCGTGCCGCTGACGCTGCTGGTGGCCGTCGTGGTGGAGGCGGTGGACGGGCGCATGGCCTGGTCGGCGGTGCATTTCGCCATGGCGCGGCCGGTGTTCATCGCACCGGCCTTCGGCTGGCAGGCCACGGTCAGCCTGGCGCTGCCCCTGTTCATCGTCACCATGGCCTCGCAGAACCTGCCTGGTGTGGCGGCCATCCGCACGGCGGGCTATGACATCCCCATTTCGCGGGCCATCACCCTGACCGGGTTGGCCACGCTGGCCATGGCACCCTTTGGCGGCTATTCACTCAACCTCAGCGCCATCACGGCTTCCATGTGCATGGGGCGCGAGGCCCACCCCGACCCCGCGCGGCGCTACGTGGCGGCGGTCTGCTGCGGGCTGCTCTATATGCTGATCGGCGTCTTCGGCGTGGCGGTCACCGGCCTGCTGACGGCGTTCCCGGTCGAACTCGTCGCCGGCATCGCCGGCCTGGCGCTGCTGGGCAGCATCGGCGGCGGGTTGGCAACAGCCGTGCAGGACGAGCGGCACCGGGAGGCGGCGCTGATCACTTTCCTGGTCACGCTGAGCGGCGTCGTAATAGCCGGCATCGGCTCGGCCTTTTGGGGGGTGGTCGCGGGCGCGCTGGCGCTGTTCGTACAACAATACCGCGCACGGCCCCGCGCCTGACCAGGCGGCGGGGCATTCCCGACCGACTTTTCGATTGGCCCGCCCCATGCACATCCTTTTTATCGCCGACCCGCTCGAAACCTTCAAGATCTACAAGGATTCGACCTTTGCCATGATGCGCGAGCTGCAGCGGCGCGGCCACACCCTGGTCGCCTGCGAGCCACAGGACCTGGCCTGGCAGCGCGGCGGCCGCGTACAGGCGATGGTGCGCACCCTGCGGCTGACGGGCGACAAGGCCGACTGGTTCAGCGCCGAAACCTCGGCAGCTCCCGTGCCGCTCAAGGACTTCGACGCGGTGCTGATGCGCAAGGACCCGCCCTTCGACTCCGAGTTCTTCTACGCGACCCACCTGCTGGAGCAGGCCGAGCGCGAAGGCGCCCGGGTCTTCAACAAACCACGTGCCCTGCGCGACCACCCGGAAAAGCTGGCCATCCTGGAATTCCCGGAATTCATCGGGCCGACCCTGGTCACCCGCAGCGCCGCGGCCATCAAGGCCTTCCACGCCGAGCACCGCGACATCATCCTGAAGCCGCTCGACGGCATGGGGGGCATGGGCATCTTCCGGGTCACCGACAACGGCATGAACCTGGGCTCCATCACCGAGACGCTGAACCGCGACGGCACGCAGACGGTCATGGTGCAGAAGTTCCTGCCGGCCATCGCCGCGGGGGATAAACGCATCCTTATCATCGGCGGCCGGCCCGCACCCTACTGCCTGGCGCGTATCCCGCAGAACGGGGAGGTGCGCGGCAACCTGGCGGCCGGTGGCAAGGGGGTGGCGCAGCCGCTGTCGGACCGCGACCGTGAGATCGCGGAGACGCTGGGCCCTATCCTGTTCGCCCGTGGCCTGCTGCTGGTGGGGCTGGATGTGATCGGGGAGAACGTGACGGAGATCAACGTCACCAGCCCGACCTGCTTCCAGGAGATCCACGACCAGGCGGGCTTCGACGTGGCGGCGATGTTCGTGGCGGCGCTGGAGTCGGCCTGCCAGTGAACTTCTTGCGGCACGGCTTGCCCGCCCGTAAAAACCTGTGCTATAGTCACTGGCTCAGCTTCTGAG
>JAZJYT010000057.1:0-8426 GCA_040390235.1 Pseudomonadota bacterium | reverse complement strand
CCCTGCACACAATCGGCCATACGGCGCGCCAGAAGGCCCGCCGGAAACTGCTCGGACATGACCGAATAGCTGTTGAATTCGACCTTCTCGGAGAAGGCTATTTCACGGATGTCCGGCATGTGCAGTGCGCGGGATATCACGGGGTTGATGATCGACACCCCGAGTCCCTTGCCGACCATGGCGCATATCGTCGATGCGTACGGCGTCTCGATCGAAAGAATGCGGGAGCTGTTTTTGAAATGCTGATCGATCTCGTCCCGGTTGAGGCTTCCCGTCGGCAGCGAAATGAAGTTTTCATGGTCGAAGTCGCAGGGGTATAGAAGCTCGCGCTCCGCCAGGCGGTGCGATATGCCGACGATACCCACGCCGAAGGCCGTATTGATCTGCGCATACTGCAGGCTGGACAAATCGATGGGGTAGGAGCTGAACCCGATGTCGCAAACGCCCGTCGCGGCCCACCGGGCGACTACTTCGGAGCTCCCGGTATTGACGACAACGGGAATATCCGGGAATGTTTGCCTGAACATACGAATGGCATCGGGCAAGACAAACTGCGTAATGGAGCCGACCGCGCCGATGCGCAGCAGGCCGGTTCCTCTTTTACGGATCGAATCGGCACTTTCGTCCAGCCAGTTCAAGCCGAGAAATGCCCGTTCCACGTCGGCATAAAACGCCTCGGCTTCCGAGGTCGGGATCAGTTTGGTCCCGCTGCGCTGGAACAGGACAAACCCCACGTTTTTTTCAAGCAGCGCAATCCAGCGGCTGACGTTCGGCTGGGAGGTGTGCAGCAGGCCGGCCGCGGTTGTCATGGAGCGTGTCGTCATCACGGCACGAAAGGCCTCGACCTGCTTGAAGTTCATCCGCTGCTCCGCTCCCGAAAACGTCCATTCTGGCAGTCCCGGCCACGGCTGGGTGCGCCGGAATTAGCATATCAGGAATGTATAGGTAGCTAGCAGATTCTGATTTGACGTATGGGTTGGGTGGGCGGGAGACTCCCCTATCCCCCACACCTCTTGACCGCCATGGAATCCAAAGTCAGCCGCCGTCTCACGCAACCGCTCGCGCAGGAGGTGATCCAGCACATTTTCCTGCCGCGCCTGAACCGGGAGTTTTTTGCGAACTTCGAATTGCTGAACCAGATCAACCAGGCGCATTTGCTGATGCTCCACCAGCAGGGCATTCTCGACAATAACGCGGCGCTCCGCCTTGCCGCCGCCCTGCTCAGGATCCAGGAAGAAGGCCCCGATGCGGTCGAACTCGATGCCGGGCGGGAAGAGGCGTATTTCAACTACGAAGCTCACCTGATCAAAATGGTGGGCCAGGACCTGGGCGGCCGTTTGCATACGGCCCGCAGCCGCAATGACATCGGTGCCACCATCGACCGCATGCGCGCACGGGATTTTGCGACCCGGATCGGCAAGGCACTGGCCGGGCTCGCCGGCGCAGCCTTGCTGCAGGCCGAGAAATTCGCCGCTTATGCCATGCCGGGTTATACCCATATGCAGGCGGCGCAGCCGATCACCTACGGCTATTACCTCTCGGCGCTGGTCGATGCTTGGACGCGGGATATGGACCGGCTCCTGCATGTGCTGGAGACAACGGATGGTTCGCCCCTGGGCGCCTGCGCGCTGGCCGGTACGTCGTTCCCCATAGACCCGGCCATCACCAGTGCCCTGCTGGGTTTCAGCCAGCCCCTGGGGAATTCCCTGGACGGCGTGGCGTCGCGGGATTTTGCGCTGGAGCTGAGCGCAGCCCTCTCCATCATGATGATCACCTGCAGCCGGATGGTGCAGGATTTCTATATCTGGTCGACTCCCGAGTTCGGGTACCTGTCCTTCTCCGACAGTATTGCCAGCACCTCCAGCATCATGCCGCAGAAGAAAAACCCGGTGGTACTGGAGTACCTGCGCGGGAAAACGGGTCACCTGATCGGGCTGACCACGGCGGCCTTTTCCACGGTGAAATCGACCCACTTCACCCACTCCGGCGATGCGAGCCGCGAAAGCACCAGGACGGTGTGGGAGAGCTGCGAGGAGGCCTTGAAGTCTCTCGATCTCATGCAACTGCTGGTTGAAAAGGTCGAGCCCGACCGTGCGCGCATGCTGTCGCGTGCGGCGGAAGACTTTTCGACCGTCACCGACCTGGCGGACCTGCTGGTGCGCAAGGCCGACGTGTCGTTCCGCGACGCGCACCACATCGTCGGCGCCGTGGTGCGAAGCGCGCTGGACCGGGGCATGCCGGCCCACGCCATCAGCCCGGACATGGTCAATTCCGCGGCATCCGAACAGCTCGGACGGCCGGTAGCGCTCCAACAAGACGACATTGCGCAATGCCTGGACCCGGTCCGTAATGTCGCGGCCCGCCAATCCCGCGGAGGACCGGCCCCGCACCGGGTGCTCGCCCACATCGGCGAACAAAGGCAATTGCTGGAAAAGAAAACGGCAACCATCGATGCGACGGTTCAGCGGGTCGGCAGCGCACGCGGCCTGCTGCAGCAAGGTATACGAACGCTTGCCACATCCGCAGCCGGCTCGGCCGCTTCCATCGGCGTTCTGGCCCACTGACCCGAGGAGTTGAGCCATGTTGAAATTTATCGCGCTGCTTGCCGCTGCCATGGGCCTGGGCCTGGGTGCCCACGCCCAAACCTACCCCAGCAAGCCCATTGACCTTGTCGTGCCCTTCGCCCCGGGCGGAACCGTCAACCTGATGGGCCGGATCCTGGCCACACGCATGTCGGAGGTGCTGGGCCAGCCGATCGTGGTCGACAACAAGGCCGGCGGCGGCGGCAGCATCGGCGCCTCCTATGTGGCCAAGGCGCCGCCCGACGGCTACACCCTGTTGCTGGCGACGCTGGGCCAGCAGTCCATCCAGCCGCTGCTGTCCAAAAAGCTCATGTACGACCCGAACAAGGACTTTGCACCCGTGGCGCTGTTTGCCACCGTGCCGAACGTGCTGGCCGTGTCCGCGGGCACGCCTGCCAGGACGGTTGCCGAGTTGTTGCGTTATGCCCGGGCGAACCCCGGAAAACTCAACATGGCCTCCGCCGGCATCGGCTCGGTCAACCACCTGACCGGCGAGTTGTTCATGCTCCGGGCCGGGGTGAACCTGACGCATGTTCCCTACAAGGGCGCCGGTCCGGCGACGGCCGATCTGGTGGCCAACCAGGTACAGGTGCTCTTTGCCAACCTGCCCAATGTGCTGCCCTATCTCAAGTCCGGCCAGGTGCGGGTTCTGGCGGTCGCCAGTGAAAAGCGCAGCCCGTCGCTACCCGACGTTCCGACGCTCGCGGAGGAGGGCGTGAAGGATGCGGTGGTCGAATCGTGGTACGCCGTCATGGCGCCGGCCGGCACGAACCCGCAGGTGGTCAAGAAGCTGCAGGACACCGTCATGTCGATCGCCCGTGAAAAAGGCATGGCGGCGCAACTGGCCAACCAGGGCTCGCTGCCCTTCCCGGGCACCAGCGCGGACCTGAAAAGGCTTTCCGCCGCAGAAACCCAGCGCTGGGCCGACGTCATCAGCCGCGCAAAGATCCAGATGGACTGAGCGCAGACGCATGTCCCCGTAGGCATTGCGGGCGGCATGGGGCTATTTCCAGATCGATTGTTTCGTGCCAGCCAGGCGGGCGCAGCCATGCCTGGCGCGCGAAAAGTTCTCGCCGTCCTTTAACCAGAAATCCAGGAACCCCTATGAAAAAACATGTTCTCGCTGTTGCTGCGCTGCTGGCCTGTGCTGCGGCATCGGCCCAATCGTCGGTGACGATTTTCGGCATCATCGATGCGGGCGTGGCACGGACCAGCGCCACCGGCTCCGGGCACTCCACCGGGCTGGCGTCCGGCGGCAACGCCACTTCCCGCCTGGGGTTTCGCGGCACGGAAGACCTGGGCGGCGGCCTGGCCGCGAGCTTCTGGCTGGAAGGCCAGCTGAACAACGATGTCGGCAGTGGTGCCACGCAGACCACGGGGCTGGACTTCGTCCGCCGCTCCACGGTCAGCCTGAGCGGCAACTTCGGGGAAGTGCGGCTGGGCCGCGACTACTCCCCCATCTACCTGAACATGAACCAGTTCGACATCTGGGGGCAGCGGGGGCTGGGCACGGTGGAGACCACCGGTAGCTCCCGTGCAGGTGTGGGCAGCTACGCCCGCACCAGCAACGGCATCGCCTATTTCCTGCCCGGCGACCTGGGCGGTGTGTACGGCACGGTGCAGTACGCATTCGGCGAACAGCCATCGACACAGGCACCCGTGGCCAATGCGGCCGGCATCTCGGCCAGCGCCGCCAACGCGGCCACCCACAAGACCGGCAATGCCTACGGCGGGCGGGTGGGTTATGCCAGCGGGCCGCTCGACGTGTCGGCGGCGTTCACGGTATTCCAGAACGCGGTGCGCACGGTGGGCGCGTCGTTCTACGGCAGCGACTACACAATCGCCAACCTCGGTGCGTCTTATGACCTGGGTGTCATCAAGCCGCGCCTGCTCTACCAGAGCGAAAAAATCGACGGCCGCGGCACTCTCGCAGCCTTCCGGTTCAACACCCTGGCCATCGGCGCCACCGCGCCCATCGGCGGTGCCGGCCTGTTGCGTGCCCAGGTGGCCCGGTACAAGCAGTCCAACACCGCCAACGACTTCAACAAGTACAGCGTCGGTTATGTGTACAGCCTGTCGAAGCGCACCCAGGTCTACGCCGACCTGGCCCGGCTCAACAACAAGGGCGCGGGCACCGTCGCCCTGAACAGCCTGAGCGGATCGATCAACTCCCCCGCGCCGACCCCGGGAGGCCACTCGACGGGTTATATCGTGGGGATCAAACACGCCTTCTAGACCCCGCCCTCACACCCCCCGCGCCGCCGCGGCCAGCCGCGCCAGCTTGTCGGGGTTGCGCTGCACCAGGATACGCACGATGCGCTCGCCTTGCGCGCCGTCCTTGCCGTCCGCGCCTCTCTCCCACTGGTAGGACTGCGCGGATTCCAGCGCGCCGTGTATAAAACGCAGCAGGCCCCACTGGCCGTTGATCTCGGCCAGCACCACCCGCTGCCCGTCGCCGAAGCGCCGGTGCGATGCATAGAAGAGCTGGGCGATGCGCCTGCCGCCGAGCAGGGGCTTGGGGAAACTGGTCACCTTGCCGCCGCCGTCGCCGACCAGCTCGGCATCCTCGGCCAGCATGGACTGCAGCGCGGCGAAGTCGCCCTGGCCCACGGCCTCGGCAAAACCCCGCAGCAGGCGCTGCTGCGTCTCGCGCGGCACGGCGGGGCGGGGCCGCGCGTCGGCCAACTGGGCTTTCGCGCGGTGCACCATCTGGCGGCAGGCGGCCTCGCTCTTGCCCAGGGTGTGGGCCAGCTCGCCGTAGTCCACGTCGAACACCTCGCGCAGCAAAAAGGCCGCACGCGCCTCAGGCGCCAGGCGTTCCAGCAGGGTGAGAAAGGCCACCGACAGGTCGTCGGCGCGCTCCAGCATCTGCTCGGGCGAGGGCGGCGATTCGCCGGTCAGCATCGGCTCTGGCAGCCACAGGCCGGCATAGTGCGCGCGCTGCACCTTGGCCGCGCGCAGCCGGTCGATGGCCAGCCGGGTGGTCACCGTCACCAGCCAGGCCTCGCCGCTGTCGAGCGCGGCCTGTGCCGTCTCGTGCCAGCGCAGCCAGGCGTCCTGCACCACCTCCTCGGCCTCGGCGGTGGAGCCCAGCATGCGGTAGGCGATGCCCTGCAGCCGGGGCCGCAGGCGGTCGAAAAAGCGGGTTTTGTCGTCCATAAAAACCCAGACGTTTCAGGCAGCTGGTTTGTGACGGCGGGGCGGAGAGCATTTTCGCCCATGGCCCGCCGTGACGTAGTTCACGCTTGTCTGCGCGCATTTGCGCCTGTGGTTTGTTTGCGAATATTTGCGGTATTTGTTCACAGCGTTTTTGGGGCGGAATTCCTAGACTCGCCCCCGTTGGACAGATGCATGGTGCGCGTGTCCACACCCGAACAACAACACCGAGGACCGTCCCATGAACACCGTTGCCGCCGCCATCCAGTCCATCACCGAGGTATCCCAGGCATCGTGGGCCTCGCAGGGCATGCTGGACGAACAGGCCCGGGCCCCCGAGGCACCGCGTGTGGACCTGTACAGCGGCATCCACAAGGCGGTTCGTGCGCTGATGGCCGACACCCTGCTGGCCCTGGGCCGCATGGACCCCGACGACGGCCCCGAGCTGGCCTACACCGGCCTGCGGGTGACACGCCTGCTGGACTTCTGCCGCGACCACCTGCGCCACGAGAACGCGCTGGTGCACACCGCCATCGAAAGCCGCGCCCCCGGCGAAACCGCCGGCCTGGCCGACGACCATGCCGACCACGAATACGACATCGACGCGCTGGCCGAAGCCACCAGCCGCCTGCTCGAATGCCCCGACCACCAGCGCGCCGCCGAGGCGCTGGCGCTGTACCGCCAGCTGTCGGTTTTCGTTGCGCGCAACTTCGAGCACATGCAGGTGGAAGAGATCACCCACAACGCCGTGCTGTGGGCCCACTTCAGCGATGCCGAGTTGCGCGGCATCGAAGCCGCGCTGGTGGCCGCCATCCCGCCCAAGCAGATGCCGTTCGTGCTGCGCTGGCTGGTGCCCTTCATGAACCCGGCCGAACGCGCCGCCATGCTCGGCGGCATGCAGGCCAGCGTGCCGCCGGCGGCCTTCACCGCCGCGCTGGACGTGGTGCGCCCGCACCTGGCGGCGCGTGAATGGCGCAAGCTGGCGGTGGCGCTGGAACTGCCGGTGGCGTGAGTGCGTTGGGGCAGCGGGACGCGGTTCTAGAATGGGTGCTTATGCTCCCAGCCCCGGAGCAGACCCCCCGATTGCTCCCATGAAAACCATTGACGAAATGCTGAGCCTGGACCTGCTCACCCCGGAGCAGCACGGCCAGATCGGCGCATGGATCGCACGCGCAGAGTCGCCCGAAGAAATCCTGAAGATGCCCGCCGCCCTGTGGCAAGCCGTCGAGCGCGCCAGCGAGATCATGGGCCTGGACGACGACCTGACACGCGCACCCGCGCTGGACGCCGGCGGCGCAGTGTTCGGATAGCCGCGTTGGCCGCCACCCCTCGGTGGCCGCCGACGTCAGCGCCGTGCGCGGCCGGCCAGGCTGGTGAGGCCGACGACACGCAACGCGCCATGCAAGAGGGCCGCCAACTGGTCGATGAACTCGGCCGCGCGCGCCACGCCCGCCAAGGTGTGGGCGTTGACGTTGGGGTAGCCAGGGTTGTGGAGATGGGCCATGGTAGATCCTTATCTGGTCAACGGCCGCCAAGCGCAGCCGGTGCTCCGATACTAGGGTTTCTACTTATACGACTCCACTTTATAGAGGTGATGGGTGTCATTCATGAGGCTGATGGGGCGCAGCGAACGCCACCGCAATGCGCTCCCGGACCAACGGCCCTTTGGAGGGAGGCTCAACAAGCAGTCACTGGGGTGCTGAAGTCGGACAAGTGCCATTAGACTGCCAGTCCGCATGCAGCCGCTCCTCGACACCATAACCACCATGGCCTTGCCGGCAGACGCGCAGCGCGTGTTCCACGGGCGAGGTGGGCTGCACCCCGGCTGCGCGCACCTGTCGCTCGATTTCTTCGCGCCGGTCTGGGTGCTGACCAGCTTCCAGCCGCTGGCGGGCGAGGCGCTTGCTGCCGCCGGAACGGCGCTGGCGCAGCGCTGGGCGCAACTGGCTCCCGGACAGCCGCTGAACTGGGTATTCCAGTGCCGGCACGAAGGGCAGAGCGACACGCAACTCATGGCGGGTGCCGTGCCCGACCCGCACTGGGTCGTGGAGGATGGCGCGCGCTACCGCGTGCATGTGGGCGCGGGCCAGAACCATGGGCTGTTCCTGGACATGGCCGCCGGCCGGCGCTGGGTGCGCGCGCATGTGGCGGCCCGTGTGGCGGCCCATGGGGCGGCCGCGGAGCCGGTGCGGGTGCTCAACCTGTTCGCCTACACCTGCGCGTTCTCGGTCGTCGCACTGCAGGCCGGCGCCAGGCATGTGACCAACCTGGACATGAGCAAGGGCGCGCTGGGCATCGGGCAGCAGAACCACCGCGCCAATGGCGTGTCGGCGCACGCCAGCTTCCTGCCGCACGACATCTTCAGCACCTGGGGCAAGCTCACGCGCGGCGGTCCGTATGGCCTGGTCATCGTCGATCCGCCGAGCTACCAGAAGGGCAGCTTCGTCGCCACGAAGGACTATGCCCGGCTCATCAAGCGCCTGCCCGACCTGCTGGCGCCGGACGGCCATGTGCTGCTGTGCCTCAACGCGCCGGAAATGGGCCCGGACTTCCTGCAGGACCAGATGCAGGCGCTGGCTCCCGAACTGGCCTTCGTGGAGCGCCTGGCGAACCCGCCGGTCTTTGCGGACGTCTCCGAAGACCGGTCCCTGAAGGTGCTGGTGTACCGGGCGCCGCCGCTGGAGCGGG
>JAZJYT010000056.1:0-54508 GCA_040390235.1 Pseudomonadota bacterium | reverse complement strand
TGCGCGAGCTGCACGGCTTCATCCACATGTTCGAGGACACGCCGGAGTTCGTGGCCCGCCACATCATCCGCGAGGCCAAGAGCTACCTCGAGGGCGTGCAGCCGCCGTTCTTCAAGGCCCTGCTCGACTACGCCGAGGACGGCTCCTACTCCTGGCACTGCCCGGGCCACTCCGGCGGCGTGGCCTTCCTCAAGAGCCCGGTCGGCCAGATGTTCCACCAGTTCTTCGGCGAGAACATGCTGCGCGCCGACGTGTGCAACGCGGTGGAAGAACTCGGCCAGCTGCTCGACCACACCGGCCCGGTGGCCGAGAGCGAACGCAACGCGGCGCGCATCTTCAACGCCGACCACTGCTTTTTTGTCACCAACGGCACCAGCACCAGCAACAAGATGGTGTGGCACCACACGGTGGCGCCGGGCGACGTGGTGGTGGTCGACCGGAACTGCCACAAGTCCAACCTGCACGCCATCATCATGACCGGGGCCATCCCCGTGTTCCTGAAGCCCACACGCAACCACTTCGGCATCATCGGGCCGATCCCGCGCTCGGAATTCGACGTGGAGACCATCAAGGCCAAGATCCGCGCCAACCCGCTGCTGCAGGGTGTGGACGCCGACAAGGTCAAGCCGCGCATCCTGACGCTGACGCAGTCCACCTACGACGGTGTGATCTACAACACCGAGACCATCAAGAGTGCGCTCGACGGCTACGTCGACACGCTGCATTTCGACGAGGCCTGGCTGCCGCACGCGGCTTTCCACCCGTTCTACGGCCCGTACCACGCGATGGGCAAGAAGCGCGCGCGGCCGAAGGAGTCGCTGGTGTTCTCCACCCAGTCCACCCACAAGCTGCTGGCCGGCATCAGCCAGGCCAGCCACGTGCTGGTGCAGGACTCGGTCAACCGCAAGCTGGACCGCCACCTGTTCAACGAGGCGTACCTGATGCACACCTCGACCAGCCCGCAGTACGCCATCATCGCCAGCTGCGACGTGGCCGCCGCCATGATGGAGCCGCCCGGCGGCACCGCGCTGGTGGAGGAAAGCATCCTGGAGGCGCTGGACTTCCGCCGCGCCATGCGCCAGGTCGAGGCCGAGTTCGGCGACAAGGACTGGTGGTTCAAGGTCTGGGGGCCGGAGACCATCGCCGACGAGGGCATCGGCACCGCCGAAGACTGGATCATCAAGGGCGAGGAGCGCGACGCCAAGTGGCACGGCTTCGGCAACCTGGCCGACAGCTTCAACATGCTCGACCCGATCAAGGCGACCATCGTCACGCCGGGCCTGGACATGGAGGGCAAGTTCGCCGACACCGGCATTCCCGCGTCCATCGTCACCAAGTTCCTGGCCGAGCACGGCGTGATCGTGGAGAAGACCGGGCTCTACAGCTTCTTCATCATGTTCACCATCGGCATCACCAAGGGCCGCTGGAACACCCTGCTGACGGCGCTGCAGCAGTTCAAGGACGACTACGAGAAGAACCAGCCGATGTGGCGCATCCTTCCCGAGTTCTGCCAGGTGCACAAACGCTACGAGCGTATGGGCCTGCGCGACCTGTGCCAGCACGTGCACGAGCTCTACGCCCAGTACGACATTGCCCGGCTCACCACCGAGATGTACCTGTCGGACCTGACGCCGGCCATGAAACCCAGCGACGCCTACGCCCACATCGCCCACCGCAAGACCGAGCGGGTGGCGATCGACGCGCTGGAAGGCCGCATCACCACCAGCCTGGTGACGCCGTACCCGCCGGGCATTCCGCTGCTGATTCCGGGCGAGGTCTTCAACAAGAAGATCGTGGACTACCTGAAGTTCGCACGCGAATTCAACACCCGCTGCCCGGGTTTCGAGACCGACATCCACGGCCTGGTCGAGATCGAGGGCGAAGATGGCAAGGTGCGCTACTACGCCGACTGCGTGGCCGGTCCCGACCATGCCTCGCAGCAGCCGAAGACCGACGAAAGCAATCTGGTGCAGGTCGGCAACGACGGCCCCTTCGGCAGGACTATCTGACTGACGGCCCCCCGGCTTTTCACTCCACTTCGTTGCGTGTAATTCGCCACCCTCCGCGGGGGAGGCTGCCCGGACCTTGGGGCGGCCCGGCGGCCCGGCGGCCGGGCAGACGGCCTAGTTGTTCAGGTCCGGGCGCTCGCGCAGGAAGGACGGCGCGCGGGGCGTGCCGTCGGCCTGCATGCCGGCAAGGCGGTAGCTGATCCAGCTGCCGACCGGCGGCGGGCGCTGGAGGGTGAAGTCGTCGAGTCCGTCGGCCAGCTGGAAACGTTTGCCTGCGGGTGTCTCGGCGATCAGTGCGACCACCGAACCGCTGGCCTTGCCGCGCCCCGGCAGCAGGGCCACGACGCGGGCATCGGCGTCCTCGTAGGGCTTGAGCTTGAGCAGGTCGTCGCTGTGGCCGGCCGCATAGGGCGCGTTGCCGCGGTGCAGGATCAGGCCCTCGCCGCCGTCGCGCACCACGGCGCGCAAACGCACCGCCAGGGCCGCATGGCTGTCCACCCGGGTCTGCGCCACCGGACGTACCCAGGGCGAATCCACGTTGGACAGCACGCCGTTGAGCACGCCCAGCCGTTCCGTGAACGAGCCGGTACGCGCCGGCAGGTCGAACACCATGAAACGCACCTCGCGCCAGGCCGCATCCGGGGCTGGCTGCGGGCGCACCAGGGCCGCGGCCTTGTCGAAATGGCCGCGGCCGGCCCACAGCTCACCGTCGAGCGGCTCGCGTGGCCAGTTGGCGGTGAACCAGGCCGGCGCCAGGATGCGGGCCCCGGCGCGCGACCAGAACTGGCGGCCGTCCCAGTAGGCGCGCACCCCGTCCATCTTTTCGCTGACCCAGTAGTCGGCCAGGCGGGTGCCAGGCCGGTAGCGGTTGGCCAGCATCAGGGCCGGCAGTGGTGCCGCATGGCCTGCCAGCGGCATGCAGGCGGCCAGCGCCAGCATGCGGCGCCGTGCCAGCGGCCAGAGGGGTGGGGGGAAGAAGTGCGTCACGGTGCTGGGTGGGGGGGCTCGGTGGTGTCTGCCCACCAGCCGAGCACGAAGCAGGCCAGCAGCCGTAGGCCCCACGCCGGGTCAGGCTCCGGCCGCGGGTTCGGCGATGCCACCCACGACGTGGCTGAAGCCGCCGTCCACGTAGGTGATCTCGGCCGTTACGCCGCCCGCCAGGTCCGACAGCAGGAAGGCGGCCACGTTGCCGACGTCTTCGATGGTCACGTTGCGGCGGATCGGCGAGGCCTCGGCGACCACCGACAGGATCTTGCCGAAGCCCTTGATGCCGCTGGCCGCCAGGGTCTTGATCGGACCGGCGCTGATGCCGTTGACCCGCATGCCCTTGGGGCCCATCGACTCGGCCAGGTAGCGCACCGACGCCTCCAGGCTGGCCTTGGCCAGGCCCATGGTGTTGTAGTTGGGCACGGTGCGCACCGCGCCCAGGTAGGTCAGGGTGAGCAGGGCGGACTTCGGGTTGAGGTAGGGCAGGGCGGCCTTGGCCATGGCGGGAAAACTGTAGGCGCTGATGTCGTGGGCGATTTTGAAGCCCTCGCGTGACAGTCCTTCCAGGAAGTCGCCGGCGATGGCTTCGCGCGGCGCGTAGCCGATGCTGTGCACGAAGCCGTCGAAAGTGGGCCAGTGCGCCGCCAGGTCGGTGAACAGCTTGTCGATCTGCGCGTCGTCGCCCACATCGCAGTCGAAGATCAGCTTCGAGTCGAAATCGGCCGCGAACTCGGTGATACGGTCCTTGAAACGTTCACCGACGTAGCTGAAGGCCAGTTCGGCGCCCTGCTGGTGGCAGGCCTTGGCGATGCCGTAGGCGATGGAGCGGTTGCTCAGCACGCCCGTGATCAACAGCTTCTTGCCGGTGAGAAAACCCATGTGACTAGTCTCCGAGAAAACACGTGAAAAAATGCCGCAGAATTGTCGCATGCGGGCTTTGCTGTTCCTGTCGCTGTATCTGGCCTGGCTGCCCGCCTGGTCGGCTTACGCCTATGCACAGTTCGGCGACGTCAAATACCCGCCGGATTTCACCCATTTTGCGTACGTCAACCTCGACGCCCCCAAGGGCGGCGAAATCCGGCTGGTGCCGCCGGTGTCCTCCACCAGCTTCGACAAGTTCAACCCCTTCACCCTGAAGGGCAGCCCGCCCTACGGCATCACGACGCTGGTGTTCGAGAGCCTGCTCACCGGCAACTCCGAAGAACCCACCACCGCCTACGGCCTGCTGGCCGACGATGTGGAGGTGGCGGCCGACCGGATGTCGGCCACCTTCCGGCTCAACCCCCAGGCACGTTTCCAGGATGGCACGCCGGTGCTGGCGGCCGATGTGGTGTTTTCCTTCACCACCCTCACCGGCGAACGTGCGGCGCCGCAGTTCCGCGTGATCTATGCCGAGGTGAAAAAGGCCACTGCGCTGGACCAGCGCACGGTGCGTTTCGACTTCGCCAGCGCCAACCGCGAGCTGCCGCTGGTGGTCGGCGGCATGCCGGTCTTCGGCCGCGCCTGGGGCGGCGGCAAACCCTTCGACGAGATCACCTCGGACCTGCCGGTGGCCTCGGGGCCCTACAGGATTCCCAGCGGGCGTATGGGCCGCGACATCACCTACGTACGCGACCCGCGCTACTGGGGGGTCGATCTGCCGGTGCGCAAGGGCATGTTCAACTTCGACCGGGTGACGGTCAAGCTCTACCTGGACGACACCGCGCGCTTCGAGGGGCTGAAGGCCGGTGAATACGATTTTGCGCGGGAGTTCTCCTCGCGCAACTGGGCACGCCAGTACTACGGACGGGCCTTCGACTCGGGCGACGTCATCAAACGTGCCTTCGAGAACAAGAACCCCGGCGACTTCCAGGGCTATATCTTCAACCTGCGCCGGCCGAAGTTCCAGGACATCCGGGTGCGCCAGGCCATTGGCCTGGCCATGGACTTCGAATGGCTCAACCGCCAGCTCTTTTACGGTTTGTACAAACGGGTGCAGGGCTACTACCCCAACAGCGAATTCCACGCCGAAGGCCTGCCCAAGCCCGACGAACTGGCGCTGCTGGAGCCGCTGCGGGCGAAACTGCGGCCCGAGGTGTTCGGCCCGGCCGTCATTTCGCCCAGCACCGCGCCGCCCGGCAGCCTGCGCGAGAACCTGCGCCGTGCCCGCGACCTGCTGGCCGAGGCCGGCTGGACCTACCGCGACGGAGCGCTGCGCAACGCCAAGGGCGAACCGTTCACCATCGAATTCCTCAACAACCAGCCCTCGCTGATCCGGGTGGCCACTCCCTTCCAGACGGCGTTGCGCAAGCTGGGCATCGAGATGAGTTTCCGCACCGTCGATACCTCGCTGGCGCAGCAGCGCATGGACGAGTTCGATTTCGAGATGACAACGACCCGCCTGCCCGGCAGCACCGCGCCGGGCGGCGAGCTGCTGGACTTCTTCGGATCGCCGGCCGCGGACGTCAAGGGCTCGTCCAATATCTGGGGCATCAAGGACCCGGCCGTCGATGCCCTGCTGCAGAAGGTGGTGGGCGCCACCACCCGGCCCGATCTGACCGCCGCCATGCGTGCACTCGACCGGGTGCTGTCGCATGGCTACTACTCGGTGCCGCAGTACTATGGCGACGCCTTCCTGGTCGGTTACCGGCCGCACCCCTTCGTGCTGCCACCGGTGATTCCGCCGTACTACCAGCCCGACACCTGGGCCATCAGCACCTGGTGGGCCGCGCCCGAGAACCGCTGACCTGCCGCTGATATGCCGCTGATATGCCGCTGACGTACCGTTGACACCATGGCCAGCTACATCCTCAAACGCCTGCTGCTGATGGTGCCCACGCTGTTCGGCGTGCTGCTGCTGACCTTCATCACCATCCAGTTCGTGCCGGGTGGACCGGTCGAGCAGATGGTCGCCCAGCTGCAGGGCCGCGACTCGGGCGGCGAGCGCGCCGTGGCGACCGGCGCGGGCTACCGCGGCCGCCAAGGCCTGGACGAAAAACGCATCGCCGAGATCAGGAAGCTCTACGGCTTCGACAAGCCGCCGGTGGAGCGCTTCGGGCTCATGGTCAAGTCCTTCCTGCGCTTCGACTTGGGGCAGAGCTTCTACCAGCGCAAGGACGTGTGGGCGCTGGTGAAGGAAAAGATGCCGGTGTCCATCAGCCTGGGCCTGTGGACGTTTTTCATCAGCTACCTCATTGCCGTGCCGCTGGGCGTGGCCAAGGCCGTGCGCGCCGGCAGCCGCTTCGATTTTTTCACCACCCTCATCGTGCTGGTGGGTTACGCCATACCGGGTTTCGTGCTGGGGGTGGCGCTGCTGGTGGTGTTCGGCGGCCAGCTGCAGTGGTTTCCGCTGCGCGGGCTGACCTCGTCGAACTGGGAAACCCTCAGCTGGGGCGGCAAGGTGGTGGACTACCTGTGGCACATCGTGCTGCCCGTCACCGCCATGGTGTTCGGCAGCTTCGCGGTGACGGCCATGCTCACCAAGAACGCCTTCCTGGAAGAGATCCGCAAGCAGTACGTGCTGACGGCCCGGGCCAAGGGCCTGTCGGAGCGGCAGGTGCTGTGGAAACATGTGTTCCGCAATGCGCTGATCCCCATCATCACCGGTTTTCCGGCGGCCTTCATCGGTGCCTTCTTCACCGGCTCGCTGCTGATCGAGACCCTGTTCTCGCTCGACGGCCTGGGCCTGCTGAGCTACGAGAGTGTGATCCGCCGCGACTATCCCGTGGTGCTGGGAACGCTCTATCTTTTTACGCTGATCGGCCTGGTGACCAAGCTGGTGAGTGACCTCTGCTACGTGCTGGTGGACCCGCGTGTCAAATTCGACTGAGCCCCAGGCCGTGCCGGTGGCCGCCAGCGCCGCCATCTCCCCCGGCCGCCGCGCCTGGCGGCGTTTCCGCCGCAACCGGCTGGGCTTCTGGAGCCTGCTGATCTTCACCACCATGGTGGTGCTGAGCCTGTTCGCCGAGGTGCTGTCCACCGACAAACCCCTGGTGGTGCGCTACCAAGGGCAGACCTACTTCCCGGTGCTGCGTGACTACTCCGAAAAAACTTTCGGCGGCGACTTCGAGACGCCGGCCGACTACCTCGACCCCTTCATCCGCGACCGCATCACCGGCGGCGCCAACTGGGCGGTCTATGCCCCCAACCCCTACGGGCCGCGCACCCTCAATTACTTCGCCAGCCGGCCGAATCCGGGCGCGCCTTCGCGCGAGAACTTCTTCGGCACCGACGACCGGGGGCGCGACCTGCTGGCGCAACTGCTCTACGGCTTTCGGGTGAGTGTGCTGTTCGCGCTGGCGCTGACGGCGGTGGGGGTGGTGCTGGGGGTGGCCACCGGGGCGGTGCAGGGCTATTTTGGGGGGCGGACCGACCTGGCCTTCCAGCGTTTCATCGAGATCTGGGGGTCCATGCCCGAGCTCTACCTGCTCATCATCTTCAGCGCCGTGTTCGCGCCCAGCGTGGCGCTGCTGCTGGTGCTGCTCAGCCTGTTCGGCTGGATGGGCCTGTCGGACTATGTACGCGCCGAGTTCCTGCGCAACCGGCAGCTCGACTACGTGAAGGCGGCGCGGGCGCTGGGGGTGGGCCACTGGCAGATCATTCGCCGCCATATCCTGCCCAACAGCCTGACGCCGGTGGTGACCTTCCTGCCGTTCCGCATGAGTGCGGCCATCCTGGCGCTGACCTCGCTGGACTTCCTGGGCCTGGGCGTGCCACCCGGTACCCCTTCGCTGGGCGACCTGCTGAACCAGGGCAAGGCCAATATCGACGCCTGGTGGATATCACTCTCCACCTTCGCGGTGCTGGCCATCACCCTGCTGCTGCTGACCTTCACCGGCGATGCCCTGCGCGACGCCCTCGATCCGCGGAAGGCCGAGAAGTGAACGGCGATAGACCCTTGCCGGAGCCGGGCACGCCCCTGCTGGAGGTGCGCGGCCTGCGGGTCGCCTTCGGTACGGAGGAGGTGGTGCATGGCATCGACTTCCAGGTGCGCGCCGGCGAAAAGCTGGCCCTGGTGGGGGAGTCGGGCTCGGGCAAGACGGTCAGCGCGCTGAGCCTGCTGCGGCTGGTGCCGGATGCGGCCTATGGCGGCACGGCCCTGTTTGCGGATGGGGAGGGCGGCGCGGGCCGCGACCTGATGGCACTGCCCGAGCGCGAACTGCGCGCCCTGCGCGGCGACGAGATCGCCATGATCTTCCAGGAGCCGATGACTGCGCTCAACCCGCTGTTCACCGTGGGCGAGCAAATCGCCGAGGTGTTGCAGCTCAAGCGCGGCATGGCGCCGGCCGAGGCGCGTCAGGCCGCCATCGACCTGCTGGCCAGCACCGGCATTCCCGAATCCGCGCGGCGCGCGCGCAGTTTCCCGCACCAGTTGTCGGGCGGCCAGCGCCAGCGCGCCATGATCGCCATGGCCCTGTCCTGCCGGCCGCGCCTGCTGCTGGCCGACGAGCCGACCACCGCACTCGACGTGACGCTGCGTGGCCAGATCCTCGACCTGCTGTCGGACCTGCAGCGCAGCCAGGGCATGGCGGTGCTGCTGATCACCCACGACCTGCACCTGGTGCGGCGTTTCGCCGACCGGGTGGCGGTGATGGAGCGCGGCCACATTGTGGAGCAGGGTACGGTGGCCGAGGTGTTCGCCCGGCCGCAGCATCCCTATACCCGCAAGCTGATGGACAGTGTGCCGCGGCGCGACGTGGACGCAAGGCCGGCTGACCCGCATGCGGCGCCCCTCATGGAAGCGCAGGGCCTGAAGGTGAGCTACCCGGTGCCGCTGCCCGGCATCGGCGGCTGGTTCCGCAAGGGCGCCTTCGTGGCGGTGCAGGGCGCGGACTTCCGGCTGCTGCCCGGCCGCACGCTGGCGGTGGTGGGCGAGTCGGGTTCGGGCAAGTCCACGCTGGCGCTGGCGGCCCTGGGCCTGCAGGCGCACGGGGGGCAACTGCGTATCGCCGGCGAACCGTGGAGCGGCCGGCTCGGCCGCGACCGGCGCCTGCGCCGCATCGTGCAGGTGGTGTTCCAGGACCCGTTCTCCTCGCTGTCGCCGCGCATGACGGTGGGCGAGATCGTCGGCGAAGGCCTGCTGGTGCATGCGCCCCAGCTCGATGCCGCGGCGCGTGCCACCCGGGTGCGGGCGGCGCTGGCCGACGTGGGCTTGACCGACACCCAGTTCCCCGGCCTGCTGGAGCGCTACCCGCACGCGTTTTCCGGCGGCCAGCGCCAGCGCCTGGCCATCGCCCGGGCCCTGGTGGTCGATCCGCAGGCACTGGTGCTCGACGAGCCGACCAGCGCGCTCGACGTCACCATCCAGAAACAGGTACTCGACCTGCTGCAGCGCCTGCAGCGCGAACGCGGCCTGGCCTACCTGCTGATCACCCACGACATGGACGTGGTGCGGGCCATGGCGCATGATGTGATCGCCATGCAGGACGGTGTGGTGCTGGAGTCCGGCCCGGTGGAGCAGGTGCTGGGCGCGCCGCAACATCCCTACACCCGGCGCCTGATCGAGGCGGCCACCGTCGCCTGACGTATATGGAACAAGGTCGCAGCGTCGTTTTTCCGATGGCAGCAGTCCGGGCCTGTGCCTGTCTGCTGGGCCTGCTGCTGGGCGCGGTGGGGGCGGGCAGGGTGGTCGCGGCAGAGGCCACGGCGCCTGCTGCCTCTCCGATGGCCCAGCCGGTGGACGGCATGGAAGCGCGGGTGCTGGCCTGCACCGTCTGCCACGGCAAGGAGGGGCGGGCCACCAACCAGGGTTATTTCCCGCGTATCGCAGGCAAACCCGCCGGTTACCTCTACCACCAACTGCTCAATTTCCAGGAAGGGCGCCGCCGTTACCTGCCCATGGTGCGACTGCTCGAACACGTGACCGACGGCTACCTGCAGGAGATCGCCGGTTATTTCGCCGCGCAGGACCTGCCTTACCCGCCGCCGCAGACCAGCGGCGCCGCACCGGCCACGCTGGAACGCGGCCGTGCGCTGGTGCAGGACGGCGACCAGGCCCGCGGCATCCCGGCCTGCGTGTCGTGCCACGGTGCGCGTATGACCGGGGTGTCGCCCTTTATCCCCGGCCTGCTCGGGCTGCCGCGCGACTACCTCAACAGCCAGCTTGGTGCCTGGCAGACCGGCGAGCGCAAGGCCCAGGCGCCCGACTGCATGGCCGACATCGCGCGGCGCCTGAAACCCGAAGATGTGAGTGCGGTGTCCACCTGGCTGTCGTCGCAGACGCTGGCCGACAGCCACCCGGCGGCCTCCCTGCCGGCGGCCTTGCCGGTGGCCTGCGGCAGTGTGCAGGGGGCCGGCGCCGCCGCGCTGCGCTGAGGCCAAGCACCATGCGCATTCCCACCCGTCTGCTGTTGCGCCTGCTGGTCGCCCTGCTGGTGCTGCTGGCCCTAGCCGCCGTGGCCGTGGTGGTGCTGAACCGGCGCGGCGAAGAGCCGTTGCCCGACGCTCCGGTGGCGCAAGCCCCGGCCACACCCGACCAGGTCGCCCGCGGCGCCTACCTGGCGCGGGCCGGCAACTGCGCCTCATGCCATTCGGCGCCCGGTGGCGCACCCTATGCCGGCGGCGTCGCGGTGCCGACGCCTTTCGGCGCCATCTACGCCGGCAACCTCACGCCCGACCCGGCCACCGGCATCGGCCGCTGGAGCGGCGCCCAATTCTGGCGTGCGCTGCACAACGGCCGTTCGGCCGACGGGCGGCTGCTGTACCCGGCCTTTCCCTATACCAACTACACCGAGGTCACACGCGGGGACGCCGACGCCTTGTTCGCCTTCTTGCGGTCTCAGCCAGCGGTGCAGCAGGCCAACCGTGCGCCGGACTTGCGCTTCCCCTACAACACCCAGGCCGCGCTGGCGGTCTGGCGCGCCTTGTATTTCCGGCCCGGCAGCACACCGGCCGACCCGGCGCAGACAGCCGAATGGAACCGGGGTGCCTACCTGGTGCGCAGCCTGGGCCACTGCAGTGCCTGCCACAGCCCGCGCAATGCGCTGGGCGCCTCGGCCGATGCCGGTGAACTGCGCGGCGGGCTGATCGCGGCGCAGGACTGGTACGCCCCCTCGCTGCGCGCGGCGGCGGAGGCCGGCGTGGCGCAATGGTCGGCCGACGAGGTGGTGGAACTGCTGCGCACCGGCGTCAACCGCCACGCAGGTGTCATGGGGCCGATGGCCGAGGTGGTGTTCAACGGCAGCCAGTACCTGTCGGAGCCCGACCTGCGGGCCATGGCGACCTACCTGCGGGCCTTGCCGCCCCTGCCGGCGCCCGCGCCGCGCGCGGTGCCCGTGGCCGCGCGGGTGCTGGACCGGGGCAAGGAGCTGTACCGGCAGCAGTGCGCCCAGTGCCATGGCGACCAGGGCGAGGGCCAGCCGGGCCGCTACCCGGCGCTGGCCGGCAACCGCGCCGTGCTGCTGGCCGAGCCGGCCAACCTGCTGCAGGCCATCCTGCACGGCGGTTTCGCGCCCGCCACGGCCGGCAATCCCCGGCCTTACGGCATGCCGCCCTTCGCCCAGGCATTGGAAGACGCCGACGTGGCCGCGGTAGCCTCCTTCGTGCGGCTGTCCTGGGGCAACCAGGCCGGGGGCGTGGCGCCGCTGGAGGTCTACCGGATACGCGACAGCGTGCGGTGAGGGCCTTGCGGCTCGTGTGGGTCTTGTGGGTCTTGTATTTGCGCCATGCGCTAGCATTTGGCCCTGTGATGCAAAAAAGTCCCCCGTGAAGCCGCGCTGGTCGGTCATCTGCCTGTGCGCCGCCTGGTGCAGCGCCTGCCGCGAGTACCGTGCGGTGTTCGACGCCCTGGCCGCGCGCCACCCGGACGTGGAATTCCGCTGGCTCGACGTGGAAGACGAGGAAGAGCTGGTCGGCGACCTCGACGTGGAAACCTTTCCCACCCTGCTGGTCGCCGAAGGCAGCCAGCCGCGTTTCCTGGGACCGCTGGCACCCCACGGCCGGGTGCTGGAGCGCCTGCTGGCGAGCTTGCGCGAGGCGCCGGGCCCGGCAAAAGTGGCTTCTGACGCGGATATTGCCCTGCTGGGCCGTATCCAGGCGCCAAAAGGGGGCACGTACCTTGCGAAAGACCGCGCGGCGAGCTAGAATAAGAGCTCACGACCAAACGGGCGGGTACCAACCGCCCGTTTTTTTTGGTCTGTAGTTTTTGATGGTGGTAGCTGCTTGCGGCTACCGTTCTTATCCGGACTCCGCCGTTCGGTGTTGCCAAGGCAACGCCGGGCAGCCAGGCCGGTTTGCTTTTTTTGGGTATCGACCGCACCAACGTGGCATTGCAGCAGATCGTCGAACAGACCGTTACGGGCTTGGGATATGACCTCGTGGAGATCGAACGCTCCGCGGGCGGCCTGCTGCGCATCACGATCGATCACCCCTGGCAGGGCCCCGCCGGTGCAGCCGATGCGCCGCCGGCCGCCGACCTGTACGTGACGGTCGAGGACTGCGAGAAGGTCACGCGCCAGCTGCAGTTCGCCCTGGAAGTCGACGGCGCCGAATACAGCCGGCTCGAAGTGTCGTCGCCGGGCATCGACCGGCCGCTGCGCAACGAACGCGATTTCGAACGTTTTCAGGGCGAGATCATCGACGTGGTGCTCAAGGCGCCGGTCGGTGCGGCGGTGGCGGGTGGGCAGGTCAATGCCAACCGCAAGAAATTCAGGGGCACGCTGGAGCGCGTGCCCGCACAGGGCGACGCGCCGGCGGGCTGGCAGATCGTCTGGAGCGACGAGCCGGAAACCAAGCCGGGCCAGCGGATCAGTGCCAAGCGTGTGCCGGCACCGCTGCAGGCCCTGGGTTTCAGGTTCGACGAGTTGCGGGAGGCGAGGCTCGCCCCCATCATCGATTTCAAGGGACGCAGGCCCAAGGGTGATGCGTCTTAGGCAGGGTAGTGCGTTCGCCCCCCGGGGCGGAGCACTGGCAGGAAAGCAGGCGGACGGGTCCAGGGGATCCGGCGCCCAAGTTCAGGACAGGAGTGTTGTGGCATGAATCGCGAATTGTTGATGTTGGTCGAGGCGATCTCGCGCGAGAAGAACGTCGAACGCGACGTGGTTTTCGGCGCGGTCGAGTCTGCGCTCGCCCAGGCGACCAAAAAGCTCTATCCCGGCGACGTGGACATCCGCGTGGCGATCGACCGCGACACCGGTGTGTACGAAACCTTCCGCCGCTGGCATGTGGTGCCGGACGAGGCCGGCCTGCAGTTGCCCGACCAGGAAATCCTGCTGTTCGAAGCCCGTGAGGAAATGCCCGACATCGAGCTCGACGAACACATCGAAGAGCCGGTCGATTCGGTGCCCATCGGCCGTATCGGCGCGATGGCCGCCAAGCAGGTCATCCTGCAGAAGATCCGCGACGCCGAGCGTGAAATGCTGCTCAACGACTTCATGTCGCGCGGCGAGAAGATCTTCACCGGCACTGTCAAGCGCATGGACAAGGGCGACATCATCGTCGAGGCCGGCCGTGTCGAAGGGCGCCTGCGCCGCGGCGAGATGATCCCCAAGGAAAACCTGCGCAACGGCGACCGTGTGCGGGCCATGATCATGGAGGTGGACCTGACGCTGCGCGGCGCGCCCATCATCCTGTCGCGCTCCGCGCCCGAGTTCATGATCGAGCTCTTCCGCAACGAAGTGCCAGAGATCGAGCAGGGCCTGCTCGAAATCAAGTCCTGCGCCCGCGACCCAGGCAGCCGTGCCAAGATCGCCGTGCTCTCGCACGACAAGCGGGTCGACCCCATCGGCACCTGCGTAGGTGTGCGCGGCACCCGTGTCAACGCGGTCACCAACGAGCTCGCCGGCGAGCGTGTCGACATCGTGCTGTGGAGCGAAGACCCGGCGCAGTTCGTCATCGGCGCGCTGGCGCCCGCCAATGTGTCTTCCATCGTCGTCGACGAGGAAAAGCACGCCATGGACGTGGTGGTGGACGAGGAAAACCTCGCCATCGCCATCGGCCGCGGTGGCCAGAACGTACGCCTGGCGTCCGACCTGACCGGCTGGAAGATCAACATCATGGACGCCGCCGAGTCGGCCCAGAAGCAGGCCAGCGAAACCGAGTCCAGCCGTGCACTGTTCATGGAAAAGCTCGACGTCGACGAGGAAATCGCCGACATCCTGATCAACGAAGGTTTCACCAGCCTGGAAGAAGTGGCCTACGTGCCGATCCAGGAAATGCTGGAAATCGAAAGCTTCGACGAGGACACGGTCAACGAACTGCGTTCGCGTGCCAAGGATGCGCTGCTGACGATGGAAATCGCCCGCGAGGAAAGCGCCGACGGTGTCTCGCAGGACCTGCGCGACCTCGAAGGGCTCGATGCCGAACAGATCGCCAAGCTGACCGCAGCCGGGATCAACACACGCGACGATCTTGCCGACCTGGCAATCGACGAACTCACTGATATCACCGGCCAGTCTGCCGATGAAGCCAAAGCTCTGATCCTCAAGGCACGCGAACACTGGTTCGCGGGTCAAGAGTAAAGATCATGGAGGCCCGTACAGAATATGTCCAGCACCACCGTAGCCGAGTTTGCAACCGAACTCAAGAAGTCCACTGAAACCCTGATCGACCAACTCCGGTCGGCTGGGGTGGTCAAGGGCGCATCGTCCGATATCCTGACCGAAGGCGACAAGCAGAAGCTGCTTGGCTTCCTGCAGGCCAGCCATGGCACGGTGTCGGCCGACCGCAAGAAGATCACGCTCGTGAAGAAGTCCACCAGCGAAATCAAGCAGGCGGACGCGACGGGCCGTGCCCGCACGATCCAGGTCGAGGTGCGCAAGAAGCGCACCTTCATCAAGCGTGACGATGCCGCCGAGGATGCGCCCGAAGTGGACGCACCGGAAGCCGTGGAGGCCGAGCAGGCTCCCGCCTACCATCCGGGCGACAGCGAACTGCAGCGCCGCGAGGAAGAGGCGCGCCGCCAGGCCGAGCTGTTCCGCCACCAGGAAACCGAGCTCGCCGAAAAGCGCAAGGAACGCGAAGACCGCGAACGCCGCGAGCGCGAAGCCGAGGAACGCGCCGCCGCCTACGCCTTGCAGGAAGAGGCGCGCAAGGCACAGGCTTCCGCCCAGAAGGCCGAAGTCACCAAGGAACAGGCCGACCACGCCATCGCCCGCCAGCAGGCGCAGACCGAGGCCCGCGAAAAGGCCGAGGCCGAGTCGCGTGCCCGCGCCGCCGAGGAGTCCGCGCGCGCCACCGACCTCGAGTCGCGCCGCCGCAAGGCCGAAGCCGAGGCCGCCGCCATCCGTTCGATGATGGCCACGCCCAAGAAGGTGCTGGTCGCGCACAAGAAGGAAGAGCCGCCCAAGCCGGTGGCCGCCGTGGCCAGGCCCGGCGATGCCAAGGCAGGCGGCGTCAAGGGCACGCTGCACAAGCCGGCCGCCGGCACCGGTGTCCGCCCCGGCGTTGCCGCCGCTCCCGGCGCAGGCAAGGAAGTCAAGTCGGCCAAGCTGTCGTCCAGCTGGGCGGGCGATCCGGCCAAGAAGAAGGAAATCAAGACCCGCGGCGACAGTTCGGGTGGCGTCGGCCGCAACAGCTGGCGTGGAGGCCCGCGTGGCCGCCGCGGCAACGACCGCGATTCGCGCGACGACTTCCAGCAGCAGCCGGTGGAGCAGCGCACGATCGAAGTGCACGTGCCCGAAACCATCACCGTGGCCGAACTGGCGCACAAGATGGCGATCAAGGCGTCGGAAGTCATCAAGGCGCTGATGAAGATGGGCCAGATGGTCACCATCAACCAGCCGCTCGACCAGGACACCGCGATGATCGTGGTGGAAGAACTCGGCCACAAGGCCGTGGTCGCCGCGCTGGACGATCCGGAAGCCTTCACCGAGGAGGATCTGCAGCAGCACCATGCCGAATCGCTGCCGCGCGCCCCGGTTGTCACGGTCATGGGCCACGTCGACCACGGCAAGACCTCGCTGCTGGACTACATCCGCCGCGCCAAGGTCGCCTCGGGCGAAGCCGGCGGCATCACGCAGCACATCGGCGCCTACCACGTCGAGACTGCACGCGGCATGGTGTCCTTCCTCGACACCCCGGGCCACGAGGCGTTCACCGCCATGCGTGCCC
Organism: Pseudomonadota bacterium; assembly: GCA_040390235.1. Classification (GTDB taxonomy): domain Bacteria; phylum Pseudomonadota; class Gammaproteobacteria; order Burkholderiales; family Burkholderiaceae_C; genus Xylophilus. The sequence goes on along the minus strand of JAZJYT010000056.1, from coordinate 38,486 downwards.
GCGGTGCCAAGGCAACCGACATCGTGATCCTGGTGGTGGCGGCCGACGACGGTGTCATGCCCCAGACCAAGGAAGCCATCAAGCATGCGAAGGCGGCCGGCGTGCCGATCGTCGTCGCGGTCAACAAGATCGACAAGCCCGATGCCAACCCGGAACGGGTCAAGCAGGAACTGGTGGTCGAAGAGGTCGTGCCCGAAGAGTACGGCGGCAGTTCGCCTTTCGTCAGCGTCTCGGCCAAGACCGGCCAGGGCATCGACGAACTGCTCGAACAGGTGCTGCTGCAGGCCGAAGTGCTGGAACTCAAGGCCCCGGTGGATGCCGCGGCCAAGGGCCTGGTCATCGAAGCGCAGCTCGACAAGGGCCGCGGCCCGGTGGCCACCGTGCTGGTGCAGTCCGGTACGCTGAAGACCGGCGACATCGTGCTGGCGGGTTCGACCTATGGCCGCGTGCGCGCCATGCTGGACGAAAACGGCAAGGCCACCAAGACGGCCGGTCCTTCCATTCCGGTGGAAATCCAGGGCCTGACCGAAGTGCCGCAGGCCGGCGATGAGTTCATGGTGCTGCCCGACGAACGCCGGGCGCGCGAGATCGCGACCTACCGCGCCGGCAAGTTCCGCAATACCAAGCTGGCCAAGCAACAGGCTGCCAAGCTGGAGAACATGTTCTCCGACATGACGGCGGGCGAAGTCAAGATGCTGCCCATCATCATCAAGGCCGACGTGCAGGGCTCGCAGGAAGCGCTGGCGCAGTCCCTGGTCAAGCTCTCGACCGACGAGGTCAAGGTGCAGATGGTGTACACCGGTGTCGGCGGCATCAGCGAGTCCGACATCAACCTGGCCATCGCCTCGAAGGCCATCGTCATCGGCTTCAACGTGCGGGCCGACTCCGGTGCGCGCAAGCTGGCCGAGAACAACGGCGTCGACGTGCACTACTACAGCATCATCTACGACGCCGTCGATGAACTGAAGGTGGCGATGTCCGGCATGCTGGCTCCCGAGCAGCGCGAAGAGATCATCGGCACGGCGGAAATCCGCACGGTGTTCGTTGCCTCCAAGATCGGCACGGTGGCGGGTTCGTACATCACCTCCGGCCAGGTCACGCGCAACTGCAAGTTCCGCCTGCTGCGCGAGAACATCGTCATCTACACGGGCGAAGTCGAGTCGGTCAAGCGCCTGAAGGACGACGTGCGCGATGTCAAGGAAGGCTTCGAGTGCGGTATCAAGCTCAAGAACTACAACGACATCAAGGAAAACGACCAGCTCGAATTCTTTGAGATCAAAGAGATCGCGCGTACGCTGTAATGCCGAAAAGAAAGGCTGCTGCGCCGAACCGCAGTTTCAAGGTTGCCGACCAGATCCAGCGGGATCTGACGGAGCTGATCGCCCGCGAGTTGAAGGACCCGCGGGTGGGCATGGTCACGATCCAGGCGGTCGAGGTCACGCCGGACTACGCGCATGCGAAAGTCTTCTTCAGCCTCATGACCGGCGACCACGAGGCAACGCAGGCCGCCCTCAACCAGGCGGCCGGTTTCCTGCGCAACGGCCTGTTCAAGCGCCTGCACATCCATACCGTGCCGACGCTCCACTTCTTGTTCGACCGCACCACCGAGCGCGCGGCCGACATGAATGCGCTGATCGCCCAGGCGGTCGCGTCCCGTTCCAAGGAAGAGTAGCGGTATGTCAGCGCCACGCACCAGGGTGCAACGGCGCCCTGTGCATGGGGTGCTGTTGCTCGACAAACCACTCGGCCTTTCCAGCAACGATGCGTTGCAGAAGGCCAAGTGGCTGCTGCGCGCCGAAAAAGCCGGCCATACCGGCACGCTCGATCCGCTGGCCAGCGGTGTGCTGCCGCTGTGTTTTGGTGCGGCCACCAAGTTCAGCCAGCTGCAGCTCGACGCCGCCAAGACCTACGAGGCCACCCTGCGCCTGGGCGTGAAGACGTCCACCGGCGATGCCGAGGGCGCAGTCATCGCCGAGCGGCCGGTGGCGGTCGATGCCGCCCAGGTGGCGGCGGTGGTGCCGCAATTCACCGGTGCCATCCGCCAGGTGCCGCCGATGCACAGCGCGCTCAAACGCGACGGCAAGGCGCTGTACGAATACGCCCGTGCCGGCATCGAGGTCGAACGCGAGGCACGCGAGTTGCTCATCCACCGGCTGGAGCTGGTCCTGGACGAACCGGGGCACGACAACATCCGCATCACCGTCACCTGCAGCAAGGGCACCTACATCCGCACGCTGGGCGAGGACATCGGCGAGGTGCTGGGCTGCGGCGGCCACCTGACGGCGCTGCGGCGCACGGCTACGGGGCATTTCGGCATCGGCCAGGCGGTCACGCTGGAGGCGCTGGAAGCCATGGACGAGGATCAGCGCCTGGCCTGCCTGCTACCGGTCGAGTCGCTGCTGGACGGCCATCAGCGCGTCACGCTGGCCGGCGAGGATGCGGGGCGTTTCTTGTCCGGCGTACGCCGTCGCGGGCCCTGGCCCGACACGGAGCGGGTGGCCGTTTTTGGCGCCCAGCCCGCGGCGCTGCTGGGCACGGCCCATGCGAAGGCGGGTGAACTGGTACCGGGGCGGCTGTTGAGCCCCATCGAAATTCAACAAATTCTGGAAAAAAGCACGCCCAGCGCCGCCACCGCGGTTAACGGCACCGAGGAAGCAACCGTATGACCAACAAGCAAATCCGCAATATCGCCATCATCGCCCACGTCGACCATGGCAAGACCACCATGGTCGACCAGCTGCTGCGCCAGTCCGGCACCTTCGCCGAACACGAGAAGGTGGTCGACACCGTGATGGACAACAACGCCATCGAACGCGAGCGCGGCATCACCATCCTGGCCAAGAACTGCGCGGTGAGCTGGGAAGGCACGCACATCAACATCGTCGATACCCCGGGCCACGCGGACTTCGGCGGTGAAGTCGAACGTGCGCTGTCCATGGTGGACGGCGTGGTGCTGCTGATCGATGCCCAGGAAGGCCCGATGCCGCAGACCCGCTTCGTCACCAAGAAGGCGCTGGCCCTGGGCCTGCGCCCCATCCTGGTGGTCAACAAGGTCGACAAGCCCGGCGCCCGCCCCGACTACGTGGTCAACGCCGCCTTCGACCTGTTCGACAAGCTCGGCGCCACCGACGAACAACTCGACTTCCCCGTGGTCTACGCCTCGGGCATCAACGGCTGGACCTCGATGGAAGAGGGCGCTGCGGGCGAGCAGTGGGGTCCCGACATGTCGGCCCTGTTCAATACCGTGCTCAAGCACGTGCCGCCGCAGACCGGCGATGCCGATGCGCCGCTGCAGCTGCAGATTTCCGCGCTCGACTTTTCCACCTTCGTCGGCCGCATCGGCGTTGGCCGCATCAGCGCCGGCACCATCAAGCCCATGATGGACGTGCTGGTCATGGAAGGCCCGGACGGCAAGACCGTCAAGGGCCGTGTCAACCAGGTGCTGACCTTCCGTGGGCTGGACCGTGTGCAGGTGACCGAAGCCGGCCCGGGCGACATCGTGCTGATCAACGGCATTGCCGACGTCGGTATCGGCGTCACCATCACCGACCCGGCCAAGCCGGCGCCGCTGCCCATGCTCAAGGTCGACGAACCGACGCTGACCATGAACTTCTGCGTCAACACCAGCCCGCTGGCCGGCCGTGAAGGCAAGTACGTCACCAGCCGCCAGATCTGGGACCGCCTGCAGAAGGAACTGCAGCACAACGTGGCCCTGCGGGTGAAGGAAACCGACGAAGAAGGCATCTTCGAGGTCATGGGCCGGGGCGAACTGCACCTGACCATCCTGCTGGAAAACATGCGCCGCGAAGGCTATGAGCTGGCCGTTTCCAAGCCGCGTGTGGTGTTCAAGGACGTCGATGGCGTGCGCCACGAACCCATCGAAATGGTGACCGCCGACATCGAAGACCAGCACCAGGGCGGCGTCATGCAGGCGCTGGGCGAACGCAAGGGCGAACTGGTCAACATGGAGCCGGACGGCCGCGGCCGTGTCCGCCTGGAATACCGCATCCCGGCGCGTGGCCTGATCGGCTTCACCAACGAGTTCCTGAACCTGACGCGCGGCTCGGGCCTGATCTCCAACATCTTCGACGGCTACGAGCCGCACAAGGGCGAGATCGGCAGCCGCAAGAACGGCGTGCTGATCTCCATGGACGACGGTGAAATCTTCACCTACGCCCTGGGCAAGCTGGACGACCGCGGCCGCATGTTCGTGCGTCCCAACGACCCGGTCTACGAAGGCATGATCGTCGGTATCCACAGCCGCGACAACGACCTGGTGGTCAACGCCACGCGTACCAAGCAGCTGACCAACTTCCGCGTCAGCGGCAAGGAAGACGCGATCAAGATCACGCCCCCGATCGAACTCACGCTGGAATACGGCGTGGAGTTCATCGAGGACGACGAACTGGTCGAAATCACGCCCAAGAGCGTGCGCCTGCGCAAGCGCCACCTGACGGAACACGACCGAAAGCGCGCTTCGCGCGGCTAACCCCCGTTGGCTGCTCACTGCGTGTAGCAGCCGCCCCCCCTTGAAGGGGGCAATACCAGCGGCCCGGCAGAGCCGGTTCCGCGGTATTCCTCGTGAATACGGGGAGCCTGCTACTGGAGGCTGCTGAGGTCAGCGGGCTGTGGCTACGGGCGTAGCCGTGGCTTTGCCGGCTACGCGCCAGACGGTGTTGCCTACGTCGTCGGCGACCAGCAGGCCGCCGCGTTTGTCGATGGCCACGCCTACCGGGCGGCCGTTGGCGTCGCCTTCGGCGTTGACGAAGCCGGTCAGCACGTCGACCGGCATGCCGGACGGCTTGCCGTTGGTGAAGGGCACGAAGACCACTTTGTAGCCGCTGCGCGGCTTGCGGTTCCACGAGCCGTGTTCACCCACGAATGCACCCTGCGCGAAGGCGGGCGACAGCTTGTTGCCCTGGGCGAAGGCCAGGCCCAGCGGCGCCACGTGGGTGCCCAGGGCATAGTCGGGAGCGATGGCCTGGGCCACCAGGGCGGGGTTCTGCGGCTGGGCGCGTTCGTCCACGTGCTGGCCCCAGTAGCTGAAGGGCCAGCCGTAGAAGGCGCCGTCCTTCACCGAGGTCAGGTAGTCGGGCACCAGGTCGCTGCCGAGTTCGTCGCGTTCGTTCACCACCACCCACAGGGCGCCGGTGGTCGGCTCCCAGCCCATGCTGGTGGGGTTGCGCAGGCCGGAGGCGAACATGCGGTGCTGCCCCGTGGCCTTGTCCACCTCCCAGATGGCGGCACGTCCGGTTTCCTTGTCCAGGCCGTTCTCGCCCACGTTGCTGTTGGAGCCGACACTCACGTACAGCTTGCTGCCATCGGCGCTGGCGACCACGTTCTTGGTCCAGTGGTGGTTGATGCCCGCGGGCAGGTCGGTCACCTTGGTGGGCGCCGCCGAGATCGAGGTGTCGCCGTCCCGGTAGGGAAACTTCACCAGTGCGTCGGCATTGGCCACGAACAGCTCGGACCCCACCAGCACCATGCCGTAGGGCGAGGTCAAGTGGGCCAGCAAGGTGGTCCTGGTTTCGGCCACGCCGTCGCCATCGGCATCGCGCAGCAGGGTGATGCGGTTGGCGCTGGGTACGTGCGAGCCAGCCCGTTTCATCACCAGACCCTGGATCCAGGCCTTGGGCCCCCCCTGTTTTTCCTTTTCCTGCTTGGGTGGTGCATCACTTTCGGCCACCAGCACATCGCCGTTGGGCAGCACGTAGACCCAGCGCGGGTGGTCCAGGCCGGCGCCGAACTTCGTCAGTGTGGTGCCCGCCATGGCCTGCGGCATGCGCCCTTCGGGCCAGCCCTTGGCCGGGGCGATGTGCAGGGTGGGGATCAGGGTTTTCTGCGGCTCGGGTATGGTCGGGTGGGGGCCGACGCTGGCGCCCTCGGGCAGCAGCGAATGTTCGCCGCAGCCGGTCAGCAGGGCGGTGGCGGCTGCGATGGCGGCACCGGTCAGGCGCAGGTACATGGTGTCTCTCCCAGGGAGTACAGGCAATACGAGGGGCGCGCACCTGCGCGCTGTCGCCTGCACTGTCGCATTCGCCAGGAAAACCCGGTGTAGGCCGAAAACGCAAGATGCGGCGGCACGGTGGCAGCGCCGCCCCCTTACCGGCCTGCCTGTCTACCGGTTGTGGGTTTTCATCGCGCGCTCGACCTCGCGTTTGCCTTCGCGGTCCTTGATGGTGTCGCGTTTGTCGTGCTCGGCCTTGCCCTTGGCCAGGGCGATCTCGCACTTCACCTTGCCGGCCTTCCAGTGCAGGTTCAGCGGCACCAGGGTGTAGCCCTTCTGCTCGATCTTGCCGATCAGGCGGCGGATCTGCTCCTTGTGCAGCAGCAGCTTCTTGGTGCGCACCGAGTCGGGGGTGACGTGGCTCGACGCCGATTTCAGCGGGTTGATCTGGCAACCGATGACATACAGCTCGCCGTCGCGGATGACCACGTAGCCGTCGGTCAGCTGTACCTTGCCTTCGCGCAGCGCCTTCACCTCCCAGCCCTCCAGCACCATGCCCGCCTCGAACCGTTCCTCGAAGAAATAGTTGTAGGCAGCCTTCTTGTTGTCGGCGATGCGCGTGGAGAGGTCGGGTTTCTTGGTGGCCATGGAGAATAGGTGGGGGCGGCAGGCGCGAAGGGAAAGGGGCTCCCTACAATGCCGCGACCGAACCCGCCATTCTATGAAAACCGTCAACAAGTCCGTTCTCATCTGGTACAGCGCCGAAGAGATGTTCCGCCTGGTCACCGATGTGCCCCAGTACCCGAAGTTCCTGCCGTGGTGCGACAAGGCCGAAATCGTGTCCGCGGAGGCCGACGGCATGACCGCACGTGTCGGTATCTCTTTCGGTGGCATCCACCAGACTTTCACCACCCGCAACACCCACGTGCCGGGGCGGGAGGTGCACATGCAACTGATCGACGGACCTTTTTCTCAGCTCGACGGTACCTGGCGTTTTGTGCCGGTGGGCGAGGCGGGTGCAGACCCGCGTGCCTGCCGCATCGAGTTCGAGCTGCACTATGGCTTCTCCAGCATGGCGCTGTCGGCCCTGGTGGGGCCGGTGTTCGACCGCATCGCCGGCAGCCTGGTCGATGCCTTCGTCAAACGGGCCGACGATGTCTACGGGACCTGATGGCGTAGCGCCCGGGCCCGTGTCCGTGTCCGTGTCCGTGACGCTGAGTGTGGACCGCGGGCCGGGCGATGTGGCGGAACAGGACCTGCTGCTCCCGGCGGGCGCCTGTGTGCGTGATGCGCTGCTTGCCGCGGGTGTGGGCGCTCCGGGCGCGGCGGAAGCCCCGGACGTGGGCATCTGGGGCCGCGCGGCCGAACTGGATACGCCGCTGCGGCCGGGCGACCGCATCGAACTCTACCGCCCGCTGCGGGTGGACCCCAAGATCGCCCGGCGTGAACGTTTCCGCCGGCAGGGCGCACGTGCCACCGGCCTTTTTGCCAAACAGCGCGCAGGCGGCAAGTCCGGCTACTGAAACGCCGCGTGTTTCAGCGGCAATCGCTCTGGATGGTGGCCTGGATGCGCTGGGCCTCGGCGGCGCGGGCGGAGTCGTCCATGATGATGCGTTCGCCCTGCGCATTCACCTGCGCGATGCGGATGCCCGAATCGAGTGTCGCCTGCGACTGGCGCGCACGCTGGCAGCTGTCGGCCAGGGCCGCCGCCTGACGCGCCTCTTCGGCCTTCTGCTTGGCCGCCTCGGCCGCTTCGGCCTCCTTCTTGCGTGCATCGAGCTCGGCGTCCTTGCCGCTGGGTTTCGGCAGGGCAGGGCCAGCGGCGGTGCGCGCTCCGGCGGCAGCCGCCCCCGGGGCGCCCGGAGCGCCCGCAGGTGCCGTCACCACCACCGGCGCCGAGGCACCCGTCGCCGGTGCGGGCAGGGGTCTTCCGCCAGGCTGCCGCAGGATGTTGCGCTCGGGCACGTCCACCGGCGGCGGACGGTCGCTGAAAACCTTGTGGCCGTCCTTGTCGACCCACTGCCATTGCGCGAAGGCGGCGCCCGCGGCGCCGCAGAGCAGGGTGAAGGCCAGGAGGCGAAGGACTTGCATGCAGCCAGTGTAGCCCGCGGCAAAGGCTTATTCCAGCGCCGGGCCCCGGCTCGGCAGCGCGGGTACAATCCGGTTTTTGGAGCTTTGACAATGCGCCTCCTCGGCAAAGCGCTCACCTTCGACGACGTGTTGTTGGTCCCAGCGTACTCCCAGGTCCTGCCCAAGGACACGTCCCTCGCGACCCGTTTCTCCCGCAACATCACCCTGAACCTGCCGCTCGTCTCGGCGGCCATGGACACGGTCACCGAGGCCCGCCTCGCGATCGCGATCGCACAGGAAGGCGGCATCGGCATCGTCCACAAGAACTTCAGTGCGCAGGAGCAGGCCGCCCAGGTGGCCAAGGTCAAGCGCTACGAGTCCGGTGTGCTGCGCGACCCGGTGGTCATCACCCCCGACCACACGGTGCTGCAGGTCATGCAGATGTCCGACGAACTGGGCATCTCGGGTTTCCCGGTGATCGACGGCGGCAAGGTCATCGGCATCGTCACCGGGCGCGACCTGCGTTTCGAGACGCGCTACGACGTCAAGGTGCGCGACATCATGACGCCGCGCGACAAGCTCATCACCATCCCCGAAGGCACCTCCGCTGCCGAGGCCAAGGGCCTGCTCAACAAACACAAGCTCGAACGGCTGCTGGTCATCGACGACACGTGGCAGCTCAAGGGCCTGATCACCGTCAAGGACATCACCAAGCAGACCAGCTTCCCCAATGCGGCGCGTGACGCCTCCGGCCGCCTGCGCGTGGGCGCGGCGGTAGGCGTGGGCGAGGGTACGGAAGAACGTGTCGAAGCCCTGGTACGGGCCGGCGTGGACGCCATCGTGGTCGACACCGCGCACGGCCACAGCAGGGGCGTGATCGAACGGGTGCGCTGGGTCAAGCAGAACTACCCGCAGATCGACGTGATCGGCGGCAACATCGCCACCGGCGCTGCGGCGCTGGCGCTGGTGGAAGCCGGGGCCGACGCGGTCAAGGTCGGCATCGGCCCCGGCTCCATCTGCACCACCCGTATCGTGGCCGGTGTGGGGGTGCCGCAGATCATGGCGGTCGACAGCGTGGCCATGGCCCTGCAGGGCACGGGTGTGCCGCTGATCTCCGACGGCGGCGTACGTTATTCGGGCGACATCGCCAAGGCCATCGCCGCCGGCGCCAGCACGGTGATGATGGGCAGCATGTTCGCCGGCACCGAAGAGGCGCCGGGCGAGATCGTGCTGTACCAGGGCCGCAGCTACAAAAGCTACCGCGGCATGGGCTCCATCGGCGCCATGCAGCAGGGCAGTGCCGACCGCTACTTCCAGGAATCGACCACCGGCAACCCCAACACCGACAAGCTGGTGCCCGAGGGCATCGAGGGCCGGGTGCCGTACAAGGGCAGCATCGTCTCCATCGTCTACCAGCTCGCCGGCGGCGTGCGCGCCAGCATGGGCTACTGCGGCTGCGCCACCATCGAGGACATGCAGAACCAGGCGGAGTTCGTCGAAATCACCTCGGCCGGCATCCGCGAAAGCCACGTCCATGACGTGCAGATCACCAAAGAAGCCCCGAATTACAGGGCCGAGTGATGCTGCACCAAAAAATACTGATTCTCGATTTCGGCTCCCAGGTCACCCAGCTCATCGCGCGCCGGGTGCGCGAGGCCCAGGTGTTCTGCGAGGTGCAGCCTTGCGACGTGTCCGATGAATGGGTGCGCAACTACGCGGCCGACGGGCAACTCAAGGGCGTGATCCTGTCGGGCAGCCATGCCAGCGTCTACGAGGACACCACCGACAAGGCCCCCCAGGCTGTGTTCGAGCTCGGCGTGCCGGTGCTGGGCATCTGCTACGGCATGCAGACCATGGCGCACCAGCTGGGCGGCAAGGTCGAAGGCGGCCACCAGCGTGAATTCGGTTTTGCCGCGGTGCGCGCCCATGGCCACACCGAGCTGCTGCGCGACATCGCCGACTTCACCACGCCCGAAGGCCACGGCATGCTGAATGTCTGGATGAGCCACGGCGACAAGGTCACCGAGCTGCCCACCGGCTTCAAGCTCATGGCCAGCACCCCGAGCTGCCCCATCGCCGGCATGGCCGACGAGGCACGGCATTTCTACGGTGTGCAGTTCCACCCCGAAGTCACCCACACGGTGCAGGGCCAGGCCATCCTCGACCGCTTCGTGCTGGGCATCTGCCAGGCGCGTCCCGACTGGATCATGGGCGACTACATCGCCGAGGCGGTGGAAAAGATCCGCGCCCAGGTGGGCGACGAGGAAGTCATTCTCGGCCTGTCGGGCGGTGTCGATTCCAGCGTGGCCGCGGCCCTCATCCACCGCGCCATCGGCGACCAGTTGATCTGCGTCTTTGTCGACCATGGCCTGCTGCGCCTGAACGAGGGCGACATGGTCATGGAGATGTTCTCCGGCAAGCTGCACGCCAAGGTCGTGCGGGTGGATGCCGCCGAGCTGTTCCTGGGCCACCTGGCCGGCGTGAGCGACCCCGAGGCCAAACGCAAGATCATCGGCCGCGAGTTCGTCGAAGTGTTCAAGGCCGAGGCCGCGCGCCTGAAGGCCGGCGCCGATGGCGCGCTCAAGGGCGCCCAGTGGCTGGCGCAGGGCACCATCTATCCCGACGTAATCGAGTCGGGCGGCGCCAAGAGCAAGAAGGCCGTCACCATCAAGAGCCACCACAACGTCGGTGGCCTGCCCGAGCAGCTCGGCCTGAAGCTGCTGGAGCCGCTGCGCGACCTGTTCAAGGACGAGGTGCGCGAGCTGGGTGTGGCCCTGGGCCTGCCGCCCGAGATGGTGTACCGCCACCCCTTCCCCGGCCCCGGTCTGGGCGTGCGTATCCTGGGCGAGGTGAAGAAGGAATACGCCGACCTGCTGCGCCGGGCCGACGCCATCTTTATCGAGGAACTGCGCAACTTCCGCGACGAGGCCACCGGCAAGACCTGGTACGAACTCACCAGCCAGGCCTTCACCGTGTTCCTGCCGGTGAAGAGTGTGGGTGTGATGGGCGACGGCCGCACCTACGACTACGTCGTGGCCCTGCGCGCCGTGCAGACCAGCGACTTCATGACCGCCGACTGGGCCGAACTGCCCTACGCGCTGCTGAAAAAGGTGTCGAGCCGCATCATCAACGAGGTGCGCGGCATCAATCGCGTGACTTATGACGTGAGTAGCAAGCCTCCGGCGACGATCGAGTGGGAGTGAGATCGGGCCCTTCATCGGGCTGATCGCCTTCCAGTGCCTTGCGCAAGGCCGCCGCCGCCCACTCCATGGGCGAGGCGTCACTAACTTGACATGTGGCGCAGAGAAGATTTGGCCTCTCTTTCTGCGGGCCATACCATGAGTTCCTACGCCAATAGTGCCCATGTCCCCATTGTTCCTCCGGCCGTCAAGCGGCCCGCGTTCGACGCCAAACCAAATCCGGTAACGCTGGTTGTTTTTGTCGGCCTGCTGGCCGTTGGGCTGCTCTTCACGGCGTGGAGCCTGGTCGGCGACGTGGCCGCTTCCGGTGCGCCCGCCACGACCTGGGTGCCTTATCTCCTCTTGGGCGTGGCGCTGTTGATCGCGCTCGGTTTCGAGTTCGTCAACGGCTTCCACGACACCGCCAACGCGGTGGCGACAGTCATCTACACCCACTCACTGCCGCCGAACTTCGCGGTGGTCTGGTCGGGTTTCTTCAATTTCCTCGGGGTGCTCGTGTCCAGCGGCGCGGTGGCCTTCGGCATCATCGCGCTGCTGCCGGTGGAGCTGATACTGCAGGTGGGCTCGGGTGCGGGCTTCGCCATGGTGTTCGCACTGCTGATCGCCGCGATCATCTGGAACCTGGGCACCTGGTGGCTCGGGCTTCCCGCATCGTCGTCGCACACGCTGATCGGCTCGATCATCGGCGTGGGTGTGGCGAATGCGCTGATGCATGGCCGCGATGGCACCAGCGGCGTGGACTGGGGCCAGGCCACCAAGGTCGGCTACTCGCTGCTGCTCTCGCCGCTGGTGGGCTTCGGCTGCGCCGCGCTGCTGCTGCTGGTCTTGCGCGCCTTCGTCAAGAACCGCGCGCTGTACGAAGAGCCCCAGGGCAGCGAGCCGCCGCCGTGGTGGATCCGCGGCCTGCTGATCCTGACCTGCACCGGCGTGTCCTTCGCGCACGGTTCCAACGACGGCCAGAAAGGCATGGGCTTGATCATGCTGATCCTCGTGGGCACGGTGCCCATGGCCTATGCACTCAACCGCGCGATGCCGGTCAACGAGACCATGCAGTTCGTCGCCGTGGCCGAAGCGGCCCAGGGTGCGCTGCAGCGCAGCGTCCCGGCCTCGCTGCCGGCAATGCAGCCACCAGCGGCGCGCGAGACGCTCGCCACCTTCGTGCGCACCCGTGAATTCAACGCCGGCGTGGTGCCCGCACTGGCCGCGGCCACCGGCAACATCGCCCAGCAAGTCAAGCAGCATGGCTCCCTGGCGCGTCTGCCGGCCGACGCGGTGGCCAACGTGCGCAACGACATGTACCTGGCGTCGGAAGCCATCCGCAGCCTCGGCAAGAGTGACGCTGCCAAGTTCGACGGCGACACCAAGACGCGGCTTGGCGCTCTCGGCACCGAATTCGACAGCGCGACGCGCTTCATTCCGCTGTGGGTCAAGATCGCGGTCGCCGTCGCCCTGGGCCTGGGCACGATGATCGGCTGGAAGCGCATCGTCGTCACCGTGGGCGAGAAGATCGGCAAGAAGCACCTGAGCTACGCACAAGGCGCTTCGGCCGAAGTGGTGGCGATGCTCACCATCGGTGCGGCCGACATGTACGGCCTGCCGGTGTCGACGACCCACGTGCTGTCGTCGGGCGTCGCGGGCACGATGACGGCCAGCGGCTCGGGTCTGCAGATGTCCACGCTGCGCAACCTGGCACTGGCCTGGGTGCTGACGCTGCCGGTCGCCATGCTGCTGTCGGGCTCGCTTTACTGGCTGTTCACACGCGTGTTCTGAGCGGGATGCCTGGTGGGCCACATCCTGTGGCCACAGGATGGCGATATTTTCTGGACAAGCCGCTGCGCAGGTGCACCTACCTGCCAGCGGCTTTCGCCTTTCTGCCCCTTCTTCCATAAACGGTAAGCTGTTGACAATTTTCAATCCCAGCCCTAGTCTTGCTGCTGGAGACAAGCTACTAAAAAAATCCGCCCCTTAAAGGAGGTCTGGTGTCGTTTCTCGAACTGAATGGGCTGACCAAGAGCTTCGGCTCTTCCATGGTCGTCAAGGGTCTGGATCTTTCGGTCGACAAGGGCAAACTGGTGTGCCTGCTGGGGCCTTCGGGGTGCGGCAAGACGACCACGCTGCGCCTGATCGCCGGGTTCGGCGGGGTCGACGGCGGCGAGATCCGTGTCGGCGGGCAGACGATTTCGTCCGCGCAGGCCACGGTGCCGCCCGAAGCGCGCAACATGTCCATGATCTTCCAGAGCTACGCACTCTGGCCGCACATGACGGTGGCCCAGAACGTGGCTTACGGCCTCAAGCTGCGGCGCCTGCCGGCGCAGGAAACGGAGTCGCGGGTGCAGACCATCCTGGCCGCCACCCAGCTCAGCGCGCTGGCCAGCCGCTACCCGGGTGAGCTGTCCGGCGGCCAGCAGCAGCGGGTGTCGCTGGCGCGGGCGCTGGTGGTCAAGCCGCAGATCCTGCTGCTCGACGAACCGCTGTCCAACCTGGACGCGAACCTGCGCGAGGAAATGCGCTTCGAGATCCGGCGCCTGCACGACGAGTTCCGCTACACCACGGTCTACGTCACCCACGACCAGGCCGAGGCCATGACCACGGCCGACGTCATCGTCGTCATGAACGAAGGCCACATCGAGCAATCCGGTTCGCCCGAGGACATCTACCAGCGGCCCTTGACCGAATTCGTCGCCCGTTTCATAGGTGGCACCAACATCCTCAAGGGCACCCGCGGCCCGGACGATACCGTGCTGTGCCCGGGCGGCCTGGTGCTGCGCTGCGGCAGCGGTGAGCTGGCCGCCAGCGGGCCGGCCGCCGTCTCGGTGCGCCACCACGATATCCAGCTTTCCCAGGCGAAGCCTGCCGACGCGTCCCTGAATTGGGCCTGCGGCATCGTCGAGCGCCAGATCTACCTCGGTTCGCACCGGGACTACCTGGTCAAGCTCCCCGGTGGGGAAACGGTGCGCACCGTCGCGCCATTCGACGTCGCGATTCCCGTCGGCCAGGAAGTCTGGCTGTATTTCGCGCCGGAAAAATGCCGGGCCCTGGCCCGGTAAGTTCGCTCGCAAAAAAAGGAGACAGCCACCATGTGGAATAGAAGGACAACCCTCGTCGCCGCGCTCGTCGCGGCAGGTCTGGCCGGCGCCACCAGCGCCCTGGCCGCCGCACCCGCGCCCTATGACGTGACGCCCGAACTGGTGGCCGCTGCCAAGGCGGAGAAAAAAGTCGTGTTCTACACCGCCACCGACGTGGCGGTGGCCGAGAAGCTGGCCGCACTGTTCCAGCAGCAGTACCCCGGGGTCACCGTGCAGGTGGAGCGCTCCGGCTCGGAGCGGGTGTTCCAGCGTATCGGGCAGGAATACTCCACCGGCATCAAGAACGCCGACGTCATCGAGACGTCCGACGCCGTCAACTTCGCCTACTTCAAGCGGCAAGGCTGGCTGACGCCCATGGTGCCGAAGATCGTGGCCGAGAAGTGGCCGGCCATCGACCGCGATGCCGATGGCTATTTCGCGGCCTACCGGGCCCAGCTCTCCGTGATGGCCTACAACACCGAACTCATGAAAGAGGCCGACGCGCCCAAGACCTGGAAGGACCTGCTCGACCCGCGCTTCAAGGGCAAGATGGTCAAGGCCCACCCCGGCTACAGCGGCACGGTGATGACCGCGACCTTCGTGCTCAGCCAGCTGCTGGGCTGGGACTACTTCGAGAAGCTCGGCAAGCAGGACGTGATGCAGGTGCAGTCGTCCACCGAACCGCCGAAGAAGCTGGCCGAGAAGGAGAGGGCGCTGGAAGTAGACGGCAACGAATACAACATCTTCCGGCTGCAGGAAAAGGGCGCGCCCATCAAAATCGTCTACCCGCCCGAGGGCACACCTATCGCCGTCGGCAACGCCGCTGTGCTCAAGGACGCCCCGCATCCCAACGCGGCCAAGCTGTTCTATTCCTTCCTGTTCTCGCTGGGCGCGCAGCAGCTCAACAGCGACTTCGGTGGCCTGCGGTCCTTCCACCCGGACGTGAAGGAAAACCCCGCCCGCACCCCGCTGTCGAAGATCAAGGTACTGAATTCGGACCCGGCCAAGCTCGAACCCGAGATCCAGACCATCAAGACCAACTACGAAAAGTACTTCGGTACCTGAGCAATGGCGGCCAGCACCACCTTCGATTCCGCGCAGCCCCGCCTGCGCCGTGGCATGGACCTGTCCGTGCCCGTATTCATCCTGTTGACGGTGGTGCTGGGCATCCTGGTGGTGCTGCCGCTGTTCTGGCTGCTGTACTACACCTTCCGCGGCGACAACGGCGGGTTTACCTTCGGCAACCTGGTGGCGCTGGTGACCGACCCCAGCCTGCTCAAGGCCTACCAGCACACGGTGGGCATGGCCCTGGGCGTGGCGGTGCTCACCTGCGTGGTGGCCACCCCCATGGCCTGGCTGGTCGCACGCACCGACCTGCCGGGCCGGCGCCATATCCGCATGGTGGTGACGGCCTCCTTCGTCACGCCGCCTTTCCTCGGCGCCATCGCCTATGAAATCCTGGCCGCGCCCAACAGCGGCCTGGTCAACGTCGCCTACCGCGCGCTGTTCGGCCTGGAGCGCAGCGACCGGCTGGTCAACATCTACACCTTCACCGGCCTGGTCTTCGCCATCGCCTGCTTCACCTTCCCCTACGTCTTCACGCTGATCGCCAACGCACTCGACAAGGTGCCGGCCGACCTGGAGGATGCTTCTTCCATCCTCGGCGGCAAGCCCTTCACCACGCTGCGCAAGGTCACCATCCCGCTGGTCATGCCGGCCATGCTGGCGGGCATGCTCATCGCCATCCTGCAGTCGTTGACCATGTTCGGCTCGCCCGCCATCCTGGCGCTGCCCTCGGGCTTCCACGTGGTCACCACCAAGATCTGGAGCTTTTTCCAGTTTCCGCCGCGGCTCGGGCTGGCCGCGGCCGCCTCCATTCCGCTGCTGCTCATCACCGTGCTGCTGCTGCGTGCGCAGAAGGCCATCCTGGGCCGCAAGGGCTACACCGTGCTGGGTGGCAAGAGCGGCGTGCCGCGTGGCGTGGCGCTGGGGCCCTGGAAATGGCCGGCCATGGCCTTCGTCTTCGGTGTGCTGTGCCTCACCATTTTCCTGCCCTATGCGGCGCTGATCAAGGTGTCCATCACCAAGGGCATCGGCGACCCGCTCACCTGGGCCACCGTGACGCTCAGCCACTGGCACTTCGTGCTGTTCGAGCTGTCGGCCACCCAGCTCGCGCTGCGCAACACCTTCCTGCTCGGCCTGGCCAGCGCCACCGTGGTCACCGCACTGGCGCTGGTCGTGTCCTACCTGGTCGCACGCAAGCCGGTGCGCGGCACCCACCTGCTGGGCATGCTGGCCACCGCGCCGGTCGCCATTCCCGGCATCGTGCTCGGTGTCGGCCTGTTCCTGAGCTACGCCAACCCCACCTTCCAGCTCTACGGCACGCTGTGGATCTTGCTGATCGCCTTCGTCACCATCGAGCTGCCCGCCGGCTACCAGCAGATGTCGGCCGCCTTCACCGGCGTGCACCCCGAGCTGGAAGAGGCCAGCCGTATCCTCGGCGCATCGCGCCTGCGCGCGCTGTGGGAAATCACCACGCCGCTGCTGCGCACGAGTGTGGTCACCGCGTGGTGCTTTGTTTTTGTCGGCACCATCCGCGAGCTGTCGGCCACCGTGCTGCTGACTACCGCCAACACCAAGCTGGTGTCGGTCGTCATCTACGACCTGAACGAAAGCGGCGACCTCGGGGCCATCAGCGTGCTCGGCATCATCCTGCTGGTGGTGTCGTTCCTCGTGGTCATGGTGGCCAACGCGGTGCCCATGGCCGGCGGTTCCCAGGTGGGTGTCCGCAGCTGAAACCTAAAATGGCCGCACGATGCCCGATACCCTGAACCAAACCTCCACCACCTCCGCAATCGACTTCCTGCGCACCAAGTCGCTTGCCAACGTGGTGCAGGCCGAGATCGAGCGGATGATCATCGACGGCGAGTTCAAACCCAACGAACGCGTCAACGAGAACGGCCTGTCGCAGCGGCTGGGCGTCAGCCGCGGCCCCATCCGCGAAGCCTGCAGCGCGCTGACGGCGATGGGGCTGATCGAGATCATTCCCAATCGCGGTTTTTTTGTGCGAGCCCTGTCGATCGACGAGGCGCAGGACCTGTCGATCGCACGTGCCGGCATCTTCGGCTGCATGACCATGATGCTCGCCGAGCAGGTGACGGACACGCAGATCGCCACCCTGCGCGCCCTGCTGCAGCGCATGGACGAGATCGTGGCGCAGGGCGACGTGCATTTCTACTACCCGGTCAACCTGGAGTTCCACCGCCAGCTGGCATTGATGTCGGGCAACAACCGGCTCAACAGCATCTACCAGAGTTTTGTGCGGGAACTGCACATCCACCGCTACCGCGCGCTGTCCAGCCCCGACGTGCTGCACGTCTCCAACGCCGAGCACCGGGAGATCGTCGATGCCCTGGAGGCACGCGACCCGGTCCGCGCCCTGATCGCCGGGCGTGCCCACATCCTCAACGGCATGGTGCGTGCCCGCAAGGCGGCGCCGCCGGGCGAGGTGGCTTCTACCAAACGCAAGAGCGCGCCGCGCAAGACAGCGCCGCGCGCCGTGGCCAAGACCTGAACGGCCGCCCGGGCAGGGCGGCTTGAGCCTAAAATAGTTGACAATTTACAGTCTGCACGACATTCTTTCGCAACCGTGGCACCCGCCGACCCGCTATCCCAAGGACACAACATGGACAACAACACCAAGACCGACGTCGAATTGACCAAATACGTTGCCGAATTTGTCGTCGGCGCGAAGGCGACCGACCTTTCCGCGGAGGTCATGGAGCTGGGCAAGAAGTCCATGCTCGACGGCCTGGGCCTGGCGCTGTCGGGCTCGGTCGCCAAGAGCGGCGAACTGGTGCGCCGCCACCTGGACGACCTGAACCTGGGGGAGGGCGCTGCCACTGTCATCGGTGCCGGCCGCAAGGTTGCACCGCGTTTTGCCGCCTTCGCCAACGGTGTCGGCATCCACGCCGACGACTATGACGACACCCAGCTCGCCGTCGCCAAGGACCGGGTCTATGGCCTGTTGACGCACCCGACCGCGCCGGCCCTGCCCGCCGCGCTGGCCATGGCCGAGTTCACCAAGGCCTCCGGCCTCGACTTCATGCTGGCCTACCAGCTCGGCGTCGAAGTCGAATGCAAGATCGCCGAGGCCATTGCGCCCCGGCATTACCAGACCGGCTTCCACGCCACCGCCACCTGCGGCACCTTCGCGGCTGCCGCCGCCAGTGCCCGGCTGCTGGGCTTCGACGTCGCCACCACGCAGCGTGCGCTGTCGATCGCCGGCAGCCAGTCGGCCGGCCTGCGCGAGAACTTCGGCACCATGACCAAGCCCTTCCATGCCGGGCGCGCATCCGAAAGCGGCGTGGCCGCGGCGCAGTTCGCCTCCTACGGCTGGACCGCCGCCGCCCGTATCCTTGAAGCCCCGCGCGGTTTCTTCTCCGCCGCCGGCGGTGGCTACGACATGGACGCCATCTTCGGCAAGCTCGGCGCCCCCTGGACCATCGCCAACCCGGGGGTATCGATCAAGCCGCATCCCTCCGGTTCGCTGACCCATCCCGGCATGACCGAGATGCTGCGCCTGATCAAGGGCAACAACATCAAGGCCGCGGACGTGAAGCGCGTGCGGGTGGGCACCAACCACAACATGCCCAACGCGCTGATCCACCACCGCCCCAAGGACGAACTGCAGGCCAAGTTTTCCATGGAGTTCTGCATGGCCATCCTGCTGCTCGACGGCCGCGCCGGGCTCAACGAGTTCACCGACGCCGCGGTCGAACGCGAAGACGTCAAGGCCATGATCGAGAAGGTCGACTTCGTGGTGGATGACGTGGCCGAGGCTGCGGGCTACCACCTGATGACCACCCTCATCGACATCGACCTGGCCGACGGCCGCCGCATCTCCGGCCGCGCCGACATGGGCAAGGGCAGCCCGGCCATGCCCATGAGCTACGAGGAGGTGGCCTTCAAGTTCCACGAAAACGCCGAGTTCGCCGGCATGAACAAGAAGACCGCCGCCGAGATCGTGGAGCTGGTGCGCGGCGTGGAGAAGCTCGCCTCGACCGACGAGCTGACCAGCCGCCTGATCCGCATCGCCTGAGGCTGCCCCCGATGACTTCCGCAGCACTCACCCTCGGCATCCTGAACGGCGACGACATCGGCCTGGAGATCGTGCCGGCCACGGTGGAGGTCATCCGCGCCGCCGCCGCCAGGACCGGCCTGCAGATCGACTGGCGCCCCATGCCCATCGGCCGCACCGCGCTCGACACCCATGGCTCGACCTTCCCGGAAGGCACCATCGAGGCGGTGTCGGCCATGGACGGTTTCCTGCTCGGCCCCATCGGCCACCAGGCCTACCCCAAGGTGCCCGGTGCCACCAACCCGCACCCCATCCTGCGCAAGCGGCTGGGCCTGTTCGCCAACGTGCGGCCGACCCGGTCCTACCCCGGCCTGGGCGCCATCTACGACGACATCGACCTGGTAATCGTGCGTGAGAACAACGAGGGTTTCCAGCCCGACCGCAACGTGGTCGCCGGATCCGGCGAGTTCCGGCCGACCGACGAGATGACGATTTCCGTGCGCGTCATCACCCGCACCGGCTCGTCGCGTGTGGCACGCGCCGCCTTCGAGATCGCCCGGCAGCGGCGCAAGCACCTGACCTTCGTGCACAAGGACACGGTGTTCAAGCTCGGCTGCGGCATGTTCGCCGAGGAATGCCGCAAGGTGGCCCTGGAGTTCCCCGACGTGCGGGTGGACGACGTCATCGTCGACACCATGGCTATGCGGCTCATCCGCGACCCGCAGGCCTTCGACGTCATAGTCACCACCAATATGTTCGGCGACATCCTGAGCGACGAGGCCGCCGGCCTGGTCGGCGGCCTGGGCATGGCGCCCGGCCTGTGCATCGGCGAAGGCAGCCTGGCCATGGCCCAGGCCACCCATGGCTCGGCGCCGGACATCGCCGGCAAGGGCATCGCCAACCCCTTCGCCATGATCGAGTCGGGCCGCATGATGGTGGAATGGCTGGGGCACAACCGCGGCAACGATGCGGCGGCGAAGACCGCGGCGCTGATGAAGACCGGCATCGAGACCGCGCTGGCCAACCCCGCCACCCGCACCAGGGACATCCGGGGCACCGGCAACACGGCCGACATGACACGCGGCATCGTGGCCGCCATCGACGCGGCGGCCTGAATCCTGATAGACTAGTCAGATGACTAGTTGAAAGGATTCGCCGTGAAAACATGGCCCGTACAAGACGCGAAGGCGCGCTTCAGCGAATTTCTCGATGCCTGTCTGGCCGATGGTCCGCAGATGGTGACCAGGCGCGGCGCCGAAGCGGCCGTTCTGGTCCCTGCGGAGCAATGGCGGCGCCTGCACGCGGCGGCCAGGCCGTCCTTGAAGGAGCTGCTGTTGTCGGACGTGGCGCGTACCGAATTCCTGGTGCCGACGCGCGGTGCCGCACGCCGCCGGCGCGTCGTTCCCCTTCGTTAGGGGGCAAGGCATGTACCTGCTGGATACCAATGTCATTTCCGAACTGCGCCGGCCCCGTCCGCACGGCGCGGTCGTGGCGTGGCTCGAATCGGTTGACGACCGCGATCTGCACCTGTCTGCGGTGACATTGGGGGAGATCCAGGCGGGTATCGAATTGACCCGTGACCAGGATGCAGCCAAGGCCGGCGAAATCGAGCAATGGGTGAACCAGGTCGCGGCGTCGTACAACATCCTGCCGATGGATGCCGAAACCTTCCGCATGTGGGCGCGCCTGATGCACCGCCGCTCCGACACCTTGTACGAGGACGCCATGATCGCGGCCACGGCAAGGCACCACGGGCTTACCGTCGTGACCCGGAATGTCGGCGACTTTTCTGGCTTCGGCGTCGCCCTTGTCAACCCGTTCGAGTCAGGTGCGGCCCGAGGCCCGTAGGGAGCTCTGTGGGCACGGGGGGGTCTTCCTCAGCCGCGCGGCACCGCCCCGCCCAGCGCCAGGAACAGCTGCACGGTATCCGCATAACGCTGCGCCTCGGCCTTGACGAAGCCCAGCCGGGCCTGCTGGTAGCGCCGTTCGGCGTCCAGCACCTGCAGCACGCCGGTGTTGCCCTCGTGGTAGCTCTGCCGGGTCAGGTCCACCGTGTCCTGCGCCGCCTGCTGTGCGGTGGTCTGGGCCCGCAGTGCCTCGGCGCCGTGGTCCAGTGCCTGCAGCGAGTCGGCCACCTGGCCGAAGGCTTCCAGCACGGTTTGTTTGTAGTGCGCCGCATTCGACTGCAGGGCATCCACGGCCGCGCGTTTCTGCGCCCGCAGCGTGCCGCCGTCGAAGATCGGCGCCACCAGCGAGGCCGCCAGGCCGAACACATTGCTGCCGCGGTCCAGCAACTGGCCTACCGCCACGGCCTGCTGGCCGGTGGAGGCGCTCAGGTCCAGGTGCGGGTACAGGTTGCCTTCGGCCACCCCCACGGCCGCGGTGGCGGCATGCAGCTGGGCCTCGGCCGCCAGGATGTCGGGCCGGCGGCGGGCGAGTTCGGAGGGCACACTCAGCGGCAGTGCTGCCGGCAGGGTCAGCTGTGCCAGGTCGAAGTCCGGCAGTGCGGCATCGGCCGGCGTGCGGCCCACCAGCACCGCCAGGGTGTGGCGTGCTGCGCTCAGTTCCTGGCGCAGCGGCGGCAGCAGGGTGGCGTCGGCCGCCAGTTGGCTCTGCGCGCTCACCAGGTCCAGGCGCGACACCGAACCGGCGTCCAGCGCTTCCTGCACCAGCTTCAGGTTTTCGCGGTCGCGTCCCATCAGCTTGTCGATGGTGGCGATCTGCGCCCGCAGCGACGCGATGCGCAGCGCCTGCAGCACCGCCTGGCCGGCCACGGCCAGGCCGGCGGCTTCCAGCTGGTGCTGCCGCACCTCGGCCAGGGCACGCTGCTGCTCGACCGAGCGCGAGCCCACGCCGGCGTAGTCCACCGAGTAGCTGACGGTGGGGCCGACGGCGAAGTAGGTGAAGGTGGGCGGCTTGGGTGAGGTGCCGAGGAATTCGGCGCCGTATTTCTGCCGCCCGGTGCCGGCCGTCAGGCCCACCTGCGGCGCCAGCCGGCCCTGCTGGGCATCGGCCAGGTCCTGTGCCTGCGCCAGGTTGGCGACCGCGGCGGCCAGGGTCTGGTTGCCGGCCAGGGCTTGGCGTACCACCTCGTCGAGGGCGGAGGAGTGGAACTGCTTCCACCATTCGGGGTCCACCGCCGCACCGGCCACCACGTGCTGGTCGCCGGCAGGGGTTGCCGCGGAGGATTCGATACCCAGCTTCTCGGCCGTGTAGCGCTCGGCCGCGGGTGGCTCCGGGCGCTGGAAGTCGGGGCCGTGGGCGCAGCCGGCGAGCAGCAGCACGCAGGCGGCCGCGCTAGCGCGCAGGGCGCCGGGGAAAAATGTCGTACTACTCATTCCATCACCACCGGTTCGGCGTCCTTGGATGGCGCCCCGGCCTTGCGCAGCAGTACCACCAGGGGCACGGCGCACAGGGTCAGCACCATCATCAGTTTGAAGTCGTTGTTGTAGGCAATCATGGCGGCCTGGCGGCTCACCAGGCCGTCGAGTCCGGCCAGCCCGCGGGTCGAGCCCAGGGCCTGCGTGACCGATGGCGCGAAGGCATTGCCGTAGGGCGTGATGTGTTCGGCCAGGCGCGCGTGCATGGTCTGCGTATTGCGGGTCAGCAGCGTGGTGACGGCCGAGATGCCGATGCTGCTGCCGATGTTGCGCACCAGGCTGAACACCGCCGTGCCCTCGTTGCGCAGCGTGGGCGACAGCGTGGCGAAGGTGATGGCGGCCAGCGGCACGTAGACGAAGCCGGTGCCGAAACCCTGGGCCAGGCCCGACCAGATCACCGCGCTGTCGTCCATCTGCAGGTAGAAATGTGTCATCTGCCACAGCGACGCGGCCGTGATGGCAAAACCCATGGCGATGATGGCGCGGGCGTCGACCCGGCCGATCAGCTTGCCCACCACCACCATGGCCACCAGGGTGCCGACGCCGCGCGGCGCCGTCACCAGCCCGGTCAGCACCACCGGGTAGTCCAGCAGCCCCTGCAGCAGCGGCGGCAGCAGGGCCAGCGTGGCGAACAGAACCACCCCCACCACGAAGATGAAGAAGTTGCCGGTGAGGAAGTTGCGGTCCTTGAACAGCGCGGGGCTGACGAAGGGTGCCTCGGTGGTGGTCAGCATGTGCACCACGAACAGGTAGGCTGCCAGGGCCGCGATGGTGCCTTCGATAATGATTTCGGGGGAGTTGAACCAGTCGTTGGTCTGCCCGCGGTCGAGCATCAGCTGCAGCGCACCGATGGCCATGCTCAGCGCCGCGAAACCGAAGAAGTCGAAACGCGACTTGCGCTGCACGGTCTCCGGCATGAAGGCCGTGATGCCCAGCACACACAGCACACCGAAGGGCACGTTGATGAAGAACACCCAGCGCCAGCTGTAGTTCTCCGTCAGCCAGCCGCCCAGCGCCGGGCCCAGGATCGGGCCGATGGTCACGCCCATGACCCAGATGCCCATGGCCTTGGCGTGGCGCTCGCGCGGGTTGATGTCCAGCAGCACGGCCTGCGACATCGGGATCAGCGCAGCGCCGCACAGGCCCTGCATCAGGCGTGCGAGCACGATCTCGGGCAGTGTCTGCGAAATGCCGCACAGTGCCGAGGCGATGGTGAAACCGAAAATCGATACCAGGAACACCCGCTTGCGGCCGAAGCGCCCGGCCAGCCAGCCCGACAGCGGCGTCATGATGGCCGCGGCCACGATATAGGAGGTCAGCACCCAGGTCATCTGGTCCTGGGTGGTGGAGAGCGATCCCTGGATGCGCGGCAGCGCCACGTTGGCGATGGTGTTGTCCAGTGCCTGCATGATCGAGGCGAGCATCACCAGCAGGGTGATGGTGCCCCGGTGCGGCGCCTCGTGCGAAGGCACCGCGGGTGTCGCGGCTGGGGCGGTGGCGTCGGCCATCAGTCGTTGGCGGCAACCGCCGGTGCGGGGATCTGCGCCGCGGGGCGGAACAGGTGGCGCTTGAAGCGTGTATCCACGTCCACCACCGCGCTCAGGCCGCTTTGCAGCGGATGGTCGGCATCCACCTCGGTCAGCGCGATGCGCACCGGCAGGCGCTGCACCACCTTGACCCAGTTGCCGGTGGCGTTCTCGGGCGGCAGCACCGAGAACTGCGAACCGGTGCCCGGGCTCACGCTCGCCACCCGGGCGTGGAAGGTCTTGCCCGGGTAGCTGTCGACCTGCACCGTGGCCTCCTGGCCAACCCGCATGTGGGTGAGCTGGTCTTCCTTGAAATTGGCCTCCAGCCACAGGTCATGGGTGGCCACCAGGGCGAACACCGGCGCCGAGGCGGCCATGTAGCTGCCCACCTGGAGTTCTTCCACCCGCGTCACCACGCCGTCGGCCGGCGCGCGCACCGTGGTGTAGCTGAGGTTGAGTTTTGCGCGGTCCAGCGCTGCCTGCGCCTGCCGCACCTCCGGGTGCTGGGCCGCGTCGATATTCGGGTTGCCGCCCAGGCGCGCCACCACCGCGCCGGCTTCCTGCTGCACGCCGGTGATGCGTGAACGCGCTTCGTCGAGTGCATGCGCGGCGGCGTCGAGCTGCGACTGCGACGAGATGCCCGACTTCTGCAGCCGCTGCTGCCGGTCGAACTCGGTCTGCTGGAAGGCCACGGTCTGCCGCGCCAGGGCCAGGTCGGACTGGCGCTGGCGGTAGTTGGCTTTCAGCGATTCGATCTGCAGGCGCGACGCCGCCAGTTGCGCTTCGGCTTCTTCCACCGCGATGCGGAAGGGCGCGTCGTCCAGCCGGTAGAGCAGGTCGCCCTGGTGCACCGCCTGGTTGTCGTGCACCGCCAGCTCGACCACCCGGCCGGCCACGTTGGCGCTGATGGCGGTGCGCGCCGCGCGCACATAAGCATCGTCGGTGGACTCGTAGCGGCCACCCGACAGGTAGAAATACACACCCAGCACGGCCACCACGGCCACACCCAGCAGCATCAGCGGCAGGCGGGCGCGCCGGCGCCAGGGGGGCGGGGGCGGCACGGGCACCGGCGGGGTGGTGAGGGTGGCGCCGGTCAGGGCTTCTTCTTGGGTTTCGTCCATAGTCGTCAGTCGGGGAGCGTCAATCGGGAGAGGTCGGTGCGTTGCGGCCGCGCTTCGCCGGGGCGGCGGCGGGCGGCGCAGGAGAAACGGAAGGAGCGGACGGTGTGGCGCAGGCTGCCGCGGCCGGCGGCACGGGCGCGTCGAGGGCGCTCAGGTTGCCGTGCAGCTGTTCAAGCACCCGCATGAAGCTGTCGCGGTCGGCCTCGCCGACGCCCGCGAACACGTCGCTGCGGGTGGCGTCGGCGATGCGCCAGATCTCGTCGAGCAGCGGCCGTGCTTTGTCGGTCAGGTACAGGCAGCGCGCCCGGCGGTCGGCCGGATCGGGGCGGCGCTCCAGCAACTGGTCGGCCTCCATGCGGTCGAGGATGCGCACCATGGTCATCGGCTCGACCTCGGTGAGTTCGGCCAGCCGGGCCTGGCTGGCGCCCTCGTTGCGCTCCAGCTGGACCAGGGCCTTGCACTGCGTCAGCGTCAGGCACAGCGTCTGCTGCGCATGCAACTCGAAACGCAACACGTAGCGGCGGGTGACTTCCTTGAGCAGGAAACCGAAGTTCTTCAGCCGGTCCATACGGTCCGGTGCCGGGCGATAGCTGGCAGCTTGTGATAATCCATCTTAAGATAATAACTCAAGTTACTATATCTGTCGATGTTATCTCCGCGGTGCCACCCGCCCCACCCGCCCCACCCGCCCCATCCGCTCCCTCCGCGCCTGCCGGCAGGCTCGCCGGCGGTGTTGTGCCCCTACTCGGGTCGCAGGTTGCGCGCCTTCACCACCTCGGCCCAGCGATCGATCTCGCTGTTGACGAAGGCGGTGAACTCTTCCGGCGAATTGCCCACCAGGTCCACGCCGGTGCTGGCCAGGCTGGCCCTGGTTTCCGGCAGCTGCAGCACCTTGTGCACGTCGGCCGCGATCTGGTGCACCGTGGCGCCCGGCATGGAGGCGGGCGCAAAGAGGCCGTACCACAGCACCGTCTGGTAGCCAGGCACACCGGCTTCCTGGGCCGTCGGCACGTCGGGCAGCGAGGGCGAGCGGGTGGCGCTGGTCACCGCCAGCGCACGCACCTTGCCGGCCTTGATGGCGGGCAGGCTCACCGGCAGGCCGGGGAAGTACATCTGCGCATCGCCCGCCATCACCGCCGTCAGCGCCTGCGCGCCGCTGGTGTAGGGCACGTGCACCATCTGCACGCCGGCCTTGGTGTTAAGCAGTTCGGCGGCCATGTGGTCGGCGTTGCCGATGCCGGCCGAGCTGAAGTTGAGCTTGCCCGGATGGGCCTTGGCCTCGGCCAGGAAGCCGGCCAGCGTGGCGGGCATGGCGGTGCTGACCACGATCACATGCGGCATGGAGGTGACCTGGGTCACCGGTTTCAGGCTCTTGCGCAGGTTGTAGGGCAGGTTGGGGTAGAGCGAGGCGCTGATGGTGATGGCGTTCTGCGCCAGCAGCAGGGTGTGGCCGTCGTCGGCGCGCGAGACCACGTCGGCCGCCACGTTGCCGGCGGCGCCGATGCGGTTGTCGATGATCACCGGCCGGTTCCACAGGTTCGCCAGGTGCGGGCCCAGGGCGCGGGCGATCAGGTCCAGGCTGCTGCCCGGGCCCAGGCCCACGATGATGCGCACCGGCTTGCTCGGGAAGTCGGCGGCTGCGGCCGCGGGGGTCTGGGCGCCGGCGGATGCCGCCAGCAGCGGCAGGCACAGGGCCAGTGCGGCGTGGAGAAGGGTCTTGCGTTGCATGTCGTGTCTCCTGTCGTTGTTTTTTCTCAGAACTCCAGCGTGCTTTCCACGCCGGCTTCACGCAGCACCCGCACCATCTCGGCCAGGGTGTCGCGCGGAAGCACCAGGCCGTCGGCGCGGTTCTTCGCGTCGGCCTGCTTTTCCATCTCGCCGGGGTAGAACACCTGGCGGTGGCCGGCGGCCAGCGGCACCGCCTTGAGCGAGGCGATGTAGGTGTCCATACGCGTGCGGAATTCCGCCAGGGGCTGGAAGGCCTCGACGTTGAGCGCCACCATCAGGTGCCCCGCGCCGCTGCGGTTGACCGGGTCATAGGGGCCGTGCACCTGGTCCAGGAACTGGCTGCCCGACAGCACACCCGACAGCACGTCGACCATCACGCCCATGACATAGCCCTTGTGGCCCGCCATCGGCAGGATGAAGCCCTCCAGCGCCGCCTTGGGGTCGGTGGTGGGGCGGCCCTGGGCGTCGATGGCCCAGTGGTCGGGAATCGGCTCGCGGCGTTTGTTGGCCAGGTAGATCTTGCCGCGCGCCACGCCGGAATTGGCCATGTCCATCACCACCGGGCCATCGGCGCCGCCCGGCGCGGCGATGGACCAGGGGTTGGTGCCGATCTTCTTCTGCAGCCCGCCCCAGGGCGCCATGTTGGGCCCGGCGTTGCTCATCAGCAGCATGATGCAGTCCTGCTCGGCGCCCATGCGGGTGTAGTACATGCAAGTGCCGAAGTGGTTGGAGTTGCGGATCGACACCACCCCCACGCCATGCTTGCGGGCCCGCGCCACCGCTTCGCCCACCGCGTGTTTGGCGATCACCTGGCCCACGCCGTCGCCGCCGTCCAGCACCGCGATGGCGCCACCGTCCACCGGCAGCGTGATGTGGGTCACCGCCTTCATGGCGCCGGAGCGCAGCCGGGCGTAGTACCAGCCCAGGCGCAGCAGGCCGTGCGACTGGTGGCCCCACAGGTCGGCCTGCACCAGGGTGTCGGCGAACAGCGCGGCATCTTCGGCCGGCATGCCGGTGCTGGCGAAGACGCGGGCAGCCAGGTCGGTCAGCAGCGCGGGGTCGAGGGCCGGGGCCAGGTTGTCGTTTTTGGGGGTCTCGGTCATGGGTGTGTAGGGTCCGCAGGAAAGCGCTTTTAAAGGTGGGAAAACATCGGCTGGCCGGGGATATCCATCCGGGCCACCAGCACCGTGCCGCTCTCGGACTCGGTGATGTACAGGTTGCGGTTGTCCGGCCCGCCGAAGGCCAGGTTGGTGGTGGAGCTGTGGTGCGTGGGCGAGTCGATGCGCAGCAGCGGCACGCCCTTGGGCGAAAACATCCACACCGCGCCCAGGCCGGTGTGCGCCACGAACAGGTTGCCTTCGCGGTCCACCGCCAGCCCGTCCGGCCCGGTGCCGCCGGTCAGCTGGATGAACAGGCCCACGCGGGTCAGCGAACCGTCGGGCAGCACCATGGCGCGCCAGATGCAGTTGCCGCGTGTGGCCGCCAGGTACAGCAGGGTCTGCGCCGGGTTCATCACGATGCCGTTGGGGCTGGGCACGTTGTCCAGCAGGCATTCCACGGGGCCGTCGGCCGCCCTGCGGTAGACCCGGCCGGACGGGTCCTGCAGCCCGGTCTGTCCCTGGTCGGTGAAATACAGGTCGCCACCGGAAGTGAAGAAAAGGTCGTTCAATCCCTTGAAGCCTTCGGTGCGGAAACGTGGCACCAGGGGCTCGATGCGGCCGCTGGCCGCGTCGAGCAGCAGCAGCCCGTTCTTGTGGTCGGCCACGAAGATGCGCCCGTCGCGGTGGATCTTCAGGCCGTTGGGTTCGCCGTCGTATTCGGCGATCTGCTCCACCTCGCCCGCGGGCGACACACGGAAGACCAGGCCGAAGGCGATGTCGACCAGGTACAGATTGCCCTGGCGGTCGAACGACGGCCCTTCGATGTAGCTATCGGTCGCCGTGGTGCCCTTGCCCGCGCGCAGGCGTTCGGCCGAGAGTTGCCCGGCCTTGCGGTACCGGTCCGGGATGCGGGTGAAGACTTCGGCCTTGATGGACGGCGGCGGGGCGAACATCGGCGGTTTCCGTTTATTCGGGCTGGATGCCGGCGTTCCTGGCGACCTTGCCCCACTTGCCGATTTCGCTGTGGATGAAGGTGGCGAACTCCTGGGGGGTGCCACCGGCCGGCTCCAGGCCCTGCGCGATCATCTTCTTGCGCAACTCGGGCTCCTTCAGGATCTCGACCACCTCGTGGTTGAGGCGGTTGACGATGGCAGCCGGTGTGCCCTTGGGGGCGTACAGCCCGTACCAGGTAGTGGCGCTGTAGCCGGGCAGGCCGGACTCGGAAATCGTCGGCAGGTCGGGCTGGGCGGCCGAACGTTTGTCGGAGGTGACGGCCAGCGCCTTCAGCTGGCCCGAACTGACGAAGGGCATGGCCGCCGGCATGGTCGCGAAGAACACCTGCACCTGGCCGCCCAGCAGGTCGGTGAAAGCCGCGCCGCCGCCCTTGTAGGGCACGTGCACCATGTGGACCTTGCCCATGGAGTCGAACAGCTCGCCGGCCAGGTGCGAGGAGGTGCCGCGGCCGGCGGACGGGTAGTTCAGCGTGCCCGGCTTGGCCTTGGCCAGTGCCAGCAGGTCCTGCACCGACTTCACCGGCAGGTCCTTGTTGACCACCAGGATGTTGGGCGTGACGGCAACCAGTGCGATCGGGCTCAGGTCCTTTTCCGGGTCGTAGGGCAGGTTCTTGTAGATGCTGACGTTGATGGCGTTCGGTGCGATGTTGCCCATCAGCAGGGTGTAGCCGTCCGGCGCCGCGCGGGCTGCCATGTCGGTGCCCATGTTGCCGCCCGCGCCACCGCGGTTGTCGATGGTGACCGGCTGGCCCAGGCGCTGCGACAGCTCGGCGCCCATCAGGCGTGCGGTGAGGTCGGTGCCGCCACCGGGCACGAAGGCCACGACGATGCGGATCGGCTTGTCCGGCCAGGCGGCGAACGCCGTGGCCGACAGGCACAAGGCGGAGATGCCGGCGAACGCGCGGGCGGCGCGGGTCCAGGTCGTCCCGGAAGGGGTGGTCGATGGCATGGTGCTGTCCTTCATGTTCAGTTGTCCTGGGGAACCGTGACGACGCGCCCGCTGCGCGCCGACTCTTCGATGGCCAGCGTCACCGCCAGCGTGCGCCGTGCGTCGGCCGGTGTCGCCAGCTGGCAGGCTTTGCCGGTGGAGAGGTAGTCGAGCCAGGAACGGGTTTCGTCGGCGATGGGCCCGAGGAAGTCGCCCAGCGCCCAGTCGCCCGGGGTCGAGCTTTCCAGGAACACGGTTTCGTAGTTTTCCCCCGGCAGGTAGACGTGCGGAAAACTCGCCTCGGTCTGCAGGATCTGGTCGGTGTGGTCGTCGTTGATCAGCAGCACGCCCTGCGTGCCCAGCAGCTCCACCCGCGCGGCATGTCCCACGGAGGGGTACTTGGACGGCAGCGCGTAGCTCACCCCCAGGTTCAGCACCGCGCCGTCGCGGCAGGTCAGGATGGCCCAGGTGATGTCTTCCACATGGTCGTGGCCAGCGTCGCGGATGACACCCTTCTGCCCCTTGGCGAAAACCTCGACCACCGGGTTGCCCTCCAGCAGCCAGCCCATCAGGTCCACGTAGTAGGTCAGCGCGTCCACGATCGGGGTGGCGTGCTTGTTGCGGCCCAGCATGGCCAGGCACTGCGCGCGCGAGTTGTACAGGCGGGCGCAGGCCCCGGTGATGGTGCCCAGCCGGCCCTGCAGGATCTGCTCCTTGGCGAGCTGGTAGCGGGTCTTGAAGCGGCGGCTGTAGCCCACACGCAGGTCGCCTCCCAGTTCTGCCACGGTCTTCAGCATCAGGTCGGCGTCGTCCACCGTCAGGGCGATGGGTTTTTCGACCAGCACCGGCACCTTCTTGCGCAGTGCGGCGATCACCGGCGCGGTGTGCTCGTGTTCGCTGGACGATACGATGATGGCGTTGACTTCGGGCCGCGACATGGCGGCCTCCATGTCGGTGGTGCAGAAGTCGGCACCGACCGTCTTCTGCAGCTTTTCGGCCGCGGCCTGGTCGGTGTCCATCACCGCGATGAACCGCACCGAGGGGTGCATGGCGGCCAGCCGTGCCCGCAGCGTGCCGATGCGGCCGCTGCCGATGATGGCCAGGCCGATTTCCTTCTTCGCTTTCACTTCGCTGTCTCCCGGGGGCGCGGGCAAGATGCCGCCCGCATGCGCCGAAATTCTAGCGACGGCTGATATAACAGCAATCAGGGTTTACGGCGTAGCGGGCCCGTCTCCCGCCCCGGGTGTTCAGCGCAGGAACACCCGCTGCATGAACTGCTCCGCCGGGAACTGCACCAGCGCCTGCACCCAGGGATGCAGGTCCAGCGGGCGCATCAGCATCTTGAGTGTGTTGCCCACATGCAGGTGGCGGCTCACGGTGCGGGCCATGCGGCTGCCCATGTCACGCAGGTAGGCCGCGTCGGTCGCCAGCGCCGGAGCGCGGCTGGCCGCGATGTGGCGCACCGCACAGTCCGCGTCCTCGCTCTTGAACTCCCAGGTGCGGCGCGCCACGGTGCCCAGCACCCGCGCCCGGCCCAGGTGCTCACGTTCGCGGTACTGGCGGAAGAAATGGTAGAAATGTTTGTAGTGGTTGACCTCGTCGGCCGCGATACGGTTCGCCAGGTCGGTGAACACCGGCTCGCGCCCGCTGTGGGCCAAGGCCCGGTAGTAGGTGGCCGTGCCGGTTTCCACCACGCAGCGCGCCGACATCTCCAGGCCCCGGGTCGGCCCCAGCAGTTCGACCTTGCAGTAGGTCTGGTACTCCTCCAGGAAACTGCGGTAGGCCGGCTCCCAATCGAACTCGGGCCAGACGTGGGCGACATAGGCGCGCAGCGCCCGGCCATGCTGCAGTTCCTCGGGCTCCCAGTGGTCGCGCAGCCACGCGGTGACTTCTTCATCACCGGCGAAAAAGTCGACCAGGTTGTGGGTGTAGAGGTCGGAGCCGCTCTCGACGAAGGAGGCCGAGCAGGCGAGGTAAAAAAGGGTCTCGTCGGCCCGTACGGCGTCCCGGTCGATGCGCGAGAAGTCGAGGTCGTCGAGGGTCCAGTGGGCGGTGTCGCGATGTGCCAAGCGAACTCCTGTGTCAGGGAGCCACCTTACACCTGTCGTGCAAAGCTTGTAGGCAACGAACGTAACAGCTACGTGGCCACAGGTGCAGGACTGGAGCGGGTGAAGGGAATCGAACCCTCGTATGAAGCTTGGGAAGCTGCCGTTCTACCATTGAACTACACCCGCGTGCGGCGCCGATTCTAGCCTGCGCCGAGGCTCATCCGGCCTGCCATCGGCCAGGATCGTGTCAGAACTCCGTATGCAGCCGCGCCGACACCACCCGCACCGGCCCGCGGTCGGCGTTGTAGCCGGGGTTGCGGATGTACTGGAAGCCGACGCTGAAGTTGTTGGGCAGCTTGGACAGGCCCTTGAAGCCGAAGCTGTAGTACAGCTCGGTGATGGCTTCGGGCTTGTAGTTGAGTTGGCCGTCGCCCAGGAAAAAACCCGCACCGCCGGCCGCCAGGAATGCGCGGTGCGAGGACGACAGGCCGTTCTGCGCATAGGCCACACCGATGGTGTCCTGGGCGCGGCCCCAGCGGCCGCCCTCGATGGCGGCGCCGACGGAAAACGAACGGTCGATCTCGGCGAAGGCATAGGTTTCGGACTTGCCGTCGTTGCGCGCCAGGCGGGCGAACATGCCGACGCCATCGGCGATTTCCTGCTCCAGGTTGATGCCCGCGCCGACCTTGGCGCGGCGCTCGCGCACCGGTGCGATCTCGGGTGTGGTGCCGTTCTGCGCGCCGTAGGTCAGCGCATCCTGGAAGCTGCCCATCACCGCCACGTTGCGGAAGGCCAGCAGGCGCAGGGTGCCGGGCCGGCCCGCCAGGGTGTGGCTGCGTTCGAGTTCGATCTGGTCGCCGTAGTGCGAAAAAATGTGCCGGTCCAGCTTCAGCCCGTTGGATTCCTTGGGCTGCAGAAAACGCCCGGCGCGCAGGGTCCAGTCGTCGCCGTGCCGGTATTCCAGCGCAGCGCCCCACGAATAACCGCGCGAATCGGCGGCGAAGTCGTAGGCGCCATGGGTCAGGAAGGACCAGTTCATGAACTGGGTGCGGCCATCGTGTGCGTACTTGTTCACGTCGAACAGGTCCGACACCGCCAGGTTGCCCACCGTCAGGGTGATGCGGCGCTTGTCGTAGCTGCCTGCCAGCTGGTTGGCGTCGGTTTCCTCGGTGTCGGTCCCGCCGCCCAAGCCCCAGGTCTGGCGCACGAAAAGGCGCGCGCGGTAGCCGATCAGGGTGGCCCCGGCGGTCTTCTGCAACTCGCTGTTGGTGAGGCCACCCAGGCCGGTCAGGCGCGACAGCGACACCCCCTGCACGAACTCGGGGTTGAAATACAGCTCGGTCTGCGGTGCCAGGCGCAGGCCCAGGTAGACGGTGGAGGTGAACGAATAGCTGCGCTCGTTGGCCGGCGACAGGCTGTTCACGCCGGAATAGGGAGCGTAGAAGGCGGGTTTCTGCTGCCGGATGTAGGTCGCCTGGAGGTGGACGTTCCAGTCTTCGGTTTCCGCCGGCGGGTCGGCCGCCGGCTCCGGTTCGGCCGCGGCAAGGGCGGCACCGGCGAGGCAGGACAGGGCGACAAGGGCCGCGATACGAAGGCAGAAAGGCGGCACGGGACGGACGTGTAAGGTTTGTTGGCCGCCGGAGTATAGAAGGCCGCCGTGTCGTTTCTGTGACCTTATGTGCCGCCGCCATAGGCGCAACGGCTGTTGTGCGCTCGCAAAAAAAGAGCAGGGCGTCCGCTGTGCGCGGACGCCCTGCAGGGGCAGGCGTGGGAGGGGTCAGGTCGCTTGCTGGATCTGGGCCGCCGGCACGTGTACCGAGGCCAGCACTTCTTCAGCCACCGACTCCAGCGGCTTGCCGCGTTTGCGGCCGCGCAGGGCCGACCAGGTGACACCGATCAGCAGCAGGGTGCTGAGGCCGATGAAGGCACCGCTGATGGGCCGTTCGACGAAGACCGCCATGTGGCCGCGCGACAGCAGCATGGCCCGCCGGAAGTTTTCTTCCACCATCGGCCCGAGCACGAAGCCGAGCATGATGGGCGCCACCGAGAAGTTCAGGTAGATCAGCAGGGCGCCGACCAGGCCGAAACCGAGTACCTCCCAGATCTGGAACAGGTCGTTCTGGGTGCTGTACACGCCCACCGCGATGAAGAACATGGCCGAGGGGAACAGGTAGCGGTAGGGCACCTGCAGCAGCTTGACCCAGACGCCGATCATCGGCACGTTCAGCACGATCAGCAGCGCATTGCCGATCCAGAAGCTGGCGATCAGGCCCCAGAAGATGTCCGGGTGGTCGGTGATGAGCTGCGGACCGGGCGTGATGCCCTGGATCATCAGGGCGCCAAGGATCAGCGCCATCACCGCGTCGCCGGGGATGCCCAGGCTCATGGTCGGGATGAAGTCGATCTGCGTCTTCGAGTGCGACGAGGCTTCCGGGCCCGCCACGCCGGCGATCATGCCGGTACCGAACTTCTCGGGCGTCTTCGAGACCTTGCGTTCCAGCGCATAGGCGATGAAGGTGGTGATCGTCGGGCCGGTGCCGGGCATGGCACCGAACAGCGTGCCGACCGCCGTGCCGCGCACCATCGGCCAGAAGGCCTCCTTCATCTCGGCCATGCTGGGCCGCATGTCGCGGATACGCAGCTTTGCGCCAGTGGAGATGACCTTCATGCGGTTGACGTTCAGCAGGAAGTCGGCCACGCCGAACAGGCCCATGGCCACGGCCACCAGCTCCAGTCCGTCGGTGAGCTGCGGGATGTCGAGCGAGAAGCGGGCCACGCCGCTGTTGACGTCCGTGCCGACCACGCCGGCCAGCAGGCCGAACAGGGTCATGGCCACCCCCTTGAGCGGTGAGCCGCGCGACATGGTGGAGCCTGCCAGCAGGCCGAGCAGCATGATCGAGAAGATCTCCGTCGGGCCGAACTTGAAGGCGATCTGCGTCAGCAGCGGCGAGGCGAAAACCATGACCATGATGCCGAACGATGCCGCGAAGAACGAGGAGATCATCGTGATGCCCAGCGCCGTGCCGCCCTTGCCGGCCTTGGTCATCGGGTAGCCGTCCAGGCAGGTCACCGCATGCGGCGGGTGCGAGGGCAGGTTCAGCAGGATGGCGCCGATGGCCCCGCCGTACTGCGAGCCGTAGAAGATGCCGGCCAGCATCAGGATGGCCGGCACCGGGTGCATGGCATAGGTGAGCGGCAGCAGGATGGAAATGGCCGACAGCGCACCCATGCCCGGCAGCACGCCGATCAGGTTGCCCACCAGCACACCGAAGAACGACCACATCAGGTTGTCCCCCTTGAAGGCGACACCGAAGCCGAACCAGAGGTCTTGCAGGGATTGGCCCATGGTCAGTTGCCCCACTTCAGCAGCGGGATCTGCAGTTGCAGCGCCCACCAGAACACCACCGTCGCCACGATCATCATGGCGCTCGACAGCACCAGGGATTGCATGACCGTATTGCTGCGGTCGCCCATGGCCGAGATGAAGACGATGGCGAAGGTCGCCGGCAGCAGGCCGCAGTAGTTGCCCAGCACCAGGAAGGCCACCACGCCGGCGATGATGCAGAGCGCACCCCGCAGGTCGGGCAGTTCGTGCGAGGTGTGTCCGGCGACGGGCTTGGCCGGCTCCTTGTCCATGCGTGCGGATGCGGCGATGGCCACGCCGGTGGCCGTGAGCAGCGCGCCCACGGCGCAGGGGAAGAAGCCGGGGCCCATGCGCTGCAGGGTGCCGATGTTGTACTGGATGCCGGCCACCACCGAGGCGACGCCGACCAGTGCCATCAGCGCGCCTCCGTAGTAGTCCTTGTTGATGTGGGTGGGAAGTTTCATACGGGTCTCCGATGGTGAGGCCCGTCTTGGGGGCGGGCCGGTGTGTCGGAGGGCAGTCTAGGAATCGAAGCTTCCAATCGCCTGCCAATCGCCGCTGGCGCCCGCAAAATACGTGTTATTCCTTATGCGGCGCGGGTGCGGGCGGGGACCGCAGCGGCACGGCCAGGCGGGCGCAGAGCCCGGCGTGCGGGAAGGTCTCGCCCGGCGCCGCATCGGCGAAGACGATGTCGCCGCCATTGCGGCGCGCATAGGCGCGTGCGATGGCCAGGCCCAGGCCGGCGCCGCCTTCGCTGCCGCTGCGGTGGCCGAAACGCTCGAACACGGTCTCGCGCAGATCCTGCGGAATGCCGGGTCCGCTGTCGTTGACCTCCGCCACCGCCCAGCCGCCTTCCAGGCGCACCGCCACCGCGATGCTGCCGTTGCGCGGGGTGTGGCGCACCGCGTTGTGCAGCAGGTTGGACAGGGCCTCGTGCAGTTCGGCGGCCTGCGCCGCCACCGGCGCCACCAGGGCCGCGCCTGCCTCGTCGTCCTGCGCGTCTTCGCCGCGTGCATCGGTCCAGCCGAGGTCGATATGCTTGTCCCGCGCCAGCGGCAGGTACTGCAGCACCACATCGCGCGCAATGCTGTTGAGATCGGCCGTCGGCAATGCGCCGGCCGTGCCGTCGCCATCGCCCTCGGCCACGCGGCTGGCATGCGCCATGGCCAGCAACTGGTCGGACAGCCGCCGGCTGCGATCGAGCTGGGTCACGATGGCGATGATGGTTTCGCGCATGCGTGCGGGGTCGTCCTCGCGCAGGGCGTAGCCCGCCTGCGCCATCATGATGGCCAGCGGCGTGCGCAACTGGTGCGAGGCGTCGGCCAGGAAGATCGCCTGCTGTTCCAGTACCTGGCGGTGGTCGGCGATGTGGTGGTTCACTGCATCCACCAGGGGGGCCACCTCGTGGGGCACGGCGCCGGCTTCCAGCGGCCGCAGGTCGTGCGGGGGGCGGCGGCGCAGGGCGGCGCGCAGCCGCCGCAGCGGGCGCAGGGCCCAGCCGATGCCTAGCCACACCAGCAGCACGGTGACGGCCAGCATGCGGACATCCGCCCAGATTTCCGCGTTGACCCAGGCACGGCGCGCGTCCTCGCGGCGGCCCGTGCTTTCGGCGGCCTGGACCAGCAGCCGCCAGCGGCGGCCGGTGCTGTCGACCACCTCGCGCCGCAGGCCGGCGATGCGGACCGGGTAGCTGCGGTACCTGGCGTTGTACAGGGCCAGGCGCGCATCCGGGGGGCTGCCGAAGCCGCTCGGCGGAGGTGCCAGGACGGCATCGCCGGGAACGGGCGGCAGGTCGCCCACGCCCAGCAGCAGGCGGGCCGGTGCCGTGTTGTCCGGCTCGACCGGCACCAGGGTGACCTGCAGGTGTTTGTGCAGCGCCTGCACCGAGGCGAACATCGCCTCCACCGCGAAGGGCGCGTGCAGCGCGATGCTGCCGTCGGGCGCGATGCCCACCCCTTCGTCCAGCGCCGACAGGGGTTCGAACAAGGCCTGGTCGTACGCCGTCTCGACCGAGCGGGACAGGGCCTGGTAGTCGGTCCAGCTGTCGAAGGCCAGCAGCGCGGCCATGCCGGGCAGCAGCAGCGCCAGCAACTGGGCGCGGATGCCGGGGCGCCAGCGTGGCCGGCGCGCCGTCTCAGGCGCCGGGCCGTTCGGCATGGGTGTCGGCTTCGAGCAGGTAGCCCAGCCCGCGCACGGTGACGATACGCACGTCGCTGTCGGCCAGCTTGCGCCGCAGGCGGTGCAGCACCTGCTCGATCGCATCCGGGCCGGCATTGCTGTCGAGCGGGAAGACCTTGCCCGACAGCTGCGACTTGGCCACCGGGTTGCCGGCGCGCATCAGCAGGGCCGTCAGCGCCGCGTGTTCGCGCGGCGTCAGCGCCAGCAGGGTGTCGCCGAGGGTGAAGGCGTGGCTGGCCGGGTCGTAGGCCAGCGAGGCGCACTGCAGCCGCGGGTGCTGCCGGCCGTGGCTGCGCCGCACCAGCGCACCCAGGCGCGCTTCGAGTTCTTCCACGGCAAACGGCTTGGCCATGAAGTCGTCGGCCCCCATGTTCAGGCCGCGCACCCGGTCCGGCAGGGTACCCTGGGCCGTGAGCACCAGCACCGGCACGTGGCGGCCCGCATCGCGCAGTTCCGCCAGCAGGGTCAGGCCGTGCTTGTCGGGCAAGCCCAGGTCCAGCACCACCGCGTCATAGGCGGTATCGCCGGCCAGCAAGGCCTGGGCCGTGCGTGCATCGGGCGCATGGTCCGAAATAAAACCACTTTGCTTCAGCGCGCGCGACAGCCACGTGGCCATGTCGTGTTCGTCTTCGACCAGCAGGATACGCATGGCGGCACGCGTGTGGGTTTATTTCTGGATGTCGCCCAAACAGAGAAACTTGATCTCCACATAGTCCTCGATGCCATGGCGCGACCCTT
>JAZJYT010000055.1:0-36869 GCA_040390235.1 Pseudomonadota bacterium | reverse complement strand
CCTCAGTGCCCCACCGAAATTGGCTGCAAACTGCTGAGCATCGCCTGCATCGGCGCCGGCCGCCCGAACAGGTAGCCCTGGAACAGCCGGCAGCCGTTCTGCGTCAGGAAGTCCAGCTGCCCGGCCGTCTCCACCCCTTCGGCCACCACCGACAGGTCCAGGCTTTCGGCCAGGGTGATGATGGTGCGCACGATGGCCGCGTCGTTGGGGTCGGTCAGCACGTCGCGCACGAAGGACTGGTCGATCTTCAGCACGTCGAGCGGCAGGCGCTTGAGGTAAGCCAGCGATGAATAGCCGGTGCCGAAGTCGTCGAGCGAGAAACCCACCCCGTGTTTTTTCAACGCGGTCATCTTGTCGATGATGTCCTCGACGTCGTTGAGCAGCAGGCTTTCGGTGAGTTCGATCTTGAGGCGGTCGGGGCGCGCGCCGGTGCGCTCCAGCACCGCCAGTACACCGGAGACAAAATCGAGCTGGCGGAACTGGCGGGCGCTGACGTTCACCGCCAGCGTCAGGTCGCGGGTTTCGGGCTGCAGCGACCATTCCACCAGCTGTTCGCAGGCGGTCTCGAGCACCCACAGGCCGATGCGCAGGATGAGGCCGGTCTGCTCGGCCAGCGGGATGAATTCGCCCGGCGACACCATGCCGCGCACCGGGTGGCGCCAGCGCAGCAGCGCCTCGGCGCCGGTGAGCCGGGCCTCGGCGTCGACCACCGGCTGGTAATACAGCAGCAGTTCGTTGTTGGGAATGGCATTGCGCAGGTTGGCTTCGAGCGCCGAGCGCGCGATGACCTGCTTCTGCATGTCCGGGTGGAAAAAGCACAGGGTGTTGCGCCCTGCCGCCTTGGCCTGGTACATGGCCAGATCGGCGCGCTTGAGCAGGTCGTCCACGCTGCCCACGTGCCCGTCGAACAGCGCGATGCCCAGGCTCGGTGTGCTGTGGTAGTGGTAGCCGTCGAGCAGGTAGGGGTGGTTGAGCACCGACAGCACCCGTTCGCCGACCAGGCGGGTATCGGTCATGGCCACTGCCTCGTCGGCGGTCAGGCCCTCCAGCATGACCACGAATTCGTCGCCGCCCAGCCGCGCCACGGTATCGCCGGACTTGACGCAGGTGACGACCCGGTTGGCCACGCGTTCGAGCAGCAGGTCGCCCACGTCGTGGCCCATGGTGTCGTTCAGGTCCTTGAAGTTGTCGAGGTCGATGAACAGCAGCGCGCCGCGCAGCCCGCGGACGCGGCAGTTCTCCAGCGCGATCTCCAGCCGGTCGAGCAGCAGGCGGCGGTTGGGCAGGCCGGTGAGCGCGTCGTAGAAAGCCAGGCGCTCGATCTCGTCCTCCACCCGCTTGCGCTCGGTGATGCTGCGGCCGATGCCCCGGTAGCCGCGGAAACGCCCGTCGGGGCTGAACACCGGCGCGCCGCTGATCGACACCCAGTAGACCCCGCCGGTGGTGTCCAGGCGCTGCAGTTCGAGGTCGTGGAAGACCTCGTGGGCATCGAGCACCGCACGGTGCCGGGCCCAGTCGGCTTCGCCCATGTTGAGCGCGCCCAGGTCCCAGCGGGTCAGGCCGATGTTGTCCTCGCGCGCCATGCCGATCTCGGCATCGGAATAACCTTCGAAATGCACGAAGCGGTGTTCATGGTCGAGCTCCCAGAACCAGTCCGAGGACAGTTCGGTGAGCGCCCGGAAACGCGACTCGCTCTGGCGCAGCGCCTCGTCCGCACGTTTGTGCTGGGTGACGTCCATGTGCGCACCGACGATGCGCTGCGGCGTGCCGTCCGGAGCGCGCTGCTGCACCTTGCCGCGGTCGAGGATCCACAGCCAGTGGCCGCTCTTGTGCCGCATGCGGAATTCGGACTCGTGGACCTGGTCCTCGCCCTCCCCGTACCGGCCCACGACCGTACGCAGCCCGCCCAGGTCTTCGGGGTGGACCAGCGCCAGCCAGTCTTCCGGGTCGCCGCCGATCTCGCCGGCGGACAGGCCGAGCATGGTGTACCAGCGCGGGCTGAAATCCATACGCCGGGTGGCGACGTCCCAGTCCCACAGGCCGACGTCGGCGCCGCCCAGGATGAAGTCGAGCCGCTCCGCATGCAGGCGTTTTTCGGCTTCGCGCTGCGCATCGGCCAGCGCCCGCGGGATCCGGCGGCGCTGCGCCAGGTTCAGCAGGCCGGCGCAGGTCAACGCCGCCAGCGCGACCATCGAGCCGCGGAGAATGGCGCGGTCGCGCCAGCCCCGGTACACCACCGACCAGGGCCGGCCGGCTACCACATACAGTTTTTGCCCGAACCGCATGCTCTGGGTCGACACCGGGCTGCGTACCGCCAGCAGGTCCGGTTCGGCACCGCTGCCTGCGGCGAAACTGGCAAGCGGTGCCAGCCCCACGGCATCACCCGGGGTTGCGGCCACCACCACGCCGTTGTCCTGTACCAGGGCGAGCCCCATGTCGGAGGCGTAGCGCACGAGGCTCAGCAGGGACGAGAAATACTGGGTATCCACCGCCGCGCAGACCAGCCCGGAGAAGCCACCGGCATCGTCCTGCAGGCGGCGCGCCAGGGCGACCACGGGTGAACCGCCCTGGGCGCTGTCGATGGGCAGCACCTGCAGCAGGCCCTGGGCCGCCTTGTCGTCACGCACCGCGCGGAAGAAGTCCTTGTCCGCAACGCCCTGGCCCACCCGGGCGGCCAGGGTCGAGGCGCGCACGACGCCGTCGCGGTCCATGATGTGCAGGCCCTGGATACCCGGCACCAGCCGCGTGAGCGCGGCCAGCCGGCGCGACGTGAGGTGCCCGGGGTCGGCGGGATCGAAGATATCCGGGGCACTGCGTACGCCGTTCAGCGCACCGTCGATGGCATCGATCTGGTAGGCGACCTGGCCGGCGACGATGCCGGTCTGTACGGCCAGGCGGTCGTGCTGCTCCACAGCGATACGCAGCCGCTCGCGGTACAGCACGGCTGTGGCCACCGTCGTCAGCACACACACGACGCACACCAGCACCAGCCATTCACGGCGGGCCCGGGCGGCAACCGCAGCGAGGGGATCGACAGTAGCGGAAGACTTAAGCAAGCGCATCCAAAAGAAAAGCCCGGAACAAACGCTGCCCGGGCTACTGCGGAGGGGTGGGTGCCTTGCCGCCGCTGTGTGCCACCGGCCACGCGGCCCTGATTCACATCAGTTTACACGGATTGCGCCAGCCGTTTTCAGCCAATTTCGGACACAAAAAAAGCGGCCGACCCCTGGAGGGTCGGCCGCTTGTGCATCCTGGTGGGTGATGCAGGGTTTGAACCTGCGACCCCTGCCGTGTGAAGGCAGTGCTCTACCGCTGAGCTAATCACCCTGACATTTAACGTCAGCCTTCGATTATGCCACAGCTTCTGATGTCTTTCGCCAGACGGCCCCGCCTCCGGCCTTGTCGAGCTGCACCAGCACCGTCTCGTGCGCGGCTTCTTCCTGTTCCGTGGCCAGGATCACCGGCAGGGTGAACTGGCGCAGGTCGATGCGGACCACCTCGAGCTGGCCGGCCTCGGGCACGGTCGAGTCGATCATCAGCGCGTTCTGGCCACGCGTGAGGTTGATGTAGACGTCGGCCAGCAGTTCCGCGTCCAGCAGCGCGCCGTGCAGGGTGCGGCCGGAATTGTCGACGCCCAGGCGGTCGCACAGCGCATCCAGCGAATTGCGTTTGCCCGGGTACATCTCCTTGGCCATGACCAGGGTGTCGGTCACGCTGCCGACGAAGGTCTTGAAGGGGGCGTGCCCAGCCTTCTCCAGCTCCTTGTTCAGGAACCCGACGTCGAAGGCTGCGTTGTGGATGATGATTTCCGCACCGGCCAGGTAGTCGAGCAGCTCCGCGGCCACCGCGGGGAAACGCGGCTTGTCGCGCAGGAACTCGTTGCTGATGCCGTGGACCTTGAGTGCGTCCTCGTGGCTGTCGCGGTCCGGGTTCAGGTAGAAATGCTTGTTGTTGCCGGTGAGCTTGCGCGCCAGCAGTTCCACGCAGCCGATTTCGATGATGCGGTCACCGCCTTCGGCCGACAGGCCGGTGGTTTCGGTATCGAGGACGATCTGGCGGGTCATGCGCGGCGCTCCATCAGTGGTTTTCCTTGGCGTGGTTGATCGAGTACTTGGGGATCTCGATGGTCACGTCCTGCTGCGCCAGGATGGCCTGGCAGGACAGGCGCGACTGCGGCTCCAGCCCCCAGGCGCGGTCGAGCAGGTCTTCTTCGGTCTCGTCGGGCTCGCCCAGCGAATCGTAGCCCTGGCGCACCACTACGTGGCAGGTGGTGCAGGCGGCACTCATTTCGCAGGCGTGTTCGATGTTGATGTGGTGTTCGAGCAGCGCCTCGCAGACCGAGGTGCCGGCGGGCGCGTTGACTTCGGCCCCCTGGGGGCAGTATTCGGGGTGCGGCAGGATCTTGATGACGGGCATGGGTGGTGGAGGGTCTGGTGGGGCAGTACCGCTCTCAGAGCGTCTGCACGTTGCGCCCGGCGAGCGCACGGCGGATGCCGCGGTTCATGCGCTCGGCGGCGAAGGCTTCGGTGCCCTTGGCCAGCGACTGGGTGGCGGCCTCGATGGTGGCCGCGTCCGGGCTGTTGGCGCGGGCGTACTGCAGGGTGGCGATGTGGGCCTCGACGGCGGCCCGTTCTTGCGCCGACAGCAGGTCACCGTCCTTGTCCAGCGCGGAACGGGTGGCCAGCACCAGCCGGTCGGCATCGACCCGCGCCTCGGCCAGCGCGCGCGCGGCCATGTCCTGGCCGGCCGTGGCAAAGCTGTCCTGCAGCATGCGGGCGATGTCGTCGTCGGCCAGGCCGTAGGAGGGTTTGACGTCGATACGCGCCTCGACACCACTGCCCTGCTCGCGTGCGGCCACGCTCAGCAGGCCGTCGGCATCGACCGTGAAGGTAACGCGGATGCGTGCCGCGCCGGCCGCCATGGGCGGGATGCCGCGCAGCTCGAAACGCGCCAGGCTGCGGCAGTCGGCCACCAGG
The DNA here is from genome assembly GCA_040390235.1 of Pseudomonadota bacterium. GTDB lineage: Bacteria > Pseudomonadota > Gammaproteobacteria > Burkholderiales > Burkholderiaceae_C > Xylophilus. The sequence goes on along the minus strand of JAZJYT010000055.1, from coordinate 31,893 downwards.
TCGCGTTCGCCCTGCACCACGTGCAGTGCCAGCGCGGTCTGGCCATCCTGGTACGTGGTGAAGTCCTGCGCCTTGGCGATGGGAATGGTCTCGTTGCGCGCGATGATGCGCTCCACCAGGCCGCCCATGGTCTCGATGCCGAGCGACAGCGGGATCACGTCGAGCAGCAGCAGGTCGTCCGCGCCGCCGTTGCCGGCCAGCTGGTTGGCCTGGATGGCGGCGCCGAGCGCCACCACCTGGTCGGGGTCGAGGTTGGTGAGAGGCTCGCGGCCGAATACCTTCGCCACGGCCGTGCGGATCTGCGGCATGCGGGTGGAGCCGCCGACCAGCACCACCCCCTGCACCTCGTCCACGCCGATACCGGCATCCCGCAGGGCGCGGCGCACGGCGGCCAGGGTGCGTTTGGTCAGCGCAGCGGTAGCGGCCTCGAAATCGCCACGGTTCACCGGGGCCTGCAGCGTGCCGCTGGCCAGCTCGACGGTGAAGCCGGCCACCTCGGCCGCCGACAGGGCTTCCTTGGTGGCACGGGCGGCGCGGCGCACGGCCGCCTTGTCGCCCGCCGTGTCGGCGCTGCGCCCTGCCCCCTGCAGCACCTGCTCGGCCAGCGCCGCATCGTAGTCGTCGCCGCCCAGGGCCGAGTCGCCGCCGGTGGCGATCACCTCGAACACACCACGCGACAGGCGCAGGATGGAGATGTCGAAGGTGCCGCCGCCCAGGTCGTAGACCGCGTAGATGCCTTCGCTGGCGTTGTCCAGCCCGTAGGCGATGGCGGCAGCCGTGGGTTCGTTGATGAGGCGCAGCACCTCCAGGCCGGCCAGCTGGGCCGCGTCCTTGGTGGCCTGGCGCTGGGCATCGTCGAAATACGCCGGCACGGTGATGACCGCGCCGTGCAGGTCGGAGTCGAAGCTGTCCTCGGCGCGCTGGCGCAGCGTGGCCAGGATTTCCGCGCTGACCTCCACCGGCGACTTGGTGCCGGCCACGGTGGCTATGCCGACCATGCCGCCGGCCTCGGGCGCCGCCACGAAGCGGTACGGCAGGCGTTCGGGCCGGTCGATGTCGGCCAGGCCGCGGCCCATGAAGCGCTTGACGGAGACGATGGTGTTTTCGGGGTCCTCGGCGGCACCGGCCTGTGCGGCGGCGCCGATGCGGCGGCCTGCGCCCGCGAGGTAGCGCACGACCGAGGGCAGCAGCACCGCGCCGTCGGCGTCGGGCAGGCATTCGGCCACGCCGCTGCGCACTGCGGCCACCAGCGAATGGGTGGTGCCGAGGTCGATGCCGACCGCGATGCGCCGCTGGTGCGGATCGGGCGAGGCGTTGGGTTCTGAAATCTGGAGAAGGGCCATAGGGGGCTATTGTCCCAGCCGTTCGCGCCGGGCCGCGACGTCGTCGGCGAAACGCTTGATGAACATGAGGGCTCTCACCTGCCGCGCGGCGCCCGCGTAGTCGTGGGCCGTGTCGATCAGGGTCTCGCACTGCCGCAGCGCCTCGGCTCGGGTGCCGTCGAGCTCCGCCTGCAGATCCTCGACGGCGTCATCGTCGGCCGCGTCGTCGAGCGCCTCGCGCCACTCCATCTGCTGCACCAGGAATTCAGCCGGCATGGCAGTATTGGTCTCCGCACTGATGGGCGCGCCGTGCAGCTCGCACAGGTAGGCGGCGCGTGCCAGCGGCTGCTTCAGCCGGCGGTGGGCCTCGTTGATGCGTACCGACCACTGCATGGCCAGGCGCTGGGCGGCTGCCCCCTGCGCGGCGAAGCGGTCGGGGTGGGCTTCGCGTTGCAGCTGTTTCCAGCGGGTGTCGAGCAGCGCCGCGTCCTGCCGGAAGGTGGCAGGCACGTCGAATAGCTCGAAATCGGTCGATTGAAGGTCCATGGCGTAAAAAAACCGCCGGCACGCGGTGCGGGCGGTTGTTGGCGGGCGTGGAGCCCTAGATGCGGAAACTCTCGCCGCAACCGCAGCGGTCGCGTTCGTTCGGGTTGTTGAACTTGAAGCCTTCGTTCAGGCCCTCGCGCACGAAGTCGAGCTGCGTGCCGTCGATATAGGCCAGGCTCTTGGGGTCGACCAGCACGGTCACCCCTTGGTCCTCGAACTTCACGTCGCCCTCGGTCGGGTCGTCCACGTATTCGAGCTTGTAGGCAAGGCCCGAGCAGCCGGTGGTCTTGACCCCCAGGCGCACCCCCACGCCGTGGCCTCGCTTGGCGAGGTAACGGCTGACGTGCCGTGCGGCGGCGTCGGTCAGCGTGACGGCCATGTCAGTGCGCCACGGCCACGGCTGCCGGAACGGCCGCGCCTGCGTGCTTTTTCTTGTAATCGTCCACGGCGGCCTTGATCGCGTCTTCGGCCAGGATGGAGCAGTGGATCTTGACCGGCGGCAGCGCCAGTTCCTCGGCGATCACGCTGTTCTTCAGCGCGGCGGCTTCGTCCAGCGTCTTGCCCTTGACCCATTCGGTGACGAGCGAGGACGAGGCGATGGCGGAACCGCAGCCGTAGGTCTTGAAACGCGCGTCTTCGATGACACCGGTTTCGGGGTTGACCTTGATCTGCAGCTTCATGACGTCGCCGCAGGCCGGCGCGCCGACCATGCCGGTGCCCACCGAGTCGTCGCCCTTGGCGAACGAACCGACGTTGCGTGGATTTTCGTAGTGGTCGATGACCTTGTCTGAATAAGCCATGGTGCTGTCCTCTTCTAGTCGTGATCTGTGGAGTTCTATGCCGTTGGACGGCGTATCAGTGCGCGGCCCACTGGATGGTGCTGATGTCGACGCCGTCCTGGTACATCTCCCAGAGCGGGCTCAGCTCGCGCAGCTTGGCGACGTTCTGGCGGATGGTGGAGATCGCATAGTCGATCTCTTCTTCGGTCGTGAAGCGGCCGATGGTCATACGCAGGCTGCTGTGCGCCAGTTCGTCGCTGCGGCCCAGGGCGCGCAGCACGTAGCTGGGTTCCAGGCTGGCCGAGGTACAGGCCGAACCGGACGACACCGCCAGGCCCTTGATGCCCATGATGAGCGACTCGCCCTCGACGTAGTTGAAGCTCATGTTCAGGTTCTGCGGCACGCGGTGTTCCATGCTGCCGTTGATGAACACCTGCTCCACGTCCTTCAGGCCGTCGAGCAGGCGCTGCTGCAGCACACGGGCCTTGGCATTGAGCTCGTTCATTTCGAGCTTGATGATGCGGAAAGCCTCGCCCATGCCGACGATCTGGTGCGTGGGCAGCGTGCCCGAGCGCATGCCGCGCTCGTGGCCACCGCCGTGGATCTGGGCTTCCAGCCGCACACGCGGCTTGCGGCGCACGTACAGGGCACCCACGCCCTTGGGGCCGTAAGTCTTGTGGGCGGTCATGCTCATCAGGTCGATGGGCAGGGTCTTGACGTCGATCTCGACGCGGCCGGTGGCCTGCGCGGCATCGACGTGGAACAGGATGCCCTTTTCGCGGCACAGGGCGCCGATGGCCGGGATGTCCTGGATGACGCCGATCTCGTTGTTGACGAACAGGATGCTGACCAGGATGGTGTCGGGGCGGATGGCCGCAGCCAGCTTGCCCAGGTCGACCAAGCCGTCTTCCTCGACGTCGAGGTAGCTCACGTCGAAGCCCTGGCGTTCCAGCTCGCGCATGGTGTCGAGCACGGCCTTGTGCTCGGTCTTGAGGGTGATGAGGTGCTTGCCCTTGGTCTTGTAGAACTGGGCGGCGCCCTTCAGGGCCAGGTTGATGGATTCGGTGGCGCCGCTGGTCCAGACGATCTCGCGCGGGTCGGCGCCGATCAGGTCGGCCACATGGCCGCGGGACTTCTCGACGATTTCTTCTGCCTCCCAGCCCCAGGCATGGCTGCGGGACGCCGGGTTGCCGAAATGCTCACGCAGCCAGGGAATCATCGCGTCCACGACGCGAGGATCGACCGGCGTGGTGGCACCGTAGTCGAGGTAGATCGGGAAATGCGGGGTCATGTCCATGGCGAAATCAGGCGCTGGGTCTGGCGGTTTGGCTGGCTGTGAAGCTGGCGGGTGGCGGCAATAGGCGAACGGAAGCCGCGGCACGGTCCCCGAAGGGACCGGCACCGCGCTTGGCGGTCAGGACTTGGCGAAGACGTTGCCGAGCGCGAAGACCGAATTGGGCGCGTTGACCCGGATCGGCTTGACGACCGGCGCGCTCGAGATGGCCCGGCGCACGGCCGGCTTGTCCTCGATCTGCACACCCTTGGCGATCTGGTCGTCCACCAGCTTCTGCAGGGTGACGGAGTCGAGAAACTCCACCATACGCTGGTTGAGCGAGGCCCACAGTTCGTGGGTCATGCAGCGGCCGGCTTCGCCCAGGCAGTTTTCCTTGCCGGCGCAGTGGGTGGCATCGATGGGTTCGTCGACCGACACGATGATGTCGGCCACGGTGATATCCGCCGCCTTGCGGCCGAGGGTGTAGCCGCCGCCGGGGCCGCGGGTGGATTCCACCAGCTCATGCCGGCGCAGCTTGCCGAAAAGCTGTTCGAGATAGGACAGCGAGATCTGTTGCCGCTGGCTGATGGCCGCGAGCGTGACCGGCCCGTTGTTTTGCCGCAGCGCCAGATCGATCATGGCGGTGACGGCGAACCGTCCTTTGGTTGTGAGACGCATGGCAAGCTCCTGTTTGGCTATTGCACTGTTTGAACACTTCCCCCGGCTGTGAGGCCGGAAAAAGCACCGTCTCCACCCGTTTTCCCTGCCGGCGCCTGGTCCCCGTGGACGGCGCGCTGGTCAGAGCCCTTCATCGTTCAGCTGTTGTCTGAGTATTTGAGTCAAGTATAGCACAAGACCCCCTGCTTCTGTCGGATATCGAAACGCCCCTCAGCGTCCCGCCTGGCGCCCCCTACCTGGAGGCGCCGGGATACAGCACCACGTTGTCGCTGCCGGGAGCGCCGAAGGCCCGCTCCTTGAGCAGCCCCAGTTGGTCGCGCACCCGCGCCGCTTTTTCGAATTCGAGGTTGCGGGCATGCTCCAGCATCAGTTTTTCGAGCCGCTTGATCTCGCGCGACACGTCCTTTTCGGACATGTCCTCCACCCGGGCCTTGAGCAGCCCCTGCTCCAGGCGTTCGGCTTCCTTGCCGGTCTTTTCACTGTAGACACCGTCGATCAGGTCGCGGATCTGCTTGACCACGCTGCGCGGCGTAATACCGTGCACCCGGTTGTGTTCGATCTGTTTGGTGCGCCGGCGTTCCGTCTCGCCGATGGCCTTTTTCATCGACTCCGTCATGCGGTCGGCATACAGGATGGCGCGCCCGTTCAGGTTGCGCGCGGCCCGGCCGATGGTCTGGATCAGGCTGCGTTCGGCCCGCAGGAAACCCTCCTTGTCGGCGTCGAGGATGGCGACCAGGCTCACCTCGGGGATGTCCAGCCCCTCGCGCAGCAGGTTGATGCCCACCAGCACGTCGAAGGTGCCCAGGCGCAGGTCGCGCAGGATCTCGACCCGCTCGACGGTATCGATGTCGCTGTGCAGGTAGCGCACCCGCACGCCGTTGTCGCCGAGGTAGTCGGTCAGCTGCTCGGCCATGCGTTTGGTCAGCGTGGTGATCAGCACCCGTTCGTTCTTCTCGACGCGGATGCGGATTTCCTGCAGCACGTCGTCGACCTGGTGGGTGGCGGGGCGCACTTCCACCTCGGGGTCGACCAGGCCGGTGGGGCGCACCAGCTGCTCGACCACCTGGCCGGAGTTGTCCTTTTCGTACTGGGCCGGTGTGGCCGACACGAACACCACCTGGCGCATACGTGTCTCGAACTCCTCGAACTTGAGGGGCCGGTTGTCCAGCGCCGAAGGCAGGCGGAAGCCGTATTCGACCAGGGTGGTCTTGCGCGCCCGGTCGCCGTTGTACATGCCGCCCAGCTGGCCGATCATGACGTGGCTCTCGTCCAGGAACATCAGGGCGTCCTTGGGCAGGTAGTCGGTCAGCGTGGCCGGCGGCGCCCCGGGGGGCGAGCCGCTCAGGTGGCGCGAGTAGTTCTCGATGCCCTTGCAGTGGCCGATTTCGCTCAGCATCTCCAGGTCGAAGCGGGTGCGCTGCTCCAGCCGCTGGGCTTCCACCAGCTTGCCCTCGGAGAGGAAGAACTTGAGCCGCTCGGCCAGCTCGGTCTTGATGGTCTCCACCGCGTTCAGCACCTTGTCGCGCGGGGTAACGTAGTGGCTCGATGGGTAGATGACGAAGCGCGGGATCTTCTGGCGGATACGCCCGGTCAACGGGTCGAACAGCTGCAGCGACTCGACCTCGTCGTCGAACAACTCGATACGCACCGCCAGCTCGGAATGCTCGGCCGGGAACACGTCGATGGTGTCGCCGCGCACCCGGAAGGTGCCGCGCGAGAAATCCTGCTCGTTGCGGGTGTACTGCATACGGATGAGCTGGGCGATGGCCTCGCGCTGGCTCTGCTTGCCGCCCACCTTGAGGATGAAACGCATCTGCGTATAGTCCTCCGGCGCGCCGATGCCGTAGATGGCGCTCACCGTGGCGACGATGATCACGTCGCGCCGCTCCAGCACGCTTTTGGTGGCCGACAGGCGCATCTGTTCGATGTGCTCGTTGATGGCCGAGTCCTTTTCGATGAAAAGGTCGCGCTGCGGCACATAGGCCTCGGGCTGGTAGTAGTCGTAGTAGCTGACGAAGTACTCGACCGCATTTTTCGGGAAGAAGTCGCGGAATTCGCTGTAGAGCTGCGCCGCCAGCGTCTTGTTGGGCGCGAACACGATGGCCGGCCGGCCCATGCGGGCGATGACGTTGGCCATGGTGAAGGTCTTGCCCGAGCCGGTCACCCCCAGCAGGGTCTGGTAGACCTCGCCGTCCCGCACCCCCTCGACCAGCTTGTCGATGGCCGCGGGCTGGTCGCCGGCCGGCGGATACGGCTGGAACAGCTCGAACGGCGAGCCGGGAAAGCTGATGAATTCGCCCTGCCGTGCGGCGGACGTGTCGGTGGCGTCGGTGGCTGTGGCGGCGATCTCGGGCATGGTGCTGGACTGTACAGGCGCTTTTCGCCGTCAACTGGTTAAAATTCCATATGGTCCCGGGCAGCCGCTATTCAAGCGGCAAGGCCATCCACCTTGCCGGCGGCCGACTCTCTTGCGTCTCCTTACTTTTCCGACTCCTACTGCAGAGGACTTTTCCGCCATGTCTTTGTTCACCGCCGTCGAAATGGCTCCGCGCGACCCGATCCTGGGCCTCAACGAGCAATTTGGTGCCGACACCAACCCGCAAAAGGTCAACCTGGGCGTGGGTGTCTACTACGACGAGAACGGCAAGCTGCCCCTGCTCGACTGCGTGCAGGCTGCCGAAAAGAGGATGATGGAAGCGCCCAAGGCGCGCGGCTACCTGCCCATCGACGGCATTGCCGCCTATGACGCGGCCGTCAAGGGCCTGGTGTTCGGCGTGGACAGCGAACCGGTCACATCCGGCCGCGTCGCCACCGTGCAGTGCCTGGGCGGCACCGGCGGCCTGAAGGTCGGCGCCGACTTCATCAAGCAACTCTACCCCGACGCCAAGGTGCTGATCAGCGACCCGAGCTGGGAAAACCACAACGCCCTGTTCACCCGCGCCAACTTCAAGGTCGAGAGCTACCCCTACTACGACGCCGCCAAGCTGGGCGTGAACTTCGACGGCATGTTGGCCGCCCTGAACGCCGCGCCGGCCAAGACGGTGGTGGTGCTGCATGCCTGCTGCCACAACCCGACCGGCTACGACATCACCCCGGCCCAGTGGGACCAGGTGGTGGCCGCCGTCAAGTCGCGCGACCTGGTCGCCTTCCTCGACATGGCCTACCAGGGTTTCGGCTTCGGCATCAAGGAAGACGGCGCCGTCATCCAGAAGTTCGTCGATGCGGGCCTGACCTTCTTCGTCTCGACCTCGTTCTCCAAGAGCTTCAGCCTGTACGGCGAGCGTGTGGGCGCCCTGTCGGTGCTGTGCCAGGACAAGGCCGAAGCCGACCGCGTGCTGTCGCAGCTCAAGATCGCCATCCGCACCAACTACTCCAACCCGCCGACGCACGGCGGCGCGGTGGTGGCCGCGGTGCTGAACGACCCGGAACTGCGTGCCCTGTGGGAGAAGGAGCTGGGCCAGATGCGCGTGCGCATCAAGGCCATGCGCCAGAAGTTCGTCGAGGGCCTGAAGGCTGCCGGCGTGCAGCGCGACTTCTCCTTCATCACCGACCAGATCGGCATGTTCAGCTACTCGGGCCTGACCAAGGACCAGATGGTGCGCCTGCGCAACGAGTTCGGTGTCTACGGCACCGACACCGGCCGCATGTGCGTGGCCGTGCTCAACGAGAAAAACATCGACCACGTCTGCGCCTCGGTCGCCAAGGTCATCTGAGCGTTCGCCGCCGACGCGGCGCCCCTGAAAGCCGGCCGGCGCCCTGCGCCCGCCGGCTTTTTTCATGTGCCAAGCAGCTTGCGCGCGCGAGCCAGCACGTTGTCGACCGTAAAACCGTACTGCTTCAGCAACTCGCCCGCGGGCGCGGAAGCGCCGAAGCGATCGACGGACAACACCTCACCGCCCTCACCCACCCAGCGGTGCCAGCCCTGGGCCACACCGAGTTCCACGGCCAGCCGGGCCTTGGCAGCCGGGGGCAGCACGCTGTCGCGCCAGGCCTGCGGCTGGGCATCGAACAGCTCCCAGCTCGGCATCGACACACAGCGCACGGCCACGCCCTCGGCCCGCAGTTGTTCGGCTGCCGCCAGGATCAGGCCCACCTCCGATCCGCTGGCGATGAGGATCAGCGCGGGCGGTCCTTCCTGCGCATCGCTCAGCACATAGGCACCGCGGCGCAGGCCCTCGGCACTGGCGTAGCGGCTTCTGTCCAGGGTCGGGATGTCCTGCCGGCTGAGCACCAGCAGCACCGGCCGGTCTCGGGTTTCCACTGCCACTTTCCAGGCCACCGCGGTCTCGTTGGCATCGCCCGGGCGGATCAGGGTCAGCTGCGGGATGGCACGCAGGCTGGCCAGTTGCTCCACCGGCTGGTGCGTCGGCCCATCCTCCCCCAGCGCCAGGCTGTCGTGGGTGAACACGTGCACCACCTGCAGACCCATCAGCGCGGCCAGCCGGATGGACGGCCGCATGTAGTCGGAAAAGATCAGGAAGGTCGAACCGTAAGGCAGGAAACCGCCATGCGCCGCCAGCCCGTTGACGATGGCGCCCATGGCGTGTTCCCGCACACCGAAGTGGAGGTTGCGGCCGGCATAACTGCGGCTGACCGCATCCACCCCGCCCTGCCCTAGCTGTCCCGCCACCAGCGGTGCATTGAAGTCCCCCAGGCCCTTGAGGTCGGTGTAGGTCGAAGGGTCGAGGTCGGCCGAGCCGCCGCACAGCGCCGGCAGCCTGGCGGCGATGGCGTTCATCACCTTGCCGCCGGCCACCCGCGTGGCCATGCCCTTGGCATCGGTGGGAAAAACCGGGATGTCCTGGTCCCAGCCCGGGGGCAGTGCGCCGCGCAGGCGTGCCTGCAGTGCATGCGCCAGATCGGGGAACGCCTGGCCATACGCATCCAGGCGGGTATTCCATTCGGCCTCGGCCTGCGCGCCCCGGGGCAAGGCCTCGCGGAAATGGGCCTGCGCCTCGGCCGGCACCAGAAAGGTCGGTTCCACCGGCCACCCGAGCTTTTCCTTGGTTTTCGCCACGTCGGCTACACCGAGCGGCGAACCATGTGCCTTGAAGCTGTCCTGCAAGGGTGAGCCGAAACCCAGGTGGGTACGCACCAGCACCAGCGTGGGCCGGCTGGTGTCGGCGCAGGCGGCTTTCAGCGCCGCATCGATGGCCTCCAGGTCGTTGCCGTCGTCGACGGACAGCGTCTGCCAGCCATAGGCGTCGAAACGCCGGGCGCGGTCTTCCGAAAACGTCATGTCGGTCGCGGCCGACAGCGTCACCGAGTTGTTGTCGTAGAGGCAGATGAGCTTGCCCAGCTTCAGGTGGCCGGCCAGCGAGGCGGCTTCCGAGGCCACGCCTTCCATCAGGTCGCCGTCGCTGACGAGGGCCCAGGTGCGGTGGTCCACCACCGTGTGGCCCGGCCGGTTGTAGGTGGCGGCCAGTTGCGCCTCGGCGATGGCCATGCCGACCGCGTTGCCCAGGCCCTGGCCCAGCGGCCCGGTGGTGACCTCGACACCGGCCGTGTGGCCGCGCTCGGGGTGGCCGGGTGCCTTGCTGCCCCACTGGCGGAAATGCTTGATGTCGTCCAGCGACAGGTCGTAGCCTGTCATGTGCAGCAGGCTGTACAGCAGCGCCGAGCCATGGCCGGCCGACAGCACGAAGCGGTCGCGGTCCGGCCACAGCGGGTTGGCCGGGTGGTGCTTGAGGTGGCGCGTCCACAGCACATAGGCCATGGCCGCGGCGCCCAGCGGCAGGCCGGGGTGGCCGCTGTTGGCCTTCTGCACCATGTCGACCGACAGGAAACGCAGGGTGTTGACGCAGGTGGCGTCCCGGGTGTCGGACATGGTGTATTCCTTGGCGCCTAGGCGCCGCGCAGGCGCCGGTAGCGGCGGATCAGGGTGTTGGTGGAGCTGTCGTGCGCCAGCGCGGGTTCGGCAGCGGCCTGCAGTTCGGGGATGGTGCGCTGCGCCAGCACCTTGCCGAGTTCCACGCCCCACTGGTCGAAGGAGTCGATGTTCCAGACCACGCCCTGTACGAACACGCTGTGTTCGTACAGCGCCACCAGGGCACCGAGCGTATGCGGCGTCAGCCGCTCGGCCAGCAGGGTGTTGGTGGGCCGGTTGCCTTCGAACACCCGGTGCGGCACCAGCGCGGGCGGCGTGCCTTCGGCAGCCACCTCGGCGGCGGTCTTGCCGAAGGCCAGGGCCTCGGCCTGCGCGAACAGGTTGGACATCAGCAGGTCGTGCTGGCTGCCCGGCGGGTTGAGCCCGCGGCAAAAACCGATGAAGTCGCAGGGCACCAGGCGTGTGCCCTGGTGGACCATCTGGTAGAACGAATGCTGGCCGTTGGTGCCGGGCTCGCCCCAGAGCACGGGTGCGGTCTGCACGCCGACCGGCTCACCCGCGAGCGTGACATGTTTGCCGTTGCTCTCCATGGTGAGCTGCTGCAGGTAGGCGGGAAAACGTTTCAAGTACTGGTCGTAGGGCAGCACCGCATGGGTCGCCGCCCCCAGGAAGTTGTTGTTCCAGATTGCCAGCAGGCCAAGCAGCACCGGCATGTTGGACTCCAGGGGCGCGCTGCGGAAATGTTCATCCATGGCGTGGAAGCCGGCCAGCATGTCGCGGAAGCCTTGCGGGCCTATCGCCAGCAGGGTGGACAGGCCGATGGCCGAGTCCATGGAATATCGGCCGCCGACCCAGTCGCGGAAACCGAACATGTTTTCGGCGGCGATGCCGAACTGCGTCACACCTGCCTGGTTGGTGGAGACCGCGACAAAGTGCCGCGCCACCGCCTTGTCGTCGCCCAGCTGCGCCACGGTCCAGGCGCGTGCCGCGTGGGCATTGGTCAGGGTTTCGAGGGTGGTGAAGGTCTTGGAGCAAACGATGAACAGCGTTTCGGCGGCATCCAGGCCGCGGGTGGCTTCCGCCAGGTCGGTCGGGTCCACGTTGGAGACAAAACGCAGCACCAGGCCACGCTGGCTGTAGTGGCGCAGCGCCTCGTAGGCCATGACCGGCCCCAGGTCGGAGCCGCCGATGCCGATGTTGACGATGTTGCGGATGGGTTTGCCGGTGAAGCCACGCCACTGGCCACCGCGTACCGCGTCGGCGAAACTGGCCATGCGGTCCAGCGTGGCATGGACTTCGGGCAGCAGGTCTTCGCCACCGACCACAAGGGTGCTGCCCGGCGGCATACGCAGCGCCACGTGCAGTACCGCACGTTGTTCGGTGGTGTTGACCACGTCGCCGCGGAACATGGCGGTGGTGCGTTCGGGCACACCGCAATCGGCCGCCAGCGCCACCAGCAGTGCCAGCGTTTCGTCGGTGACGCGGTTCTTCGAATAGTCGAGGTACAGGCCGGCGGCCTCCAGCGCCAGACGCTCGCCGCGTGTGGGGTCATGGGCGAACAGCGTACGCAGGTGGGTCTCGCCCACCTGGGTGTGGTGGGCTTGCAGCGCTTTCCAGGCAGGACGGCTGGCAAGCGGCTTGGCAGCCGGGGTGGGCGGTGCGGTGCCGTAGGCGGATGTCTGCATCGTGGCCGCCCTCACTTGGCGGCCGCGCCGGCGAGTTGGGTGCTTTTGTCCTGGATCTTGGCCATCAGGCCCTTCCAGGACTTGCTGAAGGATGCGGCGCCCTCCTTCTGCAAACGCGCAGCCAGCGCATCGTCATCGATCCCCAGTTTGCGGAAGGCGGCGATGACCGCTTCCGCATCCCCGCCGTCCGCGGCCAGCACCGGCCCAGCCGTGCCGTGGTCGGCAAAGGCCAGCAGGGTCTTGTCGGGAATGGTGGTCACCGTGCCGGGTGCGGCGAGCTGGTCGAGGTACAGGGTGTCGGGCGCGGCCGGGTCTTTCACGCCGGTACTGGCCCACAGCAGGCGCTGCGGGTGGGCACCGGCAGCGGCGAGCTTTTTCCAGCGCGGCGAGGCCAGCAGGTCGCGGTAGGCCTGGTAGGTGCGCCGGGAGATCGCCAGGCCCAGGCGGTTGCGCTGGTCGGCCGGCACCTGGTCTTTCACCGCCACGTCCCAGCGGCTGATGAACAGGGAGGCGACGGATTCGACCTTCGGGTCCAGGCCCGCCGCCACGCGGCGTTCGAGGCCGCGCAGGTAGGCCTCGGCCGCCGCCAGGTACTGCTCGCGCGAGAACAGCAGGGTGACGTTGATCGGCACGCCGGCAAAGATCGATTCCTCGATGGCCTTCACACCCGCTGGTGTGCCGGGGATCTTGATGTAGAGGTTGGGCTTGCCCGCCTGGGCGTGCAGCCGGGCGGCGGCCGCGATGGTGGCGGCGCTGTCGTCCACGATTTCGGGCGACACCTCCAGCGACACCCAGCCGTCCACGCCCTGCGTGGCCCGGTGGGCCGGCAGGAACAGGTCGGCGGCCTGCGCCAGGTCTTGTATGGCAAGCTGGAAGAAGAGGTCTTCGCCCTTCTGCCCTGCACCGGCGAGTTCCGCGATCTGCGTGTCGTAGGCGGTGCCCGCGCCGATGGCCTGCTCGAAGATGGTGGGATTGGAAGTCAGCCCGGTGACCGACAGCTCGTCGATGTAGCGCTTGAGCGTGCCGTTGCCCAGCATGTCACGGCTGATGTTGTCGACCCAAAGGCTCTGGCCCAGGGCTTGTAGTGCTTGTGTGCGGGAATTCATGGTTTCTCCTGTAGGGCCGTGCCCGACAGGGCATGGGCGTCGAATGTCAGCAGGTCGCCGATATGTTCGACGGTGATGTCGGCAGCCGGGTGACCGGCCACCTCGGCCGCGTCGAGGGCGTAGTGGCCCTGGCGCGGGAAAACCGTGGTCAGGCGCTCGCCCAGGGCCGCCTTCATGGCGGCCAGGATGCGCAGCTTGTCGTCCACCATCACGTAGCGGCGTGCGGGGTACAGGCGCTGCACCTGGTCCAGCATCTTTTCCTTGTGTACGTAGATCAGCACCCGGCCCCCCACCGCATCCCACAGGCCGGAGCGCTGCACCTTGCGCGGCTGGAACACCACGTCGCCGTCGGACAGGATGACGACCGGCCCGACGCGGCCCAGGTGGGCCACGGCCTCCAGCGCGTCCGGGTACAGGCGGTCGGCGAACGGGTAGTCGACCAGCAGGTTCGAGGTGCGCAGCAGGCGCTGGTCGCCGTCGCCCTGGTGGTCGACGTCATGGCGGTAGCGCTGGAGCGCGCCGAGGTAGTCGACGTAGCCGAGTTCGTCGCGCAAGGCCTCGAAGATGGCCCAGTAGCGTGCGGCACTCGGGTCGCCGAACTCCCGCGCCAGGTGCCCGTGCAGGTCGGCGATGATGCGGTCGTTGTCGAGCAGCGTGTTGTCGACGTCCACCAGGAAAACGGTGTCCGCCGTCATGGCCGCGGCCTGTTCTCGGCATCCGCCGCGCGTACCTCGTCAGGGCTGGGGTTGTGCCAGCCGCCATCGGCGGCGATCAGCGCATCGGCCGCCGCCGGGCCCCAGCTGCCGGGCGCGTAGGGCAAGGCCGGGTGGTGGTGCTCCAGCACCCCATCGACCACCGCCCAGGCCGCCTCGACCGCGTCCTGCCGGGTGAACAGCGAAGCGTCGCCGGCCATCGCGTCGCCCAGCAGACGCTCGTAGGGCGACTCACCAGCCGACAGGTCTTCGGTGAGGTACAGCTCCTGCTGCTCGCCGACGAAGTCCTTGCCCGGACGCTTCACACGCGCCGCCAAGGCCACGGCCGATACCGGCTGCAGCTTGAAGCGCAGGTAGTTGGCGCGGCCGTCTTCCGGCTGGGCATCGTCGAACAGCTTTTGCGGCGGCGGCTTCAGCTGCACCAGCACCTCGGCGGCCGTCGCCGGCAGCAGCTTGCCCGAGCGCAAGTACCAGGGCACACCCGACCAGCGCCACGAGTCGATGAACAGGCGCAGGGCGCAGAAGGTCTCGACGTCGGAATCGGCCGCCACGTCCTTTTCGCCGCGGTAGCCTTCGTACTGGCCGCGCACCAGGTCGTCGGCGGCCAGCGGGCGCATGGCCTGGAACACCGCCGCCTTCCCGCTCTGCACCGCAGTGAAACCGGGGTTGGCCGGCGGCTCCATGGCCAGCAGCGCCACGATCTGGAACAAATGGTTCTGCACCACGTCGCGCAGGCAGCCCGCGCCTTCGTAGAAACCGCCGCGCTCGTGGATGCCGAAGTCTTCGGCCAGCGTGATCTGCACACTCGCCACGTGGTCGCGGTTCCAGATCGGCTCAAGAAAGGAGTTAGCGAAGCGGAAGTACAGGATGTTCATGATCGCCTCCTTCCCCAGGTAGTGGTCGATCCGGAAGATCGCCGGCTCGGGGAAGACGGCATGCGCCACCTGGTCCAGTTCGATGGCGGAAGCCAGGTCGCGGCCGAAGGGCTTCTCGACGATCAGACGGGCGTCCTGGGCCAGGCCGGCTGCCCCCAGGCCCTGGATGACGGTCTCGAACAGGGCCGGCGGTATGGCCAGGTACAGGGCCGGCCGCAACGCGCCGGCCAGCGCCGCCTTGAGCGCCGCGAAGGTTTCCGGCTTTTTGTAATCGCCGCTGACGTATGACACCCGCGACAACAGCTGTGCCAGGGCCGCCGGATCGTCGACACCGCCCGCCTGCTCGACGCCCTTGCGCACCCGCTCCTGCACCTGTTCCGCCGTCAGGCTGGAGCCGGCCACGCCGATGACCGGCATGTCGAGCACGCCCCGCCTGGCCATGCGGTAGAGCGCCGGAAAGATCTGCTTGCCCGCCAGGTCGCCGGTGAAACCGAAGACCACCAGGGCGTCGGAGCGGGCCGGGATATCACCCGGGGTACTGCCCGGAGCATTGCCACCGCTCATTTGCCGCCCTCCGCCGGCTTTTCGGCATGGCCGCCGAACTCGTGGCGCAGGGCCGACAAGACCTGGTTGGCAAAATTGGCTTCGCCGCGCGAGGTGAAACGTTCGTACAGCGCGGCGCTCAGCACCGGGGTCGGCACGCCCTCGTCGATGGCCGCCTCTATGGTCCAGCGGCCCTCTCCCGAGTCGGACACCCGGCCGCCATAGCCTGCGAGCGCCGGGTCGGCCTGCAGCGCGTTGGCGGTCAGGTCGAGCAGCCAGGAGCCGATCACGCTGCCGCGCCGCCACACCTCGGCGATCTCGGGCAGGTCCATGTCGAACTGGTAGAACTGCGGGTCGCGCAGCGGTGTGGTTTCGGCGTCGTTCTCGCGTACCTGCTTGCCCGCGTTGGCGTGGCGCAGGATGTTCAGGCCCTCGGCATAGGCGGCCATGATGCCGTACTCGATGCCGTTGTGGACCATCTTCACGAAGTGCCCGGCGCCGTTCGGGCCGCAGTGCAAAAAGCCCTGCTCCGCACTCGATGGTTCGCCGCTGCGGCCGGCGGTGCGGGCCGCCGCACCGACACCCGGCGCCAGCGCCGCGAACAGCGGCGACAGGTGCGCCACCGTGTCCGGCTCGCCGCCGATCATCAGGCAGTAGCCCCGGTCCTGCCCGGCGATGCCACCGCTGGTGCCGACGTCCACGTAGTGCAGGCCCGCGGCCTTCAGTTCCTGCGCGCGGCGGATGTCGTCGCGGTAGTGGGAGTTGCCGCCGTCGATGACGATGTCGCCCGGCGCGAGGTGCTTCACCAGTTCGGCCAGCTCCTGGTCCACCAGGGCCGCCGGCACCATGAGCCAGATGGCCCGCGGCGGGGCCAGCTGGGCCGCCAGCTCGGCCAGTGAGGCAGCACCGGTGGCGCCCTGCTGCTGCAGGCCGGCGACCGCGGCCGGCTGTACGTCGTAGACCACACATTCGTGGCCGTTCTTCATGATGCGGCGCACCATGCTGGCGCCCATGCGCCCCAAACCGATCATTCCCAGTTGCATGTGTTTTTCCTGTTGGAGTGAATCCGGCGGCGAGGTCGCGAAGCCACCGGCCAAAGGTACGGCGCCCGCGCCTGCCGCGCCAGCGGGCAATCGATGACAAGTCCGTAGGAGGCGTCCGACGGCAGCCCGTTGAAGGCATCCATAAACGCGGCGCGGCCTCTCGCGGGCTTGTAGCATCGGGCCATTCCTTTGCGGCGGGCGCCCCATGACAACATCTCCCCTCCTCCAGCAATGCCGCTGGCATCCCGTGGCGGATGTGGTCGCCCTGCGCGCCGAGGTCGCCCGGCGCACACTCGATGCGGCGACCCGCGCCATACGGGCGCGCGGCCGGTTCCTGGTGGTGCTGGCGGGCGGCGACACGCCCCGCGGCGCCTACGAACTGCTGCGCGCCGCCGGAGCAGACTGGCAGCACTGGCATGTGTATTTCGGCGACGAACGCTGCGGGCCGCCGGAAGATCCGGCACGCAATTCGCGCATGGCGGCCGGCGCCTGGCTGGACCATGTGCCCATCCCCCCGGGGCAGGTCCACCCCGTGCCGGCCGAATACGGTGCCGAAGGCGGTGCGCAACGCTACGCCGCCACCCTCGCCGGTGTGGGCGACTTCGACCTGGTGCTGCTGGGCCTGGGGGAAGACGGCCACACCGCCAGCCTGTTTCCCGGCCAGCCGCGCGGCGACGGCCCGCAGGCACCCGATGTGCTGCCGGTGCACGGTGCGCCCAAGCCGCCGCCCGACCGGGTATCGCTGGGCGCACGGCGCCTGGGACGGGCCCGCGAAGTGCTCTTCCTGGTTGCCGGGGAAGGAAAACGCGAGGCCGTCGGCCGCTGGCGCGCGGGCGAGGATATTCCTGCAGGGGCGATCACTCCCGCGGCGGGGGTGGATATCTACCTGGAAAAGGCTTTGCTGCCGGAATCTGCTGTTTAACCCGGATGCAACAAGTCTCGGCTACTGTTATATTGCACTGCAACATTTCCGGAAAACACCATGCTGTATCAGATCTACGAGGCCCAGCGCTCCCTGATGGAGCCGTTCGCCGACTTCGCCCATGCCGCGTCGAAGGTTTTCAGCAACCCGCTGTCGCCGCTGGCGCAGCTCCCGGTGGCCCAGCGCCTGTCCGCCGGCTACGATTTGATGTACCGGCTGGGTAAAGATTACGAACGTCCGGCCTTCGGCATCCAGACGGTGGCGGTGGAAGGCGGCGAGGCGGTGATCCACGAAGTGGTCGAGCTCGACAAGCCTTTTTGCGAACTGCGCCGCTTCAAGCGCTTCACCGACGACCAGGCCGTGCTGGCCCGCATGAAGGCCCAGCCCGCGGTGCTGGTCGTGGCCCCGCTGTCCGGCCATTATTCGACGCTGCTGCGCGACACGGTGCGCACCCTGCTGCGGGACCACAAGGTCTACATCACCGACTGGAAGAACGCCCGCCTGGTGCCCCTGGCCGATGGCACCTTCCACCTGGACGACTACGTCAACTACGTGCAGGAGTTCATCCGCCACCTGCAGGCCACCTACGGCAACTGCCACGTCATCAGTGTGTGCCAGCCCACCGTGCCGGTGCTGGCCGCCGTATCGCTCATGGCCTCGCGCGGCGAGACCACCCCGCTCTCCATGACCATGATGGGCGGCCCGATCGACGCCCGCAAGTCGCCCACGGCGGTGAACAACCTGGCGATGAACAAGAGCTATGAGTGGTTCGAGAACAATGTGATCTACCGTGTGCCCGCCGGCTTCCCCGGTGAAGGCCGCCGGGTGTACCCGGGTTTCCTACAGCACACCGGCTTCGTGGCCATGAACCCCGACCGCCACGCCACCAGCCACTACGACTACTTCAAGAACCTGCTCAAGGGCGACGACACCAGCACCGAAGCCCACCGCAAGTTCTACGACGAGTACAACGCGGTGCTCGACATGGACGCCGACTACTACCTGGAGACCATCCGCTTGGTGTTCCAGGAGTTCGGCCTGGTGCACGGCACCTGGGACGTGGCCGGGGTGGACGGCAAGGTCGAACGGGTGCGCCCGCAGGACATCGCCAGCACCGCGCTGCTGACGGTCGAAGGTGAACTCGACGACATCTCCGGCTCCGGCCAGACCGCCGCCGCGCACGACCTCTGCACCGGCATCCCGGCGGCCCAGCAGAAACACCTGGAAGTGCCGGGCGCGGGCCACTACGGCATCTTCAGCGGCCGCCGCTGGCGCGAGGTGGTCTACCCGGCCATCCGCGACTTCGTGCGGGCACACGAACCCAAGACACCGGCGGCAGCCGCCAAGGCCGCGGCCCCGGCGCCGGAAGCCGCGGCACCGGCCGTGAAGGCCGTGGCACGCGCCGCGAGCCGTACCACGCTGCAGGCCGAGGCCG
Source organism: Pseudomonadota bacterium (assembly GCA_040390235.1). GTDB lineage: Bacteria > Pseudomonadota > Gammaproteobacteria > Burkholderiales > Burkholderiaceae_C > Xylophilus. The sequence continues at coordinate 13,146 of JAZJYT010000055.1, read as the reverse complement.
ACGCCCCCAAGGCCAAGGCCAAGCCCGCCACGGCCACCAAGACCCTGGCCGTGCCCAAGCCGGCAGTCGCCAAACCAGTGGCCGCCAAGCCGGCTGCCGCCAAAACCGCCGCTGCCAAGCGCGCCACGGCCAAGGCCTGATTCCGCGGCCGTGCCCTCCCCGCACGCATCAAACGCCGTAGAACCCGGTGCGGGACTGGCGGCGCGTATCGACGCGGTGCTGCCGCAGACGCAGTGCACCCGCTGCGCTTACCCCGACTGCGCCGCCTACGCGCAGGCCATCGCCGTGGGCGAGGCGGACATCAACCGCTGCCCGCCGGGCGGCGATGCAGGCATCGAACGGCTGGCCCGCATCACCGGCCGTGCCGTGTTGCCGCTGGACGCGGCCTGCGGCAGCGAAGGCCCGCGCCGCCTGGCGGTGATCGACGAGGCCTGGTGCATCGGCTGCACCCTGTGCCTGGACGCCTGCCCCACCGATGCCATCCTGGGCCGCAGCAAACGTATGCACACCGTCATCGCGCCGCACTGCACCGGCTGCGAGCTGTGTATCCCGGTGTGCCCGGTGGACTGCATCGCGCTGGAAGACGCCACGCCCGGGCGCACCGGCTGGGCCGCCTGGTCGCAGGAACAGGCCTACCAGGCCCTGCGGCGCTACCGCCTGCGGACCGAACGCCTGGAAAAGAGCGGCGCACGCCCCGTGGACATGGAGGCCGATGGCCCCGCATCTGCAAGCGCCGAAGCGGCTCCAGCCCTGGCGCCGGCTGAAGCCGCGGCCCCGGCAGCCGAACCGGACCGGAAAAAAGCCACCATCGAAGCCGCCCTGGCCCGAGCACGCGCGGCCCGCGCGCCCAAGGGCTGAAGCGCCGCCTCAGGCAGCCGCAGCAGGGACAAGCGGCCGCACCGGCGCGGCAGTCCTGCGCGCAAAACGCACCACCGTCACCCCCGCCCTGGCCTGCCGCACCGAGGGCATGACCAGCACACAGTCGTCGTAGGGTGTCACCACCGGCCCTTCGTCGAAGCCGATCAGCGTGCCGCGCTGCGCAATCACCTCCAGCCCGCGAAAGGGCTGGGTGAAGCGGAAACGTTCGCTGCGCGCCACCACGCCCCCGGTCACCTCCAGCACCCACTGGGCCGCCGGCGCGGGCAGGCGCCAGCCCGGCAGCGCGGCATCGACCTCACCCGCATCCCAGTTGCCCGAGGCGTCGAGGAAACGCAGGCACTGGTCCTGCGCGACCGCGCGGCTGGCCGGGTCGCCGTGGAAACCGCATTCGACCAGCAGCGAGCGTACGCCCGAGGCGTCGGGTGCGGGTTCGGCGAAACGCCCGAAGTCGCGCATACGCACACCGTCCTGGTGGCCGGCATCGACCACGATGTGTTCCGGTGCCCCCAGTTGCACGGCCAGCGCCAGGTTGGCCGGCGACAGGCCGGCCAGCGACAGCGGTGCGCCGGGCTCGTGCATGGAATGCAGGTCGAGCAGCCAGTCCGCCGCCGCGACAAACGGCGCCAGGGCCACCGCACGCCGCCGCTCCTGGGTGGAGGCATCCGCCAGGCGCTCCGGCGACCACTGGCGGTTCATGTCCTCGTCGACAAAACGCGCGGCATCGTGCCGGGCCGCATCGAAGGTATCGAAGGCCGCCAGGTTGCAGAAGGCCAGCACCAGGCCACCGCGCCGCGGCCGCAGGCCGGCCTCCAGCAGGCCCTGGAGCGCCCAGGCGCCGCACAGTTCGTTGCCGTGGACCAGGGCGGTGACCAGCACCTGCCGGCCGGGCCGGCCCGAATCGAAGCGCCAGACGCCTTCAACACCGCAGTTGCCAGCGCGCCAGGGCGCCAGATCGGGCGCCGCGAGCTGGAAGGTCAGGGCATCATTCATCTTTGATGTTGGCGAACTGGACGATCTTCTGGTACTTGGCGGTTTCCGAAGCCAGGAAACGCGGCAGGTCCGGCTGCGTCTCCGGCACGACGGAGCCGCTGGCCGCCATCTTCTGGCGGAAGTCGGGCGACTTCATCACCTGGGCCAGCGCTGCCTTGAGCCGGGCCACGACGGGCTCGGGCAGGCGGGCCGGGCCCATGAGCATGAACCAGACGCCGATGTCGACGTTCTTCAGCGCCGGTGTCTCGGCCAGCGCCGGGATGTTGGGTGCGGCCGGCGAGCGTTTGGCCTCGGTGATGCCCAGGGCCACCAGCTTGCCGCTCTGCAACTGCGGCAGCGCGCTGGACAGCACGTACACACCGTAGTCGAGGTTGCCGCCAATCAGGTCGGTGGTGATGGCGCCGGTGCCGCGGTAGGGAACGTGCACCATGGAAATGCCGGCCTGCTGCTTGATCATCTCGCCGGCCACGTGCAGCGAGGTGCCGACCCCCGAGCTGCCGTAACTCTGCGCGCCCGGCTGCGCCTTGGCGGCGCGGATCAGGTCGTCCACCGTCTTCACCTTGCCGGTGGCCGCGGCCGCCAGCAGCAGGGGCTGCGAAGCCACCAGGCCCAGCGGCGTGAAGTCGCCGATGCTGTAGCGCACCGACTTCTTCACCAGCGCGTTGATGGCGATCTCGTTGTTGGCGCCGATCAGCAGGGTGTAGCCGTCGGGCTGGGCATGGGCCACCTTCTGCGCACCGATGGAGCCGCCCGCGCCGCCGGTGTTGTCGATCACCACCGGCTGGCCCAGCTGGGCCGCCAGCTCCTGCCCCACGGTGCGCGCCACCAGGTCGGTGCTGCCGCCGGGCGGGTAACCGACGACGATGGTGATGGGCCGCTGCGGGTAGGCGCCCTGCGCCTGGGCCAGCATGGCGGCCAGCAGCAGCGGCAAGGCCCGCAGCAGGCCTCGGAGGCGGGAAATGGATCGCATGGGATGTCTCGCGAAAAGTGAAGAAGTGGGGAAATTCTGGAATCCCTCACCCCTGCACCTGGTGCCGAAACAGCACCGGCCGGTGCTTTATCGTATGCCGCCCGGCACGCTCCGCCTCAGGGCGTCCAGGCCTTCCACAGCGCTTCGGCGCTGGCGGAAAGGCGGCGTTTGGGCCGGTACAGCCGCACCTCGAAGCGGATGTCCAGCGGCGGTGCGGCCGCGCGGGCGAACAGGCCGCTCTGGTGCGCGGCGTGGGCCATGGACCAGGGCAGCCAGGCCACGCCCAGGCCGCGCTCCACGTATTCGTACTGGGCATCGGCCGAGTCGCATTCGACCTTGCGTTCGAGCCGCGGCGCGGCCGGCAGGTTGGCCAGGTGGTCTTCCACCAGGCGGCCCATGGCCAGGGCCGGTGCATAGGCCAGGTAAGGCACGGCCTGCTCCTGCGACAGGCGGAACACCGGCTTGCCGTCCACGTCGGCGCGCGATAGCGGCACCAGGCGGTCGGTGGCCACGGTGACGTGGGTGAAACGCCGGGCGTCGAGTTTCACCGCCAGCACGCTGTGGTGGTAGAGCAGCGCGAAATCGACCTCACCCTGCTCCAGCCAGGCCACCACGCCGGCCAGGCCGTGGGTGCGGATACGCAGCTCCGCCCCCTGCAAGGCGCCGCGGGCACGTACCAGCCAGTCCGGCACCAGGGTACGGGCCAGGGTGCGCCCGGTGGCCAGCACCACCGTGCGGGCGTGCTGGCCGGCGGCCACCTGCAGGTTCTCACGCACACCCAGCAGGCTGCGCAGTGTGGCTTCGGCCGATTCGCGCAGCGCCTCGCCGGCGGCCGTCAGCTGCACCGGGCCGCCGCCGCGCGCGACCAGCGGCGTGCCGGCCCAGGACTCCAGCGCGGCGATACGCCGGCCGAAGGCCGGGTGGGTCACGTGGCGCAGTTCGGCGGCGCGGGTGAAACTGCGCGTCTGCACCAGCGCGAGAAAATCCTCCAGCCACTTGACCTGCATGGCAGGCAGCCGCGGGGGCTCAGACCACGCCGGCCGACAGCACACGCAGCGCGTGCACGACTTCGGGCGGCGCCTGGACCAGTTCGATCAGCACGCCCTCGCCCGCGATGGGGAAGGCTTCGTTGGCCTTGGGGTGCAGGAAACACACGTCGTGGCCCGCCGCGCCGCGGCGGATGCCGCCTGGCGCAAAACGCACACCCTGCGCCGTGAGCCAGTCGACGGCGGCGGGCAGCTTGTCGATCCACAGGCCCACGTGGTTGAGCGGCGGCAGGTGCACCGCGGGTTTTTTGTCCGCATCCAGCGGCTGCATCAGGTCGACCTCGACCTTGAGCGGGCCGCCGCCGATGGCGCAGATGTCCTCGTCGACGTTCTCGCTTTCGCTGCGGAAGGTGCCGGTGACTTCCAGTCCCAGCATGTCGACCCACAGCCGGCGCAGCTGCATCTTGTCCGGCCCGCCGATGGCGATCTGCTGGATGCCCAGCACGCTGAACGGACGCTCCGCGGCCCCTCCCGCCACTTCTCCCGCCATCCTAGGCACCGTGGGTATGCACGTGGTGCTCGTCGGCATGCGCCGTCAGGGTCTGGCGCCCGTTCAGGCCCAGCTTGCCCAGCAGCGATACGTCGGCTTCCACGTCGGGGTTGCCGGTAACCAGCAGCTTGTCGCCGTAGAAGATCGAATTGGCGCCGGCCAGGAAACACAGGGCCTGCACCGCCTCGCCCATCTGCTGGCGCCCGGCCGACAGCCGCACGCGGGCCGTGGGCATGGTGATACGCGCCACGGCGATGACCCGCACGAAGTCGAAGGGGTCGATCGGCTCGCTGTCGGCCAGCGGGGTGCCGGGAACCCGCACCAGGCTGTTGATGGGCACCGACTCCGGATACGGGTTCAGGTTGGCCAGCTGCGCGATGAGGCCGGCGCGGTGCACCGGCTGCTCGCCCATGCCGACGATGCCGCCGCAGCACACGCTGATGCCGGCGGCACGGACGTTGGTGAGGGTGTCGAGCCGGTCCTGGTAACTGCGGGTATCGACGATCTCGCCGTAGTAGTCGGGTGCGGTGTCGAGGTTGTGGTTGTAGTAGTCGAGGCCGGCGTCCTTCAGGGCGGTGGCCTGGTGCGGCTCCAGCATGCCGAGAGTGGCACAGGTCTGCAGGCCCAGGCCCTTGACGGCGCTCACCAGTTCGCTGACCTTCTCGATGTCGCGGTCCTTGGGCGCGCGCCAGGCCGCACCCATGCAGAAGCGGGTGGCGCCGGCATCCTTGGCGGCCTGGGCGGCGCGCACCACCTCGTCGACCGCCATGAGTTTTTCGGCCTTCACGCCGGTGTCGAACTCGGCCGACTGCGGGCAGTAGCCGCAGTTTTCGGGGCAGCCGCCGGTTTTCACCGACAGCAGCGTGGCGAGTTCGATGTCGCCGGCCGGCCAGTGCGCGCGGTGCACCGTCTGGGCCTGGAACAGCAGGTCCATCAGCGGCTTGTCGAGCAGGGCTTGGATGGCGTCCACCGACCAGGCGCCGGCCGCGGCCGCGGCACGTGCCGGCGGGCGGTGCAGGGTGATGGGCTGCGCCACATTCGAAGGGGTCGAAAGGGGCGCATCAAGCAATGCAGCGTCGTTTGTAGTCATCAGGCAAATTCCAGAATGATTTGGTCCACGGAGAGTGATTCTCCCTTGCCGGCGAGCACCTTGCCCACCACGCCGTCCTGGACGGCAAAAAGGATATTTTCCATCTTCATCGCCTCGATCACGGCCAGCTTCTCGCCGGCCTGCACCACCTGTCCGGGCTGCACCGACACCTCGGCCAGCAGGCCGGGCATGGGCGACAGCAGGAACTTGCTGAGATCGGGGGGCGCCTTGTAGGGCATCAGGCGGTGCAGCCGGGCGCCTGCCGGCGACAGCACCACCGCGTCGATCCGGGTGCCATTGTGCTGGATACGCAGGGCAAGGGGGTTTCGGGGGGTTCCGCGCTCCACCTGGGTGGTGAAGGGCACACCGTTGTGGTCACCCTCCAGCCGCAGGCTGCCCAGCCCCGAAGCACTGCGCAGCCGGTAGTTGGAAGCGCCTATGCTCACCAGGCTGGAGCCGGAGCCGGGCTCGAAATCCACCACCGCCACCGGGGTGTAGGCATGCCGGCCGTCCGCGGCCAGCGTGACCACCACGAACTCCTCGCCCACCTTGACCCCATGGCCGGCCAGCTGGCCGCTGATGCCCGAGGCGCGTGCCCGCTGGCGCCGGTGCACGAAGGCGGCCAGCGCCACCAGGAAATGCGGGTCTTCGTGCGGCACGTCCTCGGCGCGGAAACCGTGGGCGTAGTGTTCGGCGATAAAACCGGTGTTGAAGTCCCCGGCCACGAATTTCGGGTGCGCCAGCAAGGCCGCCTGGAACGGGATGTTGCTGCCCACGCCGCGGATGACAAAGGCGTTGAGGGCGGCCCGCATACGCGCGATGGCGTCGAGCCGGTTGGTGCCGTGCACGATGAGCTTGGCGATCATCGAGTCGTAGAACATCGGGATCTCGCCGCCCTCGTACACCCCCGTGTCCACCCGCACGCCGTGCAGGTGCCGGGTGTCGGCCGCGAACATGGTCTCGGATGGCGGCTGGAAACGCACCAGCCGGCCGGTGGACGGCAAAAAGCTGCGGAACGGGTCCTCGGCATTGATACGGCACTCGATGGCCCAGCCCTCGCGTTTCACCTGGGCCTGGGTGAGTGGCAGCGGCTCGCCCGCGGCCACCCGGATCATCAGCTCCACCAGGTCCAGGCCGGTGATGCATTCGGTGACCGGGTGCTCCACCTGCAGCCGGGTGTTCATCTCCAGGAAGTAGAAGGACTGGTCCTTGCCGACCACGAACTCCACCGTGCCCGCGCTCTGGTACTGCACGGCCTTGGCCAGCGCCACCGCCTGCTCGCCCATCGCCTTGCGGGTGGCGTCGCTGATGAAGGGCGACGGCGCCTCCTCGATCACCTTCTGGTGGCGGCGCTGGATGGAACATTCACGCTCGTTGAGGTAGATGACGTGGCCGTGCGCATCGCCCAGCACCTGGATCTCGATGTGGCGCGGCTCCTCCACGAACTTCTCGATGAACACCCGGTCGTCGCCGAAGCTGTTGCGTGCCTCGCTGCGGCAGCTGCCGAAGCCGTCGAAGGCCTCCTTGTCGTTCCAGGCCACGCGCAGGCCCTTGCCGCCGCCGCCGGCGCTGGCCTTGATCATCACCGGGTAACCGACGTCCCGGGCGATCTCCACCGCACGCTCGGGCGATTCGATGGCTTCGTTCCAGCCCGGGATGGTGTTGACCTGGGCCGCCTGGGCCAGCTTCTTCGATGCGATCTTGTCGCCCATGGCGGCGATGGCGTGGTGCTTGGGGCCGATGAAGACGATGCCCTCCTCCTCCACCTGGCGGGCGAAAGCCTCGTTCTCCGACAGGAAACCGTAGCCCGGGTGCACCGCCTGCGCGCCGGTCTGCTTGCAGGCGGCGATGATGCGGTCGCCCAGCAGGTAGCTTTCGCGGCTGGGCGCGGCACCGATGAACACCGCCTCGTCGGCCAGCTCGACGTGGCGGGCCTCGCGGTCGGCGTCGGAATACACCGCCACGGTGAGGATGCCCATCTTCTTCGCCGTCTTGATGATCCGGCAGGCGATCTCGCCACGGTTGGCAATCAGGATTTTTTTGAACATGACCGGTCTTTCCAGGAACTAGAACTCACGCAGCACGAAGCCGCTGAGCACCGCAAAATATTCGCGCAGCCAGGCGTTGTAGCGCACGTACAAGGGGGTGGCCGCACCGATGGCAGACACCTGCGTATAACCCGCGCGGCGCGCAATCCAGCGGGCACGCAGGGTATGGAAGTCGCTGGTGACCACCAGCACCGCATCGCCGGGCGCCACGCCGTGCAACAACAGCAGCGGCAGCGACAGGCGCAGGTTGGCTTCGGTGCTGGTGCTGTGTTCTTCCTGCACGATGCGCTGCGGCGGCAGGCCCCGGGCGCGCAGCCAGTCGCCCATGATCCGGCCTTCGGGCAGGCTCTCGGCGAAGTCGGTGCCGCCGCTGACCAGCACCAGGGCCTGCGGAAAACGCGCGGCCTGGGCCAAGGCCAGTTCCAGCCGCGCGGCCAGCACCGGCGAGGCCGTGCCGTGGGGGGTGCCCGAGCCCAGCACGACGATGGCGCGCGGCGGCGCCGTTGCCACGGCCGTGCCCTGCCCGGCCCGCGCCAGGAACATCCAGAACAGGGCCAGGCTGGCCAGCCAGACGCCACCTGCCACCCAGCCGAACACCCACCACGCGGACCGCCCGGCGCCGCCCGCCAGCCACAGCTGCACGCCGGGCCACCACAGCCCCAGCGCCAGCAGGCCGACGCCCAGGCAGAAAGGCAGCGTGACGCCGAGGCTGAATAGCCCCAGGCCCATCAGGTACACCGCATCGACCAGCAGCAATACACCGGCGATGGCACACAGCGCAGGCTGCCAGCCGTGCGGCCAGGCGGGAGCTGAAAAAACGGCGGCGTTCACAGCGGGATATTGCCGTGCTTGCGCCACGGGTTGTCCAGCTTCTTGTCCCGCAGCATCACCAGCGAACGGCAGATACGTTTGCGTGTCTCGTGCGGCAGGATCACATCGTCGATGAAACCGCGCGCGCCGGCCACGAAGGGGTTGGCGAACTGCGCTTTGTACTCGGCCTCGCGGGCGGCCAGCTTGGCCGGGTCCTTGCGGTCTTCGCGGAAGATGATCTCCACCGCGCCCTTGGCGCCCATGACGGCGATCTCGGCATTCGGCCAGGCCAGGTTGACATCGCCGCGCAGGTGCTTGGAGCTCATCACGTCGTAGGCGCCGCCATAGGCCTTGCGGGTGATGACCGTCACCTTGGGCACGGTGCATTCGGCATAGGCATAGAGCAGCTTGGCGCCGTGCTTGATGATGCCGCCGTACTCCTGCGCCGTGCCGGGCATGAAACCCGGCACGTCCACGAAGGTGACCACCGGAATGTTGAAGGCATCGCAGAAACGCACAAAACGCGCGGCCTTGATGCTGCTCTTGATGTCCAGGCAGCCGGCCAGCACCAGCGGCTGGTTGGCGACAATGCCCACCGTCTGCCCTTCCATGCGGCCGAAGCCGATGACGATGTTCTTGGCGTACTCGGGCTGCAGTTCGAAGAAGTCGCCGTCGTCCACCACCTTGGCGATCAGCTCCTTCATGTCGTAGGGCTTGTTGGGGCTGTCGGGCACCAGGGTGTCGAGCGACAGGTCGGCGCGGTCGGCCGGGTCGCCGCTGGGGCGCACGGGGGGCTTTTCGCGGTTGTTCAGCGGCAGGTAGTTGTACAGGCGGCGCAGCATCATCAGCGCCTCCACGTCGTTCTCGAAGGCCATGTCGGCCACACCACTCCTGGTGGTGTGGGTGGTGGCGCCGCCCAGTTCCTCGGCGGTGACCTCCTCGTGGGTGACGGTCTTGACCACCTCGGGGCCGGTCACGAACATGTAGCTGCTGTCCTTGACCATGAAGATGAAGTCGGTCATGGCCGGCGAATACACCGCGCCGCCCGCGCAGGGGCCCATGACCATGCTGATCTGCGGCACCACACCCGAGGCCAGCACGTTGCGCTGGAATACGTCGGCATAACCGCCGAGCGAGGCCACGCCCTCCTGGATACGCGCGCCGCCGGAATCGTTCAGGCCGATGACCGGGGCGCCGACCTTCATGGCCTGGTCCATCACCTTGCAGATCTTCTCGGCATGGGCTTCGGACAAGGCGCCGCCGAAGACGGTGAAGTCCTGGCTGAAGACGAACACCAGGCGGCCGTTGATCATGCCGTAGCCGGTGACCACACCATCGCCCGGCACCTTCTGCTGGTCCATGCCGAAGTCGACGCAGCGGTGCTCGACGAACATGTCCCATTCCTCGAAGGTGCCGTCGTCCAGCAGCAGCTCCAGGCGTTCGCGTGCAGTGAGTTTGCCCTTGCCGTGCTGGGCGTCGATGCGCTTCTGGCCGCCGCCCTGGCGCGCCTGTTCACGTTTCTGTTCCAGTTGTTCGAGGATGTCGTGCATGGGAGGGTTTTCCGTAAATACGTTCGGGTGTTTGCCGGGCCTAGAGGGCAGCGCCACCCGGTGTTTCCCGGGCGGAAAGAAGGGTGCGGGCCGCGGTGGACGCCGGCAGCGTGCCGGCGCGTACCTGCTGCAGCATCTGCGGCAGCAGTGCCTGGACCTGCGGGTGCTGGCGGAAGGCCTGTTTCAGGCCCGCGTCGATGCGTTCCCACATCCAGGCCAGCGCCTGCTGCTGGCGCCGGCCTGCGAGCCGGCCGCTGCCGGCCTGCTGGCTGCGGAACTCGGCCACCACGGCCCAGAAGGTGTCCACGCCCTGCCCCAGCAAGGCGCTGAGCTGGATCACCCGCGGCTGCCAGGCTGCGCCGTGGGTGGCATGGTCAGGGTTGCCGTGCATGCCCAGCAGCCGCAGCGAGGAGGTGATCTGCGCCCGTGCACGTGTGGCGGCGTCGGGGTCGATGTCGGCCTTGTTGACCACCACCAGGTCGGCGATTTCCATCACCCCCTTCTTGATGGCCTGCAGGTCGTCGCCGGCATTGGGCAGCTGCATCAGCACGAACATGTCGGTCATGCCGGCGACGGCGATTTCGCTCTGGCCTACACCCACGGTCTCGACGATGACCACGCCGTAGCCGGCGGCTTCGCACACCAGCATGGCCTCGCGGGTCTTCTCGGCCACCCCGCCCAGCGTGCCCGACGAGGGGCTGGGGCGGATGTAGGCGCGTTCGTGCACCGAGAGTTTTTCCATGCGGGTCTTGTCGCCCAGGATGGAGCCACCCGAGACGGTGGAAGAAGGATCGACGGTCAGCACCGCCACCCGGTGGCCCTGGCCGATGAGGTACAGGCCCAGCGCCTCGATGAAGGTGGATTTGCCCACACCCGGCACCCCCGAGATGCCCAGGCGGAAGGCCCGGCCGGCAAACGGCAGCAGCGCGGTCAGCAGCGCATCGCCCTGCGCCCGGTGGTCGGCGCGGGTCGATTCCAGCAGGGTGATGGCCTTGGCGATGGCGCGGCGCTGCACCGCGCCGTCACCGGTCGTGATGGACTGCAGGGCCGTTTCCACGCCCGGCATCGACGCGTCCGCCGCAGTCACGCGCCGACGGCCTTGCGGATCTGCTCCAGCACGTCCTTGGCGCTGGCGGGAATGGGGGTGCCCGGGCCGTAGATGCCCTTGACGCCGGCCTCGTACAGGAAGTCGTAGTCCTTGCGTGGGATGACACCGCCAACGAAGACGATGATGTCGTCGGCCCCCTGCGCCTTCAGCGATTCGATGATGGCGGGCACCAGGGTCAGGTGGCCGGCGGCCAGGGTGCTGACACCGACCGCGTGTACGTCGTTCTCGATGGCCTGGCGGGCACATTCCTCGGGGGTCTGGAACAGCGGGCCCATGTCCACGTCGAAACCCAGGTCGGCAAAAGCCGTGGCCACCACCTTGGCGCCGCGGTCGTGGCCGTCCTGGCCGAGCTTGGCGATCATCACCCGCGGACGGCGGCCATGGTCGTCGGCAAAGGCGGCGATTTCGTGCTGGAGTTTCTCCCAGCCTTCGGCGGAATCGTAGGCGGCTGCGTACACACCGGTCACCTTCTGGGTATCGGCGCGGTGGCGGCCGAAGATTTTTTCCAGGGCGTCGGACACCTCGCCCACCGTGGCGCGGGCGCGCACCGCCTCCACACTCAGGGCCAGCAGGTTGCCGTCGCCCTGCTCCGCCGCGGCCGTCAGCGCGTCGAGCGCGGCCTGCACCCTGGCGGTATCGCGGGTGGCGCGGATCTGCCGCAGCCGGGCGATCTGCCCGTCGCGCACCTTGACGTTGTCGATCGACAGGCTGTCGATGGCGTCTTCGGTCTGCAGTTTGTATTTGTTGACACCGACGATCACGTCCTTGCCGGAGTCGATGCGCGCCTGCTTCTCGGCGGCGGCGGCCTCGATCTTGAGTTTGGCCCAGCCGCTGTCGACCGCCCGGGTCATGCCGCCCAGGGCTTCGACCTCTTCGATGAGGGTCCAGGCGGCATCGGCCATGTCCTGGGTGAGTTTTTCCATCATGTAGCTGCCGGCCCAGGGGTCGACCACGCTGGTGATGTGGGTCTCTTCCTGGATGATGAGCTGGGTGTTGCGGGCGATACGCGCGCTGAACTCGGTCGGCAGGGCGATGGCTTCGTCCAGCGCATTGGTGTGCAGGCTTTGCGTGCCACCGAAGACGGCGGCCATGGCCTCGACGGTGGTGCGCACCACGTTGTTGTAGGGGTCCTGCTCGGTCAGGCTCCAGCCGGAGGTCTGGCAGTGGGTGCGCAGCATCAGGCTCTTGGGGTTGCGCGGCCCGAACTCCTTCATGATGCGGCACCACAGGAGGCGCGCGGCGCGCATCTTGGCGACTTCCAGGTAGAAGTTCATGCCGATGGCCCAGAAGAAGCTCAGGCGCCCGGCAAAACCGTCCACGTCCAGGCCCTTGGCCAGGGCGGTCTTCACGTACTCCTTGCCGTCGGCCAGGGTGAAAGCCAGCTCCAGCGCCTGGTTGGCACCGGCCTCCTGCATGTGGTAGCCGCTGATGCTGATCGAGTTGAACTTGGGCATGTGCTGCGCCGTGTACTCGATGATGTCGCCGATGATGCGGATGCTCGGCAAGGGCGGGTAGATGTAGGTGTTGCGGACCATGAACTCCTTGAGGATGTCGTTCTGGATGGTCCCCGAGAGCTGGGCCTGCGGCACACCCTGTTCTTCCGCCGCCACGATGTAGCCTGCCAGCACCGGCAGCACCGCGCCGTTCATGGTCATGGACACACTCACCTTGTCGAGCGGAATGCCGTCGAACAGGATCTTCATGTCCTCCACCGAGTCGATGGCCACACCGGCCTTGCCCACGTCGCCGGTCACCCTCGGGTGGTCCGAGTCGTAGCCGCGGTGCGTGGCCAGGTCGAAGGCCACCGACACCCCCTGGCCACCGGCGGCCAGGGCCTTGCGGTAGAAGGCGTTGGATTCTTCGGCAGTGGAAAAACCGGCGTATTGCCGGATGGTCCAGGGCCGCACCGTGTACATGGTGGCCTGCGGGCCGCGCAGGAAGGGTTCGAAGCCCGGCAAGGTGTTCGTATACGGCAGCCCCAGCACGTCAGCCGCGGTATAGAGCGGCTTGACGGTGATGCCATCGGGCGTGACCCAGTTCAGCGCCTCCACGTTGCCGCCGGGAGCGGACTTGGCTGCCGCCTTCTGCCAGGCGGCCAGGGTGGCCGTGACGAAATCGGGGTACGGCAAAGAAGCCGCGGGCGCGGCGTGGGGGTCTTGGCTCAT
>JAZJYT010000054.1:0-28800 GCA_040390235.1 Pseudomonadota bacterium | reverse complement strand
ACCGCAGGCGTACTGTTATCCGGCGCCCCATCCCCAGGCGACTTCTTCCACTCCGACACCAGCGCACTCCGGGTCCGCCCCGAACCCAGCGTCAACCCATGGCTCACCGACAGCCGTGTGTTGTGCTGGAGACTACCCAGCAGCCCCTGCAATAGCGCCGCATTGCGGTACGGCGTCTCGATGAACAACTGGCTCTGCCCCGTCTTCAGCGCCAGGCTTTCCAGCGCGCGGATCTGCACGGTACGCTGCGCCGCGTCCTGCGGCAGGTAACCCACAAAAGCAAAGTTCTGCCCATTCAGCCCACTGGCCGCCAACGCCAGCAGCAGCGACACCGGACCCACCAGCGGCACCACCATGATGCCCAGCGTATGCGCTGCCCGCACCACCGAAGAACCCGGATCGGCAATCGCCGGCATGCCCGCCTCGCTCACCAGGCCCACATCGTGGCCTTGCAGCGCCGCAGCCAGCAGCGGCCGGGCGTCGAAACCGCCGCCGTGGTCACCCTTCTTGTGCACCTCGCGCGGCAGTTCGGTGATCTGCTGCTCCTGCAAGGGCGCGGCCAGCGGGTGCAGTTCGCCGATACGTTTCAGGTAAGCCCGGGCCGTCTTGGCGTTTTCGCAGACCCAGTGGGTCAGCCCGGCCGCGGTGCGCAGGGTGGCATCGGGCAGCACATCCTGCAAAGGGGCCTGGGTGGCGCAGCCGAAATCCAGCGGCGCGGGAACGAGATAAAGAGTGCCGGTTGCCATACCTGGCCCTAACCCACCACCAGACCGGCCGCGCGCAGCAGGCGGCAGGTGCGGATCAGCGGCAGGCCGACCAGAGCGGTCGGGTCGTCGCTGTCGATGGCGTCGAGCAGGGCGATGCCCAGGCCCTCGCTCTTGGCGCTGCCGGCGCAGTCATAAGGCTGCTCGGCGCGCAGATAACGTTCGATCTCGGCATCCGTCAGGTGGCGAAAACGCACGCGCACCGCCGCCAGCTCGGAGCCCTCGAAGCCGTTTGCCACGCATACCACACTCACCGCCGTCTGGAACACCACGGTATGTCCGCGCATGCGGCGCAGCTGGGCCACGGCGCGGGCATGGTCGCCCGGTTTGCCCAGCGGCTCGCCGTCCAGGTCGGCCACCTGGTCGGAGCCGATCACCACCGCGTCCGGGAACTGCTGTGCCACGACACGTGCCTTGGCCAGGCCCAGCCGCGCCGCGAGTACGGCGGGCGCCTCGCCCGGCAGCGGCGTTTCGTCGACGTCCGGCGCCGCGACCTCAAAGGGCATACGCAGCCGTTCGAGCAGTTCGCGCCGGTAGCGCGAGGTGGAGCCGAGCACCAGCGGCCGGCCGCCGGAGGGCCGTGACAAGAGGGTGGCCGAGGGGAGGGTGGGCAGGGACATGGCCCGATTCTCTTACACTGCCCCGATGACGAAAGACTTCGCGCCCGACAGCCTCGATGTCCTGGCCTTTACCCGGGCCGCGGGCACCATTTCCCGTGACGAGACGCTGCAGCGTTTTCCCCGCCTGCTGGAGGAAACCGGCGGCGCCGGTGCCGACCGCCCGGTGCACTGGCAGGCCACGGGTGAATCCCGCAAGGGCTCCGGCGGCACCCAGCCGTGGCTGCACATCGCGGGCCAGGTATCGCTGCCCCTGGTATGCCAGCGCTGCCTGCTGCCGGTCGACGTGCCGGTGGTCGTGGACCGATCCTTCCGCTTCGTCCCCGACGAGGCCACGGCCGAGGCCGAGGACGACCTGGTCGAGGAAGACCTGCTGGCGCTGCAGCGCGATTTCCACCTGCACACCCTGGTGGAGGACGAATTTGTCATGGCGGTGCCACCGGTGCCGGTGCACGATGTCTGTCCGGTGCAACTGCCCACCGCCGTGCAGGACCCGGATTTCGATGCCGCCACCGAGGAAAAACCCAATCCCTTCGCCATCCTGGCCCTGTTGCAGAAGGACAAGGCTGGATGAGCCGGGCCGCAGAGGCTATAATCGAGGGCTTCGTGCGAAACTCTGGGTGAACTCCTGGGCGTTTCTGCGTATACCGTCTACCCAACTGACCCAACCGATTCCAGGAGCCCTCCATGGCCGTTCAGCAAAACAAGAAGTCCCCGTCCAAGCGTGGCATGCACCGTTCGCACAATGCGCTGGACGTGCCGGGCATCGCGGTCGAGCCGACCACCGGCGAAACCCACCTGCGCCACCACATCAGCCCGAACGGCTTCTACCGTGGTCGCCAGGTCCTGAAGAACAAGTCCGAAGCCTGATAACGCCCGGATTGCCAAGGCCCGGCGCTACTTTCTTTGTAGCGCGGGCCTTTGTTTTGATGGCTGTTACCACCTTGAGCCTCTTGTGCGCTCACCGCGCCCGCTGCGGTGCACGGGGCCGCGCATGATTGTCCTGGCCGTCGATTGCATGGGGGGCGACCACGGCCCCCGTGTCACCCTGCCGGCCTGCCGGCAGTTCCTCGGGCAGCATCCGGACGCCGAGTTGCTGCTGGTCGGCCTGCCCGATGCGCTGAAGGCCATGGTCCATGCGCGTGCCCGCATCGTGCCCGCCACCGAGGTGGTGACCATGGACGATTCGGTCGAAATCGCCCTGCGCAAGAAAAAAGATTCCTCCATGCGGGTGGCTATCCGCCAGGTCAAGGAGGGTGCTGCGCATGCCGCCATCTCCGCCGGCAACACCGGTGCCCTGATGGCCATCGCCCGCTACCTGCTCAAGACCCTCGACGGCATCGAGCGCCCGGCCATCGCCACGCGCCTGCCCAACGCCAAGGGCGGCGCCACCACCGTGCTCGACCTGGGCGCCAACGTGGACTGCACGGCAGAGCACCTGCTGCAGTTCGCCGTCATGGGTTCGGCCCTGGCCTCGGTCATCAACAACTGCGAGCAGCCCACGGTCGGCCTGCTCAATATCGGCGAAGAAGTCATCAAGGGCAGCGAAGTCATCAAGGAAGCCGGCGAACTGCTGCGCTCCGCGGCCCGCGCCGGCGACCTCAACTTTTACGGCAACGTCGAAGGCAACGACATCTTCAAGGGCACGGTCGACATCGTGGTCTGCGACGGTTTTGTCGGCAACGTGGCGCTGAAGGCCAGCGAAGGGCTGGCCGGTGTCATCGTCGGTTTCCTCAAGGAAGAGTTCTCGCGCAACCTCTTCACCAAGCTGGCGGCCCTGGTGTCCTACCCGGTGCTGGCCGCGCTCAAGCGCCGCATGGACTACCGCCGCTACAACGGCGCGGCCCTGCTGGGCCTGCGCGGCTTGGTGTTCAAAAGCCACGGTTCGGCCGATGAGATAGCCTTCGAGCAGGCCCTGGAGCGCGCGTATGATGCCGCCCGGAACGGCCTGCTGGAGAAGGTGCAGGCCCGTATCGCCCGTGCCGCGCCGCTGCTGCAGCCCCACGAGCCGGTGGCTGCCGAGACGACGACGATGGCTGCCGCCGCCGCTACTACTACGCTATGAGACGTTATTCCCGTATTTCCGGCACCGGCAGTTTCCTGCCGCCGCGCCGGCTCACCAATGCCGACCTTGCCGCCGAACTGGCCACCCGCGGCGTGGAAACGTCGGACGAGTGGATCGTCGAACGCACCGGCATCCGGGCGCGCCATTTCGCCGCCCCCGACGTCACCAGCAGCGACCTGGGCTTCGAAGCCGCCTTGCGCGCCATGGAGGCCGCCGGCGTCGGTCCGGCCGACATCGACCTCATCATCGTCGCCACGTCCACCCCGGACATGGTGTTCCCGTCCACGGCCTGCATCCTGCAGAACAAGCTGGCGCAGACCTCCGAAGCGGCGCGCGGCATCCTCGGCTGCCCGGCCTTCGATGTGCAGGCGGTGTGCAGCGGGTTTGTCTATGCCCTGGCGGTGGCCGACTCGATGATCCAGACCGGCGCCGCGAAACGCGCGCTGGTGGTGGGCAGCGAGGTGTTCTCGCGCATCCTGGATTTCAACGACCGTACCACCTGCGTGCTGTTCGGCGACGGCGCCGGCGCGGTGGTGCTCGAAGCCAGCGACACCCCCGGCATCCTGGCCACCGATCTGCATGCCGACGGCCGCCACGTGGGCATCCTGTGTGTGCCGGGCAACGTGTCGGGTGGCGGCGTGCTGGGCACGGCGCTGCTGCACATGGACGGCCAGTCCGTCTTCAAACTGGCGGTGGGGGTGCTGGAAAGCTCCGCCCGCGCCACGCTGGCCAAGGCCGGCAAGACCGAGGCCGACATCGACTGGCTGATACCGCACCAGGCCAACATCCGCATCATGCACAGCACGGCGAAGAAGCTGAAGCTGCCGCTCGAGAAGCTGGTGGTCACGGTCGACCAGCACGGCAACACCTCGGCCGCCTCCATTCCGCTGGCGCTCGACGCCGCGGTGCGCCAGGGCCAGGTCCGGCCCGGCCACACCGTCATGCTCGAAGGTGTCGGCGGTGGTTTCACCTGGGGCGCGGTCCTGCTGACCCTGTAGGGGCAGGGCCGCCGTTTCGCGGTCGCCTTTTACGCCGATCCGTTTGGCCACACCATTTTTACAAGCACCGCCATGACATCGTTCGCTTTCGTTTTCCCCGGCCAGGGTTCGCAGGCCGTCGGCATGCTCGATGCCTGGCAAGGCCATCCGGCCGTGGCCGAAACCCTGCGCGAAGCCTCCGATGCGGTGGGCGAAGACCTGGGCAAACTCATCCACGAAGGCCCGCGCGAGGCGCTGGCGCTGACCACCAACACCCAGCCGGTGATGCTGGTGGCCGGTGTGGCGGCCTGGCGCGCCTGGAAGGCCGAGGGCGGTGCCGACCCGGTCGCCGTGGCCGGCCATTCGCTCGGTGAATACGCCGCGCTGGTGGCCGCCGGCGTGCTGACGCTGGCGCAGGCCGTGCCGCTGGTGCGTTTCCGCGCCGCGGCCATGCAGGAGGCCGTGCCGGTCGGCGTCGGCGCCATGGCGGCCGTGCTGGGCATGGACGCGGCCCAGGTCATCGAAGGCTGCCGCGAAGTGACGGCCAGCTTCGGCCCCGGCAGCGCCGAGACGGTGGAAGCCGCCAATTTCAACGACCCGGGCCAGACCGTCATCGCCGGCAGCAAGGCCGCGGTCGAGCAGGCCTGTGTGCTGCTCAAGGCCCAGGGGGCCAAGCGCGCCCTGCCGCTGCCGGTGTCCGCCCCCTTCCATTCGAGCCTGATGCGGCCCGCGGCCGAAAAGCTGCGCGAAAGACTCGCCGGCATCGACCTGGCCGCGCCCCGCATCCCGGTGGTGAACAATATCGACGTGACGGTGCTGGCCGATGCCGACGCCATCCGCGGCGCCCTCTACCGCCAGGCTTTCGGCCCAGTGCGCTGGGTGGAGTGCGTGAAGGCCCTGCAGGAGCGCGGCGCCACGCATGTGGTGGAATGTGGGCCGGGCAAGGTGCTGGCCGGCCTGGTCAAGCGTATCGACGCCAACCTGTCGTCGGCGGCGGTCTGCGATCCCGCCACCCTGGCCGAGGCCCGGGCGCTGCTGGCCTGACCGCCTTCCCTTTGTATACAGACAGAAAGCCTATTCCCATGACCGACACTTCCCTCGCCGGCCAGGTCGCCCTGGTGACCGGGGCCACCCGGGGCATCGGCGCGGCCATTGCCGCCGAACTGGCCGCACGGGGCGCCAAAGTCATCGGTACCGCCACCAGCGACGAAGGCGCGGGCCGCATCGGCACCGCCCTGGGCCCCCTGGGCGGCCAGGGTCGCAAGCTCGACGTCAACGACGCCGCGGCGCTCGACGCCCTGGTGGACGCCACCATCGCCGAGCACGGCGGCCTGCAAATCCTGGTCAACAACGCTGGCATCACCCGCGACAACATCACCATCCGCCTCAAGGACGACGACTGGGACGCGGTGCTCGACACCAACCTCAAGGCCGTGTTCCGCCTGTCGCGTGCGGTGATCCGCCCCATGATGAAGCAGCGCTACGGCCGTATCATCAGTATCACCAGCGTGGTCGGTGCCTCCGGCAACGCGGGCCAGGCCAACTACGCCGCGGCCAAGGCCGGCCTGGCCGGCATGACCCGCGCCCTGGCGCGCGAGCTGGGCTCGCGCAACATCACCGTCAACTGCGTGGCGCCGGGTTTCATCGACACCGACATGACCGCCAGCCTGCCCGAGGCGCAGCAGAAGGCGCTGCTCGGGCAGATTCCGCTCGGCCACCTGGGCAAGCCGGCCGACGTGGCGCATGCCGTGGCCTACCTGGCGGGCCCGCACGCGGGCTACGTGACGGGGCAGGAACTGCACGTCAACGGCGGCATGTTCATGGCCTGACGTACCGCGCCAGCCGACGCGCCGCAACGGCGTCTTTTTTCCTTGCCGTCACCTCCGGGCGGCTACTGGGGCAGCGGTCACGCCGCCCCGGCTAAAATCCCGGATTCATCTACAACCCTCAGAGGGAATCCATGAGCGATATCGAAGCACGTGTCAAGAAAATCATCGCCGAGCAGCTCGGCGTGGAAGAGTCGCAGGTCACCAACGAAAAGGCTTTCGTGGCCGACCTCGGTGCCGACTCGCTCGACACGGTCGAACTCGTGATGGCACTCGAAGACGAGTTCGGCATCGAGATCCCGGACGAAGACGCCGAGAAGATCACCACGGTGCAGAACGCCATCGACTACGCCAACACCCACCAGAAGGCCTGAGGCCTGACTTCGCAGAAAGTTTTTAGCGCATGAGCCGTCGTCGCGTCGTCGTGACCGGTCTGGGATGCGTCAGCCCCGTGGGTAACACGGTGGCCGAGTCCTGGTCCAACATCCTCGCCGGCAAGCCCGGCATCGACCTCATCACCCAGTTCGACGCGGGCAACTTCGCCTGCAAGTTCGCGGGTGAGGTCAAGGGTTTCAACATCGGGGACTACATTCCCGAGAAGGAAGCCCGGCACATGGACCGGTTCATCCACCTGGGCCTGGCCGCCGCCATGCAGGCGGTGCAGGACAGCGGCTTGCCCACGGGCGATGCGCTGGACGAAGAGCAGGCCTGCCGCATCGGCTGCAATATCGGTTCGGGCATCGGTGGACTGCCGATGATCGAAACCATGCACACCGAGCTGACCAACCGTGGTCCGCGCCGGGTGTCGCCCTTTTTTGTGCCGGCCTCGATCATCAACATGATCTCGGGCCACGTGTCGATCCACTACGGCTTCAAGGGGCCGAACATCGCCGTGGTCACCGCCTGCACCACCGGCCTGCATGCCATCGGCCTGTCGGCCCGCATGATCGAATACGGCGATGCCGACGTGATGGTCGCCGGCGGGGCGGAAGCCACCGTGTCGCCCCTGGGTGTCGGCGGTTTTGCCGCCGCACGCGCCCTGTCCACCCGCAACGACGACCCCAAGACCGCGTCCCGCCCCTGGGACAAGGACCGCGACGGCTTCGTGCTGGGCGAGGGCGGCGGTGTGCTGGTGCTGGAAGAGTACGAACACGCCAAGGCCCGCGGCGCGAAGATCTACGCCGAAGTCGCCGGCTTCGGCATGAGCGGCGACGCCTACCACATGACCTCGCCCGACGTGAACGGCCCGCGGCGCTCCATGGCCCTGGCCCTGCAGAACGCCGGTGTCAACGCCGACGAGGTCGACTACGTCAACGCGCACGGCACCTCGACCCTGATCGGCGACCTCAACGAGACCAACGCCATCAAGGCCGCGCTCGGCGAGCACGCCAAGAAGACGGTCGTCAATTCCACCAAGTCCATGACCGGGCACCTGCTCGGCGGGGCCGGTGGCATCGAAAGTGTGTTCACCGTGCTGGCGCTGCACCACCAGAAGAGCCCGCCCACCATCAACATCTTCAACCAGGACCCGGAGTGCGACCTGGACTACTGCGCCAATACCGCGCGGGACCTGAAGATCGACGTGGCGCTGAAGAACAACTTCGGCTTCGGCGGCACCAACGGCTCCCTGGTGTTCAAACGCTTCGCCTGAACGGAACCGCCTCCCGCCCTCCATGCACAGCGCCCCATCGGTAACCTATCCGGTGGTTCGTTCCCGCCGCGCGGCCCTGCTGCTGGCGGCGGCATGGGCGCTGGGCGCGGTGCCGGTGGCCTGCTGGGCGGCTGGGGCACCCGCGGTGGGTGCCGTCGAGCTGGCGGCCAGCGCCTGGATACTGGTGTCCGGCGTCCTGGCGGCGATGTCCTGGCGCCACGCGCCCCGGGCCACGTTGGCCTGGGACGGCCAGCACTGGCGCTGCGACACACCGGGCCTGCCTCCCGCTGAAGGGCTGTGGGAGGGCGACGCCATTCCCACCCTCGACCTGCAATCGCTGCTGCTGGTACGCTTCCAGCCCGTCCGTGGCGGTACCCGCTGGCTGTGGCTCGACCGCAGCGCGGCGCCCGCGGCCTGGCACGGGCTGCGCTGCGCGCTGGCGGCCCGGCCGCGGCCGGTACCCCTGGAACCGGCACCGGTGCCGGAGGCGGCGGCCCGGTGAGCGCGGCCCCCCCCCCGCCGCCGGCGGAATTGCCGCCCACCGCGGAACCACCAGCACCCGACGGTGACCTGATGCTGGTCGAGCGCACGGTGGCGGGCGACCAGAAGGCCTACGGCCTGCTGGTGGTGAAGTACCGCCGCCGCATCGAGCGGCTGATCGGGCGCATGGTGCGCGACGCCGAGCTGGTCGAGGACATCGCCCAGGAGACCTTCATCCGCGCCTACCGGGCCCTGCACCAGTTCCGCGGCGACGCCCAGTTCTACACCTGGCTGTACCGGATCGCGGTCAATACCGCCAAGAAGGCGCTGGTCGATATGCGGCGCAATCCGGTGATTTCCGAGAATGCACTGCGTTCCGGGGCCGATGACGATGAAACTTCCTACACCGACAATGAACTAACTACCGACGAGACACCCGAAACGGTACTGGCGGCCAAGGAAATCGCCGCCACGGTGAACGCGGCGATGGAAGCCCTGCCCGAGGATTTGCGGCAGGCGGTCACCTTGCGGGAGATCGAAGGTTTGAGCTACGAGGAAATCGCCGAGGTCATGGGTTGCCCGATCGGCACGGTGCGTTCGCGCATCTTCCGGGCACGGGAGGCGATTTCGGCCAAGGTCCGGCCCCTGCTCGAAAACCGGACGGGAAAACGCTGGTAGGGCGCAGGCCACGGCAGGATTACACAGGTGCAGGCGAAGAAAGCAATGAACGACACGATGGCCCCCGGGGCCGACAACCGGTCCGACGAGATCTCCGCGCTGGCGGACGGCGCGCTGCGCGGCGATGCATTCGCCGCGGCGCTCGACCGCCTGGCCGGTGACCCGCAGGCGCGCGCCTGCTGGCACGCCTACCATGTGGTTGGCGACGTGCTGCGTTGCCCCGACCTGGCCGTGTCCTGCACCGGCGATGCGGATTTCCTTGGCCGGCTGCAGGGCCGGCTGGCGCTGGAGCCGCAACCCGCCTGGGCTGCCGCAACCCTGCCACTGCCCCTGGCGGCGGCACCCATGGCCGTGCCCGCCTTGTCCGCGCCTGCCGCGCAGGCCGCCAACGCCGACAGCTTCCGCTGGAAGATGGTCGCCGGCTTCGCCTCCGTGGCGGCGGTGGCCGCCATCGGCTGGAACAGCCTCGCGGTGCAGCAGGCAGGTTCGCCCGCCGTGCTGGCGCTGGCGGCGCCGGGCGCCAGCGCCTTGTTGCAGCCGCCGCAAACGCAGCAGGCACCGGCGGTGCTGCAGGCCCGCGCCGAGCCGCGTGGCACCGTGGAGGTGGCGGCCGGCCCCGGCGAAGGCCCGGTCATGATCCGCAACGCCCAGCTCGACGAACTGCTGGCCGCGCACAACCAGGCCATCGGCGGTGCGGCCCTGCAGAGCCAGGCGCGGTTCGTCCGTAATGCCAACTTCCAGGACCTGCCGCGCTGAGCGGCATGGTCGCTGCTGGCAGTAACCCTTCAGGAACCCTTTGCGCCCGATGACATCGACCTTGCCGCGACCGCGCACGATGGGACTCCTGGCCGGTGCCTTCTTTCTGGCGTTCGCCGCGGCACGGGCCCTTGCCGCTCCGGCCGAAACTTCGGTAGCCGTGCCCGTTGCGCCCCCTGCGCCCGCTCCGGTGGCAGGCGAGGGGCGTGTGGCAGAGCGCGGCGAACTCGGCGCCTGGCTGCTGCGGGCGCAGGAAGCCTCGCGGCGCAGGACCTATGTCGGTACCTTCGTGGTGCTGTCCTCGTCCGGTGCCATGGCGACCTCGCGTATCTGGCACGTGGCCGATGGCGAGCAGCAGGTCGAGCGTATGGATGCGCTCAGCGGCGCGCCGCGTTCCACCCTGCGGCGTAACGAACACGTCATCACCTTCCTGCCCGAATCGCACGTCGCCCGCTCCGAGCGGCGCGAGGCCTTCGGGCTGTTTCCCCACCTGCAGCGGGTAGGCATCGCCTCGCTGGCCGATTTCTATACCGCACGCGTGGCCGGCAGCGAACGGGTGGCCGGCCTGGACACCGACGTGCTGCAGTTGCAGCCCAAGGACGGGCTGCGCTACGGCTACCGCCTGTCGGTGGAAAAGAAAACCGGTTTTGCGGTCCAGCTGCAGACCCTGGCGACCGACGGCCGGGTGCTGGAGCAGGCGGCTTTTTCCGACCTGGACCTCGACGCCACGGTCCATGCCGACAAACTGCTGCAGATGATGGCCAACACGGCCGGCTACCGGGTCGAGAAGCTCGACAAAACCCGCACCACGGCGGCCGAAGAGGGCTGGGCGCTGCGTGCGCCGGTGCCCGGCTTCGAGCCCATGGACTGCTACCGCCGCGTCGCCCCGACGCCGACGCAGGCCGGCGCCGCGGTGCACACCACCCTGCAGTGGACCTTCTCGGACGGCCTCGCCACGGTCTCGCTGTTCGTCGAACCCTACGGCCCCCGGCCGCGCCGCGAATGGCAGAGCGCGGCGGGCATGACGCAGATGGTCGGCCGGCGTGTTTCCGCCGACTGGTGGCTCACCGCCATGGGCGAGGTGCCGGTGCAGACCCTGCAGGCTTTCGCCGCGGCACTCGAGCGCCGGAAATAAGCGGCCTCGTTCTTTTTTGGAAAGATATGACGATGTTGAATATCGATAGCAAGATGCTGCGTTCCTGCGCCGCCGTGGGCGCCCTGGCGATCGCCGTGGGTGGTTCGCTGGTGTCGCCGACCCGTGCCGCCGCGCAGACCGCACCCGCCGTGGCGCAGCGCACGCTGCCCGATTTCACCGACCTGGTCGACCAGGTCGGCCCCTCGGTGGTCAATATCCGTACGCTGGAGAAGGTGCCGCAGCGTTCGGCCGACGGCAGCGACATGGACCAGGACATGCTGGAGTTCTTCAAGCGCTTCGGTATCCCGGTGCCGCAGGCCCCGCGCCAGCAGGCGCCGCGCCGCCAGCAGCGGCCGCAGACCCCCGGCGACTCCGACGAGGAGCAGCCGCGCGGTGTCGGTTCGGGTTTCATCCTGACGGCAGACGGCTATGTCATGACCAACGCGCACGTGGTCGACGGCGCCGACGAAGTCGTCGTCACCCTGACCGACAAACGCGAATTCAAGGCCCGCATCATCGGCGCCGACAAGCGCACCGACGTGGCGGTGGTGAAGATCGACGCCACCGGCCTGCCGGCGGTGAAGGTCGCGCCCGACCTCAGCCGCCTGCGGGTCGGCGAATGGGTCATGGCCATCGGTTCGCCCTTCGGCCTGGAAAACACCGTCACCGCCGGCATCGTCAGCGCCAAGCAGCGCGACACCGGCGACTACCTGCCTTTCATCCAGACCGACGTGGCGATCAACCCCGGCAACTCCGGCGGTCCGCTGATCAACATGCGCGGCGAGGTGGTCGGCATCAACAGCCAGATCTACTCGCGCTCGGGTGGCTTCATGGGCATCTCGTTCTCCATTCCCATCGACGAGGCGATCCGCGTCAGCGACGCGCTGCGCCAGTCCGGCCGGGTGTCGCGCGGCCGCATCGGGGTGGAGATCGACCAGGTCAGCCGCGACGTGGCCGAATCCATCGGCCTGGGCGCGCCGCGCGGTGCGCTGGTGCGCAGCGTGCAGGGCGGCTCGCCGGCCGAGAAGGCCGGTGTCGAAGCCGGCGACATCATCGTGAAGTTCGACGGCAAGGCCATCGACCGCACCAGCGACCTGCCGCGTATGGTGGGCAGCACCAAGCCGGGCACCAAGAGCACCATCACCGTGTTCCGCCGCGGCAGCATGAAGGACCTGTCCGTCACCATCGCCGAGATCGAGCCGGACGAGCCGTCGAAGAAGCCGGTGGTCAAGGAAGAAAAGACGCAGTCGTCGAGCGCCGGCAAGTCCCTGGGCCTGGCCGTCAGCGAACTCACGGCCGCGCAGAAGAAGGACATGAAGCTCAAGGGCGGCGTGCGGGTCGATGCGGCCACCGAAGGTGCAGCCCGTGTCGGTGTCAAGGAAGGCGACGTGATCATCGCCGTGGCCAACATCGAGGTCACCTCGGTCAAGGAATTCGAGGCCGCCGTGGGCAAGGCCGACAAGAGCAAGCCGGTCAGCGTGCTGGTGCGCCGCGGCGAATGGGTCAACTACGTGGTGATCCGGCCTACCCGCTGAAGGCCGTGCGGCGGCAGTGGGTGGGGCCCAGGGAGGGTTTTCACCGACTGTGGCCAAGGGTCTTTGGGAAAATTTTGCGACCTGCTTACGGATTTTTCGCAACCATAAAGTTTGCGCTTACTCACATTGTTGTGGGTGCTCATTGCAGTTTTGGTTAGAATTTGGCCCTGGCAATGCCGATTGTCGGTATATGGCGGGTGTCTAAATCCACCATGCGGGATGTCCGATGCTCGTGCACAGGCCGTCCACAGGCCGCCCACAAGTTGTTCAACAGGTCGGATGCGCATAGTGTGAATAAATTGTGGATAACTTTTTCGTTGCCGGGTTGCAACGCCGCTTCGGCGGCCATGGTGTCACTGTACGAGCCGGCCTTTTTGCCTACAATGAAGTCCCAACTATCGCAGTTGCCATAGATTGTTGGTTCAGGGCGCGTCGCCACTCGACGCGCCCTTTTTTCTTTGTGCATCCCAAATAATTCAATTACTTAAACGTTCCCGTTGATGAAGCACATCAGAAATTTTTCCATCATCGCGCACATCGACCATGGCAAATCGACGCTCGCCGACCGCATCATCCAGCGCTGCGGCGGCCTCGAGGATCGCGAGATGGAAGCCCAGGTTCTGGACTCGATGGACATCGAGAAAGAGCGTGGGATAACCATCAAGGCGCAGACCGCGGCACTGCAGTACAAGGCCCGCGACGGACAGGTCTACAACCTCAATCTCATCGACACGCCGGGCCACGTCGACTTCTCTTATGAGGTGTCGCGCTCGCTGTCCGCATGCGAAGGCGCGCTGCTCGTCGTCGATGCGTCGCAGGGCGTCGAAGCACAGACGGTGGCCAACTGCTACACCGCACTCGACCTCGGCGTCGAGGTGGTGCCGGTGCTCAACAAGATGGACCTGCCGCAGGCCGATCCCGAGAACGCGAAGGCCGAGATCGAGGACGTGATCGGCATCGACGCGACCAACGCCATTCCCTGCTCGGCGAAAACCGGCATGGGCGTGGAGGACATCCTCGAGGCGGTGGTCGCGCGCATCCCCGCGCCGCGGGGCAACCCCGATGCGCCGCTGCGCGCCATGATCGTCGACAGCTGGTTCGACACCTACGTGGGCGTGGTGATGCTGGTGCGGGTGGTCGACGGCCGCCTGGGCAAGGGCGAGCGTTTCAAGATGATGGCGACCGAGACGGTCTACAACGCCGACAACGTGGGTGTGTTCACTCCCGCCAACCTGCCGCGCAACTCGCTGGAGGCGGGCGAGGTGGGCTACATCATCGCCGGCATCAAGGAGCTGCAGGCGGCCAAGGTGGGCGACACCATCACGCTCGAAAAGAAGCTGCCCAACAACGCCGGCCCGGCCACCCAGGCGCTGCCCGGCTTCAAGGAAATCCAGCCGCAGGTGTTTGCCGGCCTCTACCCGACCGAGGCCAACCAGTACGACTCGCTGCGCGACGCGCTGGAAAAGCTCAAGCTCAACGATTCCTCGCTGCACTACGAACCCGAGGTCAGCCAGGCGCTGGGCTTCGGTTTCCGCTGCGGTTTCCTCGGCCTGCTGCACATGGAGATCGTGCAGGAGCGGCTGGAGCGCGAGTTCGACCAGGACCTGATCACCACCGCGCCCAGCGTGGTCTACCAGGTGGTGCGGGCCGACGGCGAGGTGCTGATGGTGGAAAACCCGTCGAAGATGCCCGACCAGGGCCGGCTGGAGGAAATCCGCGAGCCCATCGTCACGGTGCACCTCTACATGCCGCAGGAATACGTAGGCGCGGTCATGACGCTGGCCAACCAGAAGCGCGGCGTGCAGATGAACATGGCCTACCACGGCCGCCAGGTCATGCTGACCTACGAGATGCCGCTCGGCGAGATCGTGCTCGACTTCTTCGACAAGCTCAAGTCGGTGTCGCGCGGCTACGCGTCGATGGACTACGAGTTCAAGGAATACCGCGCCTCGGACGTGGTCAAGGTCGACATCCTGCTCAACGGCGAGAAGGTCGATGCCCTGTCCATCATCGTGCACCGCAGCCAGAGCCAGTACCGCGGCCGGGCGGTGGTGGCCAAGATGCGCGAGATCATCAGCCGCCAGATGTTCGACGTGGCCATCCAGGCGGCCATCGGCGCCAACATCATCGCGCGCGAGACCATCAAGGCGCTGCGCAAGAACGTGCTGGCAAAATGCTATGGCGGCGACGTCTCCCGCAAGAAAAAGCTGCTCGAGAAGCAGAAGGCCGGCAAGAAGCGCATGAAGCAGATCGGCTCCGTCGAGGTGCCGCAGGAAGCATTCCTGGCGATCCTGCAGGTAGAAGACTGAAAAACATACAGAAAACAGACCCGATGCAGATCCTCACTACCGCGATCCTGGCGGCCTTTGCCGCCTATGTGGGCGCCTGGTACTTCGGTGCCCTCGAAGGCAACTTCGCCCTGCTGCTGTTCCTGGCGACGGTGGTCACCGGCGTCTACTGGCTGGCCGAGCGTTTTGTCTTCATGCCGCGCCGCCGGCGTGCCGCCGACACTCTGGCCGCCTCCATGGTAGCGCGCCGCGAGGAACTTGCGCGCCAGGGCATCGCCCAGGTCGATGGCGCCGACGAGGCGGCGGTGGCCGAAGGCCGTGCCAAGCTGATGGCGCAGCCCTGGTGGCTCGACTGGACCGCCGGCCTGTTCCCGGTGATCATCATCGTGTTCGTGCTGCGTTCCTTCCTGTTCGAGCCCTTCAAGATTCCGTCGGGCTCGATGA
Organism: Pseudomonadota bacterium; assembly: GCA_040390235.1. Lineage (GTDB taxonomy): Bacteria > Pseudomonadota > Gammaproteobacteria > Burkholderiales > Burkholderiaceae_C > Xylophilus. The sequence continues at coordinate 13,584 of JAZJYT010000054.1, read as the reverse complement.
TCCCGACGCTGCTGGTGGGCGACCTGATCCTGGTCAACAAGTTCACCTACGGCATCCGCCTGCCGGTGATCAACACCAAACTCACCAACGGCACGCCGCCGCAGCGCGGCGACGTGATGGTGTTCCGCTACCCGCCGCAGCCCAGCATGGACTACATCAAGCGGGTGGTCGGCGTGCCGGGCGACGAGGTCGCCTACCTGAACAAGCGCCTGACCATCAACGGCCAGGTGGTGCCGACCAGCGCCACCAGCGACTTCTTCGAGGAAGACGCGATGCGCTACTTCAAGCAGTTCGACGAAAACCTCAACGGCCACAAGCACCGCATCCTCAACGACGACGAGCGGCCGGCCTACGTGCCCGGCGCCTCCGACTTCGCGTTCAAGGACAACTGCACCTACACGGTCGAAGGTGTCACCTGCAAGGTGCCCGAGGGGCAGTACTTCATGATGGGCGACAATCGCGACAATTCGCTCGATTCGCGCTTCTGGGGATTCGTTCCCGACCAGAATATCGTCGGCAGGGCCTTCTTCATCTGGATGAATTTCGGTAACCTGAAGCGTGTGGGCGGTTTCGACTGATGCCGTGTATTCCCATAACCACCGCCGGAGGTCCCCGATGAACCGTCTTTCCACCCCCATGCGCCGCCAGGCCGGCATGGGCCTGCTGGGCATGCTGATCATCGCCGCGTTCGTCGCCTGCCTGGTCCTGGTGGGCCTGAAGGTCGTGCCGACCGCGCTGGAGTACCAGGCGGTGGTCAAGGCCGTGCAGAAGGCGCGCAGCGAAAACTCCGTGCCCAACGTGCGCAAGGCATTCGACCGGTCGGCCCAGATCGACGACATCGTCTCCATCACCGGCAACGACCTCGAGGTCACGCCGCCGGCGGCACCCGGGCAGCCGTTCGTCGTGGCGTTTGCCTACGAGAAAAAAATCCCCCTGTTCGGCCCGGCATCGCTGGTGCTCGACTACAAGGGAAGCACCCCCTAGGTGGCTTCTGCGCTGAGTGCGGCACTGGCCGCGCTGCAGGACCGCCTGCAGCACCGGTTCGCCGACCCCCAACTGCTCCAGCGTGCGGTCACGCACCGCAGCTTTTCGTCCGAACACTACGAACGGCTGGAGTTCCTGGGCGATTCGGTGCTCAACCTCGCGGTGTCGGACCTGCTCTACAGCCGCCTGGCCGACCTGGCCGAGGGCGACCTGTCGCGGGTGCGTGCCAACCTGGTCAAGCAGGAAACCCTGCACCAGCTGGCGCTCGACCTCGACCTGCCGCAGGTGCTGCGCTTGGGCGAGGGCGAGTCGCGCTCGGGCGGCCACCGCCGCCCGTCGATCCTGGCCGACGTGCTGGAGGCGCTGATCGGCGCCGTCTACCGCGATGCCGGTTTCAGCGTGGCCGAGGCCCTGGTGCACCGCCTGTTCTCCAAGGTCGACATCACCCCGCGCATGCAGGCGGCGGCCAAGGACCCGAAGACCGAGTTGCAGGAGTGGCTGCAGGGCCGCAAAATGAAGCTGCCTGCCTACCGCGTCGTCGCCACCCTGGGCGCGGCCCACCAGCAGACCTTCGACGTCGAATGCGAGATCGTCGAACTCGGTCGTACCGAACGTGGCATCGGCGGTTCGCGCCGTGCCGGCGAGCAGGCGGCCGCCGCGGCCATGCTCGCCTACCTGAAAGTAAAGAACCCATGAACGAAGCCACCAACCCTGCCGCCGACGGCGCCGCGGATGCCGCGCCCGAAGCCGGCCAGCCCGGCCCCGAGGCGCAGGAACCGCTGGTGCCCGTATTCGACATCCCGCCCATCCCCCCGGTCGGCGGCGGCCCCGGACCCGAAGGCCAGCGCTGCGGTGTCATCGCCATCGTCGGCAAGCCCAACGTCGGCAAGTCGACGCTGCTGAACGCCCTGGTGGGGCAGAAGATCAGCATCACCTCGCGCAAGGCGCAGACCACCCGCCACCGCATCACCGGCATCAAGACCCGCGGCGCCACCCAGTTCATCTTCGTCGACACGCCGGGTTTCCAGACGCGGCACAACACGGCGCTGAACAAGTCGCTCAACAAGACCGTGATGGGCGCCATCGGCGATGTCGACCTGGTGCTGTTCGTGGTCGAGGCCGGCAACTTCACGCTGGGCGACGCCAAGGTGCTGTCGCTGCTCAAGCCCGACATCCCGGCGCTGCTGGTGGCCAACAAGCTCGACGAGGTGCACCGCCGCGCCGAACTGGCGCCCTGGCTCAAGGGCATGCAGGAGCGGCACCCGTTCACCGAATTCGTGCCCATGTCGGCCAAGAGCAAGGGCGACATCGAGCGCCTGTTCGGCATCTGCGAGAAGTACCTGCCCGAGCAGGCCTGGTGGTACGGCGAGGAAGAACTCACCGACCGCAGCGAGAAATTCCTCGCCAGCGAAACCGTGCGCGAAAAGCTCTTCCGCTTCACCGGCGACGAACTGCCCTACACCTCGACCGTCATCATCGACAAGTTCGAGGAAGAAAAGAGCAAGACGCACAAACGCATGGTCCGCATCGCCGCCACCATCGTGGTCGAGCGCGACGGCCACAAGGCCATGGTCATCGGCGACAAGGGCGAAAAGCTCAAGCGCATCGGCACCGAGGCCCGCCAGGAGCTGGAAAAACTCATGGACGCCAAGGTGTTCCTGGAGCTGTGGGTCAAGGTCCGGTCCGGCTGGGCCGACGACGAAGCGCGGGTCAAGTCCTTCGGGTATGAGTAACTGACGTGCCGGCCAAGCGCGTCTCCGACGAGCCGGCGTTTGTACTGCACCGGTACGACTGGAGCGAATCGAGCCTGATCATCGAGACCTTCACCCGTACGCACGGCCGGGTGGCGCTGGTGGCCAAGGGGGCCAAAAGGCCGAGTTCCAACTTCCGGCCGGTGCTGCTGCCGCTGCAGCCGGTGCGGCTGACCTGGACCCTGTCGCAGGGCGAAAACGCCGAGATCCACAACCTCAAGGGCGCGGAGTGGGCCGGCGGCCACGTCATGCCCACCGGCGACGCGCTGCTGTCGGGCTACTACCTCAACGAGTTGCTGCTGCGCCTGCTGGCGCGCGACGACCCGCACCCGCGCCTGTTCGACGCCTACGCGGGGGTGGTGCGGGTACTGGCCTCCGAGCACGGCGAGGCGCTGCAGCCGGTGCTGCGGGCCTTCGAGCTGCTGCTGCTGCGCGAGATCGGGCTGCTGCCGGCGCTGGACATCCAGACCGCCACCCAGGCCCCGCTGGTGCCCGAAGGGCGCTACCTGCTGCTGCCCGAGGGCGGCCTGAGCGAAGCGCGCCGCGACGAGCGCCTTGCCCTGACCGGCCAGCAGTGGCTGGCGCTGCAGCGCGGCCTGGACGACGCGGCGCCCTTTACCGCCACCCTGCGCGCCACGGCGCCGGTGGCCTCCGACCTCAAGCTGCTGCTGCGCCAGCTGCTCCACTACCATACCGGCGTCGCCACGCTGCGCACGCGGCAGATGATGATGGACCTGCAATCCCTGCTATGAACACCTCTTCTTCCTCCCGCACCGCCCCCCGCACCGCGCTGTCGGTCAACGTCAACCTCGTGGCCCAGGTGCGCAACCGCCGCCACCTGGGGCTTCCCAGCGTGGTGCGCGCCGCCACCGTCTGCCTGGAGGCCGGCGCCCAGGGCATCACCGTGCACCCGCGGCCCGACGCGCGCCACATCCGTGCCGACGACGTGCGCGACCTGGCCCTGCTGCTGAAGGACTGGCCGGCGGCCGAGTTCAACATCGAGGGCAACCCCTTCCACAACCTGATGGACTTCATCCGCCAGTACCGGCCGCACCAGGCGACCTTCGTGCCCGACAGCGAAGAACAGTCCACCAGCGACCACGGCTGGCGTTTTCCGGACGATGCGGCACGGCTGCAGCCGCTGGTGGACGAGTGCCATGCCCTGGGTGTGCGGGTCAGCCTGTTCATGGACCCGGAACCCGCTGCCATGGTGGCGGTGAAGGCCCTGGGCGCCGACCGGGTGGAGCTGTATACCGAAACCTATGCCAGCGCCTTCGGCACCCCCCGGCAGGCGCAGGTGTTGCAGCAGTTCGTGGACACGGCCATCGCCGCGCGCGCCGCCGGCCTGGACCTCAACGCCGGCCATGACCTGAACCGCGACAACCTGCCGGCCTTCCTGCGCGCCGTGCCGGGTGTGCTGGAAGTGTCCATCGGCCATGCGCTGATGAGCGATGCGCTGGAGCTAGGCTACGCCGCCACGGTGCGTGCCTACCAGCAGGCCATCGACACTGCCTTCGCCGCCGCGCCATGATCTACGGCATCGGCACCGACATCTGCGACATCCGGCGCATCACCAGGAGTGTGGAGCGCCATGGCGACCGGTTTGCCGAACGTATCCTGGGCCCGCAGGAAATGGCCACCTGGCGGGCCCGCAGCAAACGCTGGCCGGCGCGGGGCCTGCGTTACCTGGCCACGCGTTTTTCCGCCAAGGAAGCCTTCAGCAAGGCCATCGGCCTGGGCATGACCAGCCCCATGGCCTGGAGCCAGTGCGAAATCGTCAACCTGCCCGGCGGCAAGCCGGCCATCGTGCTGCACGGCGCGCTGAAGGCATGGTTCGAGGCACGGCAGCTGTCGGCCCACGTCACCGTGACCGACGAGACCGACTACGCCGTGACCTTCGTGGTGGTGGAAACCACCGACACCCGCAAAGACTGATTTTCTCGCCTTCGCCATGACCGCTGCACCCGCCACGCACGCTCCACTTGTCATCGATATCGCCGGGACGGTGCTGACACGGGACGACCGTCGCCGCCTGGCCCATCCGCTGGTCGGCGGCCTGATCTATTTCGGGCGCAACTGGCAGAGCCGCGCGCAGATCACCGCCCTGTCGGCCGAGATCAAGGCGCTGCGGCCCGACCTGCTCATCTGCGTGGACCACGAAGGCGGCCGGGTCCAGCGTTTCCGCACCGACGGTTTTACCCACCTGCCGCCCATGCGGACTTTCGGCGCGCTGTGGATGGACGACCAGGGCGGCCGCCCCGGCAGCGGCGCCCTGCGTGCCATGGATGCCGCCAGCGCCGCCGGCCACGTGCTGGCGGCCGAGCTGCGGGCCTGCGGCATCGACTTCAGTTTCACCCCGGTGCTGGACCTGGACTATGGCGAAAGCGGGGTCATCGGCAACCGCGCCTTCCACCGCGACCCGCGGGTGGTGGCGGCCCTGGCCAAGAGCCTGGCGCACGGCCTGCTGCAGGCGGGTTTGCAACACTGCGGCAAGCATTTTCCGGGACATGGCTGGGTCAAGGCCGATTCGCATACCGCCATTCCGGTGGACGAACGCGGGCTGGAAGCCATCCTGGCCGAAGACGCCGCGCCCTATGCCTGGCTGGGGGCCACACTCTCGGCGGTGATGCCGGCCCACGTCATCTACCCGCAGGTGGACACCCTGCCGGCAGGGTTCTCGCCGCGCTGGCTGCAGGACATCCTGCGCCGGCGCCTGGGCTTCGGCGGCGCCATCTTCAGCGACGACCTGAGCATGGAGGGCGCTCGCCAGATCCAGGGCCGCACCATCGGCCTGGCACAGGCCGCGGCCACGGCGCTGAACGCCGGCTGCGATCTGGTGCTGCTGTGCAACCAGAGCCTGGGCGACGGCCAGGCGCTGGACGATGCCATCGACGGGGTAGCCGACGCGCGTCGCTCCGGTGCCTGCCCGGCCAGCGCGGCGGGCGAGCAGCGCCGGCTGTCGCTGGTGCCGCGCGGGCCCGCCCTGGCCTGGGACGCCCTGCGGGCCGACCCGGCCTACCGCAGGGCCCGGGCGCTGCTGCCGCCTGCGCCGTAGCCCGGCCGGCGGTGCGCCGGTTCAGACCCGCTCGGCCACCGCATCGCCCCAGGGCGACATGATCTCGGTGCAGCCCATGTTCTGCTCGCCTTCGCGCAGCACCGCCGCCGGGCAGGCGAAGGCGTAGGGGAAGGTGGTGCGCGGGGCGGTGCTGGTGGGAAAAGCCGCCGACAGCGCGCCCAGCACCGGTTCGGGCAGGGTGCGGTCGGCGGTGACCTTGCCCGAGCCGCTCATGTCGATGCGCTGCTGGTGGAAGGCTTCTTCGAGTGTCATGCCGTGGTCCAGCATGAAGGACGCGATCTGCAGCACCGTGCCGATGATCTTGCGCCCGCCGGAGGCCCCCAGCGCAAAACGCCGGCCGTCGGCCGCCTCGCCCACCACCGGGCAGAAGTTGCCCAGGCAGCGCTTGTTCGGCCCCAGCGAGTTGGGTTTGCCCGGCTCGGGGTCGAACCACATGATGCCGTTGTTCATCAGCAGGCCGGTGGAGGGCGACACCACCCGCGAGCCGAAGATGGACAGCAGGGTCTGCGTGACCGCGCACATGTTGCCGTGGCGGTCCACGATGCTGAAATGCGTGGTGCACGAAGGCGCCTGCGCGGCTTCGACCACACCGGCGTCGCCGAAGCCGGCCAGCCGGGTGGTGTAGGCGTCGTCGAGCGCGCGGGCATAGGCCACGTAGCTGGCGGGGCCGGGCGTGCCCGGTGCGGGCACCAGCTGGCCTTCCAGGATGCCGAGCGCCTGCGCCAGGGTCGGGCCGCCGGTCAGCCCCGGGGCCACGTAGATGCGCCCATCGCGGTAGGGCACGGCCTGGGCATCGACAAAACGCGCCTGGTAGCCGGCCAGGTCCTGCTCGGACAGGACGCTGCCCTTGGCACGCAGGTCGGCCACCAGGGCGCGGGCCACGTCGCCTTCGTAGAAGGCGCGCGGGCCGTGGCGCGCCAGCTGTTCCAGCGTGGCCGCCATGGCCGACTGGTCGAGGTGGCGGTCGCTCATCGTGGTCCAGGCGCCGCAGATGGGCCAGATGCCGTCGTCGAGGAACATCTTCGCCGCGTCCGGGTCCTTTGCCAGCGAACGCGCCACCGAGGTGGTGAGCAGGGCCGAGTACCAGTCGGTCAGCAGGCCCTCCCTGGCCAGGCCCACGGCAGGTGCCAGCAGTTCCTGCCAGGGCAGCCTGCCGTATTCGGCGTGTGCCAGGCCCATGCCCGACACCACACCCGGCACGGCGACGGCGGTGGCGCCCTCGATGTTGCGGTCGTCCAGCACCGCGGGCCAGGTGAACAGGTCCTTGGCCGGCGCGCCGCCGGTCAGCGGGTAGTCGGCCGGGTCCAGCGCGCCGGGCGAACGCATGCCGTAGTCGACCACCCGTGCGCGGTTCTCGCCGGCACGCCACAGCACCATGGCGCCGCCGGCGGCCGGGCCGCTCATCCAGGGTTCGACCACACCGATGGCGAAGGACACGGCGACGGCCGCGTCCACCGCGTCGCCACCGGCTTCGAGCACGGCTGCGCCGACCTCGGCCGCACGGCGGTGGGCGGTGGCGACCACACCGCCGCGGGTGGCGATGACGGCCTTGCGGACGGTCTGGGAACGGGAGAAGTTGTCCATGGCGTACGGCGGCACTGGGGCGGTTACAGCGGTTACTGGGCGTGGTCGCGTGCGTAGCGTGCGATCTCGGCATGCGTGGCGAACCACACGCTGCCGCGGGCCTTGGCGTGGCGGATCAGCTCTTCCAGGATCCAGACCCGTGAGCGGTAGCCCGAATGGTGCGGGTGCATGGTCAGCTGGAACACACCGCCTTCCTCCCAGGCCATGTCGAGTTCACGGCGGAAGATGTCGAACACGTCCGAGGGCGGCATGTGCGGCCGCAGCCCGGCAAAACGGTTCATGTTGTAGTAGACGGCGTCGTCGCGTATCCACTCCACCGGCAGTTCGACCACGCCGGTGGGCGCACCGTCGAGCAGCAGCTCGTAGCAGTCGTCGTCGGCCATCATGGAGGAGTCGTACTCCAGCCCCATGTCGCGGCTGATGGCCAGGGTGTTGGGGCTGAAGTCCCACGAGGGGGTGCGGATGCCGACCGGGCGCACGCCGGTGACCCGCTCCAGCACGTCGGCCGCGCGCAGCTGCAGGTCGCGTTCGGCCTCCAGCGGCAGCACCGAGTTGCGTTCGTGGATCCAGCCGTGGATGCCCACCTCGTGGCCCTCGGCCACCACCCGCCGCTGTTCGTCCGGGTAGAGCAGGGTGGTCACCGCCGGCACGAAAAAGCTGGCCGGCACGCTGTGCCGCGTCAGGATGTCGAGTATGCGCGGCACGCCCCGGCGGTTGCCGTACTGGCCCTGTGAGAGTTTGCCGATGGATTCGCCGCCGTCGCGCAGCTCGTTGGTCTCGTGGTCGGAGTCGAAGGAAAAGGCCACCGCGCAGCGCGCGCCGTCCTTCCAGGCCGCGGGCCGCAGCGTGCGGCCCGCGCGCACATGGTTCACGATGCCGCGCCAGTGCGGCTCGGGCCACTGCCAGGGTTCCATCTGCGTCGCGCGGTCGTTCATTTCTTGTTTCCTTCGATGCGTTTGGCGATGGCCAGGGCCGATGCGGTTTCCCTGGCCACGAAGCTGGCGAACTCGGGTGTACTCATGCTGCCGGCGCGCAGGCCCAGCGTGTCGAATTCCTTCTGCACGTCGGGCGCCTGCAGGGCCTTGCCGATCTCGGTGGAGAGCCTGGCCACGATCGCTGGCGGCGCGCCGGCCGGCAGCCAGGCGCCGAACCAGTTGACCACGTTGAAGTCCTTGAAGCCGGACTCCTGCATGGTCGGCACGTCGGGCATGCCCTTCCAGCGCACGTTGCCGGTGACGGCCAGGGCGCGCACCTTGTTTTCCTGCACCATCGGCAGCGCGAGCTGGGTACCCACGAAGAACATGTCGATATGGCCGCCCAGCAGGTCGTTCATCGCCTCGGGCACGCCCTTGTAGGGTACGTTGAGGATGTCGATGTTGGCCTGCGCATCCATCACCTCGGCCGGGATGTGGCTGGCCGTGCCCAGGCCGGCCTGGCCGAAGGTGAGCTTGCCCGGTTCCTTGCGTGCCATGGCCACCAGCTCCTGCACCGTCTTCGCTGGCAGCGTGGGCCGCACGATGAGCACCTGGCCGAAGTTCTGCGCCAGCAGGGCGACCGGAGTGAAGTCCTTCACCGCGTCGTAGGGCGCGTTGGGCGTGAAGGCCGGAATGGTGGTGTGCGAAGCGGTGGTGATGAGCAGGGTGTAGCCGTCGGCCGGCTCCCGGGCGACATAGGCCGTGCCCACCAGGCCACCGGCGCCGATGCGGTTCTCGATGATCACCGCCTGGCCCAGCGCCATCGAGAGCTTGGGCGCGATCATGCGGGCGATGACGTCCGGCGGTCCCCCCGCGGTGGACGGCACGATGATGCGGATCATCTTGCCCGGGTAGCCGGCCTGCGCATGGGCGGGCGCGGCGGCCAGCCACGGCAGCGCCAGGGCGGCGGTGGCGGCGAGAAGACTGCGGCGGAACAACGGTTGCATGGACACTCCCTCTTCAAGAAAAAGTCAGGCGTTATCCCGCGGCCCCGGCACTGTCGCCGGGCCGCACGGCTCAGCCCTGCACGGCCACGGGTTGGCCGGTCTCGGTGGATTTCAGGATGGCTTCCAGGGCCAGCACGTTGTGCAGAGCGTCGCCGTCCGGCCGGTCCAGCGCCTGCCCGGCCATGACGGCGCGGGCGAAGTGCTCCAGCTCGGCACGTTCGGTGCTGGTGTCGGGGAAGGTCAGCACCTCGGGCGGCTTCTTGTTGAGGACGTTGGCCGGGTCGATGAAGGACACGCGCAACTGCCAGGTGTTGAGGTGCTCCACCGCGCCGACCTCGGCCCAGCCCCTGGCGCCGAACACCTGCAGGCGCCAGGTTTCGGCCGAGGCGATGACGGTGCCCAGGTAGGCGGTGGCGCCGCTCGCGAAGCGGAACAGCATGGACGTGGTGTCGTCCGCGCCGAAGTCCTGCGCCAGGCGGAAGCTCTGGGCGAACACCGAGTCGATGCGGCTCTGCGCCAGGTACAGCATGGCGTCGGCCACGTGCACGCCGCGCCCGGTCATGCCGCCCGCGGGCGTTTCGTCGCGGTCCTGGCGCCAGTGGCCGCGGGGCCAGCGGTAGGCGCTGGGGCCGCAGAAGTTGCCTTCCATATGCAGCAGCTTGCCGAGACGGCCGTCGTCGAGCATGCGGCGGATTTCCTGCAGCGCCGGCTGGAAACGCCAGTTGTAGCCCACCGCCAGGGTGACGCCGTGGTCGGCGCAGGCCTGCACGGCGGCTGCCGATTCGGTGCTGTCCAGGCCCAGCGGCTTTTCGGTATAGACGTGCTTGCCGGCGCGCGCCGCGGCCATGATCTGCTCGGCATGCAGGGAATGCGGCGTGGCCAGCACCACGGCATCGACCTCGGGGTCGGCCAGCACGGCTTCGTAACTGTCCCGCATGCGGATGCCGTGCTTCTGGCTGAACTCGGCCGCCTTGGCCGGCGTGCGGGTGGCGCCGGTGGTGAAGCGGATCAGCCCGTCGCTCTTGCCCTGCACATGGTTGACCAGGTTCTGGCCCCAGCTGCCCATGCCGATGATGGCCGCCCGCACCGCGGTGGACTGGCCTTTGTGAATCTTTTCGCCCGGACTCGTCATCTTGCCTCCCAGGGGGACGGCGGGCTTCAACGGCCCGCTTTTGAAATAACAGCCTCCGTAGTGTAGGGTCAATCGCGAGAAATGGCGGGCCTCCGGCCCCGCCGGGGCCTCACTCCCGGCGCAGCGCGGGGAACAGGATCACGTCGCGGATGCTGGGCGAATCGGTCAGCAGCATCATCAACCGGTCGATGCCGATGCCGCAGCCGCCGGTGGGCGGCATGCCGTATTCCAGCGCGCGCACGAAGTCGTGGTCGTAGAACATGGCCTCGTCGTCACCGCTGTCCTTGGCCGCCACCTGGGCGTTGAAGCGGGCGGCCTGGTCCTCGGCGTCGTTGAGCTCGGAAAAACCGTTGCCGAACTCGCGGCCGGTGATGTAGAGCTCGAAACGCTCGGTCACCTCGGGCCGGTCGTCGTTGGCGCGGGCCAGCGGGCTGATCTCGGTCGGGTGCTCCATGATGAAGGTCGGCTGCCAGAGCTTTTCTTCCACGGTTTCCTCGAAATACAGCACCTGCAGGCTGGCCAGGCTGCGGCCTGCCAGGCGGTGTTTTTCTTCCGACAGGCCGAGCTTCTTCACTGCGTTGGTGAGCCAGGCCGCGTCGTCCACCTGATCGCCGGCCTCGGTGTACTTGACGATGGCTTCGCGGATGGTGAGGCGCTCGAAGGGCTGGGCCAGGTCCACCGGCTTGCCGCCGTAGCTGAGCTGCTGCGAGCCGGCCGCCTTGTCCGCGATGGTGCGGACCAGCGTCTCGGTGAAGTCCATCAGGTCGCGGTAGTTCCAGTAGGCCGCGTAGAACTCCATCATCGTGAATTCCGGGTTGTGCCGGACGCTGATGCCTTCGTTGCGGTAGCTGCGGTTGATCTCGAACACCCGCTCGAAGCCGCCGACGATCAGGCGCTTGAGGTAGAGCTCCGGCGCGATGCGCAGGAACATCTCCTGGTCGAGCGCGTTGTGGTGCGTCTTGAAGGGCTTGGCGTTGGCGCCGCCGGGGATGGGGTGCAGCATCGGCGTCTCGACTTCCAGGAAGTCGTGGCCCACCATGAACTCGCGCAGCGCCGCCACCGCCTTGCTGCGCGCCTTGAAGCGCTCGCGTGCGGTTTCGTCGGTGATCAGGTCCACATAGCGCTGGCGGTACTTCTGCTCCTGGTCGGCCATGCCGTGGAACTTGTCGGGCAGCGGGCGCAGGCTCTTGGTCAGCAGGCGCAGCTTCGTCACCTTCACCGACAGCTCGCCGGTCTTGGTCTTGAAGGCAGTGCCTTCGGCGCCGACGATGTCGCCCAGGTCCCAGCGCTTGAAGTCGGCATAGGCCTCTTCACCGAGGGCGTCGCGGGTCACGTAGAGCTGGATGCGGCCGGTGGCGTCCTGGATGGTGGCGAAGCTGGCCTTGCCCATCACCCGCTTCAGCATCATGCGGCCGGCCACGCTGGCCGGTGCGCCCGCCGCCTCCAGCGCCTCAGCCTCGGTGCCGCCGTGGGTGGCCACCAGGGCCGCGGCACGGTCGGCCGGCTTGAAGTCGTTGGGGAAAGCCACGCCCTTGCCCGCGGCCTGTGCGGCCCGCAGACCCTTGAGTTTCTCGCGCCGTTCGGCGATGAGCTGGTTCTCGTCGGTGGCGGGTGCGGCGGCGGGCGTGGAGGTGGTGTCGGACATGGGAAGGCGAAAGAATGGAGAGGCCCCGGCAGGGCCAGCCCTCCATTCTAATTTGCGGGCCGCCCCAGGGCCGGCCGCAGGCTATGGAGCGATCCCGTTGCGGGTGAGGATGTCGCCGACCAGCTCCAGGCGCACCACCGGGTTGTCCAGCGCCATCAGCCGTTGTTTGAGTTCCAGCGGCAACGGCAGCAGTTCACACCAGCGGTTGGCGACCCAGCCGCAGTCATCGAGCCGCCAGGGCGGCACCAGGGGCAGGGGCGGGGCCTCGGGTTCGTGTACCCGCTGCTCCAGCGTGTCGATCAGCTGGCGCAGGGCGTCGGCATCGGCCTGCAGGTCGTCGGGCACCGGCACGGCCTTGTCCTCGTCCATCTGCTCCACGTCGGCAATCCACAGGCCGTGACGCATCTGCTGGCGGCTGGCGATGCGGAAACGCTGGCGGCCGGTGCAGCGGGCCACCAGCAGGCCCGGCTGCGGGCGGTCGAGCGACTCGATGTGGGCCAGCGTGCCGACGTCGTGGAAGGTTTCCGCCGGTGCGCCGGCCTGCCGTACCTCGCGGCCCCCGGTGAGCGCCACCACCCCGAACGGCGCGCCGTTGTCGTGGCAGCGGCGCACCATGTCGAGGTAACGCACCTCGAAGATCCGCAGTGGCAGCAGGCCCCCCGGGAACAGCACGGTGGACAGGGGGAAAAGCGGCAGGGAAGTCAAGGTCAGTTCTGCGGGCATGGCATCGCGTGGCAGGGCGGCTGGCGACTATCATCCCACGTCCGACCCCTCCGCCCCAGTGACCCAACGCCCGCAGCCCGCCCATGCTTCTCCAACAGATCGTTTCCTTCCTGCTCGACACGGTCGTGTCCCTGGTGGCGGGGGCCTGCCTGCTGCGCTTGCTGATGCAGCGCTTCCGGGTGCCCTTCGGCAACCCGGTCGGGCGGCTGGTGTTCGCCCTGTGCGACTGGATCGTGCTGCCGTTGCGCCGTGTGATCCCCGCCGCTGGCGGCTGGGACCTGGCGAGCCTGCTGGCGGCATGGTTATTGGTGCTGGCCAAGATGCTGGTGCTGTGGACGCTGTTCGCCGGCGGGGGTTTTCCCATAGTGCACCTGCTGGTGGCGTCAGTATTCGGCCTGCTGCAGCTGCTGATTTCGGTGCTGACCGCGATGCTGCTGGTCTACGCCGTGCTGTCCTGGGTGCAGCCCCATTCGCCGGTCATGCCGATCCTGGACCGGCTCTGCACACCGATGCTGACGCCCCTGCGCCGCGCCCTGCCGCAGCTCGGCGGCATCGACTTCTCGGCGCTGGTGCTGCTGGTGATCCTGCAGGTTTTGGGGATGCTGCTGGGTGGCCTGCAGGGCGAAGTGCTGCGGATGATGTAGTGGGGTTCGGAATTCGGAGGGCCTTCGTTGGCACTTCGGGGAGCGGCCGGTGGGGCATACCGGGCACTGGACTGTCCCCCGAGCGCGGCTGCGCCGCCCTCTCCTCCTTGATGTCCTGTGCCCG
>JAZJYT010000053.1:0-52775 GCA_040390235.1 Pseudomonadota bacterium | reverse complement strand
AGGGCGGCGCCCTGGAGGGGGGAGGAAACGGGTGGGGGCATGGCCGGTAGGTCTCTTGTGGTCTCTTGCGTGTTCTTCAGTCCATCTGGACCCGGATGGTCTTCAGCAGTTTGCCCCAGCGATCGACTTCCTGCGCGATGTAGGTGGCGAACTCGGCGCGGGTGCCGCCCTTGACCACGGCGCCCTGCGACACCAGGTCGTCGCGCACCTCGCGGGTGGCCAGCGCCTTGTTCACTTCCGTGTTGAGCCGCTCCAGGATGTCGCGCGGGGTGCCGGCGGGAGCGAACAGGCCGTTCCACGATTCGGCCTCGAAACCCGGCAGGCCCGACTCGGACAGGGTGGGCAGGTCGGGCAACTGGGGCAGGCGCTTTTCCGACGCCACGGCGATGGCGCGCGGGTTGCCGGCCTTGAGGAAAGGGATGGCCGACATGGACGTCATGAAGGCCATGCTGACATGGCCGGCCATGAGGTCGTTGAGCGCGGCCGATGCGCCCTTGTAGGGCACATGGATCATGTCGATGCCGGCGCGCTGCTTGAGCATTTCGCCGGCCAGGTGCTGCGAGCCCCCCGCGCCGGTGGAGCCGAAGCTGAGCCTGCCGGGTTCCTTCCTGGCCAGTGCGATCACGTCCTTGAGGTTGTGCGCCGGCAGGTTGTTGGCCACGGCCAGGATGGAGGGCGCGGCCATGATGTTGACGATGGGGTCGAAGCTTTTCTGCACATCGAATTTCTGGCTCTTGTACAGGAAGCCGTTCATGGTGATGGGCGCGGCCGCCAGCAGCAGTGTGTAGCCATCGGGCGCGGCGGTGGCCACGTACTCGGAGGCAATGTTGGAGCCGGCACCCGTCTTGTTCTCGACCAGCACGGGCTGGCCCAGGGCCGTCTGCAGGTGGGTGGCCACCAGGCGCGCGGTGAGGTCGGTGGGGCCGCCCGCGGCATAACCCACGATGAGGCGGATGGGCTTGCTGGGCCAGGCCTCGGCGGCATGGGCGGCGCCGGCGTATGCGGCACCGAGTGCGAGCGGCAGGGCCAGTGGAAGGGCCAGCAGGTGCCGGCGGGAAAGCGTGGAAGACGCGGAAGAACGGAAAAAGCGGGCCATCAAAGTCTCTGTTTACTTGTGCGGAAAGAACGGGGGAGCAGCGGTCAGGCCTTGGGTGGCCGCTGCGAAAAGCTCTTGCCGAACACCCCTTCCGCAATGCGGTTCTTCAAGATCTCGATGGAGCCGCCGGCGATCATCCAGCCGCGGATGCGCCGCACGCAGTACTCCACCAGCGCCTCCTGGCTGAAGCCCATGCCGCCCATCACCTGCAGCGCCTCGTTGGCGACGAACCAGCCGGCCTCGTTGCAGGCCAGCTTGGCCATGGCGGTGCTCTGCGCCGACGGCAGTTGGCCGCCCTCGCCTTCCAGCGCGGCGCGGTACAGCAGCAGTTGCGCCTGCTCCAGCTTCATCCACATGTCGGCGAACTTCCACTGCAGGCCCTGGAACTCGCACAGCTCGCGACCGAACTGCTTGCGCGTCAGCGCGTGTTCGCGCGCCAGGTTGAAGGCGTAGCGGCCCAGCGCCAGCGAACGCGAGGCATTGCCCAGGCGCTCCACGTTGAAGCCCGAAATCTGCTTCTTGAATCCGCCCGTGCCCAGCAGCAGGTTCGCAGCCGGAATCCGTGCGTTGTCGAAATACAGCTGCGACCACTGCTCACCGTTCATGAAACTCGACGGTGTGCCCACGGTAAAGCCCGGCGCACCGCGCTCGATCAGCACCGAACCGATGCCGTCCAGCCCGGGGCCGAAACGCACGTAGATGAGGAACAGCGAAGCCTCGGGGCTGTTGGTGGAAAAGATCTTGCTGCCGTTGATGACGTATTCGTCGCCCTCCAGCCGGGCGCTGGTCTTCAGCTCGGTCACCGCCGAGCCGGCGTCGGGCTCGGTCATGCCCAGGGCGATCAGCTTGCGGCCGGCCAGCAGGTCGGGCAGAAAGCGCGCCTTCTGCTCGGCGGTGGCGTATTCCACGAAGGTGCGGATGGGCCCGAAGTTGCCCGCCTGCACGATGTCGGCGCTCTTGGGGCACACCAGCGCGATCTGCTGGATGGCCAGCACCGCATGCATCAGCGTGCCGCCCTGGCCGCCGTCGGCTTCCGGAAAGGCGATGCCCAGCAGGCCCTGCTCGGCAATGGCGCGGGCCGCCTCCCACGGATGTTCGGTGGCATGGGCGCGGGCCAGCGCACCGGCGGCCAGCTTGTCCTGGGCGAACCGGCTGACCGAATCGGCAAAAGCCTGGTGTTCTTCGTCCAGTGCGAAATCCATAGCGGGGTCCTGTCTCGGTAAATAAGGAAGAGGTAAGCAGCCGCGCATGGTGCAGGATGCGCGGCCTGCGCGGAACTTCCCTTTGGGCCGTGAGGCATGCGGTTTTATCAAGGCTGAACGCCTTATCGGAAGTGGCGCGCCCGCCGCCGCGCGGCGACCATATAGCGTGACCCGAACCCTGGGCAAAACTGGAGACACCCCGACCATGACCGTCATCGAGACATTCGCCGCCTTCGCCCAGGACATGGGCCCCGGCGCCCGCTCCCCCGAGGTGCTGCACCACGCCAAACGCGCCGTGGTGGACTGGTATGCCGCACTCTTCCCCGGCGCGGTCGAGGCGCCCTGCACCCTGATGGAACAGGCACTGGCCGAAGACATCGGCCATGGCCGGGCCCGGCTGGCCCTGGGCCAGCCCGCCAGCACCCGCACCGCCGCCCTCATCAACGGCACCGCCGCCCATACGGTCGAGGTGGACGACATCTACAAACACGCCATCTACCACCCCGGCGCCCCCACCATTGCCGCCGCGCTGGCGGCGGCCCAGGAGCGCGGCAGCACGGGCGCGGAATTCCTGCACGCCGTCATCGCCGGCTACGAGATCAGCACCCGCATCGGCCGGGCCATGGGCCGTGCCCACTACAAGTACTGGCACAACACCGGCACCATCGGCACCTTCGGCGCAGCCGCGGCGGTGGCCGCCCTCTATAAGCTCGATGCAAAGCGCTTTGCCCACGCGCTGGCAGTGTGCACCAGCTTCGCCGCCGGGCTGCAGCAGGCCTTCCGCATGGACTCGCACTCCAAGCCCCTGCACGCCGGCCGCGCCGCCGAAGGCGGGCTGCTGGCCGCGCAGATGGCGGAAAAAGGCGTGATCGGCTCGATGGACGTGATCGACGGCGAAGCCGGCCTGGGCCGCGCCATGGCCGACGGACCGGACTGGCAGAAAGCCGTGGCCACCTTGGGCCAGGAGTGGAACATCACGCAGATGACCTTCAAGAACCACGCCTGCTGCGGCCACGCCTTTGCCGCCATCGACGGCGCGCTGGCCCTGCAGCAACAGCATGGCCTGAAACCCGACGACATCGCCCGGGTGTTCGTCGGCTCCTACCGTGCATCGAAGGAAGTGGCCGGCAACCCCGATCCCCGTACCGCCCCCGAAGCCCGCTTCAGCACGCCCTATGTGGTGGCGCACGGCCTGGTGTACGGCAGCGTGCGCCTGGCCGCCTTCAGCGACGAGCGCCTGGCCGACCCGGCCGTGCGGGCGCTGATGCAGCGTATCGAGCACACCATAGACGCGCAAGCGGACGCCGCCTTCCCCAGCCAGCGCTCGGCACGGGTGGCGATAAGCACCACCGACGGCCGCCGCTTCGAGCACCACCAGCCCAACCGCAAGGGCGACCCCGAAGAGCCGCTCTCCGACGCCGATCTCGACGGCAAGTTCCTGGAACTGGCCGGCCCGGTGCTGGGCGATGCCCTCGCGCGCGACTTTTTGGCCCGGCTGTGGGCACTGGACACGGCCGCGCAGGTGCCCTGAAAGGCGCTCCAGGCCTGGAAAGTGTCGTTTTTCGGTGTGGTTTCGTGAACAAAGCCCGGTAGGCACACGAAATAAGTGCAATAAAACGCAGCAAGGGCCCCCGGCGGGCCAAATCGCACCGACAATCCGGCCTCGCATGCGCGGCTTTCGAGCCGGGCAGGCGAGTGTTGGTGATCGGTCAGTTTCGCGCCACAGCGCCATTTTTGTTTGTTGTGATTTGGGACTCCATCGCTTGTTTAGAAGAATTCATTGGGAGTCCCCATGGGCAAAAAACTCTACGTAGGCAATCTGTCCTACAACATCCGTGACAACGACCTGCAACAAGCCTTCGGCGAGTTCGGCACCGTTGCCAGCGCCAAGGTCATGATGGAGCGCGAAACCGGCCGCTCCAAGGGCTTCGGTTTTGTCGAAATGGGTACCGACGCTGAAGCGCTGGCAGCCATCGAAGGCATGAACGGCCACAACCTGGACGGCCGCGCGCTGACCGTGAACGAAGCCCGTCCGATGGAGCCGCGTGCTCCCGGCGGTGGCGGCGGCTACGGCGGTGGTGGCGGTGGCCGCAGCGGTGGCGGCGGCTACGGTGGTGGCGGCGGCGGCGGTGGTGGCTACGGTGGCGGCGGCGGCGGTGGCCGCGGCGGTTACTAAGCACTCCTCGCTAGTGCAATGTGAAAAGGCTCCTTCGGGAGCCTTTTTTGCGTTTGGGGCTGCGGTTCCAGCGATGACCGTCTGCGCTTGCTTTAGCGCCAAAGCATTCCCACGATGGCGGACCTCTGTGGGGCGGGAATGGGCTCGGGTTCTGGTTCAGGCGCGCGTCTGCGGCTCTTTTACGTCCGGCTGGAAGGACTGCCACAGCGAAGTTTCCGTAAACCATGCCGGCAAGGCCGTGACGTGCAATCGCAACTCTTCACCCTCGCTCATCTCGGCAATCAACTGGTGTGCGTCGCCCGAGTTGTCAAAGATATAGGCCCGGTTAGCCACCGCGCACGCATCGTCCAGCAAACCGATGGAGCGTGTGTAGCGGGACCGGATTTTGTCTTCCGGCACACCATGACCGCCTTGGCGTACGCGCAATTTCACGCGTTCGATATTGATGGCCGGGTCATCCGTCGCCACGAAATAAAGGTAAGTGCGATAACCACGTGCCTGGGCTTCGCGCATGAATTCGATTTTGTCCGGCGACGACATCACGGTCTCGAATGTGAAGGTGCTGCCTTGTGCCAGTAATTCACGTCGAATGCCATCCGCCAGCACGGCTGCCACATAGGAGTTGACCCGCGCCGGCGTTATACCCACCACAGGGCCATGCTCCACGGTTAACGCGTCAGCCACATCGGCCATCCCATGCTTCTGGAGCAAGGTAGAACGGGCCAGGTGCTCGGACAACCGACTCTGCAGCGCTTCGGGAGTGGCCCCTAATTCGAAGTCGGCAAGATCCAGCCGGCCTGTGGCGCTCAGCGCCTTCTCGATCTCATCCGCGTTGACATAGGCGCCAATCCACTCGGGGAGCAAGCGCTCTTGGATAGTGCTCTTCCCCGAACCATTCGGGCCGGCAAAAACCCGCAACCGGGGTTGAGCAAGCGCCGCACTCACCGCACAGCGGCGAAATTGGGTAGTTTCTTGGTGCGCCGGAGCACCAGACCGGCCTGTACCAGGGTGCTGGCCGGCAGGGACTTGAGAACCCTGAACGATCCATTCTGCCGCATCTCCACCAACTGTCCGCCAGCGCCCTTCATCACCACCGCACCGGTTTGCTGCAGGGCGCGCTGGTACGCCGCATGGCCAGCCTGTGTCGCCAACTCGGGAATGCGAGACTCGCCGGCCCGCATGGACGCTTCACTGACAGGACGGGCGCGGTGCATGGTGTACTCGCAGGAAGGTGGAGGCCCCATTTTGCAACGAAACAGCAGCGCACTGCTGCGCAGCAAGGTTCAGCCCGCTGACCCGCCGATACCACCAAGGCCCATCAGGCACAATAAAAACGCATCCTTCCCCTCCTCCATGGCCCGCCCCCTCCCCCCTCTCAACCCCCTGCGCGTCTTCGAGGTGGTGGCCCGCACGCAGAACCTCACGCTGGCCGCGCAGGAACTGCGCGTCACCCAGTCGGCGGTCAGCCGGCAGGTGGCGACGCTGGAGGCTTACCTGGGTGTGGGCCTGTTCCGGCGCGAGCGGCACGGGGTCACACTCACGCAGGTGGGGCGGGCCTATGCGGAGCAGGTCATTCCGGCGTTCGAGGCGATTGGCGACGCCACCGATAACCTGCTGCGCGGCACACGCCAGGGGGTGCTGCGGGTGCGCACCTACACCACCTTCACCGCCAAGTGGCTGATTCCGCGGCTGCCGGCGTTCCGCGAGGCGCATCCGGACATCGAGGTGGTGATCAGCAACGGCGTGCCGGATGTGGACTTCGACCGCGACCCGGTGGACCTGGCGATTCAGTTCGGCGACGGCCAGTGGCCGCGGGTGCAACTGGACTACCTGTTTCCCGACGAGATCGAGCCGGTGTGTTCACCCGGCTATCTGCGCCAGCACCTGCCCGCGGGCGGTGCGCCGGCCCAACTGCTGCAGCGGCGCCTGCTGGTGTCGCGCTACCGCAGCGCCGACTGGGGCGACTGGCTCGATGCCAACGGCCTGGCCACGCAGGCCGAGGGGGCCGAGCGTATGCGTTTCAGCACCTCGGTGCTGACCTGGCAGGCGGCGCTCGATGGGCTGGGCATCGCCATCGGCCAGCTGGCCATGCTGGAAGCCGAGTTCCGCCAGGGCACGCTGGTGCGGCCTTTTGCCCGCCCGTTCCGGCGCGCGCACGGCTACTACCTGGTGCGGCCAGCCGAGCAGCGCTATTCGCAGAAGGTGACGGCTTTCCGCCACTGGCTGATGGCGCAGGCGGCGGGCAGCAGCAGCAGTGTGCCGGCCGGTGCGGACTAGCGGCTTGCTTGCCTGGCGGGGCGGCGGTCAGGTCGCCAGCCGCCGGCCCAGGTGCGCTTCGACCTTGTCGATCTTGCTGCGCAGGCGTGATTCCGGCCCGGTGCGGTAGTCGATCTTCAGGTTCATGCCGATGCGCGCGCAGTCCGTTTGCAGGGCCTGGAAGCAGGCGGTGACCACACCCACCACGTCTTCCCATTCCCCTTCGAGGATGGTGCCCATGGGCGTGAGCTGGTAGGGCACGCCGCTCTTGTCGATGATGTCGAGGATGCGCGCGATATAAGCGCTGAGGCTCTCGCCCTGGCCGTGGGGGGCCATGGCGAATTCGAGTAGGACCATGGGTTTGCTCCGCTGAAAACAGGCACGACTCTACTGCTTCAGGTCGAAAAAAGCCTGGCCCAGGCATTCACCGTTGACCACCACGTCCACCGCATGGCGGCCGGCATGGTGGGTGCGGGTGCTGAAGTCCTTGATGAGCTGGCGGCGGGACAGGGCCTGGGTGGCGCCGGCGGGCAATTCCAGCGTCTTGAGCTTGAACACCTTGGGCGAGGCCACGCCGGATTTCTTGACGTAGTGCACCGCGTAGTCCACCACCAGGCGCTGCGCCGTGGCCGCGGTGGACTCCACGGTGAAGGACAGGGTGATGCTGTCGCCCAGGCGCACCGCAGCGGGCGCCACCACCACATCCCGCAGCCGCACCTCGGCCTTGTGGCCAGCGCCGACCAGGGCCAGGGCGTGGCGGTCGCCCTTCTTGATCAGGGTACGCAGCGCGTGGCGAATGATCCAGCGCGTGTGCGGGTCGTCTTCAGCCGGCCAGGCTTCGAGCAGTTCCATCACCAGCGCCGGGTGGTCCTTGGCGATGTCGTTCAGGTGGTTGGCCACCGACTTGCGTACGTAGGGGCTGGGGTCGGCCCGCAGGTTCTGCAGGATGGGCAGGGCCGGCGCCGGGTCGGCCACCAGGGCCGGCAGCCGCTGCGCCCAGGGCAGGCGCGGGCGGCAGCCTTCGCTGGCGAGGCGGCGCACATGCTCGTCGGCATCGTGCGACCAGCGTTCCATCACCTTCAGCGTGCCGTGCAGGTCGTGTTGCAGGAACGGGCGGATGGCGAACTCGGCCGAGCCGAAGGGGGTGAAGAACTTCAGCGCCTCCAGCGAGGCCTTGACGTCATCCGCACCGTACAGCGCCACATACTCCGACAGCACCAGGGTGACGAAGCCGTGGTTCAGCCGCGGAGCCAGCAGGCGCAGTACGGCCAGGGCCTGGCGGTAGCCGGGCGGCAGCGACGTATGCAGGCACACCGCCACATGGCGCATGCGCGCCATCAGCGACATGGCCTCCAGGCCGTGCAGGCAGTCCTTGGTGAAACGTCTGGCGTCGAAGCCGGGGTGGACGGCCGCCGTCTCCTTGGCGATGTGGCGGATGCGCGTGGCGTCGAAGATGTCCTTCAGCGCCGGGGCCGCGGCGGGTGCATCGGTGTTGTCTTCAGCCACTCAATCGTCCATCGCCTTCATGATGTTCTCCTGCGACAGCGGCAGGGTGCGCACCCGCACGCCCAGCGCATCAAACACCGCATTGGCGATGGCACCGGCCACCGGGCCGTGCACCGCCTCGCCGGCGCCCAGCACGTCCTGGTCGGGCCGGTCGATCAGGTGCACCCGCACCTTGGGCACGTCGTTGAAACGCAGGATGGGGTAGCTGTCCCAGCCGGTGCTGGTGAAGCGGGTGCGGTCGAAGCTGACCTGCTCCAGCAGCGTCCAGCTGGCGCTCTGGATGGCGCCCCCCTCGATCTGGTTCTTCACACCGTCGGGGTCGATGACCTGGCCCACGTCCACCGCGATCTCCAGGTCGGTCACGCGGACCCGGTCGGTGCATTCCACCCGGGCGGCAATGGCGCACCAGGCACCGAAGTGTTTGTAGCGCGCGATGGCGAAGCCGTGGCCCACGCCCTCGCCGCGCTCGGCGGCGGAGATGTTCCACCAGGCGCAATGTTCCATCACCGTATCCAGCACGGCCAGGGCGCGTTCGTCCTGCAGCAGGTGGCGGCGGCGGTAGGCCACCGGGTCGGCGCCGGTGGCATGCGCCACCTCATCGACAAAGGATTCGATGGCGAAGACGTTGGCAAACGCCCCCAGCCCGCGGATGGACGAGGTGCGGATGGGCATCACGTCGAGCCGGTGGTTGATGGCCTTGGACGATGCCACCTGGTACAGCGGTATGGCGTTGCGGTCGGCGCCGCCGCCGGTGGCGAAGGGCATGTTGACTGCGATCGGCGGCGGTTCGCCGCAGGCGCGGTGGGCCGCTGCCAGCAAGGTGGGCACCTTGTTGCGGCCGGGGCGGCACATGTAGCCGTTGGCCCACAGCTCGTGCTGCCACTGCTGCAGCTTGCCGTCGGCGTCGGTGGCCGCGCTCAGGCGCACCAGGTGGGCGGCGCCCATGGGGCTCCAGGTGAGTTCGTCGGCACGGCTCCACAGCACCCGCACCGGCGCACCGGGCCAGGCCACGGCCAGCAGCACCGCATCGCCAGCCACATCGTCGGCGCCGTTGTGGCCGTAGGCGCCCGCGCCTTCGGCGTGGTGCACGGTGATGTTGTCTTCCGGCACCGGCAGGCCCTGCTGGACCAGCACGATGACCAGGTCGTCGCGCAGGTTGTGGATGCCCTGGCTGTTGCTCCAGACTTCCAATTTTTCGCCGTCCCACTGCGCCACGCTGCACGAGGGCGCGATGGAGGCATGGGCGATGAAGGGCTTGAGGTAGTCGTGCTGGTGCTGGACCAGCCCTTTTCCGGATCCGGGGGCCTGGGCGCTTTTTTCGGTTTCGGGTGGGGTGGTGTCGTGCGGAATGGAGGTGACCACCGGCGCGCCCAGCAGGAAACCGGCGAGGTCGTCCATGTCGGGCATGTCGGGCGACTCGCGCCACTCGCAGGCCTCGGCCAACGCCACCGAGGCGCGCATGGCCACCTCTTCGGTCTGGGCGATGACGGCGACAAAACGGCCATCGACCACTACTTTCAGCACACCGGGCAGGGTCTCGACCCCGGCCGGAAACGCGGCCACCAGCTGGGCCGAGCGCGAGGGCGGGCGCACCACACGGCCATGCACCATGCCGGGCAGGCGCAGGTCGTGCACGAAACGCGCCTTGCCGAACACCTTGTCGTGCAGGTCGATGCGCGGCGTGCCCTTGCCGACCAGGCGGTAGTCCGCGGTGGGCTTGGGCCGGGCCGTGCCGGAGATTTCCACGTCGAGGTCGGCGGGGGTGAGCCATTGCCAGTAGTCGCCGGCCTGGACACCGCCGGGCAGCAGCAGGTCGCCATCGGCCACCGTGAGCTGTTCGGGCGCCACGCCATGGGCCTGCGCCGCCTTGCCCAGTGCGATGCGCCGGGCCTCGGCGCAGGCATGGCGCATGGCGATGCCCGAGTGCTGCATGGACAGGCTGCCGGAGGTGACGGCCTCGTCGGGCCCGCTGGCGGTGGTGGCGGGCACCACCTGGATACAGGCCACCGGCAGGTCGAGTTCTTCGGCGGCGATGGTCACCAGCGCGGTGAGGATGCCCTGCCCGATCTCGACCTTGCCGGTGCGGATGCGCACCGTGCGGCCCGGGCCGAAGGCCAGCCACTGGTCGAGCCGGCGGTTGGTCTGTAGGCTGCCGGGCAGCTTGGGGACCGCTGGTACGGCAGCGGCGACCGCCGCTGCGGGCGTGGCCGGCACAGGCGGGACGGGCCGGACGGCCGGGACGCGCACCTTGACGGTATCAAGCATGGCTGGTCTCCCGCAACTGGGCGGCGGCGCGTTCCACCGCCCGGATGATGCGGTTGTGTGAACCGCAGCGGCACAGGTTGCGCTCCAGCGCGGTGCAGATGTCTGCGCGGCTGGGCCGGGTGTTGGCCTCCAGCAGCGCGGCGGCCGATATGGCGATGCCCGCCAGGCAGTAGCCGCACTGGCCGGCCTGCTCGTCGAGCAGGGCCTGCTGGATGGCGTGGGGGTGCTCGGGTGTGCCCAGTCCTTCGAGTGTGACCACCGACTTGCCTTCGGCCGCCCACAGCGGCATGTCGCACGAGGGCACCGGCTTGCCGTCGAGCAGCACCATGCAGGCGCCGCATTCGCCGGCGCCGCAGCCGAACTTCGGGCCCGACAGGCCGAATTCGTTGCGCAGCACCGTCAGCAGGAAAGTCTTGGCGTCGGCGGAGCTGGTGCAGGCGGCGCCGTTGAGTGTTATTTCAGTAGGCATGGCGCAATGTACCCAAGCCCGCCGCCCCGCGCATCCGCAGGGTCTAGTGGTTTCCCCGGGGCGCCAGCTTGTGGCCGATGAACTGCGGTGCGATGCGGGCGACCAGCGGGCCGTCGAAGTCCCAGGCCAGGCATTTGCCCATGGCATGGTGCGGCTCGGCGCGGGCCGACATAGGCTCGCCGCCGGCCCGGCGTTCGAAGTTGCGGTAGCTGGCCACCGTCTGGAAGGCCACGGTGGCCATGGCGCCCAGCAGTTCGCGCAGGTGGGTGCAGCCGCGCACGCCGCCCATGGCCGCGTCCACCGCCTTGCGCCAGCCGGGGCCGCACTGGGCGCCCACCAGCAGGCCGAAGGGGTCGGCAGCGGCCGGGCATTCGCCGAACGGGGTGCTGGGCATGGCGGCCACCGCCTCGCGCACGGTCAGGGTGTCGTCCACCGTCAGGCGGATACGCATGTGGTGCACCGCATCGCCGACCGCGCGTTGTGTGCCTTCGGGGTTGGTGAAGGGGTAGCTCTTGGTGTCGATGAGTTCGCCCTCGATGTCCCACAGCCCGTCGTCGCGCAGGTAGCCGTGGGTGGTGGTGCGCCGGGTATGGATGGGCTGGCGTGCGGTGGGCGGGGGCAGTTCGGTCATGGGCATCGGGGATGGGGCTATTCTTCTGCGTGGCGGCACGCAGATGGCATTTTGACGCGGACTGCCGTTATCTGGACAAACACCCCCTTTTCGAGAGCCCCCATGACCGACATCGTGATCTACCACAACGAAGCCTGCGGCACCTCCCGCAAGACGCTGGCCGCCATCCGCGAGGCGGGTTTCGAGCCGCACGTGGTCGAGTACCTGAAGACGCCGCCCTCGCGTGCCCTGCTGGCCCAGCTGATCGCCCGGGCCGGCCTGACGGTGCGCGGCATCCTGCGCGAAAAAGGCACCCCCTATGCCGAGCTGGGCCTGGACGACCCGGCGCTGACCGACGACCAGCTGCTCGACGCCATCGGCGCCCACCCGATCCTGATGGAACGCCCGCTGGTGGTGACGCCGCTGGGCGTGCGGGTGTGCCGGCCGATGGAGCAGGTGCTGCCGCTGCTGCCGGTGGCCTGAGGGCTTTCAGGCCACGCCGCGGACCTGTCCGCTCCAGTAGCGCGCCTTGACGTCCTTGCGCGAGAGTTTGCCGTTGGCGTTCTTGGGCAGTTCGGCCACGAAGTCCACCGAGCGGGGTTTCTTGAAGTCCGCCAGGAATTCGCGGCAGTGGGCGATGAGTTCGTCGGCCTGCGCCGCGTGGCCTTCACGCAGCACCACCACCGCCTTGATGGCTTCACCCCAGGTGGCGTCGGGCACGCCCAGCACGCAGGTCTCGTAGATGGCGGGGTGGCGGTAGAGTACCTGTTCGATTTCCGAGGGGTACACGTTGAAGCCGCCGGAGATGATCATCTCCTTCTTGCGGTCGACGATGGAGATGTAACCCTGCGGGTCCATGCGGGCCAGGTCGCCGGTGTGCAGCCAGCCGTCCTTGAGCGTGTCGGCGGTGATGGCGGGTTCGCGCCAGTAGCCGGCGAACACGTCCGGCCCCTGGATGACGATCTCGCCGATCTCGCCCTGCGGCACCTCGTGGCCGGCGTCGTCCACCAGGCGCAGCTGCGACTCGCCGAAGGCTCGGCCGCAGGACAGCAGCAGTTCCTCGCGGCCCTCCTCGATGGCGATGCGGTGGTCCTCCGCGGTGAGGATCACCAGCCCGCCGGTGGTCTCACCTGCACCGTAGCCCTGCGACAGTACCGGGCCGAACACGCTCCACGCCTCCTTGATGCGCGAGGGTGCGATGGGGGCCGAGCCGTAGGTCACGTCGCGCAGCGAACTCAGGTCGTAGTCGCGCACCCGGGGGTGCGCCAGGACCATGTTGATCATGGTCGGCACCAGGAAGCAGGCGGTGACGCGGTGTTTCTCGACCGAGGCCAGGAAGGCTTCGGCATCAAAACGCTCGTGCAGCAGGATAGTGCCGCCCTGGAACAGGAAGGGCTGCATGAACATACCGCTGGCGTGGGTGATGGGTCCCACCAGGGCCAGCACGTCGCCCGGTTTGGCGCGCATGCGCCCCATGATCACCTTGCGCAGCGAGGCGAGCCGGTTGCCCACCGTCTGCACCGCGGCCTTGAGCTTGCCGGTGGAGCCGGAGGTGAAGTGCAGCACGGCCAGGTCGTCGGCCGCCATTTCCACGTCGGGTGATACGGGGGAAGCCCCGGCCAGC
Organism: Pseudomonadota bacterium; assembly: GCA_040390235.1. Classification (GTDB taxonomy): domain Bacteria; phylum Pseudomonadota; class Gammaproteobacteria; order Burkholderiales; family Burkholderiaceae_C; genus Xylophilus. Next base: position 39,571 of record JAZJYT010000053.1, on the reverse strand, counting down.
AGCGCTTCGTAGTCGAGGAAACCCTGCTGCTGCGCATCGATGGCGATGAAGGTCTCCACCCCCGGCAGTTCGGCGCGCAGCCGCACCACGTCGGGCAGGTGCACCGGGCCGACCAGCATGATCTTTGCCTGCGCGTTGTTCATCGTCTCCAGCATCTCGGCCGGCGACAGGCGGGCGTTGAGCGCCACCTTGACCAGGCCGGCCTTGTAGAGCGCGCATTCCAGTTCGACGAGCTCGGGCCGGTTGTACGACTGGATGGCGATGCGGTCGCCCTTGCGTGCGCCCAGGGCGACCAGGGCATTGGCCAGGCGGCTCGAGCGTTCGTCGAGCTGGCGGTAGCTGATGGCCTGGTCGCGGAACAGGACGGCGGGCCGGTCGGGCCAGTAGCGGGCACTGCGGGTGATGAATCGGCCTTGGTTCATGCGGGGGACTCCTGGCGGGGGGAAGAAAAGAAGATGGCGGATGCTAGGGGCCGGACCGCACCGCGCCGATAAGCTTCCGGCGGGTTGCGATGCCGCCGGGGAATGGGGAACGGGAGGCGCGCGTCATGACGCCGCGGCATCGGTTTTCCCCGCCGGGGAATGGCCGGACCTGGCGCCGGCGGGACAATTCGGGCTCGCTGCAATACCTCAAAAGTCGGAGACACTTTTCATGCTGAACACCCGAACGCTCCGGCGCACCCTGCTGGGCGGCCTGGCGGCCGGCCTGCTGGCCGCAGGCACCCCGGCGCTGGCCCAGGCGGGCTACCCCGACCGCCCCATCAAGCTGGTCATTCCCTTCAGCGCGGGCGGCCAATTCGACATCGCCGCGCGCCTGCTGGCGCAGTTCGCGGGCGCCGCGCTCAAACAGCCGGTGGTGGTCGAGAACGTGGGCGGCGGCGGCGGCAACATCGGCGCGGCCAAGGTGGCGGGCTCGCCGCCCGACGGCTACACCCTGCTGGTGCTGGGGGGCAACCACACCATCGCCAAGTCGCTGTACGCCAAGCCGGGTTTCGACGTGACCAAGGATTTCTCGCCGATCTCGATGGTCAGCATCACGCCCCACGTGCTGCTGGTGAATGCCGCCACGCCTTTCCAGAGCATGGCCGAGCTGGTGGACTACGCCCGGAAGAACCCCGGCAAGCTGAGTTATGGCACGCCCGGCATGGGCACCTCGATGCACCTGGCGTTCGAGATGGTCAAGGCGCACTACGGCATAGACATCACCCACATTCCCTACCGCGGCGGCGCCAATGCCCTGAGCGACCTGGCCGGCGGCACGGTGCCGGTGGGCATCGTCGGCATCGCGCCGGCGCAGGAATTCATCAAGGCCGGGCGCATCCGCGCGCTGGCGGTCACCAGCAAGGCGCGCTCGCCCGCCCTGCCGGAGGTGCCGGCCCTCTCCGAGCTGGGTTACCCGCAGCTCGACGCGGGCAGCTGGCTCGGCATTGCGGGGCCGCGCGGCATGCCGGCAGAGCTGGTGGCGCGCTGGCACGGTGTGGTGCACGCCTTCCAGCAAGACCCGGCCAACCGCAAGCGGCTGGAGGAAATGGGTTTCCGCATGGAGGTCACCACCCCGGCCCAGTTCCAGAAGTTCATCCTGTCCGAGACCGCCGCCTACGGCAAGGTGGTACGCGACAACAAGATCAGCGCCGACTAAGAAGAACTATCCCGGACCGTGCCCGCGCAGTAGCTCCACCAGGCGCTCGGCCAGCGGCGACAGGTAGGCACCGCGCCGGGTGGTGATGCCCACCGTGCGCGGCCACCGGGTTTCGGGCAGTCCGAGCGGCGCCAGGCCGGCACCGGGGGCCTTGCGCAGCACCGACTCGGGCAACAGCGTCAGCAGGTCGGTGGACTGCACCACACTCGCCAGCGAGGTCACCGAGGAATTGCACTCCACCACCACGTTGGGCGGCGGCATGCCGTGCTCGGCAAAACGCGCCTCGATGGAGCGCCGCGCCGCCACGTTGCTGCCCGGCAGCACCCACGAAGCGTCGGCCAGGTCGGCAAAACGCAGCCGGTCGGCCCGCAGCAGGGGGTGGTCGTCGCGCGCCACCACCTGCAGGTCGTCCTGGAACAGCGGCTGCTGCACGAAGTCCGTCAGTTCCTGCGACGGCAGCGCGCTGATGGCCATGTCGAGGTCGCCGAACTGCAGGGCGGCCAGCAACTGGTCGTTGAGGCCGATGGTCACTTTCACCCGCGCGGCGGGCCGCTGCTGCAGCAGGGCGGCGCAGGCGCTGCCGAAGAACAGCTCCGAATGGCTGGGCGCCACGCCCACCCGCACCAAGCCGATCTTGCCCAGGTGCAGGTCGTTGGCCTCCTTGATGGCATCGTCGAGGCTGGTGCGCACATGGCGCGCACGCTGGAAAAAGGCCTGGCCGGGCGAGGTCAGCTCCATGCCCTTGGCGGTGCGGTCGAACAGCTGCAGCTGCAGCTCGCGCTCCAGCCGCTGGATGCCCTTGGTCAGCGCCGGCTGGCTCTGGCCCAGGCGCTCGGAGGCGCGGCCGACGTGGCCGGTCTCGGCCACGGCGAGGAAATAGTTCAGGTCTTCTATACGCACGTCATTCCCGCCGGTTATCGGACCTTGCCCTTTGCTGATCCCGCTGGCGGCCTGGCGTCGCCATGATCGGTCGCACGGATTCCATCGACACACCTTCCATGACCACCACGACCCACCCTGACCTGGCCACCCTGCGCAACAACCTCCACCGCTACCTGGTGGAGGAACTGATCCCCTTCGAGCAAGCCCAGGGCATCTCGTACGAAGACAAACTGTCGCGGGACTTCGCCAAGACCATCTGGCAGCGCTCGCGCGAACTCGGATTCTATGGTTTGCAGCTGCCGCCCGAACTCGGCGGCATCGGCCTCAGCGTAAGCGACCTGTGCCGGCTGAAGGACGACGTGGCGGCCTCGGGCGCCATCCTGTTCCCGCACGTGCTGGGCGACTGGGGCGGGCCCTCCCGCATCGGCAACCTGGTGAAATACGCCACGCCCTACCAGGTCGAGCACTACATGCTGCCGGTGGCCCGCGGCGAGAAGGGTGCCTGCTTCGCCATGACCGAGACGCAGTCGGGCTCGGACGCCGCCAGCATCCAGACCCGGGCCGTGCGCGACGGCGACCACTATGTGGTGACCGGGCGCAAGCACTACATCAGCGCCTCGGCCTTCGCCGACTGCGCGGTGCTGATGTGCGTGACCGACCCCGAGGCCGGGGCCAAGGGAATTTCGGCCCTGCTGGTGGACCTGGACGCGCCGGGCGTGTCGCTGACCTACGACTACCTGCCGATGACCGGCCAGCACGTGGACGCCGACATCCACTTCGACCAGGTGCGGGTGCCCTGCGCCAACCTGATCGGTGAAGAGGGCGAGGGTTTCCGCATCGCCATGGCCCGGGTCAATGTGAACCGGCTGCTGCACTGCCCCACCATGATCGGCCTGGCGCGCCTGTGCTATCGCATGTCGGTGGACTATGCCCACCACCGCCAGCAGTTCGGCGGGCCGATCAGCCGCTTCCAGGCCATCCAGCACATGCTGGCCGACATGGCGACCGGCCTCTATGCCTGCGAGGGCATGGTGCAGGCGGCGGCGCAGAAGGCTGACCGCGGCGAGGACGTGCGCACCGAGGCCGCCATGTGCAAACTCTTCGTATCCGAAAAGTGCTTCGAGATCGCCGACAAGGCGGTACAGATCCACGGCAACGTGGGCGTGACCAAGAACCACCCGGTGGAGTTTGCCTTCCGCCGGCTGCGGCTGTACCGCATCGTGACCGGCACCAGCGAGATCCAGCGCAACACCATCGCCAAGGGGATCCTGGCATGAATGCGGACACCATGGCCGCCCCCGCCCCGACCTGCCTGACCGGCATGGTGGTGCTGGACCTGGGCCAGCTGCACCCCGGCCCCCACACCGCCATGCTGCTGCAGCAGTTGGGCGCCACCGTCATCAAGGTCGAGCGGCCCGAGGGCGGCGACTCGGGCCGCGCGCTGGGCAGCGACACCTTTGCCAAGTACAACCGGGGCAAGCTCTCGATCGCGCTGGACCTGAAGAACGCGGCCGACCGCGACCTGCTGCTCGGCCTGGCGCGGCGCAGCCATGCGCTGATCGAGGGCTTCCGCCCCGGCGTGATGGACCGGCTGGGCGTGGGCTACGCGCCGCTGCGGGCGGTGAACCCGGCGCTGGTGCTGTGTTCCATCTCGGGTTTCGGGCAGACCGGGCCGTATGCGCAGCGGCCGGGGCACGACCTCAACTACCTGGCGCTGGCCGGCTACTGGGCCGTGCCCTCGCAGGTGCAGGACCACACCGGGCGGCCCAACGTGCGGCTGTCGGACTACTGCGGCTCGATGTACGCCGCGCTGTCGCTGGTGGTGGCGATGATGACCGCGCGCCAGACCGGCCGGGGCCAGCACCTCGACGTGTCGCTGCACGACGCGATGACGGCCTGGACCATTCCCGGCGTCGATGCCATGGTGCGCAAGACCGGCAAGGACATCGGGCAGATGGGCCATGTGATGCCCGACAACGACCTGTTCGCCACCGCCGACGGGCGTTTTATCGCACTCGGCATCCTGGAAGAGAAATTCTGGCAGAACCTGCGCGAGCTGCTGGCGCCCGACTTTCCCGCGCTGGCCGCGCCCGCCTACGCCACGCGGGCTGGCCGGCTGGCCGACAAACGCGGCCTCAACGCCCTGCTGCGCGCGGTGTTTGTGCAGCGCAGCCTGGCGCAGTGGGCGGTTTGCTTCGGTGATCGCGACATTCCCTGGTCGCCGGTACTCGAATACGACGAACTGCTGGAAGACCCGCATGTGGTGGCGCGGGCGGTGTCGTCGGCCCCGGCCGGCGGCGGCAGCCGGGTGGTGGGTTTTCCGGTGAAGTTTTCCGGCGGACTGGCGCCGCACGGTGGCGATGCCCCGGCCCTGGACGGCGACCGGACGGCCATATTACGCTGGCTCGGCTCCGGCAACGTGGACGACCTAGGTATTTCAGGTTCTGCAATTTAACATCCACTTGGATGGTGCTAAGATGGCGTCATGCCCGCTCGCAGCACCACCCAGACCCTCGCCCCGGCCAAGGCCGTCGATGAAAAGATCACCGTCAACCTCGGCTGTGTCGACCTGGGCCAGATCGACCTGCTGGTGCAGGAAGGCTTCTACGCCAACCGGACCGACCTGATCCGTACCGCCATCCGCAACCAGATCGCCAGCCACGGCGAGGCGGTACGCCAGGCGGTGACCCGGCGCACCCTGGTGCTGGGCATCCAGCACTACACCGCGGCCGACCTGCAGGCCGTGCTCGACGCGGGCGAAACGCTGGACATCCGGGTACTGGGCCTGGCCTCGTTCGACACCAACGTGACGCCCGCCCTGGCGCTGGCCACCATTTCCTCGTTGACGGTGCTGGGCGTGCTGCACGCCAGCCCGCCGGTGAAGGCCGCACTGCTGGAACGCATACGCTGAGCGCCCTCTTCTCTCTTTTTTACCTCTCCCGACCGGACTCCTCCATGACCCAAGACCTGCGGCAGCTGATGGACGATGCGCTGCGCCTGACCCGCGCGGGCGACCTGCGGGCGGCCACCGCCGCCATCACCTCCGCCTTGGGTGGTGCCGGTGCCGAGGTGGTGGCGGGTTTTTCCGCCACCGCGGCGGCAGCGTCGCGCGCCTTCGACGCGGACGGGGCCATCGACGTCGAATCCCGGGAGGTGCACGATGCGCCGCCCACCGGCGCCCCGGCCCGGCCGGCCGCCGCCACCGACGTCTTCATCGCCGGCCGCCATGCCGAGGCCGGCAGTGCCCGCGACTACAAACTCTACATTCCGCCGCAGGCCGGCAGCCACCCGCTGCCGCTGGTGGTGATGCTGCACGGCTGCACCCAGGACCCGGACGATTTCGCCGCCGGCACCGCCATGAACGGGCTGGCGCGGGCGCAGGGCTTCTATGTGCTGTACCCGGCCCAGTCGCAGCAGATGAACCCGCAGCGCTGCTGGAACTGGTTCAAGCACACCCACCAGCGGCGCGGCCGGGGCGAGCCGGCCCTGCTGGCGGGCATGGCCCGCGCGGTGATGGCGGCACATGCCATCGACTCGGCGCGGGTCTACGTGGCGGGCCTGTCGGCGGGCGGCGCCATGGCCGCCATCCTGGGCACCACCTACCCCGAACTGTTCGCGGCGGTCGGGGTGCATTCGGGCCTGGCGGCCGGCGCGGCCTCGGACCTGCCCTCGGCGCTGGGCGCCATGCAGGGCGGCAGCATGGCGGCGCCGGGCGCGCCCAGCGGCATGCCCACCATCGTCTTCCATGGCGATGCCGACAGCACGGTCAACGCCGTCAATGGCGAGCAGGTCATCGCCGCCAGCGTGGGGCGCGGTGCGGCGGAGCAGGTGCTGCCGGTGGGCGGCAGCGCCGGCCGCACGGCGACACGGCGCGTCTACCGGGCGCCGGATGGCCGGGTGCTGGCCGAACACTGGCGGGTACACGGCGCACCGCACGCCTGGTCCGGCGGGCGCGCCGCGGGCAGCTACACCGACCCACGCGGCCCCGACGCCAGCGCCGAGATGCTGCGTTTCTTCCTGGAGCACCCCCACCGCTGACCGTGGACCATGCCTAGTAGTGCGGCGGCAGCTCGTCCTGCGGGTTGCGTGTGGCGCCGCCGCCCTGCTCCGGCGCCTGCTGGCGCAGCTGGGTCACCTGCTCGGCCAGGCTGTCGATGCGCTGCTGCTGGCGGTAGATGGTGAGGTTCAGCTCGTCGAGCAGGTCTTCCATGTAGCTGGCCTTGATCTCGAGTTCGTTCAGGCGCCGGGTGGTGTCGGGGTGGGAAGAGTCCATGCGGGTATTGGACCGGATTTGCAACGACAATGGCGGCCGATTCCCCTCCCCCGCTGCCATGCCCGCGTTTTCTTTCCCACCGGTTTCCTCCGCCGCCCCCATCGGCGTCTTCGACAGCGGCATTGGCGGCCTGAGTGTGCTGCGTGCCTTGCGCGCCGAACTGCCGGACGAGCGGTTTGTCTATCTGGCCGACAGCGGTTACGCCCCCTACGGTGAGCGCGACCTCGCCCACGTGGTGGAGCGTTCGCGCAGCGTCACCCGGCAGTTGCGCGAGGTCCACGGCATCAAGGCGCTGGTGGTGGCCTGCAACACGGCGACGACCGGGGCCATCCAACTGCTGCGCGAGGAACACCCCGACCTGCCACTCGTGGGCGTGGAGCCCGCCATCAAGCCCGCCATAGCCGTCACCCGCACCGGCCGCGTGGGGGTGATCGGCACGCGCGGCACGCTGGCCAGCGCCAAGTTCGCGGCGCTGCTGGCATCGCTGCAGTCGCAGGCCGACTTCGTGGTGCAGCCCTGCGACGGCCTGGCCCTGGCAATCGAGACCGAGGTGCTGGCACCCCCCTCCAACCCATTCCCCAACGCCGGACCCGCGTCGACGCACCCCCTGGAAGCCACCGACGCCGAGGCCGGCACCGCCGCCCTGTGCCGGCGCTACACCCAGGCCATGGGCCGCTTCGGCACCGGCCCGGGCGAGATCGACACCCTGGTGCTGGGCTGCACCCACTACGTATTCGTGGCAGACGCGCTGCGCGCAGCGCTGGGGCCGGACATCGGCTTCATCGAGACCGGCGAGCCGGTGGCCCGCCAGACCCGCCGCCTGCTCGACCGGCACGCCCTGCTGGCACCGGCCGGCGGCCTGGGCGGCGCGGCGCCGGTGGAGCTGGTCAGCACCGGGGATGCGCAGCTGCTGGAGGCGGCCGCCGCGCGCTGGCTGGGGCTGGCCGCGGCCTCACCCCTGGCCGTCTGACCAGAGTCTTTGGCCTTCGGCGTCGAGGTGCGCCAGGTACAGGCGCACGTCGAATTCGAACTGGTGGTAGCGCGGCTCCATGTACTCGCACAGGCGGTAGAAGGCCTTGTCGTGCTCGGTTTCCTTCAGGTGCGCCAGCTCGTGCACGACGATCATGCGCAGGAATTCGTCGGGCGCATCGCGGAACAGGGCGGACACGCGGATCTCGCGTTTGGCCTTGAGCTTGCTGCCCTGGATGCGCGACACGGTGCGCTGGATGCCCAGCGCCTGGTGCACCAGCTGCAGCTTGCTGTCGAAGGCCACCCGCTCCACCGGCGGCGCCTGCCGCAGGTACTCGGCCTTGATGTCGGCCACGTAGCCGTAGAGGGCCTTGTCGGAACGTATGCCGTGCGCAACCGGGTAGCGGCGGCGCAGCACCCCGGCCAGGCCTTCGGGCTGGGTCAGCAGCGAGCGCACCTGCTCCAGCGCCTGCGGGGCGTAGCCGGCGAGGTAGCGCAGAGGATCCGCTGGAGTCACCATGGGAAGCCGATCAGACGCCGCCGGGCCGCCCCAAGGCGGCTACGGCCCCCTCGGGGGGCAGCGAGTACACGCAGTGACGAGCGTGGGGGTTAATGCAAATGCCGCGGCCGGCGGCCACCGCCGCCATGGCCGGGGCCGGCACCACCACCGCCGCGCGGGGGGCGGCCGATTTCCAGCGAGCTCACCAGCGCGTCGAAACGCTGGCTGAACAGCTTGTCGATCTCGGCGACCACACCGCTGAGTTCGGCGCCGTCGAAGTGGCGCTCCATCATGCCGACCACGTCCTGCACCAGCAGGTCGCGCTGCACCTGCATGATGGCCGCGGGGGTCGGGCCGACGAAGAGCATCAGGAAGTCGTCGCGGGCCTCGGCCTCGGGCGGCTCCTCTTCCTCGTCGAAATCGGCGTCGTAGAAGGTGACCTCGATGGCCGCGCCCTGCTCCGACAACTCGTTGAGGCTCATGCACATCTCGTCGAGGCTCTGGCGGAAGTCCTCGTCGCCGTTGACCGTCCAGCAGATGCGCAGCAGGTGTTCCTTGGGCTCGAACTCGATGCCGGGCTCATCCTCGTAGACGCTGGCCGAACCGTCGGCCAGCGAGCGGGCGCCGGCGTATTTCCACAGCGGGCCCAGCGCATCCTGCAGCTGGTCGAAAGTGGCATCGGGGCGCAGCACCACCTCGCCATGGACGTGGATTTCGAAAGGAGCGTTGTAGCTTGACATGGGTCTCTTCTTTGCCGGCGCCGGGAGCGCATGGCAAACAGTATGGGGGAATCAGCGGTTTCACGCCCGTTTTCGGCCGCACACGGCGGTTGGCCCGTATTTTCTCACGGCGCGGCCTCCCTGCAAAACCGCGGGCGTGCAGGTGTCCCGGTGGGCCTGAAACTTGCTGGCCACCCCTGTAGGTCTTTTCCGCCCCCTGGGGGCGCCCTTGTCCGGTGCACCAGACCGTGTTTCCATGGGAAAAAACCTCACCATGTCCCGTATACCCAACACGCCCGTTCCGCCTTTTCGCCGCGAGCCGCAGTTCGGGGAGTTCGAAGCCCTCGAAACCTCCGACCGCGCCTTCACCCTGGCCCAGCGCAAGCGCGACATCGCCCGCTCACTGGATGCCCTGCGCAGCCGCACGCCGAAGGCGCGGCGCATCCTGCCCAACGGCCAGCGCGAGATGGGGGTGGCGCAGGCGGGCCTGTGCCCGGCGTGACGGCCTGACCGCGGCCTCAGTCCGCGATGGCGACGCCGCCGTCGATGGAGTAATGCACCCGGTCGATGACCATGGCGCGCAGGTACTCGCCGCGCACGGCGTTGTGCAGCAGCGTGCCGGCGGGCTCGCCCTTCAAGATACCGTCGAGGAACACCTGGGCCCGCCAGGGCACGAGGTGCGTATCGGAATACGTACCCTTGTAGGTGAAAAGTTTGGCGTCCCGCAGACGCCGGAAAATGCCTTCGAAGCTGTGCTCTGCCATTTGTCCAGGTCCCTGTGGTTGAGGGCAGAGTATGGGGCCTGCGGCCACGTCAGCTCGGATCGGGCACCGTGCGGCGCGGCCAGGCCGTGTTGATCCAGTCCCGCAAGCGCAGGAAGGCCAGCCGCTCGGCATCGGCCCGCGAGGCATGTTCGACCGGCGGCAGCGGCTTCAACGGCGCGGCATGGAGATCGCTCTGGTCATGGATATGCGCCAGCGCACTCCAGCCGGCAAAACTTTCCTGGCTGACGATCTTGATGACGATGCCCCGGGGCAGGCGTTCGCTGGGCATGGGGTGCCTGGACTTTGCTGGTGGTGCCTCGAGCCGGGGTCGAACCGGCACGCCCCCTTCCGGGAAAGCGGCGGATTTTAAGTCCGCTGTGTCTACCAATTCCACCATCGAGGCGCAAAAAAAGCCCCGTCAACCTGCGTTGGGGAGCTTTTGTTCGGGAGGGGCGGTCTGGAGGCGCGATCCAGAGTCGAACTGGACTAACCGGATTTGCAATCCGGGGCATAACCGCTTTGCTATCGCGCCGCTTGATCTTCCTGGCCACAGGGCCAAAAAAAACTGACAAAAAAGGGAAGCCTTAAGCTTCCCTTTCGGATATTTGGAGCGGGAAAAGAGTCTCGAACTCTCGACCTCAACCTTGGCAAGGTTGCGCTCTACCAACTGAGCTATTCCCGCATTTCGCTACCGTTGACTGCTAAAGCCGTCGTCTGCTGCGATGAATCGAAGTATAGCGCACTTTTTGCCCCTTTCGAAGCATGCGCTCAACTTTTTGACTTTGACGCCCTGATGTCAGTGCGGCTTGGTCCCGTCGGCCACGGGCGTGGCCGGGGCCGCCGGGGCGACCGCCACGGCTTCCTCGTCCGACAGCGGCTCGGGCCGGCGCTCCAGCGCCACGTCCAGCACCTGGTCGATCCACTTCACCGGCACGATCTCCAGGCCGTCCTTCACGTTGGCCGGGATCTCCTGCAGGTCCTTGACGTTTTCCTCGGGGATCAGCACTGTCTTGATACCGCCGCGCAGGGCCGCCAGCAGCTTTTCCTTCAGGCCGCCGATGCCGGTGACTTCGCCACGCAGGGTGATTTCGCCGGTCATGGCCACGTCGGCGCGCACCGGGATGCCGGTCAGCGCGGAGACGAAGGCGGTGGTCATCGCCGCACCGGCGCTCGGGCCATCCTTGGGGGTGGCGCCGTCGGGCACGTGGATGTGGATGTCCTTCTTCTCGAAGATGTCGTCGCGGATGCCCAGGGTGCGCGAACGGCTGCGCACCACGGTGCGGGCCGCCTCGACCGATTCCTTCATCACGTCGCCCAGCGATCCGGTGCGGGTGATGACGCCCTTGCCGGGGGTCACGGCGGCTTCGATGGTCAGCAGGTCGCCGCCCACCTCGGTCCAGGCCAGGCCGACCACCTGGCCCACCTGGTTCTGCGCCTCGGCACGGCCGTAGTTGTACTTGCGCACCCCCAGGAACTCGTGCAGGTTCTCGGCCGTCACGACGACCTGCGGCTCCATCTTCTTGAGCAGCAGGGCCTTGACGACCTTGCGGCAGATCTTCGAGAGCTCGCGCTCCAGCGAACGCACACCGGCTTCGCGGGTGTAGTAGCGCACCATGTCGCGCACCGCGTCCTCGGTGATGAGCAGTTCCTCTTCCTTCACCCCGTTGTTCTTCAGCTGCTTGGGCAGCAGGTACTTGACGGCGATGTTGGTCTTCTCGTCCTCGGTGTAGCCAGCCAGGCGGATGACTTCCATCCGGTCGAGCAGGGCCGGCGGGATGTTCATCGAGTTGGAGGTGGCGACGAACATCACGTCGGACAGGTCGAAGTCGACCTCGACGTAGTGGTCGCCGAAGGTGTGGTTCTGCTCGGGGTCGAGCACTTCCAGCAGCGCCGACGACGGGTCGCCGCGGAAATCGGTGCCCAGCTTGTCGATCTCGTCGAGCAGGAACAGCGGGTTGCGGGTGCCGGCCTTGTTCAGGCTCTGCAGCACCTTGCCCGGCAGCGCGCCGATGTAGGTGCGGCGGTGGCCGCGGATCTCGGCCTCGTCGCGCATGCCGCCGAGCGCCATACGCACGTACTTGCGGCCGGTGGCCTTGGCGATGGACTGGCCGAGCGAGGTCTTGCCGACACCCGGGGGGCCGACCAGGCACAGGATGGGCGCCTTGACCTTGTCCACACGCTGCTGCACCGCGAGGTATTCCAGGATGCGGTCTTTTACCTTGTCGAGGCCGTAGTGGTCCTCGTTGAGCACTTCCTCGGCGTTGGCCAGGTCGTGCTTGATCTTGGTCTTCTTGCTCCACGGCAGGCCGGTGAGCACGTCGATGTAGTTGCGCACCACGGTGGCTTCGGCCGACATGGGCGACATGAGCTTGAGCTTCTTGAGCTCGCCCTCGGCCTTCTTCAGCGCTTCCTTGGGCATCTTGGCGAGCTTGATCTTCTTCTCGATCTCCTCGATGTCGGCGCCCTCCTCGCCCTCGCCGAGCTCCTTCTGGATGGCCTTGACCTGCTCGTTGAGGTAGAAGTCGCGCTGGTTCTTTTCCATCTGGCGCTTGACGCGGCCACGGATCTTCTTGTCGACGTTGAGGATGTCGACCTCGCGTTCGAGCTGCTCGAACAGGTTTTCCAGGCGCAGGCGGATGTCGGCCAAGTCGAGCACGGTCTGCTTGCTGTCGACCTTGAGCGGCAGGTGCGCGGCGATGGTGTCGGCCAGGCGGCCCGGGTCGTCGATGCTGGAGATGCTGGTGAGGATCTCGGGCGGGATCTTCTTGTTGAGTTTGACGTACTGGTCGAACTGCTGCATCACGGCGCGGCGCAGGGCTTCGATCTCGCTGCTGCCGTCGGCATTGGCGTCGGCCTCGGTCACCGGGGTGACGGTGGCGATGAAGTGGGTCTCGGCGTCCTCGATGCGGACCACGCTGGCGCGCTGCTGGCCTTCGACCAGCACCTTGACGGTGCCATCGGGCAGCTTGAGCATCTGCAGGATGGTGGAGACACAGCCGACCTCGAACATGTCCTCGACCGAGGGCTCGTCCTTGGCGGCGGTTTTCTGGGCCACCAGCATGATGCGGCGCTCGGCTTCCATGGCGAGCTCCAGCGCCTTGATGCTCTTGGCGCGGCCCACGAACAGCGGGATGACCATGTGGGGGAACACGACCACGTCACGCAGGGGCAGCAGCGGCAGGTCGAGGGGGTCGGCAGGAAGAGGGGTATGACCGGACATGAGAATCCTTCGGGTATGACCTGCACCATATGGCCCGCCGCCGGGCGATTTCAACCGGGGCGGCGGGATCTGATTGATTGTGTAAGCCTAAGCCTGAAGACAAGGGGACGTGCAACCATGCGCGTCCCCTTCTTTTCAGGCCTTCTTGGCTGCTTCGCGGTAGAGCAGCAGGGGGGGCTTGTTTTCCTCGATGGTCGATTCGTCGACCACCACCTTGTCCACGTTGCTGGTGTTGGGCAGCTCGTACATGGTGTCGATCAGCGAGTGTTCGAGGATCGAGCGCAGGCCGCGGGCGCCGGTCTTGCGGGCAAGGGCCTTCTTGGCGATGGCACGCAGGGCGGCGGGGCGGATTTCGAGGTCCACCCCCTCCATCGCCAGCAGCTTGCCGTATTGCTTGACCAGGGCATTCTTGGGCTCGGTCAGGATCTGCACCAGCGCGTCTTCGGTCAGCTCGGCCAGGGTGGTGACCACCGGCATGCGGCCGACCAGTTCCGGGATGAGGCCGAACTTGATCAGGTCTTCCGGCTCGATCTCGCCGAACACGTCGGTCAGGCTGCGTTCCTTCTTGGTGCGCACCGTGGCGCCGAAACCGATGCCCGAGGCGTCGGTACGCGCCTCGACCACCTTTTCCAGGCCGGAGAAGGCCCCGCCGCAGATGAACAGGATGTTGGTGGTGTCGACCTGCAGGAAGTCCTGGTTGGGGTGCTTGCGCCCGCCCTGCGGCGGGATGCTGGCCATGGTGCCCTCGATGAGCTTGAGCAGGGCCTGCTGCACCCCCTCGCCCGACACGTCACGGGTGATGGAGGGGTTGTCGGACTTGCGCGAGATCTTGTCGATCTCGTCGATGTAGACGATGCCGCGCTGGGCCCGCTCGACCTCGTAGTTGCAGCTCTGCAGCAGCTTCTGGACGATGTTCTCCACGTCCTCGCCCACGTAGCCGGCTTCGGTCAGCGTGGTGGCGTCGGCCATGACGAAGGGCACGTCGAGCATGCGCGCGAGCGTTTGCGCCAGCAGGGTCTTGCCCGAGCCGGTGGGGCCGATCAGCAGGATGTTGCTCTTGGCGAGCTCGACATCGTCCTTCTTGGCCTTTTCCTTGTGGCGCAGGCGTTTGTAGTGGTTGTAGACCGCGACGGCCAGCGTACGTTTGGCCACTTCCTGGCCGATGACGTAGTTGTCGAGGTTGTTCTTGATCTCGGACGGGGTCGGCAGGTCGTTGCGCGGTTCCTTCGGATCGGTGCCCTCGGGCAACTCATCCCGGATGATCTCGTTGCAGAGATCGATGCACTCGTCGCAGATGAAAACCGACGGACCGGCGATCAGCTTCTTGACCTCGTGCTGGCTCTTTCCGCAGAAGGAGCAGTACAGGGTCTTTTCGCTGGAAGAGCCTTTTTTCTCGGCCATGGGGAGGAATGCCTCGGTAAAAGGGGATGCGGAAATGATAACGAAATAAAAAACGGCGCTCCCCGTAGGGGGAAACGCCGTCCGCCAGCCGCCGGGGAAACACCCCGGCGCCCGCTGCTGCCGCTCAGGGGCGCTTGGCGATCACCGAGTCGACCAGGCCGTAGTCCTTGGCCTCGTCGGCGGTCAGGAAGTAGTCGCGTTCGGTATCGGCCTTGACCTTTTCCAGCGGCTGGCCGGTGCGTTCGGCCAGGATGCGGTTCATCTGGTCCTTGGTGCGCAGGATATCGCGGGCGTGGATCTCGATGTCCGTGGCCTGGCCGCGGGCGCCGCCGAGCACCTGGTGGATCATGATCTTGGAGTTGGGCAGCGAAAAACGCTTGCCCTTGGCCCCGGCCGCCAGCAGGAAGGCGCCCATGCTGGCCGCGAAGCCGCAGCACAGGGTGGACACGTCCGGCTTGATGAAGTTCATGGTGTCGAAGATCGCCATGCCCGCGGTGACGCTGCCGCCGGGGGAATTGATGTAGAACGAAATGTCCTTGTCCGGGTTTTCGCTTTCCAGGAACAGCAGCTGCGCCACCACCAGGTTGGCGGTCTGGTCGTTGACCTCGCCCACCAGGAAAATCACGCGCTCCTTGAGCAGGCGCGAATAGATGTCGTAGGAACGCTCGCCGCGGCCGGACTGCTCGATGACCATCGGCACCATGCCGAGGGCTTGGGTTTCCAGTGCACTCATGTTTTCTCCAGGGAAAGAACGACTGTATCTAAAAACAACGTGGGGCTTGCGCCGCAAAGCACAAGCCCCAACGGTGGAGGGGATGGACCCGCCAGGGGCGGCGAATCAGCCCTGCTGGCCTTGCTGGCCCATCAGTTCTTCGAAGGATACGGTCTTTTCCGTGACCTTGGCCTTGCCCAGCACGAAATCGGTCACGTTGTTCTCGATCACCATGGCTTCGACTTCGGCCAGGCGCTGGCGGTCGCCCTGGTACCAGCGCACCACGTCGGCCGGGCGCTCGTAGCTGGAGGCCAGCTCGTCGATGTGGGCCTTGATCTGCTCGGGCGTGGCGCTCAGGCTGTTGGCACGCACCAGCTCGGCCACCACCAGGCCGATACGCACACGGCGTTCGGCCTGCGGGCGGAAGATGTCCTCGGGGATGGGCGCGTTCTCGGCGTCCTTGACACCGCGCTGCTTCAGGTCGGCGCGGGCCGACTCGATCATGCGGCCGAGCTCTTCGGCCACGCTGGCGTTGGGGATGTCCAGCTCGGCCTTGGCGGCCAGGGCGTCCATGGCGGCCTGCTTGTTCTTGGCGAGCACGCGGAACTTGACTTCGCGCTCCAGGTTCTTCTTGATGTCGGCGCGCAGGCCGTCGACCGTGCCGTCGGCGATGCCGAGCGACTTGGCGAAGAGTTCGTTGATCTCGGGCAGGGCTGCGGCTTCGAGCTTCTTCACGGTGACCATGAAGTCAGCCTGCTTGCCGGCCACGTCCTTGCCGTGGTAATCGGCCGGGAAGTCGAGCGGGAAGGTCTTGCTCTCGCCGATCTTCAGGCCGCGCACGGCTTCCTCGAATTCCTTCAGCATCTGGCCTTCGCCGACCACGAACTCGAAGTCCTCGGCCTTGCCGCCCTGGAAGGTCTCGCCGTCGATCTTGCCTTCGAAGTCCACGGTCACGCGGTCGCCTTCGGTGGCGCCGGCATCGGCCGGGCGCTGGGCAAAGGTGCGGCGCTGCTTGCGCAGGATGTCGAGCGTGCGGTCGATGGCGGCATCGTCCACCTCGGCGGTCAGCTTCTCGATCTCGACCTCGGCCATGTCGCCGAGCTTGACTTCGGGGAACACCTCGAACACCGCGTCGAAGGCCAGTTCGCCCTCGGGCGCGCCTTCCTTCTCGGTGATCCTGGGCTGGCCGGCGATACGCAGCTTGGCCTCGTTGGCGGCGCTGGAGAAGGCTTCACCGACCTTGTCGTTCATGACTTCGTACTGCACCGAGTAGCCGTAGCGCTGGGCCACGACGCTCATCGGCACCTTGCCGGGACGGAAGCCGTCCATCTTGACGGTACGCGCCATGCGCTTCAGGCGCACGTCGACTTCGGTCTGGATCGCGGCGACGGGCAGCGTCAGGACGATCTTGCGTTCCAGCTTCTCGAGGGTTTCAACGTTCACGGCCATGCTGTTATCTCACTTAAGAAAATGTATTTCGACTGGTGCGCGGGGGGGGACTCGAACCCCCACACCATTGCTGGCGTCAGGACCTAAACCTGGTGCGTCTACCAATTTCGCCACCCGCGCTAAAAACCGAGTACCCCGACTTTCGGGGACTTCCAGGATATCCGCAGCGCCGCCGAACAGGCAGGCGACAGCCGCATGGAAATTGGTCAACCCGCTATTTTAGCGTGGGCGGCGGGCCCCACCCGCCGCGAAGCCCGTCCGCATGTGGACAATGCGGGCGTGACCCCGCCCGCCCCCCCTCCCGCGCACTACGAGAATTTCCCCGTCGCCTCCTGGCTCTGCCCGCCCCGGCTGCGCCCGCCCATCGCCGCGCTGTACGCCTTCGCCCGCACCGCCGACGACATCGCCGACGAGGGCGACGACAGCGCGGACCAGCGCCTGGCCGACCTGGCGGCCTACCGGGCCGACCTGGGCGCCGCCGCCGCCGGTCGGGCCTTTTCGCCGCGCTGGGCCGGCGTGTTCGCCCCCCTGGCGGCAGCCATCGCCGAATGGAAGCTGCCGCTGCCGCTGCTCGAAGACCTGCTCGACGCCTTCGCGCAGGACGTGCGCATGACGCGCGACAGCGCCACCTACGCCGACCGGGTCCAGCTGCTGGACTACTGCCGCCGCTCGGCCAACCCGGTGGGCCGGCTGCTGCTGCACCTCTACGGCATCGGTGGCGCACAGGCGCTGGCCGAGAGCGACGCCATCTGCACCGCCTTGCAGCTGGCCAACTTCTGGCAGGACCTGTCGGTGGACATTCCGCGCGGCCGCCATTACCTGGCGGATGCCGACTGCGCCGCCTTCGGTGTGGCCCGCGCCGACCTGGCCGCGCTGCGGCAGACGCCCCAGGCCACCGCCCTGGTGGCCGATGCCACGCGCTGGGCCCGCAGCCTGATGTTCGGCGGCGCCCCGCTGGTGCACCGCATCCCGGGCCGCGCCGGCTGGGAACTGCGGCTGGTGGCCCAGGGCGGCTTGCGCATCCTGGACCGTATCGCCGCGCTCGACCACGCCACCCTGCGCAGCCGCCCGACGGTGGGCGCACGCGACGTCCCGTTGATGCTGTGGCGTGCGCTGCGGATGTGACAATCGGAGTCCACCGCCTCTTGCCCATGACCCCCGAAGACTACGTCCAGCAGAAAGCCGCCGCCTCGGGCAGCAGCTTCTATTACGCATTTTTGTTCCTGCCGCGCGAGCGCCGGGCCGCCATCACCGCCTTCTATGCCTTTTGCCGCGAGGTGGACGACGTGGTCGACGACATGGTCGACCCCCACGTGGCACAGACCAAGCTGGCCTGGTGGCAGGGCGAGGTGGCCAGCGCCTTCGCTGGTGAATCGCACCACCCGGTGATGAAGGCGCTGATGCCGCACGCGTCCGTCTACGGCATCGAGCAGCGCCACCTGCAGGCGGTGGTGCAGGGTTGCCAGATGGACCTGGAGCAGACCCGCTACCTGGACTTCCCGGCGCTGGAGCGCTACTGCCACCTGGTGGCCGGTGTGGTCGGCGAGGTGGCCGCACGCATCTTCGGGCAGACCGTGCCGGTGACCACCGCCTACGCACACAAGCTGGGCCTGGCCTTCCAGCTCACCAACATCGTCCGCGACGTGGGCGAGGATGCGCTGCGGGGGCGTATCTACCTGCCGGTGAACGAACTGCAGCAGTTCGACGTGAAGGCCCACGAGATCCTGAACCGCGTGTACTCCGACCGCTTCGTGGCGCTGATGCGCTTCCAGGCCGAACGGGCGCGCGGGCTGTACGCCGAGGCGCTCGCCCTGCTGCCGGCGGCCGACCGGCGCAGCCAGAAGCCGGGCCTGATGATGGCCAGCATCTACCGCACCCTGCTGGCTGAAATCGAACACGACGGCTTCCAGGTGCTGCAGCAGCGTGTGAGCCTGACCCCCCTGCGCAAGTTCTGGCTGGCCTGGAAGGTGCAGGCCCTGGGCCGGCTGTGACGACGGCAGGCGCGGCAGCGGCGGGCGAACCGATGCCACGACGCCTGCGGGTGGCCGTGGTCGGCGCCGGCTGGGCCGGCCTGGCCTGTGCCATCGCCGCCACCGGGGCGGGGTTTGCCGTGGCGGTGTTCGAGGCGGCGCGGATGCCGGGGGGGCGGGCCCGGTCCGTGGAAGGCCCCCAGGGCGGCGCGCCGCTGGACAACGGCCAGCACATCCTGATCGGCGCGTATACCGAGACGCTGCGCCTGATGGCACTGGTCGGTGCCGACCCCGGCGAAGGGCTGCTGCGCCAGCCGCTGGACCTGCGCTTTGCCGATGGCGGCGGCCTGGCGCTGCCGCGCTGGCCGGCGCCGCTGGACCTGCTGGCGGGGGTGGCCGCCGCGCGGGGCTGGTCCTGGGCCGATCGCGGGTCGCTGCTGCGGGCCTCCTTCGGCTGGCAACGGGCGGGTTTTCGCTGCGACCCGGCGGCCTCGGTGGCCGAGCTGTGCACGGGCATGACGGCGCGGGTGCGCGAGGAACTGGTGGACCCGCTGTGCGTGTCGGCCCTCAACACCCCCGCGGCCGAGGCCAGCGGCACGGTGTTTTTGCGGGTGCTGAAAGATGCGCTGTTCGGTGTGCCACGCGGCGGCGACCTGCTGCTGCCGCGCGCTGACCTGGGCGCGCTGTTCCCCCTGCCTGCCGTGCAATGGCTGACGGCACGCGGCGCCGATGTACGCCTGGGTACCCGGGTGCAGGCCATCGCGCCCCTCGCCACGCCCGGGGCGCAGCCCGCAGGCTGGGCGGTGGACGGAGAGCCCTTCGACCGCGTGGTGCTGGCCTGCCCGCCCGGCGAGGCCGCGCGGCTGGCCGGATGCGCGGCAGGCGCAGAAGCGGCACCGTGGTGCGCCGCCGCCCGCGCCCTGCACTTCGAAGCCATCGCCACCATCTACGCGCAAGCCCCCCGCGGCCTGGACCGCGCCATGGTCGCCCTGCGGTGCACCCCTGCCCTGCCGGCGCAGTTCGTGTTCGACCGCGGCCGCCTCGGCGGCCCCGCCGGCCTGCTGGCCTTCGTGGTCAGTGCCAGCCGGGAGGAACGGGAGGTGCTGGAGGCGGCGGTGGTACGGCAGGCACGGGTGCAATTGGGGCTCGCCGTGGAGCCGGTGACCACCATCGTCGAAAAACGCGCCACCTTTGCCTGCACCCCGGGGCTGGTGCGGCCGGGCATGCCGATAGCCCCGGGACTCCTGGCGTGCGGGGACTATGTGGAGGGGCCGTATCCGGCGACGCTGGAGGGGGCGGTGCGGAGTGGACTCGCCACGGCCAAGGCCCTGCAGGGGTCTATTCCGCCTTGATGTTGTTGTCCTTGATGACCTTGCCCCAGCGCACGAACTCGGCCTGCATCCACTCCGCGATCTGCTGGCGGTTCATGTCCGAGGGCTCGGAGCCCAGCTCCTGCAGGCGCTTGGCGACATCGGGGCGCGCCACGATGCGCTGCACGGCGGCCTGCAGCTTGTCGAGCACCGCCGGCGGCGTGCCGGCCGGTGCCAGCAGCCCCTGCCAGGACCCGGTGACGAAGCCGGGGATCTGCGAGGCCACGGTCGGCACACCCGGCACGGCCGCAAACGGTTTGGCACTGGTCACGGCGATGGCCTTGATCTTGCCCCCCTGCACCAGGGCATTGGTGGCGACGACGCTGGCCATGGCGGTGTCGATCTGGGACCCCGCGAGATCGGCCAGCGCCTGGGCCCCGCCCTTGTAGCCGATCACGTTGAATGCGATACCCCTGTCCTGCGCCAGCAGCATGCCCGCGAGCTGGCTGATGGATGCCAACGGTGTGCCGAAACTGATGGGCTTGCCGGTCTTCCTGGCGTAGGCGGCGAGTTCGTCGATGTTCTTGACGGGCAGGTCATGCCGGACGACCAGCAGGTGCGGTGAATAGGCCGGAATGGCGATCGGCGCCAGGTCTTTCATCGGGTTGTAGCTGAGCTGCGGCATCAGGCTGGGGCCAATGGTCAGGTTGCTCATGTCCAGCAGCAGCAGGTTGTAGCCATCCGGCGCCGACTTGGCCACGAAGGCCGAGCCGATGTGGCCGTTGCCGCCCGGCTTGTTCTCGACGACCACCGGCTGCCTGAACATTTCGCCCAGTTCCTTGGCAAGCACGCGCGCCAGCACATCCGATGTGCCGCCCGCGGGGTTGGGCACGGTGATGCGGATCATGTGGCTGGGATAGCCGCCCGCGTCCTGCGCCTGGGCCGGCAGGGGGACGCAGGCCAGCATGGCCGCCGCGGCGGCGACGCCAGCAGCGGCCCTGGCAAGCGCGGTGCGCCGGGTCCGGGACGGGGTCGAAAAGGTGTTGCTTGCTACGGATCGCATGGCGGTCTCCTGGGTTCGTTGCGGGTGTCCGGGGCCCCTGCTCAGGCGGCCTGGTAAATCACGTTGTCCAGCGGCAGCCCTTGCTCCAGCCGCTGGATGTTGCGGGCCATGAGGCTGTAGCGCCGGTCGAGCAGGGCCGGCGTGATGGCGGAGATGTGGGGCGTGGCGCGCACGTTGGGCAACTCGTGCAGCGGCCAGCGCGAGGGGTTCACCGGCGGCTCGCCCTTTTTCGGGTACTGGTACCAGACGTCGAGCACCGCCCGGCCCAGGCGCTGCTGCTGCAGGGCTTCGTACAGCGCCTGCTCCTCCACCACCTCGGCGCGGGCGATGTTGACCAGCAGGGCCTGCGGCGGCAGCAGGGCGAGCTGAGCCGCGCCGACCAGGCCGCGGGTGCTGTCATCCAGCGGGCAGCAGACGACCAGCGCCTGCACCCGGGGCAGCACCGCGTCCAGCGCCGGCACGGCGGCATATTCGTGGGCCAGGTCGGCCGCACCCTGCCGGCCGCTGCGGGTGACGGCGATCACCTGCATGCCGCAGGCCCGCGCCCGCCGCGCGATCTCCTGGCCGATGTGGCCGAAGCCGAGGATGGCGACCGTCTTGCCATACGCCTCGTCGTGCGGCGCCCGCGCCGCATACGACTGGGCCCAGGCCGCGGCGTCCAGGCGCGCCGGGTACAGCCAGGGCTGCAGGTAGTGCTCCAGCAGGGCGTGCAGGGTGAATTCGGCGATGGGTACCTCGTGCCCGTGGACATTGCACACCGTGGTGCCCGCAGGGAGCGCGGCGCAGGCGATCTGTTCCCAGCCGGCACCGGGCACGTGCAGCAGCCGGCAGTGCAGGCGGGCCGCCTCGTCCGCGCGGATGCCGTTGGTGATGACGACGTCCGCCCGGATGTCGCCCCTGGCGGGAAAGCCGGCCAGGGCCTCCACGGCGTGCGCCGGGCCGAGCAGCGCGCGCAGGCGCGGTGCGTTGGGCGCATGCAGCCCGACAATCTGGATGTGCATGGTCAGCGGCTCTCCCGCACGATGAGCCCGGGCTGCTGCTTGAAGCTGTCCTTCAGGCGGGTGCCGATGCCGGCGGCAGTCGGGGGCTGGGCCATGCCGTCGGTGATCACCGGCAGGTCGGTCACGATGTCGCGGTACCAGGTGGCCAGGGTGGCGCGCACCACCTCCTGGTAGATGGCGGTGGGCGCATGCAAGGCCATCTGCAGGCCGGCCATCAGCGTGACCGGGCCGGTGCAGTCGTGCGGCGCCAGCGGCCGGTTGTAGGCCTGGGCCAGCGCGGCGATCTTGCGGCCTTCGGTGAAGCCGCCGCACCAGGCCAGGTCCAGCATGACCACGTCGAGCGCGTCCTGCGCCAGCAGGTCGCGGAAGGGGCGCAGCCCCCCCAGCGTCTCGCTGCCGCAGATCTGCACCCGCGTGCGGCGGCGCAGGTCGGCCAGGCCGGCGGCGTCGTCCATCTTGCACAGCGGGTCCTCGACCCAGAACACGTTGAACTCCTCCAGCGCCTGGCAGATGCGCAGGGCCGAGTGGCCGCCGAACAGGCTGTGCAGTTCGCACATCACCTCGATGCGGTTGCCCACGGCCTCGCGGATCTTGCGGAAAGGCTCCAGGCCCTTGTCCAGGTCGGGCAGGGTGATGAGGTGGCCGTTGCTGGCCGGGGCGTAAATGTCGAACGGCCAGATCTTCATGGCCTTGTAGCCCTCGGCCAGCAAGCTGTGGGCCAGGGCGCCGGCATCACGCATGAAGGCGACCTGGTCGTCGTAGGGGCCATCGGACTGGTCGTCGGCCTGGATGTCGCGGCGCTTGCCGCCGGTGTTGAAGGCGTAGCCCGCGCAGGTGTTGTAGACCGGCACGGCGGGGCGCGAACCGCCGCCCAGCGCTTCGTACAGGGGCACGCCCTGGCGCTGGCCGGCCAGGTCCCACAGCGCAATGTCGATGGCACTGGCCGAGCGCACCTCGACCCCCGAGCTGTTGTAGCCCACGTAGGGCGTCAGCAGGTGGCGCGAGATGCCTTCGATCTGCCGCGCATCGCGCCCGAGCAGCCAGGGAGCGAGTTCGCCGTGCAGGCAGGTTTCCACCGATACGGCGCCGCGGAAGGTTTCGCCCAGGCCGACCAGGCCGTCGCTGGTTTCGATTTCGAGCCAGACCAGGCTGGGCCGGTCCGGCAGGCGGTAGGTACGGAGGCAGCGGACTATTGACATGATTTACAGATTTTCATATCTTTGGAGCAGCAGCGCCTTCTAGGCGCCCAAATACGCGATATCTATTCTGCTTTCACGCACCAAAACCCGTCAATCCTTCCAACTCTTAGGTTTACCCTGTCAATATTTGTAATTAAACAAGGACTGCTCGGCGACAAGGTCTACGAGGACCTGCTGCAGCTGCTGGGCACGCCTGGTTTCGAACCACGGGCGCGCCTGCCCGGGGAAACCGCGCTGTCGCAACGCCTGGGGGTTTCGCGCCCCGTCCTGCGCCAGGCGCTGGCTCGCCTGCGCGACGAGGGCCGCGTCTACGCCCGCAAGGGCTCGGGCACCTTCGTGACCGATGCACTGCCGCAGGTGCAGGCGCTGTCGCTCAGCACCCTCGAGAACATCCCGGACATCCGCGCATTCCTGGAGTTCCGCTGCTGCATGGAGGGCGAAGCCGCCGCCCGTGCGGCCTTGACCCGCACACGCGACCAGATGCACCACCTGCGCCTGTGCCGCGAGCGCTTCGAAGAGGCCATCGCGAACGGGAACGACGCCGTGGAGGAAGACATCGCCTTCCACGAGGCGATTTCGCAGGCATGTGGCAACCGCTTCTTCGGCATGACCATGGCGGCACTGGCGCCGCAGACCCGGTTCAGCATCGCGCTGGCGCGCCGTCTGGCCGGACGGCCGCAGGGCGAACGCCTGGCCGATGTGTGCCGCGAGCACGCCGCGGTGGAGCAGGCGATCGAGCGGCAGGATGCCCCGGCTGCACGGCAGGCTGTGGAGGCCCACCTGCAGGGTGGCATCCGGCGGCTGTTCGGCCTGCCAACCCCTGCGGGCAGTGCGGGTGAACCGTGAGGTGAAGGCTGGCTGGCGCTACACCACGGCCGGCAACCCCAGCAGGTCGCAGAGCGCGCCCAGCTCGACCACCTCCGCCTGCGGCCGCAGGGCGTGGTCCCATGCGGCGCCGCCGCGGTTGACCCAGGCGGCCTGCATGCCGGCCTGGAGGGCACCGACCACGTCCAGCGCCACGTCGTCGCCGATGTGCAGCACGGTGTCCATCGGCACGCCGGCGGCGTCGGCCGCGCCCTGGAAGATACGCACGTCGGGCTTGGCCACGCCGAACTCGCGCGCCGCAATCTTGGCGTGGAAGTGGTGGCCGATACCCACGCGGTGCACATCGGCATTGCCGTTGGACAGCGCCACCAGCGGCCAGCGCGCGCCCATGCGGGCCAGGGAATCAAGCGCGTCGGCATAGAAATCCACCCGCTGGCGCTGCGCGAAGAAGACGTCGAAGGCCGCATGCGCCAGCGCCGGGTCGTCGCCGGCCTGCTCCAGGCACAGGCGGATGGATTCGCGCCGCAGCCCGCTCAGGTCGTGCGCCAGGTCGGGCCGCTCGTCGGCCATCCGCATGCGGATGGCGCGCAGCGCCGCGGGGTCGGAGAACATGCGGGCCGTGGCCGGTGCGTGTTCGCCCAGCCAGGCGTGCAATACCTCCTCGGCGCGGGTGATGGCGGGCCAGACCGGCCACAGGGTGTCGTCGAGGTCGATGCTGATGGCGCGGATGCGTGAAACATCCAGTGTGGGGGCGTGGGACATGGCGCGGGGAGAATAGCGTACCGGGCGCTTTCGTACCCGACCCCCTCAAAAGACCCCCCTGTGCCGACCTTTGCCACCGAACCGACCTATACCCACGGCCAGCCGCCGCGCACCGCCGTGCTGTTCTGCAACCTGGGCACACCCGACGCCGCCACGCCGGCGGCGGTGCGTACCTACCTGGCCGAATTCCTGTCCGACCCGCGGGTGGTGGAAATACCCGCCATCGCCTGGAAACCCATTCTGCACGGCATCATCCTGCGCACCCGGCCGGCGAAGTCCGCCGCCAAGTACGCCAGCATCTGGACCCCCGACGGCTCGCCCCTGGCGGTGTGGACCGCGAAGCAGGCCAGCATGCTGCAGGGCTGGCTCGGCGAGGCCGGCCACCAGGTGCTGGTGCGCCATGCCATGCGCTACGGCAACCCCTCCATCGCCCGCCAGCTCGATGCACTGAAAGCCGAGGGTGCCACCCGCATCCTGGTGCTGCCGGCCTACCCGCAGTACTCGGGCACCACCACCGCGAGTGTGGTCGATGCGGTCAACGCCTGGAGCGCACGCCAGCGCAACATCCCGGAACTGCGCTTCGTGCAGCACTACCACGACGACCCTGGCTACATCGCCGCCCTGGCACGCCGGGTGGAGACGCACTGGCGCACCGAGGGCAAGGGCGAAAAATTGGTCTTGAGTTTCCACGGCGTGCCCGCGCGCACCCTGGCGCTGGGCGACCCCTACCACTGCGAATGCCACAAGACGGCACGCCTGCTGGCCACCGAACTGGGCCTGCACAGCCACGAGGTGCTGACCACCTTCCAGTCACGCTTCGGCCGCGCCAAGTGGCTGGAGCCCTACACCCAGCCGACCATCGAGGCGCTGGCCCGGGCTGGCACCAAACGGGTGGACGTGCTGTGCCCCGGCTTCACCAGCGACTGCCTGGAGACGCTGGAGGAAATCGACATGGAGGTGCGCCACGCCTTCACCGCCGCCGGCGGCGAGGCGTTTCACTACATCCCGGCGCTGAACGACAGCCACCCCTGGATAGGCGCGCTGGCCGGCATCGCCCAGCAGCACCTGGCCGGCTGGCCAACCCGGCAGCCGACCGATGCGCGGGCGCTGGAGGCGCAGGCGGAGCGGGCCCGCGCCATGGGGGCCGGACTTTAGGGTTTGCCGAGGTAGTCCATCTTGCCGACGGGCACGCCCTGGTTGCGCAGGATGGCGTAGGCCATGCTGACGTGGAAGAAAAAGTTGGGCAGCGCAAAATGCTGCAGGTAGCCCTGGCCCTTGAACGGGATCTCGCCCTTGCCGGTCTTGAGGAGCACGTCACGGTCCTCGGCGCCGGCGAAGGCCTCGCGCGGCACGCTGGCGATGAAGTCGCGGGTCTTGGCGATGCGCTGCTGCAACTGCTCGAAGGTGGTCTCGGTGTCCTCGAAACGCGGCGCGTCCACGCCGGTCAGGCGGGCGATGCCGAACTTGCTGGCGTCGCTGGCGCTCTGCACCTGGCGCACCAGGGGGAACATGTCGGGCGCCAGGCGCGCGTCCAGCAGCATGGCAGGGTCGGTGCCGGCGGCCTGGGCGTGGGCCAGGCCCTTGTCCAGCACATGGGCCAGCTGGGCCAGGCTGTGCAGAAAGATCGGGGCCGAGGCGTCGTAGATCGAGAAGGACATGGGGACTTTCTGGTGGGGAGGGGGCTGGCGCACCGGGCGGTGCCCTGCTGGCGGCCGATGGTAGCCAGATGTACCAACTGTTGCCGGCTACCGGCACAATGGGCTTACCCTGTAGTGCCCTCTCCGTCAAAGGAAGACGCATGCGCACAAGCTGCTACCGTTTCGCCCGCCCCCTGGCGCTGGCCGCGCTGTGGCTGGCCGTCCTGCCCATGGTCCCGGTTCAGGCCCAGAGTGCGGCGGCGCAGGCCCAGGCGCTGTACAACCAGCGGGTGGCCGCCTGCGACACCGGCCAGCCGCGCCCGGCCTACAACGGCTGCGTGCGTGCGGCCGGCCTGGCGCTGGACCGCAGCGGCACCCTGTCGTCGGGCGGCAGTTCGGCCGAGTCGGTGGACGGCCGCTCGACCATCTTTCAGCCGCCGGGGGCGGCCATCCAGAACGTGGCGCCCTCCACCGTGGTGCCCGAAACCACCACCTCGGACGACGGCCGCGCCACCCTGCTGGTGCCCTCGGACAGCACCCTGCGCGGCGGCGCCACGCGCTAGCTGCGAACCCTCGTTTGGCGGGTTGCGGCAGGCCCGCCGGCAACTGCGTCAAAATCCGGACCCAACCCGAGACTCAAGGAACACCCGACATGGGCGCGCAGTGGAAAGCAAAACACAAGGACCTGGCGGCCAACGCCCGGGGCCGGCTGTTCGGAAAACTGGCCAAGGACATCATGATCGCCGCGCGCAGCGGTGCCGACCCGGCATCGAATTCGCGCCTGCGGCTGGTGGTGGAGCAGGCCCGCAAGGTGTCGATGCCCAAGGAAACGCTGGACCGCGCCATCAAGAAGGGCGCGGGCCTGACCGGCGAGGCGGTGCATTTCGAACACGTGGTCTACGAAGGCTTCGCGCCGCACCAGGTGGCGGTGATGGTCGAATGCCTGACCGACAACGTGAACCGCACCGCGCCCGAGATGCGGGTGCTGTTCCGCAAGGGCCAGCTGGGCACCTCGGGCTCGGTGGCCTGGGATTTCGACCACGTGGGCATGATCGAGGCCGAACCCGCCGCGGCCGGGGCTGACCCGGAAGCCGCCGCCATCGAGGCCGGCGCGCAGGACCTGGCGCCCGGCACCGAAGACGGCACCACCCTGTTCCTGACCGACCCGGCCGACCTCGACCTGGTGAGCCGCGCGCTGCCGGCCCAGGGCTTTACCGTGCTGTCGGCCAAACTCGGCTACAAACCCAAGAACCCGGTGGACCCGGCCAGCCTGAGCGCCGAGCACCTGGAAGAAGTGGAAGCCTTCCTCGCCGCCATCGACGCCAACGACGACGTGCAGAACGTCTACGTCGGCCTGGGCGGCTGATCCATGAATGACGACACGAACACCCCCTCCTCCATGACCGATACCAACGCCGCCGCACCCGCCACCGACACGACTGCCGCCGGCACCCAGCCGGCCCTGCCCGACCGCCTGAGCACCGACTTCCGCAGCCCGCACCATGTGGCCGCGGTGTTCGAGCACGAGGTGGGCATCCGCTTCAACGGCAAGGAACGCTCGGACGTGAACGAGTACTGCATCAGCGAAGGCTGGGTGAAGGTGCCCGCCGGCAAGACGGTGGACCGCAAGGGCCAGCCGCTGATGATCAAGCTCAAGGGCAAGGTCGAGGCGTTCTACCGCCCCGCCTGAAGCAGATTTAGACCTTCAGCCCTCAAGCCTTCAGCCGGAACGGGTTGAAGTCGGTGTCCCGGTCGAAATGGTCCACCCCCTCGTGGCGCTTCAGGAAAGCGACCACGCGGTAGGTGACCGGGGTCATCACCACCTCCCAGCCGGTCTTGAGTACGTACTGCGCCATGGTCACCACCACCAGCTGGTGCAGGGGCCAGATGCCGTAGAAGGCTATTGCGTAGAACAGGCCCGAGTCGACCAGCTCGCCGCACAGGGTGGAGCCGATGGTGCGCATCCACAGGGCGCGGCCCTGCATACGCACCTTCATCCGGGCCATGACGTAGCTGTTGACGAAACTGCCGCACCAGAAGGCGACGATGGAGCCGAGCACGATGCGCGGCGTGTTGCCGAACACCGCCTCCAGGTGCGCCTGGTAGCCGGCGTTGAACGGGTCGGCCGCCGGTTTGAGCGCCAGCACGACGGTGGACATCACCGCGGCGAACACCAGCGCCGCGAAGCCGGCCCAGATGACCCGCCGATCACGGCCGTAGCCATAGACCTCGGTCAGCACGTCGCCGAAGATGTAGGAGATGGGGAAAAACAGCACCCCCGCGCCGAAGGTGACCGTGCCCAGCAGCGGCAGCGTGACCTCGGCCGCCTTGGCCGCACCGATCAGGTTGGCGCACAGCAGCACGGTGACGAAGGCCGCCATGACGAAGTCGTAGTAGCGGAACGAGGCCATAGGGCGCAGCCCGGTGCCATCCGCGGGCTGCTGGGCTTCGGTGGGAGGTGTCATAGAGTGCTCCTGGAGGGGGACGGCGGTGCGGCTTCGGGCCAAGAAAGGCCTGCAGGAGCTTAGCAGCGCGGCCGTCAGGCGCAAGCGGGGCTCTCCGCCTCCGCAGGCTCGGCTAACGCGGCCGGCGCGGCCTCCAGGGCCGCCACCACCCAGGCATCGACGTCGCCGGGCTCGGTCAGCCTGCGTACCTGCTGGAACGCCTCCTCCGCCTCGGGGTAGCGCCGCCGCAGCAGGTTGAGCCACTGCTTCAGGCGCCCCACCCGCTGCCGGCCGGGAAAATGCGCGCCGAGCAGCGCCCAGAAGGCCGCCACCTGCGGCAGCAGGGCCGACCAGGGCACGCTGGCCGGGGCTCCCGCCTGGCCATCGGCCGCGCGGATGGCCCAGGCAAGGCCGGGGTCGGCCACGATGCCGCGGCCCAGCATCAGGGCCTGGCCGCCGGAACGTTCGCGGGCGCGCATTGCGTCGTCCACCGTCCAGATCTCGCCATTGGCGACCACCGGCACGGTGACCGCGGCGCGGATGGCGGGAATCTCCTCCCAGTAGGCCGGCGGCCGGTAGCCATCGGCCTTGGTGCGGGCGTGCACCACCAGTTCGCAGGCACCGCCGGCCGCCAGCGCCTGGGCGCATTCGACCGCGTGGCGGCCGTCGCGCACCCCCAGGCGCATCTTGGCCGAGACCGGGATGCCGGCCGGCACCGCGCGCCGCACGGCGGCCACGATGGAAAACAGCAGGTCGGGTGTGTCGAGCAGGGCCGCGCCGCCGCCGTGGCGGTTGACGATGTTGGCCGGGCAGCCGAAATTCAGGTCGATACCCTCGGCCCCCAGTCGCGCCAGCGCGGCGGCGTTGTCGGCCAGACAGTTGATGTCCGAGCCCAGCAGCTGCGGGCGCACCGGCGTGCCGGCGGGTGTGCGGCTGCCGTGGCGCAGCTCGGGCACGTAGCGGTAGAACACCCGGTCGGGCAGCAGCGTGCCGGTGACACGGATGAACTCCGACACGCAGCGGTCCACCCCGCCGATGCGGGTGAGCATGTCACGCAGCAGGAAGTCGAGCAGGCCCTCCATCGGGGCGAGGAGGATTTGCGGGGCGACAGGGGCGACAGGGGCGGCGGGGACGGCGGGGACGGCGGGGACGAAAGGCACGGTCATGGAGCCCCGAGCTTGCCACGGCTAGAACAGGCCCGCCTGCACACTCTCGCAGCGCACCGCATCACCCACCCGCAGTTCCCCACCCACCAGCACCCGCGCCGTCATGCCGCCATGGCCGCGCAGGGCGTTGTAGGCGCCGGGGCCGAAGACCTCTTCCATGCGCGAGCAGGGCTCGCAAGGGCCGGTGATTTCCAGGACGGCGTCAGCGCCGATGAAAAGGCGCAATGGCTGGTCCGCGAACAGGGCCCTTGCCGCATGCAAATTCAGGCCCGCCACCAGCAGGTTGCGGCGCAGCAGCGCCGGGTCGATGGCCTCTCGCCGCAGGAAAGCCGCCACAGCGGGCAGGTGCTCGGCCTGCAGCAGCGTGACCTGGCGCTTGCCGCCTAGGGTGGCGTTGCTGCTGCTGCGGTCGCCTTGCAAGCCACGGCCGGCTATCGCCTGCACCGCCTGGGGGGCCGCGGCGGGCACCCGCCGCGCGGGACGCAAGTAGATGGCCTGCAGCGTGCCCGCGTGGGGAAAGTTGCTGGTGAGCGCACGCAGGTCGTACGGGGCCGGCACGGTACGGACTAGCGCCCCTGCTGCGGCGGCGGCCCGCCGGCAGCCAGCGGCGGGGGCACATCCAGCGTCTGCCGCGTGGCATCGGCGGTGAGCTGTTCCAGCGCCGAGGGTTCGGCCTCCGCCCCAGCCGCCACCGCAGCGGGTACAGCCGGAGCCGGCTTGGCCGGGAACTGGCCGGCGTCGCGCAGGCGGTCCAGGATCTCGAACAGCAGGTCGCTCTTGATGGCGTAGCTCTGCCGCGGCGAGGCCACGGTGCCGTTGGCCGCGAAGATGATGCGTTCGGTCTCCACACTCTCCAGGAAGACGCTGGGCGCCGGCTCCTTCTGCACCCCCTCGTGCGCGGCGAAGGCGGCGAGCATGATCTCGCGCACCCGCTGCACGTCGCTGTCCAGTGCCATCGGCAGCTTGAAGGAGACCTGCCCCAGCGGGTTGGCCAGGGTCACGTTGCGTACGATCTTGGTGATGAACTCCGAGTTGGGCACGATCACGGTGGAGCGGTCGCCCATCTGGATTTCGGTGGCGCGCACGTTGATGCGGCGGATATCGCCCTCGACCCCGCTCAGCGACACCCAGTCGCCCACCTTGACCGGCCGCTCGGCCAGCAGGATCAGGCCCGACACGAAGTTGGACACCACTGCCTGCAGGCCAAAGCCGATGCCCACCGACAGCGCGCTGGCCACCCACGCGATGCGCTCCAGCCCCAGGCCGATGGCCGACAGCGCAAAGGCCAGCGCCGCCACCGTGCCGACAAAACCCAGCAGGCTGGTGGCCGAGTCGCGCATGGCAGCATCGAGCCCGGTGGTGGGCAGATAACGCTCGCGCAGCCAGCGCTGTAGCAGGCGCACCGCCATCGTGCCCAGGATGAAGACGAACAGCGCCTGCAGCACGGTGGCCGGCTGCAGCTGGATCTCGCCGATGGCGATGCCCTGGCGCAACTGGTCGGCCCGCTGCACCAGCTCCAGCGGCCCCTGGCCGAAGGGTGCGGCAATCAGCACCAGCGCGAACAGCAGCACCGCCAGCCGGCTCAGCGCCGACAGCAGCACGCCGGCCTGGGCCCGCACCCGCAGCGTGGCGTCGTCGTGCAGCGCCTGCGCGGTGCTCGATGCCGGGCTCAGCCAGGCGGTGAAGGCGTCGTCGAGCAGCGCGTTGAACAGGTACACGCCGGCGGCCACCAGCGCGATCCACACCACCTGCTTGACCAGGAAACTGCCCAGTGCCACATACCCCAGCAGCAGGCAGGCCAGGCTGATGACCAGCACGATCCACACGGCTCCGGTGGCGATGGTGCTCCAGGGCAGGCGGGCCAGGTGCTGCGCGGGACGGGGCGCGGCCTTGTGGTCCTTTGCGCCCTTGGTGTCCTTTGTGTCCTTGCCGGCATCGGCCTGGGCCAGCGCGGCCAGGTTCTCGCGGTGCAGGCGGCTGGCCCGGCGCAGCGCCGAAGCCAGCAGCACGCCCAGGGCCAGGGTGGTGAGGCATTCCAGCGCCACTTCGGTGGCGAGGCTCGAATGCACCAGCACCGCCAGTTGCTCCAGCGTCCAGCCCAGCACCAGCACCCCGGCCAGCCACAGCGGCAGGCGCCGCAGGCCGCAGGCCAGGTGGTCGCTGAGCGGCG
Organism: Pseudomonadota bacterium; assembly: GCA_040390235.1. Taxonomy (GTDB): domain Bacteria; phylum Pseudomonadota; class Gammaproteobacteria; order Burkholderiales; family Burkholderiaceae_C; genus Xylophilus. The sequence continues at coordinate 7,498 of JAZJYT010000053.1, read as the reverse complement.
GCAGCCGCCACGACGGCCGGTCGGCCGCCAGCAGCGCGCCGCCCATGCCGGCCACAAAACCGCCAAAACACACCATGCCGACCAGCCGCACCAGGAAGGATTCCAGCTCGGCCGGCGGGGGTGTATTCCAGGTCATGCCGAGCCGTACCAAGTGTGCCACCAGCCCCGGACCAGCGACCGCCACGGCAGTAAGTGCCAGCGCCAGCAGCGAGCGGCGCAGCCGCCCCGGCGGCACCCGCTCGGCGGTGAGGCGCAGCAGCAGCTTTTCCGCCCACAGCAGCAGGGCGATAACCGCGGCCGCCGCCACGGCCAGCGCCGCCCACACCGGCAGCGGCGTGGCGGCGATGCCGCCCTGCACCGCCGTGCCCATCTGCCGCAGCAGGGCCGTGTCGTGCGGCAGGCTGCTGCGCAGCTCCTGCCAGAAAGGCGCGGCGAGAAACGAGGAGGTCCGTTCGCCGATACGTGCGGTGAACTGCGAGCGCCGCCGCTCGGCGATCTGGTCCACCACCTGGTCGGCTTCGACCGAGAGCAGGCCGGCGAGCTTGATCTGGGCATCGAGCTGCTTGCGCGCCTTGTCCAGGCCGGTGCGCTGGGAGGCCACGTCCGGTGCCTCGGCCGCCTTGCCCTGCGGCGCCGGGCCCAGCTCGGCCAGCCGCGCGGTGACATTGGCCAGCGCCGGGGCCAGCGCGGTGGAGGCGCCCTGCGCCTGTGTCTGGGTGTCGATGGCGGTCTGGCGCAGGGTCACCAGGGTGGCGTCGGGCAGGTCGTCGTCGGACTGCAGGGCCTTCTGGATCTTGTCGATCTGCTGGCGTGCGGCCGCCAGCACACTGTCGGCGTTGGACGCGTCGATGTCGGGGGCATCGGCCCCGGCGGCCACGGTATCGGGCGCCGCAGGAGCGGCCAGGGCGGGCGGCACGGCGGCATCCAGGCAGGCGGCGCACAGGACGGCGAACAGGGTGGCGCGCAGGGCGCGCCCACAACGGAGAGGGAGGGGGGGCAAGGTCATCGGCACGGGCGCATTGTGCGGTGCATGCGGGCCCCCGCTGTATCAAGGCGCAGAGCGGCAGCGGGGTCGGACAGAGCCGCGAAACACATTTGCTACGTGGATATGCCCTATTTTGTGGATAGCATGTGCCACCGCAGCACGCTGCACCACCCGTCCATACCCTCCGATGAATTCTCCCGCGCTGGAACAAAAAACGTTCTTCTTCCTGCTGGCGCTGGTCACCGTGGCTTTCGGCTGGATCCTGTGGCCGTTCTACGGCGCGGTGTTCTGGGGCGCCATCCTGGCGCTGATGTTCGCCCCGCTCAACCGCTGGCTGCTGCGCAAGATGCCGGGGCGCGCCAACCTGGCGGCGCTGGGCACGCTGTCGTTCTGCCTGGTCATCGTGATCCTGCCGATGGCCTTCATCACCGCCTCGCTGGTGCAGGAAGGCAGTGTGGTGTACCAGCGTATCCAGTCGGGCGACATCAACTTCGGCAGCTACGTGCAGCAGATCTTCGCCGCGCTGCCCGGCTGGGCCACCGGCCTGCTGGACCGCTTCGGCCTGAACGACGTCGCGGCCCTGCAGCAGAAGCTGATCGCCGGGCTGAACCAGGGCGGCAAGACCATCGCCACCCAGGCGCTGAGCATCGGGCAGAACACCTTCGAGTTCATGGTGAGCTTCGGTGTCATGCTGTACCTGCTGTTTTTCCTGGTGCGCGACGGCGCCTACATCGCCAAACGGGTGCGCCACGCGATCCCCCTCGATTCGGCGCACAAACGCGACCTGCTGGGCAAGTTCGCCACCGTCATCCGCGCCACGGTCAAGGGCAATGTCGCCGTGGCCGCGGCGCAAGGCACGCTGGGTGGCCTGGCCTTCTGGGGCGTGGGCATCCACGGGCCGGTGCTGTGGGGCGTGCTGATGGCCTTCCTGTCGCTGCTGCCGGCCATCGGCGCGGCGCTGGTCTGGGGGCCGGTGGCGCTGTATTTCCTGGCCACCGGGGCCTTGTGGCAGGCCGGGGTGCTGGTCTTCGTGGGGGTGTTTGTCATCGGCCTGGTGGACAACATCCTGCGGCCGCTGCTGGTGGGCAAGGACACCAAGCTGCCCGATTACCTCGTGCTCATCTCCACCCTGGGCGGCATGGCCATCTTCGGGCTCAACGGCTTTGTCATCGGCCCGGTGGTGGCCGCCATGTTCATCGCGGTGTGGGACATCTTCGCCACCGAGAAGGACGAACCGCCGCGGTCCATGCCCGTGACCGAGGACGGCGCCCTGCCCCGCCTGCCGCCGCACCGCGCCGGCCTGCCCCCCCCGGTGGGCGCCCGCCCCTACACACCGCGCATGCCCGACGCCGACGCCCCTGGCGGCGACCCGGGCGACGCGCACTGACCCCACCACCCAAGGCGCCCCCGCTATGGCCTGGCGCCTGCTGGCTGACGCGGTGCTGGTGTTCCACGCCGCCTTCATCGCCTTCGCCCTGCTGGGCGGCCTCACCGTGCTGTGGCGCCGCGCCCTGGCCCTGCCCCACCTGGCGGCGCTTGCCTGGGGCACCTGGGTGGTGGCCACCGGACGCATCTGCCCGCTCACCCCGCTGGAGAACCAGTTCCGCACAGCGGCGGGCCAGCAGGGTTATGGCGGGGGTTTCATCGAACACTACCTGGTCGACGCCATCTACCCACCGGGGCTGACGCGGCCGGTGCAGGTGGGGTTGGCGGTGGGGCTGGTGCTGCTGAACCTGGGCATCTACGGGTGGGTACTGTGGCGAATCAGGTCTGCCGAGAATGAAACCTCTCGATGAGCGGCTTCAGGTCCGCGGGTAAATTCGCCCCGTTCTCGGTATAAAGCGGCATGTCCTGGCTCTCGGCGAGCAACCGTGCTTTATACCGACCCAGCCAGGCCAGAACCCTGCGCTGGGTTTTGAAGTCATCAAAACGCGCCCCACTCCATCCAGCTTCAAAAAATCTCTTTACCAAGGCAGTCTGGACCGAATATTTTCTTTTTTTATTTTTGCCATCGATCAGTATCGTGTCGCAATACTGCTCTTTGACCCGCAGCTTGAGCCTGGATATTTCCGAGAGAGCGAATGCACTGCTTCCAACAGGTTTGGCCAGCAACTCCATGGAATCGAAGTCGCAAACTATTTCACTCCCCTCATACTCTATCAATGCGCCTCTGCAGACAAGATCGTCGGGAATGTATTTACCTACCATGATATCTATATCGATCGGCTTCTTATTGATGGTCTTCGCGGTCAGGCGGAGAAACGAAGCAGAAGATTTGTTCGTGGCCAGTTCGCTCACCATCTGCACTGCGGAGGGTGAAAACCCTGAAAAATCCTCGGGGTCCCGCAGTATCTTTTCGAGGATCGTGATGGCATGGATGGCGGTCTCGAAAAGAAGGCCCCCAATGTGGGGGTCCTCGGTCCATAGACGATTGGATCGCGCAGCAGATGGACTACGACTTGTACCTTCGAGCAGGAATATGGAAATTCTTGTCGGCAGTGCCGCATTTCCCATGACGGCATTCCAGGGCAAGGTCGCAACGCCTTTCTCGACTCCCTGCTGCCCCCGCTCCAGTTCTATTTCCAGATAGTCGCGGTGCACAGGATGCATTTGAAAAAGATACGTAAGCGGCAGCGCCTTTTCAAGCGCATAGTAGCTCATCGCAAAACCGTCTCGGAACAAGGCATCCCCCTCGGAAGACACCAGCATGTCTATCTCCGGACCGTATATGGTTGCCGGCTTCTCGACGGCAAACCGGATGTTGTTCGCGGCAAGCAGTCCGAGGTAATAGAAGTGGCTATCGGACGTCGAAGCTATGATAGTCGGCGTTCGCTCGGCCACGATTTCCGTTATTATTTTGTGACTGCTTTCTTCACCCTTGACTTCAATCGAGAATTTTCGACCCTCGATCTCCCTCTTGATGAAGGTTACTTCAGAGTTACCGCTTAGATCATATATCGTGATTGTCTTGGGGTGAGTATCAATCACCGGATCCTTCTTCAGCGGAATATCCTTGGCCGGACATAGAAGAGAGGGGAGAATTCTGTCGACAACAACATCTCCCGCACCAATTATTCCGATGAAAACACCAGGTTTTATTACGGTTTTAGGAAAAGCATCCCTCAGATTGGACAAGAGGATGACCACATAAAACAAGCCCAGGAGTGGCAGTGATCGAGTCAACCAGACGGCTTCCCTATCACACACGCCTGGCTTGTCGAAGTTGAGATTGAATATCATATCCAATACATCGACGGAGCGACTTACAATGTCCCCCGAGCACGACGGCGCGACCAGTGCTATGCCGACAACCTGGATGTAAAGCGCTATCGGCAAACCGAGAAAATACTCTGAATTGTGGTATATCGTGAAGTTTCTCTCGGAGAAATGCCGGAAAAATAGATAGTAGCAGACCCATATTATGCTTTCAAGAGCAAAATATGCACTCACTATTTTTATAGAATCTCCTGCTTGCGCATAAGAATATCTATAAAAATATGCCACACAGGTCATGCACAATGCCACGACGAGGAAATACATTTCCGTATTGGCGGCATGGAAGTTGATACGCTTCTGGTAGCGTTCACCTTCCGAAGGTTTTTTCTGACTGCTCCGGGTGAGAAATTTTATCCACTGGAGCAAACTCATCGAACGCAGAAGCGTTACCAGCCAGAACGACACCAGGGCAAGAAGGGAGCTTCGCTCCTCCCATAAATAGGACTGGCGCGTTGGAGTCTTGGCGACCGCATTGATTATGGATTTTATATTCCGGCGCTTCTGCATTTTTCGGATTTTTTAATATGCTTCTGAAGAAGCTGCTAGTGGACCCCACGTCTCGCATATTTGTCAACGTGCCGCATTTTGTGGGCTCCAGCGCCCAGGAGTGGCGGCGGCGCCACAGCCTGGGCAACGCGGACTGTCACCGTCCCGTAAAATGAAAAGTGCCTGCCGCCTCCGCGGCAGGATCTGCTGGGGGTGCTGCGCCATGCGGCGCGGCTGAGAAAACACCCCATGAACCTGTTCGGCGGAGTACCGCCGGAGCCACTTGAGTTTTTAAGTGCTTGAGGTAATCCTCGCGCAGGAAAGCATGCCCTGAAAGGGCTGTGTACGGGTGGCCGCCGAGAGGCAGCGCGCCCCTGCATCGCCCGTACCTTCATCGCACGCCCGCCTGCGCCATGCACAGAGCGAGGGAGATACGATGAAGGGCTACACCACACCAACCATCCGACCGGCGGGCCGCCGGCCTGCTCCGGCGCAATGGGGGTCTACCGCGGCCGCCCTGCTGCTGGCAGCCGGCAGCGCCGCCGCCCAGGGCGTGCCCGGCGACACCTCGCCGACCCTGAAGACCGTCACCGTCGATGCGGCCCGCGCCGCGCCGGCGGCCGACGTGGCCGGTTTCGGCGACGTGCCGCTGCAGCAGGTGCCGCTGTCGGCCACCATCGTCGACCAGCAGCAGTTGCGCGACAGTGGCGCACGCCGGCTGGCCGACCTGACGCAGTTCGACCCCTCCGTCACCGACGCCTACAACTCCCCCGGCTATTGGGACTTCATCGCGGTGCGCGGCTTTGTACTGGACAACCGCTTCAACTTCCGGCGCGAGGGCCTGCCGATCAGCGCCGAGACCACCATCCCGCTGGACAACAAGGAACGTGTCGAGATCCTGCGTGGCACCAGCGGCATCCAGTCGGGCACCAGCGCGCCGGGCGGCCTGGTCAACTACGTGGTGAAGCGCCCCACCGAGTACCAGCTGCGCGAGGTGCGGGTGGAAGCCACCCAGCGCGGCGGCCTGCTGGGCGCGGTGGACCTGGGGGACCGCTTCGGCGAAGACCGCCAGTTCGGCTACCGCCTGAACGTGGCCGAGGAACGCCTGCGCCCGCAGTTGCGCAACCTGGACGGCAACCGCAACCTGGCCTCGCTGGCGATGGACTGGCGCGTCAGCCGCGACTCGCTGCTGGAAGCCGAGCTGGAGTACAGCCACAAGTCGCAGCCCAGCCAGGCGGGTTTCAGCCTGCTGGGCAACACCCTGCCGGCGCCGCCGGACCCGCGCCTGAACCTCAACAACCAGCCGTGGTCGCAGCCTTCGGTATTCGACGCGCTGACGGGAACGCTGCGTTTCCAGCAGGCCCTGTCGGACACCTGGCGCTGGTCCGCGCAGCTGGGCCAGCAGCGTTTGAAGAGCAACGACCGGCTGGCCTATGCCTTCGGCTGCAGCGCCGAGGGCAACTTCGACCGCTACTGCTCCGACGGCACCTACGACCTGTACGACTTCCGCAGCGACAACGAACGCCGCCTGCAGCAGGCCGCCAACCTGGGCCTGCAGGGCCGCGCCATGACCGGCAGCGTGCGGCACGAGCTGGGCTTCGGCCTGCTGGTGAGCCGTGTGCGCAACCGCTTCCAGGACCAGGCCTACAACTACGTGGGCAGCGGCAACGTGTTGGGCACCCTGTTCACCGCGCCCGACCCGACGCTGACCGCGCCCAATACCAACCGCAACGAACGTTCGGTGGAGCTCTCGGTGCAGGACGCCATCCACTGGACCGAACGCCTGACCACCTGGGTCGGCCTGCGCCACACCCACCTGTCGCGCGACAGCGTGGGCACGGACGGCAGCAACCCCACCGGCTACGACGCGGGTTTCACCACGCCGTTCGCCGCGGTGAGTTATGCACTGACACCGACCCGCACCGTCTACGCCAGCTACGGCGAGGGGGTGGAATCGCAGATCGTGCCCAACCGGCCGGCGCAGTACAGCAATGCCGGTGTCGGCCTGCCCTCGCTCAAGTCGCGCCAGTGGGAACTGGGCCTGAAGGGTGGCGAGGACCACCTGCTGTGGCAGGCCGCGCTGTTCCACATCGTGCGGCCGGTGACCAACCTGGACGCCTGCAGCAACCTGGGCATCAGCCCCTGCCAGGGCGCCAACGACGGTGAAGCCGTGCACCAGGGCGCCGAATTCTCGGCGCAGTGGACCCAGGGCCCGTGGCGCCTGGCCGGTGGCCTGACGCTGATCGACGCCAAGCGCCGCGGCAGCAGCATGCAGCCGGCCCTGAACGGCCAGCGCCCGACCAACGTGCCCGACAACGTCATCCGCGCCCAGGCCGGCTGGCGGGTGCCCGGCATCGCCGGCCTGGAGCTGCTCGGCAGCCTGTCGCACGAAGGCCGCCGCGCCGTGCTGCCCGACGACTCCATCAACCTGCCGGGCTGGACCCGCATCGACGCCGGCCTGCGCTACAACCAGAAGCTGGACGGCACGCCGGTGCAGTGGACCCTGAACATCGACAACGTCGCCAACCGCCGCTACTGGAAGGAATCCCCCTCCCAGTACGGCCACGTGTACCTGTACCAGGGGGCTCCGCGGGCCGTTCGTGTCGGCATGCGGGCGAGCTTTTGAGGGCTCTCTTCCAAAAGCCTGATTTTTCGATGTATACTGCGAGGCTTGTTCCTCGATAGCTCAGTTGGTAGAGCGCCGGACTGTTAATCCGTAGGTCCCTGGTTCGAGCCCAGGTCGAGGAGCCA
>JAZJYT010000052.1:0-10832 GCA_040390235.1 Pseudomonadota bacterium | reverse complement strand
GAGTTTGAGCGAGACCCCGCCTGCCGCGGAGGCGCGCAGGGAAGCCCGAAGGGCCGTCCCCGTCTGCGCGGGTTCCGGGGGCCGAAGGCCAAAGACACCCCCGCCCCCTGCAGAGGACAGGGCCCCAGGCAGCCTCAGCTTAGAAAGGCCGCCCGCCCCCACCCATGCCCGGCAGCCCCTTCATCCCCCCCATCCGCTTCATCATCTTCATCAGCCCCCCGCCCTTCATCTTCTTCATCATCGTCTGCATCTGCTCGAACTCGTTCAGCAGACGGTTGACCTCCTGCACCTGCACCCCCGCGCCGGCCGCGATGCGGCGCTTGCGGGTGGCCTTGATGAGGTCGGGCTTGCGGCGCTCCAGGGCGGTCATGCTCTGGATGATGCCTTCCTTGCGGCGCATGTCGCGCTCGGCCTTGCCCATGTCCACCTGGCCGGCCTTGGCGGCCATTTCGCTGGGCATCTTGTCCATCAGGCTGGACAGGCCGCCCATCTGCTTCATCTGCTGCAGCTGGCCCAGGAAGTCGTTCAGGTCGAAGCCGTCGCCGCTCTTGATCTTGGTGGCGAGCTTCTGCGCGGCCTCCATGTCGACGCCGGCGGTCACCTGCTCCACCAGGGCCACGATATCGCCCATGCCCAGGATGCGGCCGGCGTGGCGCTCGGCGTCGAACACCTCCAGCCCGTCGATCTTCTCGCTGGTGCCGGCGAACTTGATCGGCGCGCCGGTGATCTGCCGCACCGACAGCGCGGCGCCGCCGCGCGAATCGCCGTCGAGCTTGGTCAGCACGATGCCGGTCAGCGGCAGCGCCTCCTTGAAAGCCTTGGCGGTGTTGATCGCGTCCTGGCCCTGCATGGCATCGACCACGAACAGGGTTTCGGTCGGATGCAGGAAGCCGTGCAGGTCCTGGATCTCGCGCATCAGCACCTCGTCGATGGCCAGCCGCCCGGCCGTATCGACCAGCAGCACGTCGAAGAAGTGGCGCTTGGCGTAGTCCAGCGCGGCGGCGGCGATGTCGAGCGGCTTTTGCTCGGTCGTGCTGGGGAACCACTCGGCACCGGCCTGCTGGGTCACCATCTTCAGCTGTTCGATGGCGGCCGGGCGGTAGACGTCGCCCGACACGGTCAGCACCTTCTTCTTGCGCTTTTCGATCAGGTGCTTGGCCAGCTTGGCGGTGGTGGTGGTCTTGCCAGCGCCCTGCAGGCCGGCCATCAGGATCACCACCGGCGGCTGGGCCGCCAGGTTGATGTCTGCAATACCCTCGCCCATGGTGGCGGCGAGTTCGCGGCTGACGATGCCCACCAGCGCCTGGCCGGGCTTGAGCGAGCCCAGCACCTCCTGGCCCAGCGCCTTGTCCTTGACGCGGGCGATGAAGTCGCGCACCACCGGCAGGGCCACGTCGGCCTCCAGCAGGGCCATGCGCACCTCGCGCAGCATGTCCTGCACGTTGGATTCGGTAATACGGGCCTGGCCGCGCATTTCCTTGACGAGCCGGGAGAGTTTGTCGGTAAGGGCGGAGGCCATGGTGGTAGAGCGCGGTAAGGAAAGACGGCAGAAAGGCGGCGGCAGGGGAGCTCGGCAGGCGCCCCGGCGCGGCCGGCGGGGGCGAAAGAGCCAGAGGGGACCCGTCAAAGGCCACTAAACTCCAGGCCATGATTTTAGCCAGTGCATCCCCCACCAGCATGGTGCTGGGTCTTGCGGCGGCTGCCGCCTATGCCGTACCTGCGGCATTCGCACGCCATATCCCGGAGCGCACCGGCCGCGCCGCGCTGGTCGTCGCCTGGCTGCTGCATGCGGTGGTGCTGGGCTGGGACCTCCTGGCCGAGCAGCCACGCTTCGGTTTTGCGCCGGCGCTGTCGGTCACCGCCTGGCTGGTGCTGACGGTGTATGCGGTGGAAAGCCGCCTGTTCCCCGCCATGCAGACACGCTGGGCGCTGGCCGGCCTGGGGGGGCTGGCGGTGCTGCTGGCGGTGGTGTTTCCCGGCACGCCGCTGCATGTGCAGGGCTCGCCCTGGCTGTCGCTGCACCTGGCGCTGGGCATCGCCTCTTACGGTCTGTTCGCCGCAGCCCTGGTACACGCCTGGCTGATGACCCGCGCGGAAAAGCAGATGCGCCAGGCCTCCGAACCGCAAAGCGGCATGCCCCTGCTCACGCTGGAGCGCCTGACCTTCCGCTTCGTCACCGCCGGCTTCGTGCTGCTGACCGCCACGCTGAGCGCGGGCCTGCTGTTCGGGGAGGTGATCTACGGCCGCGCCTGGCACTGGGACCACAAGACGGTGTTCTCGGTGCTGTCGTGGCTGACCTTCCTGGTGCTGCTGCTCGGCCGTGCGCGCTTCGGCTGGCGCGGGCGCACCGCCCTGCGCTGGCTGTATGCCGGTTCGGCCCTGCTGCTGCTGGCCTACGTGGGTTCGCGGTTTGTGCTCGAAGTGGTGCTGGGGCGGGTGCTCGCATGAAATTGCTGGTGATGCTCGCCACCCTCGCCCTGCTGGTATGGCTGGTGCGCCGCAGCGTACGCGGCAATAGCAGCAGCAGCGACGACGCTCCGCAGGCGGCGCCCAAGGCCAGGCCAGCGGCCGGCCCGCGTATCGCCGCCCCCGAGGAAATGGTGCGCTGCGCCACTTGTGGCCTGCACCTGCCGGCCAGCGATGCGCTGCCCGCCCCCGGCGGCCGCCACTTCTGCAGCGCCGAACACCGGCGTCCGTGAGCCGCCCGGCCACGCACTGAGCCCATGGTCGATTCCGACACCTGGTTCGGCAACCGCGACATGGCGGTGGCACGCATCTGGAACGGCTTCGCCAGCGCCCGGGTCATGGTGGCCCTGGCCGTGCTGCTGCTGCAGGGGCTGGTCTACGCGCTGGGCCAGGGGGGACCGCGGGGTCCGTTCCTGGCGCTGTGCGGCGCCTACATGGCAGCCACGCTGTTCGTGCGTATGGCGTTGCGCCCGCGGCCGGACGAACCGGCCCTCGGCCGGCTGTGGCTACCCACGGTCGGGGTCGACCTGCTGGCCTTCTCGGCCATGCAGGTACTGCAGCCGGGCGGCCTGAACTACACCCCCCTGCTCGGCCTGCCGGTGCTGATGGCGGCGGTGCTGGGTTCGGGCACCACCGCCCTGGGCACCGCGGCTGGCGTCACCCTACTGCTGCTGGCCGACGCCGGCTGGGCCTGGTTCGCCGCGCCCGGCACCGCGGCCTCGCATTTCGTGCAGGCCGGGCTCACCGGCATCGGTTATTTTGTCGTCAGTTCCCTGGTCAACCCGCTGGCGACGCGGCTGGCGCGCGAGGAAAAGCTCGCCCGCCAGGGCCAGCAGGCGGCGGCCGTGCAGGCGCAGGTCAACGAACTGGTGATCGAGTCGCTCGCCGGCGGGGTGCTGGTGGTGGACCGGGACGGCCTGGTGCGGGTGGCCAACCCGGCGGCGCGGCTGCTGCTGGGCACCACACCGTCGGACGCGGTGCCGCCCTTTTCCCTGCTGAGCCTGCCGACCTGGCGGCCGCTGGCCGACCTGGCGGCCGACGCTTTTGCGGGCAATGCCCGGCACGAGGCGGTCGAGGTGGTGCTGCAGCACGACGGCACCGGGCCGCGCCGCCTGCAGGTCCAGGCACGGCAGACGCCGCCGCTCGATGCCCAGGCCGAGACCCTGTGCGTGATGTTCCTCGAAGACCTGCGCGAAAGCGAGGCGCGGCTGCGCACCGAGAAACTCGCGGCCATGGGCCGCATGTCGGCGGCCGTGGCGCACGAGATCCGCAACCCGCTGGCGGCCATCGTGCAGGCCAACCAGCTGCTGGACGAGGACCTGCGTGATCCCGGGCACAAACAGCTGGTGCGCATGGTGGCGCAGAACGCACAGCGCCTGGCCCGCATCGCCGAGGAGGTGCTGGACGTGTCGCGCGCCCAGCGCCAGCTGGATTTCGACGCCGCGCCGGCCGCGCTGGACGACACCGTGACCAGCACCTGCATCGACTGGCATGTGCACGCCGGCCACGGCTGCGGCCTGCGGTTCATCACCAACACCGACCGCGCCCTGGTGCAGTTCGACGCCGAGCACCTGCGCCGCGTGCTGGTCAACCTGCTGGACAACGCGCTGCGCTACATCAGCCATGCCGAAGACGCGCTGCAGGTGCGCACCCTGGCTGACGCCCACGGCCCCCTGCGTTTGGAGGTGTGGAGCGATGGCGTGCCGCTGGAGCCGGCGGTGGAGCAGCGGCTGTTCGAGCCCTTCTTCTCGTCCGAGAGCCGCTCCAGCGGCCTGGGCCTCTATATATGCCGCGAACTGTGCGAGCGCCATGGCGCCACGCTGGGCTACCGCCGCCTGCAGCGCCCCACCCTGCGGGGGCTGGTGGACGGCAACGCCTTCACCGTGGTGTTCCGGCCGGTGGCGGCGGTGGCCGCCGCGGCGGCTTTTGACACAATAGCCCCGTGACTACCAGCCCGCGCCCCTCCAGTGCCGACACGACGATCCTGGTGATCGACGACGAGCCCGACCTGCGCACCCTGTACGAACTGGCGCTGCTGCGCGAGGGCTACCGGGTCGAATCGGCCGCCACCTTGGCCGAGGCGCGCGACCAGTTGCGGCAGCAGCGCTTCGGCGCGGTGATCTCCGACGTGCGCCTGCCCGACGGCTCGGGCCTGGAGATCCTGCGCCTGCTGCGCAGCCACGGCCGCCCCGAGCGCTGCGTGGTGATGACCGCCTACGGCTCCGCCGAGAACGCGGTGGAGGCCCTGAAGGCCGGCGCCTTCGACTACCTCACCAAGCCGGTGGACCTGAAGCAGTTCCGCTCGGTGGTCGCCGCAGCCGTGGCGGCGGCGGCCGGGCCGGAAGCGACCGCGCCGGCCCGCTCCGGTGCGACCCCCGGCGCGGCGGCACCGCTGTTGCCCGCACGCGCCGAGGCGGCGCTGGCGCGCCTGGTCGGTGAATCGGCGCCCATGCATGCGGTCAAGCAGCGCATCGCCCGTGTGGCCCGGGGCATGGCGCCGGTGCTGGTGCGCGGCGAATCGGGCACCGGCAAGGAGCTGATCGCCCGGGCCCTGCACGCCAGCAGCCACCGCGCCGACGGCCCGCTGGTGGCGGTGAACTGCGGCGCCATCCCCGAGAACCTGCTCGAATCCGAGTTCTTCGGTGCCCGCAAGGGCGCCTATACCGGCTCGGTGGCCGACCGCGAGGGCTATTTCCAGGCCGCGCGCGGCGGCACCCTGTTCCTCGACGAGATCGGCGACCTCCCGCTGTCCATGCAGTCCAAACTGCTGCGCGCCATCCAGGAACGCAGCGTGCGGCCTATCGGTTCGGCGCAGGAAGAGGCGGTGGACGTGCGTATCGTCAGCGCCACCCACCGCGACCTGGCCGCCGACGTGCGCGAGGGCAACTTCCGCCAGGACCTGTTCTACCGCCTCAACGTGATCGAGATCGTGGTGCCGCCGCTGCGCGAGCGCCGCGAGGACCTGCCCGCACTCTGCGCCGCGCTGCTGGAGCGTATCGCCCACGAATCCGGCATGGCCGCCCCCGTGCTGTCGGCCGAGGCGCTCGCCCAGCTGGCGGCCCAGCCGCTGGCGGGCAACGTGCGCGAGCTGGAAAACCTGCTCCACCGCGCCGTGGCGCTCAGCGACGGCGACACCCTGCAGCTCGACGCCGCCGTGGTGGCGATGCCGATGGCCGGCGTGCCCGCCCTGCCGGACCCGGCGGACAGGGTGGGCAAGACGGACACCGGCCCGGCCCCGGCAGCCCCCATGCCGGAAGACCTGCAGGCCTACCTGGATGCCCGCGAACGCGAGATCCTGGTGCGCGCGCTGGCCGAGAACCGCTTCAACCGCACGGCCGCCGCCGCGCAGCTGGGCATCAGCCTGCGCCAGATCCGCTACCGCATCGCGCGCCTGAACATCACCGAACCCGGCGATGCCCAGGAACACGGTGAACCCGCCGACAGTGGCAGCGAACACTGACGCCCCCGGCGGGGACACCGCCGGCCCGGACGGCGGCTGGGACGGCGGCTGGTGGTCCGCGGCGCGGCGCTGCCCCTCGCCCAACTTCGGCCCGCGGCCGGCCGGCGCGGCCATCGACCTGGTGGTGGTGCACTCCATCAGCCTGCCGCCGGGTGTCTATGGTGGCGGCGAGGTGTTCGCCCTGTTCACCAACACCCTCGACTGGGATGCCCACCCCTACTTCGGCACCATCCGCGGCATCGAGGTGTCGAGCCACTTCTATATCCGGCGCGATGGCGCCCTGTGGCAGTTCGTCGACTGCGACGCCCGCGCCTGGCATGCCGGGCCCTCGCACTACCGGGGCCGCGACAACTGCAACGACGACTCCATCGGGGTCGAACTGGAGGGGCTGGAGGGCGACAGCTTCAGCGCCCCCCAGTACGCCGCCCTGTCGGCCCTGTGCCGCGGACTGGCGGCGCGCTACCCCATCGTGCACGTGGCCGGGCACTCCGATGTCGCGCCCGGCCGCAAGCAGGATCCGGGGCCGGGTTTCGACTGGCCGCGCCTGCGCCAGGCCCTGGGCTGGCCGGCCGGGCGCTTCCCCGCGGCGACGGCCGTCGGAAGCCCGGAAATTTCCGCCAGAACCTAGATATTCGCAGATGTCGATTCCATGCGGGCTGGCGGGGCAAAAGCCGCCGCGACCCGCATCGATGCTGCTTTCCGGGCAAGATTTCCGCCACCGGCAAGGCCTGCCGGCCGACCGTCCGTCGGAGTTACATCTGCGGAAGAAAAAAGCTCGGTTTACCCGCCCTAAACACTATCTGTAGTGTCTAGAATGACTGCCGCACCCCACATATAGGGTGCGTGCGTTACCCGGCAACCCAATACCCGAAGTCTCCCAGCGCGCGTTTCGCGTCGGCCGCGCCGGAGCCACCAGTACAACGAAGAGGAATCCATGCAAACCGCACAGTCCACCCCCCTCCAGCCCTCAGCCCAAGCCTCCCAGGCCTTTTCGCCCGAGGTGTCCGCAGCCACCGCCCAGCCGGCGGCCCCCGGCACCCTGGCGCACTACCAGATCATCCGCCGCAACGGCGCGGTCGTGCCGTTCGAGCCGCAGAAGATCGCGGTCGCCATGATGAAAGCCTTCCTGGCGGTGCACGGCACCCAGGGCGCGGCCTCGGCCAGCGTGCGCGAGACGGTGGACGCCCTGACCCAGAACGTGGTGCGCGCCCTGATGCGCTCGCGCCCCGGCGGCGGCACTTTCCACATCGAAGACGTGCAGGACCAGGCCGAACTCGGCCTGATGCGCGGCGGCCACCATGAAATCGCCCGCGCCTACGTGCTCTACCGTGAACGCCGCACGCAGGAACGCGCCAAGCAGGTCGAGCAGCAGCAGCCCGCAGCGCCCGAACTGCACGTGCTCGACGGCGGCCAGCGTGTCGCCCTCGACATGGGCAAGCTCCAGGGCCTGATCGAGTCCGCCTGCAGCGGCCTCGGTGTGGACGTCAAGGCCGACCCGATCGTCGCCGAGACCATGCGCAACCTGTACGACGGCGTGCCGATCGACGAAGTGTTCAAGGCCTCCATCCTGGCCGCCCGCACGCTGATCGAAAAAGACCCCGACTACACCTACGCCACCGCGCGCCTGCTGCTGCACACCATCGCCCGCGAAGTGTTCGGCCGCGAGACCGCGCCATCTGAAATGGCGGCCGCCTACGTCGACAACTTCCCGCAGTTCATCAAGAAGGGTGTCGAGAACGACCTGCTCGACGAAAAGCTGCTGCAGTTCGACCTGCCCCGCCTGGCCGCGGCGCTCAAGGCCGAGCGCGACCTGAAGTTCGACTACCTCGGCCTGCAGACGCTCTACGACCGCTACTTCCAGCACGTCAAGAAGACCCGCATCGAAATGCCGCAGTCCTTCTTCATGCGGGTGGCCATGGGCCTGTCGCTGGGCGAGGTCGACCGCGAAACCCGCGCCATCCAGTTCTACGAGGTGCTGTCCTCGTTCGACTTCATGTCGAGCACACCCACCCTGTTCAACGCCGGCACCCTGCGCTCGCAGCTCTCCAGCTGCTACCTGACCACGGTGCCCGACGACCTGGACGGCATCTACGAATCCATCAAGGAAAACGCGCTGCTGTCGAAGTTCGCCGGCGGCCTGGGCAACGACTGGACCCGCGTGCGCGCCCTCGGCAGCCACATCAAGGGCACCAACGGCGAATCGCAGGGCGTCGTGCCCTTCCTGAAGGTCGTCAACGACACCGCTGTGGCGGTCAACCAGGGCGGCAAACGCAAGGGTGCGGTCTGCACCTACCTGGAAACCTGGCACCTCGACATCGAGGAGTTCCTGGAACTGCGCAAGAACACCGGCGACGACCGCCGCCGCACGCACGACATGAACACCGCCAACTGGGTGCCCGACCTGTTCATGCGCCGTGTCATGGAAAAGGGCACCTGGACCCTGTTCTCGCCGTCGAACGTGCCCGATCTGCACGACCTGTTCGGCAAGGCCTTCGAAACCGCCTACGTCGCCTATGAAGAGAAGGCCGCCCGCGGCGAGATCAAGCCGGCCAAGACGGTGCAGGCCGCCGACCTGTGGCGCAAGATGCTCACCATGCTGTTCGAGACCGGCCACCCCTGGATCACCTTCAAGGACGCCTGCAACGTGCGTTCGCCCCAGCAGCATGCGGGTGTGGTGCACTCGTCGAACCTCTGCACCGAGATCACGCTCAACACCAGCGACACCGAAACCGCCGTCTGCAACCTGGGTTCCGTGAACCTGCTGCAGCATCTGAAGGACGGCAAGGTCGACCACGACAAGCTCAAGCGCACCATCGGCATCGCCATGCGTATGCTCGACAACGTCATCGACATCAACTACTACGCGGTTAAGAAGGCGCGCGACTCCAACATGCGCCACCGCCCGGTGGGCCTGGGCCTGATGGGCTTCCAGGACAGCCTGTACGAACTGCGCATCCCCTACGCCTCGGAGCAGGCGGTGCAGTTCGCCGACGAGTCGATGGAAGCCATCTGCTACCACGCCTACTGGGCCTCCTCCGACCTGGCCAAGGAACGCGGCCGCTACTCCAGCTACAAGGGCTCGCTGTGGGACCGCGGCATCATGCCGGCCGACACGCTCGACCTGCTGGCCGAAGCCCGCGGCGGCTACGTCGAAGTCGACCGCTCGGTCACCCTCGACTGGGATGCGCTGCGCAACAAGATCGCCGCCGACGGCATGCGCAACTCCAACTGCATCGCCATCGCGCCGACCGCCACCATCTCCAACATCGTCGGCGTGGACGCCTCGATCGAGCCCTGCTTCGGCAACCTCTCGGTCAAGTCCAACCTGTCGGGCGAGTTCACCATCATCAACGGCTACCTGGTGCGCGACCTGAAGCGCCTGGGCCTGTGGGACGACGTGATGGTCATGGACCTGAAGCACTTCGACGGCTCGCTGCGCCCCATCGACCGCGTGCCGCACGAGATCAAGTCGCTCTACGCCACCGCCTTCGAGGTGGAAACCACCTGGCTGGTGGAAGCCGCCGCGCGCCGCTCCAAGTGGATCGACCAGGCCCAGTCGCTGAACATCTACATGGCCGGCGCCTCGGGCAAGAAGCTCGACGACACCTACAAGCTGGCCTGGCTGCGCGGCCTGAAGACCACCTACTACCTGCGCACCAGCAGCGCCACGCATGCCGAGAAATCGACCGTGCAATCGGGCCGCCTCAACGCGGTGTCGTCCGGCGGCTCGACCCTGTCGGCCTCCGGCACACCGTCGTCGAACGCACTCGACGCCGCCGCCGCGGCAGCCCGCGCACAGGCCGATGCCGCAGTGCCCGCGACCGACATCAAGTTCTGCGCGATCGACGACCCGGGCTGCGAAGCCTGCCAGTAAGCGGCACCCATAAAAACGCGAAGCGCATCGCATGCACCGGCCTTTCGACGCCCAATGCGATGCAGCCAAGCAACATGGAAGGCATGTGAAGTGCATGCACCTGTGACAGGTGCTTTTCATTTCGCATGCCTGCTTTCATAATCCGAACACTTGGAAAACCTATGCTGACCTGGGACGAAGAAGTCAAGCCATCACCGACGACATCGACGCACAGCGGACTGCCCGGCAGCCGCGATGCTGCGACGCCCGTCGTGGCCCGTGCGACGGCGCTTGCAACGAATCCCGCAGCGCATGATTTTTCCGCGGCGCCCGACGCACCGCTGCACACCAGCGCCGCCGAAAAGCCCACGGTGCCTGCCGTGCACCGCCGCGTGAATGCCGCCGACAAGCGCATCATCAACGCCAAGACCGACGTCAACCAGCTCGTCCCCTTCAAGTACAAGTGGGCCTGGGAAAAATACCTCGCTACCTGCGCCAACCACTGGATGCCGCAGGAAGTGAACATGACCCGCGACATCGCCCTGTGGAAGGACCCGAACGGGCTGACCGAGGACGAGCGCCGCATCGTCAAGCGCAACCTCGGCTTCTTCGTCACCGCCGACTCGCTGGCCGCCAACAACATCGTGCTCGGCACCTACCGGCACATCACCGCGCCCGAATGCCGCCAGTTCCTGCTGCGCCAGGCCTTCGAGGAAGCAATCCACACGCACGCCTACCAGTACATCGTCGAGTCGCTCGGCCTGGACGAGAGCGAAATCTTCAACGCCTACAACGAAGTCCAGTCGATCCGCGACAAGGACGAGTTCCTGGTGCCCTTCATCGAGGCCATCAGCGACCCGCTGTTCCACACCGGCACCCACGAGACCGACCAGACCCTGCTCAAGAGCCTGATCGTCTTCGCCTGCCTGATGGAAGGCCTGTTCTTCTACGTCGGTTTCACCCAGATCCTGGCGCTGGGCCGGCAGAACAAGATGACCGGCGCCGCCGAGCAGTACCAGTACATCCTGCGCGACGAGTCGATGCACTGCAACT
>JAZJYT010000051.1:0-13182 GCA_040390235.1 Pseudomonadota bacterium | reverse complement strand
CTGGCCTTCTGTCCCGCCATGTAGTCCCGGGTGAGCGGCACGTTCTCCTGCCTGCGCGCCAGCTGGATCTGGAAGATGGCGATCTCCTGGTAGCGGAAGGCGGTCTCGGACATGGAGAGGTAGAACTCCCACATCTTGCAGAACCGTTCGTCGTACAGCGCCTTGATTTCCTCGCGGTGGGCGAAGAAGCGCCTGCGCCACTCGCGCAGCGTGCTTGCATAGTGCAGGCGCAGGATCTCGATGTCGGTGACGACCAGGCCCGAACGCTCGATGGCGGGGGTGCATTCCGACAGCGTCGGGATATGGCCGCCCGGGAAGATGTATTTCTCGATCCAGGGGTTGTTGAAATCCGGCGTTTCGCAATTGCCGATGAAATGCAGCAGCATCACCCCGTCGTCGGTGAGCAGGTCGTGGCATTTCTTGAAGAAAATATCGTGAAAGCCCAGCCCCACATGCTCGAACATGCCGACCGAGACGATGCGGTCGAACCTGCCTGGCGTGGCGCGGTAGTCCTCCAGGCGGAATTCCAGCTTGCCGGCATAGGCCGGCCCAGCCGATTGCGCCTTGGCGTATGCCAACTGCTCCTGCGACAGGGTGATGCCCGTGACCTGGCCCGCGCCGCCCACCGAGGCAAGGTAGCGCGCCATGCCGCCCCAGCCGCAGCCGATATCCAGCACCCTCTGGCCGGGCTCGATCAGCAGCTTGGCGGCGATGTGGCGCTTCTTGGCCAACTGCGCCTGCTCCAGCGTCAGGTCCGGGGTTTCGAAATAGGCACACGAATACTGCCGGTCCGCGTCCAGGAAGTAGCCGTAGAGCGGGTCGCCCAGGTCGTAGTGGTGGGACACGTTGCGCTGCGCCTTGGCCGGCAGGTTGCGCTGCAGCCAATGCCGCAGGCCCATGCGCATGCCGTCGGCCAGGCGCAGGGTGACGTGGGGCTTCACGTCCTGGGAGTCGCGCAGGAACAGCTCCAGCAGGTCGTAGACCGTGCCCTCTTCCATCACCAGCCGCTCGTCCATGAACAGTTCGCCGAGCTGCAGGTCGGGGTCCATCAGCAGCTTGGCGATGGCGCGCCGGTCGGTGAAACGGATCCTGGCATGCGGTGTGGTCCTGTCGCCGAACTGCAGCACCTTCCCACCGGGAAGCACCACCGACAGGGACCCGCGCCGCACCAGCAGGCCGAAGGTCTTGACCAGCACTCTTTCGATCAAGGCATCAATCATTGCGTCGATGGTACTGGGTCCGGCATCCCCTCTACACGGCTCGCATTCTCTGCCGCACTGAACCCCGGCCCAGCGCGCCGCCGCGGTGATGATCGCCTCCAAGGGAGTGCCGCTTCCGGGGGTCGCCGCGGCCACGACCATCGCCATCGAACTGGGCCTGGGGCTGTTCTTGCTAGTCGGCTTCCAGGCGCAGTGGGCCGCGCTGGGCCGGTAAAGTCACCCGACTTTACGGCCCGTTCATCAAGCCTGTGCGTAGCGGCTCCACCATCCGTTTTCTGGCCACCGAGACCCCCGATCCGTCGCTCGGTGCCGCCGGCAGACATGACGCAAAGGAGTAAGACATGCCATGCACCGCACCACAACCCGACGGAGCTGCGCCCGCATCTCCCGACACCCTGTCCGACGCGACGATCCCCGCACTGGTGGCGGAGGTCTACGCGTCGGCACCCGCGGCGGAGCGCTGCCACATCCTGGAAACGCTGATCCGTCCCTTGAGTGTTCTCTCGCTCGTGGCCATCGCCCACGGCATCTTCGCGAAAATCCGTTTCCGCTCCGCAGGCCATGAGCTGCACGTGGGTATCGATGACCTTCCCAATGTCCACGCCGCCGATATGGTGGCCCTCGTGCGCCACGCCCAGGAGGTGAGCGTCGAAGCGGTCGACAGCCTGGTGCAATGGCTCAGCTTCTCGGGAGGCACGGTGAACGCAGCCACCGCGGCACTGCTGATCAGTCTCCTGATCCAGCGCGCGCTGACCCGGCACGGCACGCCGCCCCAGGGCCGCGACCCCCTGGACGCCTGAGACCCATGGCAGGTGCCGTCGGGGCAGAATTGCTATCGGATAGATAGCATCATCCCGAGGGTGCGGCCCCCGTAGCCATTACCTCCCGCGGAACCTGGGGGATTTCGGGCATGGCCCGCCATGGGGGATGGCTATGATTTGGCAAACCCCACCACCGACGCATCGCCCTCAATGCCCCTGGTCTTTCTCGTCGCACTCCCCTTTCTTGCCAGCGTGTTGGCCGCACTGATGCCCTCCAACGCGCGCAACCGGGAGTCGACCCTGGCGGGGCTCGTCGCACTCGGTTGCGCTCTCCAGGCCGCCTGGCTCTTTCCCCAGGTCGCCCATGGCCAGGTGCTGCGGCAGGAAATCGAATGGCTGCCGGCGCTCGGCCTCAACCTCGTGTTCCGGATGGACGGCTTCGCCTGGCTGTTCTGCATGCTGGTGCTGGGCATCGGCGCGCTGGTGGTGCTCTATGCGCGCTACTACATGTCGGCCTCCGACCCGGTGCCGCGCTTCTTCTCGTTCTTCCTCGCCTTCATGGGTGCGATGATGGGCGTGGTGCTCTCGGGCAACCTGGTCCAGATGGTGCTGTTCTGGGAGCTCACCAGCCTCTTCTCCTTCCTGCTGATCGGCTACTGGCACCACCGGCGTGATGCCCGGCGCGGTGCACGCATGGCGCTCACCGTGACCGGTGCGGGCGGGCTGTGCCTGCTGGCGGGCGTGCTGGTGCTGGGCCGCATCGTCGGCAGCTACGACCTCGACGTGGTGCTGGCCGCGGGCGACCGCATCCGCGCCCATGCGCTCTACCCGGCGGTGCTGGTGCT
Source organism: Pseudomonadota bacterium (assembly GCA_040390235.1). Lineage (GTDB taxonomy): Bacteria > Pseudomonadota > Gammaproteobacteria > Burkholderiales > Burkholderiaceae_C > Xylophilus. The sequence continues at coordinate 10,356 of JAZJYT010000051.1, read as the reverse complement.
GGTGCTGCTGGGCGCCTTCACCAAGAGCGCCCAGTTTCCCTTCCACTTCTGGCTGCCGCGCGCCATGGCGGCGCCCACGCCGGTGTCAGCCTACCTGCACTCGGCCACCATGGTGAAGCTCGGTGTCTTCCTGATGGCGCGGCTGTGGCCCGTGCTCTCCGGCACCGAGCAGTGGTTCTGGATGGTCGGTGGCGCCGGCGCCACCACGCTGCTGCTCGGCGGCTTCATTGCGATGTTCCAGCGCGACCTGAAGGCACTGCTGGCCTATTCGACGATCTCGCACCTGGGCCTCATCACGCTGCTGCTGGGCCTCAACAGCCCACTGGCGGCGGTGGCGGCGGTGTTCCACGTGATGAACCACGCCACCTTCAAGGCCTCGCTCTTCATGGCGGCCGGCATCATCGACCACGAAACCGGCACCCGCGACATCCGCAAGCTCAGCGGCCTGATGCGGCTGATGCCCGTCACGGGCACCCTGGCCATCATCGCCAGCGCCTCGATGGCGGGCGTGCCGCTGCTCAACGGTTTTCTCTCGAAGGAGATGTTCTTCGCCGAGACGGTCTTCATCCAGGCCACGCCCTGGGTCGATGTCAGCCTGCCGGTGATCGCCACCGTCGCGGGCATCTTCAGTGTGGCCTATTCGGCGCGCTTCGTGTTCGATGTGTTCTTCGGCCCCCCCTGCGGCGACGCGGTGCCCCGGCACCCGCACGAGCCGCCACACTGGATGCGTGTGCCGGTCGAGCTGCTGGTGCTGGTGTGCCTGGTGGTAGGCGTGGCGCCGGCCTGGTCTGTCGGCCCGCTGCTGGCGGCGGCGGCCACACCGGTGGTCGGCGGCACGCTGCCCGCGTACAGCCTGGCCGTCTGGCATGGCTTCAACCTGCCGCTCCTGATGAGCTTCGTGGCACTGGTCGGCGGCGGTTTGCTCTACCTGCTGCAGCGCCGCCAGCGCATGGACGGCGGTCTCGTGCACACACCGCTGCTGCACCGTTTCGACGGGCAGCGCCTCTTCGAGCACCTGCTGGCGCTGCTGAGCGAAGCCGGCCGCCGCAGCCGCCGCCTGTTCGGTACACGCCGCATGCAGTGGCAACTGCTGTGGCTGGTGCTGGTGGCGGTGACAGGCGCCGCAGCCGCGCTGTGGGCCACCCCGGCAGCGCCCGGCACACGCGCGCTGCTGCCCTTCTCCCCCATGTTCGCCATGACCTGGGTCATCGGCGGTACCTGTGCGCTGGCCGCCGCGTGGCAGGCCAAGTTCCACCGGCTGGCTGCGCTGATGCTGGCCTCGGGTGCGGGCCTGGTGTCCTGCGTGACCTACATCTGGTTCTCGGCGCCCGACCTGGCGCTGACGCAACTGGTGGTCGAGGCCGTGACCACCGTGCTGGTCCTGCTGGGCCTGCGCTGGCTGCCGATGCGCCGCGTGGACGCGGTGTTGCCGGCGCACCCAAAGTCCGCGCTTGTGCAGCCTGCGCTGGTACGGCTGCGCCCCTGGGGCCGCCGCGGGCGCGACCTGCTGGTCGCCGCCGTCGCCGGTGGCGGCATGGCCACGCTGGCCTGGGCCCTGATGACACGCAGCTTCCCGCAGAGCATCTCGCCCTTTTTCCTCGACCGCGCGCTCACCGAAGGCGGCGGCACCAACGTTGTCAACGTGATGCTGGTCGACTTCCGCGGCTTCGACACCTTCGGCGAGATCACCGTGCTCGGCGTGGTGGCGCTCACCGTATATGCGCTGCTGCGGCGTTTTCGCCCGGCCATCGAATCGATGGCCCTGCCCCTCCAGCAGCGCCGGCAGATGGGCGAGGGCGGCAGCGACCTGCTGAACCCCCGGCTCGCCCAGGACACGGCCGTCGGCTACCTGATGGTGCCGGCCGTGCTGGTGCGGCTGCTGCTGCCGCTGGCGGCGCTGGTGTCGGTCTACTTCTTCATGCGCGGGCACAACGCGCCGGGCGGCGGGTTCGTCGCGGGGCTGGTGATGTCGGTCGCGCTGGTGCTGCAGTTCATCGTCTCGGGCACCGAGTGGGTGGAGGAGCACCTGCGTATCTACCCGCGCCGCTGGATCGCCATCGGCCTGCTGCTCGCGCTGGCCACCGGCGGCGGCGCGGTAGTCTTCGGCTACCCCTTCCTGACCACCCACACCGCGCACCTGCACCTGCCCCTGCTGGGCGAGATACACCTACCCAGCGCCCTGTTCTTCGACATCGGCGTGTTCACGCTGGTACTCGGCGCCACCATGCTGATCCTCACCGCGCTGGCCCACCAGTCGATACGCAGCCACCGCTGGGCCGGCGAACAGGCCGAGAAGGAAGCGTTGGCCCGGGCCGCCGCCGAAGCCTCAACCGAAGCCGCCGCAGGGGGAGCCCGCTGATGGAAATCGTGCTCGCACTCGCCATCGGCGTGCTGACCGGCTCGGGGGTCTACCTGCTGCTGCGGCCCCGTACCTTCCAGGTCATCATGGGCCTGACCCTGGTCTCGTATGCCGTCAACCTCTTCATCTTCAGCATGGGCCGGCTCAAGGTCGACAGCGAGCCGGTGCTGGTTCCCGGCATCACCGCCACGCTGGCCAACACGGCCGACCCGATGCCGCAAGCCCTGGTGCTGACCGCCATCGTGATCGGCTTTGCCATGACCGCCCTGTTCCTGGTCGTCATGATCGCTTCGCGCGGCCTCACCGGCACCGACCACGTGGACGGGCAAGAACGGGAGGCGGCGGAATGAACGAGGTGTTCCACCTGCTCGACCGTCTGCTCGAATTCAGCATGCCGCACCTGGTGGCGGTGCCGATCCTGGTGCCGATGCTCACCGCCGCGCTCATGCTGCTGCTGGGTGAGAACCGGCGGCGCACCAAGTCGGCGCTCAGCGTGGTCTCGGGCCTGGTCGGCCTGCTGGCGGCGCTGGCGCTGCTGCGCTGGGTGAACGCGGTCGATACCGGCGGCGGCCCCGGCTCCATCGGTGTCTACCTGCCCGGCAACTGGCACGCGCCCTTCGGCATCGTGCTGGTGGCCGACCGGCTCTCCACCATGATGGTGGCGCTCACCGGTGTCGTCGCCTTCGCGGCGTCGATCTATTCCACCTCGCGCTGGGACCGCGCGGGTGTGCATTTCCACCCGCTGCTGCAGCTGCAGCTCATGGGCCTGAACGGCGCCTTCCTGACCGGCGATCTGTTCAACCTGTTCGTGTTCTTCGAGGTCATGCTCGCGGCCTCCTACGGCCTGCTGCTGCACGGCTCGGGCCGGCTGCGGGTGCAGGCCGGGCTGCACTACATCGCCATCAACCTGGGCGCCTCCTCGCTGTTCCTCGTCGGCGCGGCCATGCTCTACGGCGTGACCGGCACCCTCAACATGGCCGACCTCGGCGTACGTATCGCCGCGCTGGCGCCGGGCGACCGCGGCCTGGTGCATGCGGCGGCGGCCATCCTGGCCACCGCATTCTTCGCCAAGGCGGGCGCGTGGCCGCTCAACTTCTGGCTGGTGCCGGCCTACAGCGCGGCGGTATCGCCGGTGGGAGCCGTGTTCGCCCTGCTGACCAAGCTCGGCATCTACACGGTGCTGCGCCTGTGGACCGTGCTGTTCGCACCCGACACCGGGGACTCCGTCGCCTTCGGGCAGTTCGCGCTGGTCGGCATCGGCCTGGCGACGCTGTTCGTCGGCGCCATCGGCATCGTCGGCACGCAGCGGCTGTCGAACCTCGCGGGCTTCAGCGTGCTGGTGTCGGCGGGCACGCTGCTGGCGGCGGTCGGCCTCGGCCAGCCGGACGTGTGGGCCGGGGCACTGTATTACCTGCTGAGCTCCACGCTCGCGGTCAGTGCCTTCTTCCTGCTGATCGACATGGTCGAGCGCTGGCGCAACGCCGGCATGAGCGTCGCGCCGCACGAGGCGGCAGGCAACGCGCCCTTCCTGTCCGAAGACCTGCGTGTGTCGGCCGACGTGAACCTGGATGACGACGCACAGGCCCTCTACGGCCGCGCGATTCCCGCTGGCGTGGCCTTCCTGGGACTGGGCTTCATGGGCTGCACCCTGCTGCTCGCGGGCCTGCCGCCGCTGTCGGGTTTTGTCGGCAAGTTCGCGATGCTCTCGGGACTGCTCGGCGCCCAGGCTGTCACGGCCGCCGGCTGGGCCTTCCTCACGCTGCTGGTCGTCTCCGGCTTCCTGTCGCTGATCGCGCTGAGCCGTACCGGCATCCGCCACTTCTGGACCCAACCCCACGCCACCATGCCCTCGCTGCCCGCGCTCGAAGTGCTGCCAGTGGCCGGCCTGCTGCTCGCCTGCGTGGCACTGACGATCTGGGCCGATCCGGTGATGCGGCATGCGCAGGCCACGGCCGAAGGGCTGCGCATGCCCACCGCGTACCGCAACGCCGTGCTGGGCGCGCGGCAGGTTCCCAGCCCTGTGCCCCACCCCGCGCCCAAACCCGCGACCGATCCCGCGCCTGCCCCCGCGAAAGGCAGCACCCCATGAAACGCTGGATCCCCTCGCCGCCGCTCTCGTGCGCCTTGTTCGTCGTCTGGCTGCTGCTCGAACAATCGCTGGCAGCGACCACGCTGGTGTCGGCCGTGGTGCTGGCGCTGGTCGTGCCGCTGCTCACCAAGGGGCTGCGGCCCGCCACCGTGCGTATGCGCCGGCCCGGCGTCGCGCTGCGGCTCTTTCTCCGCGTGGCCTTCGACATGCTGCAGTCCGCCTGCCACGTGGCCCGCCTGCTGCTCACACGCCGTACCGCGCGCATCGGCGCGCAGTTCGTGCAGATCCCGCTCGACATGCGGGACCCCAACGGCCTGGCCGTGCTGGCCATGATCCTGTGCCTCACGCCCGGCACCGCCTGGGGCGAAGTGGCGTTCGACCGCAGCACGCTGCTGATCCACGTGTTCGACCTGGACGATGAGGCGACCCTCATCGCCCTGGTCAAGCAGCGCTACGAACGCCCCCTGATGGAGATCTTCGAGTCATGACACCCTTCCTCCTCTGGGCGCTGAAGTTCGCGCTCTTCCTGCTGGCCGTGGCCATGTCGTGCGCACTCACGCGGCTGCTGGTCGGGCCGGCCGCGCAGGACCGCGTGATGGCGCTGGACTGCCTCTACATCAACGGCATGCTGATGATGGTGGTGCTCGGCATCATCTACGCGAGCAATGTGTACTTCGAGGCGGCGATGCTGCTCGCGCTGTTCGGCTTCGTGGGGTCCACCGCCATGGCCAAGTTCCTGCTGCGCGGGGAGGTGATCGAATGATGGACTCTCTCGCCGGCCCGCTGCCACTGTGGGCGGAGGTCGCCACCGCGGTGTTCGCCGTGCTGGGCGCGGCCTTCGCGGCCATCGGCTCCTTCGGCCTGGTGCGGCTGCCTAGCTTCTTCCACCGCATCCACGCGCCCACGCTGGGCGCCACGCTGGGCGTGTGGTGCATGACCGCGGCCACCCTGGTGTATTTCTCGGCGCAGGGCTACAGCCCGTTCCTGCACGCCATCCTGGTCATGGTGTTCATCGCGCTCACCGCGCCGATCACCACCATATTCCTGATGCGCGCGGCGCTGTTCCGTGAACGGCAAAAGGGCGGGGACGTGCCGCCCGCCGCCCATTCGGGCTGAGCGTCCAGCCGGGGCCGGCTGCCCACGGTGGCTGTCCGCGGCCTGCCCGAAACACCGGGCGATCCATTTTTTTCCATTGCTGGGCACACTCATATAGTTGTATTATGCAACCATATGGACGCAACCAATCAATGGTTTGCCAGGCCTTGGGTTCGCACCGCCTTTACTGAAAAGCAAGGAAATCGGCATGGATGCACGGGACGACCGGGGAACCACGAACACCACAGGACGCCACAGGATGGCAGGCCGTGTTGTACTGGTTACGGGTGGCGGCAGCGGCATCGGCCGCGCGACGGCAATCCTGATGGCCCGCGAGGGCGCCGCAGCCGTGGTGATCGCCGGCCGTCGCCAGCCCGAAGGCGAAGCCGTGGCGGCGGAATGCCGGGCCGCTGGCGCGCGGGGCCTTTTTGTGCAGACCGATGCCAGCCGGGAGGACGACATCAAACGACTCCTTGGCACCACGCTGGCGCAGTTCGGACGTCTGGACGTTGCATTCAACAACGCCGGCATGCAGGAGCGCCGTGCGCCCCTTGAAGAGCAGGACGCCACGGTCTACGACGCGGTCTTCGATGCCAACGTGCGATCCGTGTTCCTGTGCCTGAAGCACCAGGTGCCCGCCATGGCCGGGCGCGGCGGCGGCCGGATCATCATCAACGCGTCCGTCAGCGGCCTGCGCAACCCCAACCCCGGCCTTGCACTGTATTCCGCCTCCAAGGCCGCCGTGATTTCCTTGATGCGTTCGGCCGCGATGGAGTGCGCACCGCGCGGCGTCCGTATCAATGCCGTGGCGCCCGGGCGCGTCGTGACCGACATGATGCTCGCCTCGGGCATAGCGGATATGTCAGCCGTTGCCGCGGCGCTGCCGCTGCGGCGTATGGGGCAACCCGAGGAGGTCGCCGAGGCGGTCGTATGGCTGGCCTCGGACGAGGCGTCCTATATCGTCGGCCATGTGCTGGCCGCGGACGGTGGTTTCAGCGCGTCTTGATCCCACGAAGTCTACCGGACGGACCTCGCTCCAGGCGGTTTCACCAGCCCGCGCAAGGAAGATTGCTATCCAATATATAGCGCTTGCTTTTTGTTATTCCAGCCGTGTTATCACTCATACGGCCGATACCGTCGGTGTGGCCTAATCGCGCTGGTCAGGTCCGATTTTGGTCAGGAAGAGCTGGGGAATTCTCTATGGCTTGCTGGGTGAGGTTCAGGAACAGGGACGGCGCCGTGCAGTTCGGCACCCTCGAGGGCGAGGCGGTCAGCGTTTTCAGCGGCGACATGTTCGCCGGGCCCACCGCATCGGGCCAGAGCGTGCCGCTGGCCGAGGTCGAACTGCTGACGCCCAGCACGCCCAGCAAATTCATCGCGCTGTGGAACAACTACCGCGCCCTGGCCGAGAAACTGCAGCAGGCCATCCCGCCCGAGCCGCTGTACTTCCTCAAGGCCCCCTCCTCCTATCTGGGGCACGGCGGCAGCATCCGCCGGCCGGCTGGCTACGAGGGCAAGGTCATCTTCGAAGGCGAACTCGGCATCGTCATCGGCCAGCGCACCACCGCGGCCTCGGCCGAGGAGGCCGCCGCGGCCATCTTCGGCTTCACCTGCATCAACGACGTGACGGCGCTCGACACGCTCTCCAAAGATCCGAGCTTCGCCCAGTGGACCCGCGCCAAGGGCCACGACACCTTCGGTGTCTTCGGCCCCGGCATCGCCACCGGGCTCGATGCTGCCACGCTGGTGGTCAAGACCCTGATGGGCGGGCGCGAACGCCAGAACTATCCCTGCGCCGACATGGTGTTCGCGCCGGCCGAGATCGTGCGCCTGGTTTCCCACGACATGACCCTGGAGCCCGGCGACGTGATCGCCTGCGGCACCTCGCTGGGCGTGGCGCCGATGAAACCCGGCGTGGAAGTCAGCGTGGTGATCGAGGGGGTGGGCACCCTCACCAATACCTTCGCCTAGGGCGGTCCATCCCCCAAGAAATAGAGAGACAAGACCCATGAAGATTTGCGTAGTAGGCGCCGGCGCCATCGGGGGCTACCTGGCCGTGCGCCTGGCCATGGCCGGGCACGAGGTGAGTGTGGTCATCCGCGGCCCCAACCTGGCGGCGGTGAAGGCCCACGGCCTGAAACTCATCACCGGCGACAAGGAGGAAGTGGCGCCCGTCACGGCCACCGCCCATATCGCCGACCTGCCGCCGCAGGATCTGGTGATCCTCGGCATGAAGGCGCACCAGGTGGCCGCGGTGGCGCCGCAGCTGGGCACGCTGCTGCACGATGACACCCTCATCGTCACCGCCCAGAACGGCGTGCCCTGGTGGTACTTCATGAAACACGGCGGCGACTTCGAGGGCAGCCGCATCGAGGCGGTGGACCCCGGCGGCGAGGTGTCCAGCCACATCGACTACCACCGCGTGATCGGCACCATCGTCTACCCCGCCTGCGAGATGGACGCGCCCGGCGTGATCCGCCACGTCGAGGGCAACCGCTTCAGCCTGGGCGAGTTGGACGGTGCCGATACACCCCGCATCCGCACCGTGGCCGACGCCTTCCGCAAGGCCGGCCTGAAGGCCCCCATCACGGCCGATATCCGCGCCGAGATCTGGCTCAAGCTGTGGGGCAACGTCACCTTCAACCCCATCAGCGCGCTGACGCATGCCACCCTGGTCGACATCTGCGAGTTCCCGGCCACCCGCGAGCTGGCGGTGCAGATGATGGGCGAAGCCAAGGCCGTCGGCGAAAAGCTCGGCGTGCCCTTCAAGGTCTCGCTGGAGCAGCGCCTGGCCGGCGCCGCCGCGGTGGGCAAACACAAGACCTCCATGCTGCAGGACGTCGAGATCGGCCGCCAACTGGAGCTGGGCGCCCTGGTGGCCGCAGTCATCGACCTGGGCCGCATCACCGGCGTGCCGACCCCCAGCATCCACAACGTCTACGCCCTGGCCTCGCTGCTGGCCAAGACGCTGAAGGACGAGACCGGCCGGCTCTGCATCGCCAAAGCCTGAACCGCACCGGGCCTCCGTCCCCCTTTCCCCTTTTCTTGCATTCCACAAAAACCGAGACAACACAGGAAAACACCATGCAGAAATTCACCACCATCCACCAACTGCTGACGGCCGCGGCACCCGCAGGCACCGCCATTTCCGCCCCCGACAGCCCGCCGCTGGGTTACGGCCAGCTGACAGCCCTGGTTGAGCGCAGCGTGGCCCAGCTGAACGCCCTGGGCATCGGCCGCGGCGACCGCGTGGCCCTGCTCATGCCCAACGGCGCGATGACCGCCACCGCCTTCCTGGCGGTGGCCTGCGGCGCCACGGCCGCGCCGCTGAACCCGTCCTACCGTGCCGATGAGATCGAGTTCTACCTGAATGACCTGAAGGCCCGCGCCCTCGTCGTGGAGCAGGGCAGCGTGTCGCCCGCCGCCGAGGTGGCCCAGCGCCTGGGCATCCGTGTGCTGACCCTGGTGCCCGACGCGGCCGCCGGTGCCGGAGCCTTCACCATCACCGGCGGCGAGGCCGGCAGTGCCGCCACGGCCAGCCCGGGCCTGGCCGAGAGCGGAGACGTGGCGCTGATCCTGCATACCTCGGGCACCACCTCGCGGCCCAAGATCGTGCCGCTGACACACACCAACGTCTGCGCCTCGGCCTGCAACGTGCGCGACCAGCTGCAGCTGGGCCCCAAGGACACCGGCCTGACCATCATGCCGCTGTTCCACATCCACGGCCTCATCGCCGGGCTGCTGGCACCGCTGGCCGGCGGCGGCCAGGTCTTCTGCTCGCCCGGCTTCAACGCCCTGAAGTTCTTCGCCTGGCTGCAGGAAGCCAAGGCCACCTGGTACACCGCCGTGCCGACCATGCACCAGACCATCCTGGCGCGGGCGCCGCACAACCAGGACATCATCCGCGCCAACCCGCTGCGTTTCCTGCGCTCTTCGTCGTCCTCCATGCCGCCCCAGGTGATCAAGGGCCTGGAAGAGGTGTTCGGCGCCCCCCTGATCGAAGCCTACGGCATGACCGAGGCCGCCCACCAGATGGCCAGCAACCCGCTGCCGCCGAAACAGCGCAAGCCCGGCACGGTCGGCCTGGGCGCCGGACCGGAGGTGGCGGTGCGCGACAACGCGGGCACCATCCTCACCCGCTCCGGTGCCGGCGAGATCGTCATCCGCGGCGTGAACGTGACCGCCGGCTACGAGAACAACCCCACCGCCAATGCCGACGCGTATGTCGACGGCTGGTTCCGCACCGGCGACCTGGGCACCCTCGACGGGGACGGCTACCTGTCCATCACCGGCCGCATCAAGGAGATCATCAACCGCGGCGGCGAAAAGATCTCGCCGCGCGAGATCGACGAACTGCTGATGGACCACGCCGCCGTGGCCCAGGTGGTGTGCTTCGGTATTCCCCACGCCAAGCTGGGCGAGGAAGTCGGCGCGGTGGTGGTGCTGAAGGACGGCCAGCAGGCCACCGAGAAGGACCTGCGGACCTTCTGCGCCCTGCATGTGGCCGACTACAAGGTGCCCGCCAAGATCCTCTTCATGGACGAGATCCCCAAGGGCGCCACCGGCAAGCTGCAGCGCATCGGGCTGGCGGCGAAGCTCGGGTTGGGGGCTTAGGCTTATGGGGCACATGGGGCATCCGTACCCCACCGGCCTCCACCGAAGCGCTACCGAAACGAGGCCTCCACCGAAACGCTGCCGATACTAGCCCGCCAGCCCCTCTTCCCGCACCCGGGCCTGCCAGGCCAGCATCCATTTCGGCACCTGTGCGGCCGGCATCGGCCGGGCGATGAAGTAGCCCTGCGCCAGCTGGCAT
>JAZJYT010000050.1:0-40267 GCA_040390235.1 Pseudomonadota bacterium | reverse complement strand
TCTACCTCGACACCCCCTGGTACGTCAGCCAGCCGCATGGCGACCCGCTCGACCTGGACCAGGACGACGCCACCCTGTGGGCCGAGACCGAACGTATCGTGCGCACCGACCCGAGCTACATGCTGGCTGCCGAATGGGCGGCGCGTTTCGCGGAGCGGCAACGCCAGAAACAGGAGCCGCCGGCGGTGCCCTCCCGGTAGCAGCCTGCCGCGGCGAACGTTGGTCTATCGCGCCAGGAAATCGCGCACCAGCTTGACCGTCGCGCCCGGGTTTTCTTCCATGATCCAGTGGCCCGAATCCGGCACGACGCCTTCGGTCACGTCGTTGCCGGCGGCGCGCATCACGGTCGCCATCATCGGGCCGAACGACTTCTCGCCGCCCAGCGCCAGGATCGGCAGCTTCAGCTTGTTGCCACTGGCCAGCCAGGCGCGGTTGTCGATGGCATCCTGGTCGAAAGCGGCGAACTGCGCGAAGCCGGAATGCATCGCGCCCGGCAGGGCGTAGAGCTTCGCGTAGTGCACACGCGCGGCTTCGCTGAAGCGGGCGGGCGAGGCCGAGAACTCGTTCCAGAACCGGTCGAGGTAGATGCGTTCGCGCCCGGCCACCAGGCGCTCCATGTCCGGCCCGCCGAAGCGGAAGTGCCACAGCAGCGGGTTCTTCAGGACTTCTTCCCAGGGGCCGACACCCGGCACCGGCGCGTCGATCAGCACCAGCCTGCGGATACGCTGCGGGTACTGCGCGGCGAACTGGAAGGCCACCATGTTGCCGATGTCGTGGGCCACGACGTCGGCCTGCTGCACCCCCAGCGCCGCCATCACGCCGCTCACGTCGCCGGCCTGCGTCCTCTTGTCGAAGCCGCCCGCGGGCTTGGACGACAGGCCCAGCCCACGCAGGTCGGGCACGATCACGGTGTGGTCGCGCGCCAGGTCTACGGCCAGCGGCACCCACATGTCGCCGGTTTCTCCGTAGCCGTGCAGCAGCACCACGGCCGGGCCGGTGCCGCCGGAGCGGACGTGGATGGTTGCGCCGTTGGTGGTGACGTCGCGCACCGCGAAGCTCGCCGGGAAATCCAGGGTTTCCGCCGACGCGGATGCCGGAGCAGCGAACAGCATGAAAGAGGTGGCGAGACAGCCGAGAAAGGTGCGCATGGGATTCTCCCGTTGGTGTTGGACGCCCTGCACTGCAAGGCGCAGCGCCGTTGCGAGCCAGTGTCTTGCAAGCGCCAGCTGCTGACTAGCCAGGAGAACGGGCAATCAGTTTCAACTGTCGGTTTAAGATAAGCCATGGCCCACCTGCAGCATCTCGTGTCCTTCGTTCAGACCGCGGAGCACGGCAGCTTCTCCGCTGCGGCGCGCATCCTGGGCCTGACCCCGGCCGGTGTCAGCAAGAACGTGGCGCGGCTCGAATCCGACCTGGGTGTGCGGCTTTTCCACCGCAGCACGCGCCGGCTCGCGTTGACCGAAGACGGCCAGCGCTTCCTGCAGCAGGTGGACGGGCCGCTGGCCGCGCTGCACGGCGCTTTGGCCGGCGTACGCAAGCGCGAGGACGAGCCCGCGGGCACCCTCAAGGTCAGCATGGGCCAGGCCTTCGGCCGCAACTTCCTGGTGCCGCTGCTGGGGGAATTCCTCGCGCTGTATCCCGACGTGCTGCCGGACTGGCATTTCGACAACCGCGCGGTCGACCTCGTGGGCGAGGGTTTCGATGCGGCGATCGGCGGCGGCTTCGCGCTCGCCCCCGGCGTGGTGGCCCGCGAGCTCGCGCCGGTGCACATCGTCGCGGTGGCAGCGCCGGCCTACATGGCGGGGCGGACTTTGCCGCGCACGCCGGACGAGCTGGCGAACCTCGACGGCATCATGCGCCGCTCGTCGCCGACCGGCCGGGTGCGGCCCTGGACGCTGCGTTCTCGCCGCGCCGAAGAGCAGCCCGTGCCCTGCCAGCCGCGGCTGATTTTCAGCGACCCCGAGGCGATCGCGCAGGCGGCACGCTTCGGGCTCGGCGTCGCGCTGCTGCCGATGCCGTTCGCCTTCGCCCACCTGCAAAGCGGTGAACTACTCCGCATCCTGCCGGGGTGGTACAGCGACGCCGGCCCGCTGTCGCTGTACTACCCCAGCAGGAGAATGCTGCCGGCGAAGACCAAGGTGTTCGTCGACTTCGTGACGGAACGTTTCCGGGCGGCCGGCTTTGCGCGGCTGGTCGATGGCCGCTGAGGCTCGCTGCAGCCACTGAAGGATGCCCGGCCCCTAGTCGCCCTGGATGCCGGTCCGCTTGACCAGCGTGACCCACTTGGCGATTTCGGTGTGCATGTAGCGATCGAACTGCGCCACCGATTCGGGTTTGGGCGTCACCCCCAGTTGGGCGACGCCCAGCACCTCGGAGGCCCGGGTGAAGCTGCCCAGTTCCGCGACGTGTACGAAGTATTCGAGTTGCCTGAGGTCCATGGCCTTGCCGTGTGGGTAGGCCGCCAGTCTAGGACAAGGCCGCGGGGCATGCTGTGCCACAATGCCGCCGTATCGCCATGGACACGACGACCCCCGCCGCCGCCCCCTCTCTGCTCGCCAGCGTGGACTGGTTCCCGCTGGTCCTGTCGCTGAAGGTGGCGGCCGTGGCCACGCTGGCCGCGCTGGTGGTGGGCATCGCGCTGGGCTGGGTGTTCGCACGCAAACGTTTCCCGGGCCGCACCGTGATCGAGGCCGTGTGCATGCTGCCGCTGGTGCTGCCGCCCACCGTCATCGGCTACGGCATCCTGGTGCTGGCGGGCCGGCGCAGCCCGCTGGGCGGCTGGCTGCGCGAGCACTTCGACTACACCATCATCTTCAGCTGGCACGGCGCGGTGGTGGCCTCGGCGGTGGTGGCGCTGCCGCTGGTGCTCAAGTCGGCCAGCGCCGCATTCGAGGGGGTTGACCGGTCGCTGGAAGCGGCCGCGAGCACGCTGCGGCAATCGCCTTTTTCGGTGTTCCTGCGGGTCACGCTGCCGCTGGCCTGGCCCGGCATCCTGGCCGGCACGCTGCTGGCCTTCGCCCGCGCCATGGGCGAGTTCGGCGCCTCGCTCATGGTGGCCGGTTCCATCCCGCACCAGACACAGACCCTGTCCATGGCCATCTACGACAACGTGCAGGCCGGCCATGACGACATGGCGCTGCTGCTGGTGGTCGTCACCTCGCTGATTTCCGTCACCGTGCTGGTTCTGTCGAACCGGTTCTTTTCCCTTCGTTGACTTCTCTTCGTTACTCCCCAAAGGACACAACGCCATGCGCCCGTTCCGCCGCCTTTCTCTTGTTGTCGCCCTGGCCGGTGCCCTGGCCCTGCCGCTGGCCGCCGCCGCGCAGCAGATCACCGTCTCGGGCGCCGCCAGCCTGACCGACGCCTTCAAGGAACTCGGCCCGAAGTTCGAGGCCACCCGGCCCGGCGCCACCGTGCGTTTCAACTTCGCCGCCTCGGGGGTGCTGCTGCAGCAGATCAGCCAGGGCGCGCCGGTGGACGTGTTCGCCAGCGCCGACCAGGAGACCATGAACAAGGCCGATGCACAAAAACTCATCGACGCCGGCACGCGCCGCAACTTCGTCACCAACAGCCTGGTGCTGATCGAACCGGCCCAGGGCGGCCCCGGTGTGAAGAGCCTGCGGGACCTGACCGGCCCGGCGGTGAAGAAGATCGCCATCGGCAAGGTCGAGACGGTGCCGGTCGGCCGCTACACCAAGCAGGCACTGGACGCCGCCAGCCTGTGGGCGCCGCTGGAGCCCAAGTTCATCCAGGCCGACAGCGTGCGCCAGGCGCTCGACTACGTGGCCCGCGGCGAGGTCGATGCCGGCTTCGTCTACAGCACCGACGCGGCGCTGATGGGCGACAAGGTCAAGGTGGTGCTGGCCTCGGCCACCGCCACCCCGGTGAGCTACCCGGCCGCCGCCATCGCCGAAAGCAAGCAGAAGGCGCTGGCCAGGGACTTCGTGGATTTCCTCAACGGCGACGCCGCCCAGCAGGTCTTCAAGCGCTTCGGTTTCGGCAAGCCCTGAGCGACACTGCGGCGTGATCGATGTAGACCTGCAACTGAGCGTGTCGGACGGCAAGCGCCGTTTCGACCTGGACGTGCGTTTTGCCACGGACGTGCCGTTCGCCGCGCTGTACGGCCCCTCGGGCGCCGGCAAGTCGCTCACCCTGCAGGCCATCGCCGGGCTGCTGCACCCGCAGCGCGGCCACGTGCGGCTGGATGGCCGCACGCTGTACGACGCGGCGGCCGGCATCGACCTGCCGCCGCCGGCGCGGCGTGTGGGTTACTTGTTCCAGCACTACGCCCTGTTCCCGCACCTGTCGGTGCATGACAACGTGGCCTTCGGCCTCACCTCGGTGCTGCGCCCGCGCCTGTCGGCGGCCGACCGCGACCGGGTGTACACCCTGCTGGAAAGCTTCGGCCTGTCCGCCCTGGCCGGCAGCCGTCCGGCCACCCTGTCGGGCGGTCAGCAGCAGCGGGTGGCCCTGGCCCGTGCGCTGGCCTGCGAACCCCAGGTGCTGCTGCTCGACGAACCCTTCGCCGCGCTCAACCCCCTGCTGCGGGCCAGCCTGCGGCAGGAACTGGCCGAGGTGCGCCGCCAGTGGGGCATCCCGGCGCTGATGATCACCCACGACATCGACGACGTGCTCGACCTGGCCGACGTGGCTTTTGTGTATGGGCATGGGCACATCGAGCGCGAGATCGACCTGCGCACGGCCGAGAGCAAGGCGGCGGCGCGGCGGCAGATGGGGGCGCAGCCCGGCGCGGGCGCCGGACTGCGCGCCCGGCTGCGGCAGCTGCTGCTGGGCCCGGGCCAGCCCTGAGTCAGAGGTCGATCAGAGGTCGAATACCGCGCGGATGTGCTCGCCCGCGGTGGCGTCGCCCAGGCCGTTGGCATAACGGTCGCCGATCTGGGCGCAGTGCTGGGCCACCAGCTGCGCCAGCGCCAGCAACTGGGGCGGCACTGGGCAGCCTTCGGGCAGCGCCCGCGCCCGGACGGCCAGCGAGCGGATCAGGGAGTCGGGGAGGGCAGAGGGAGCATGCATGGCGGTGTGTCCATAATACTGTGTAAATATACAGTATCGGGGGCAGGGCCGGCCGTCCAGCGGCTAGGGTGGGGGCTTCTTTGGTTTCCCGCGTTCGGCGGTGTGTTCGCGCTTGAGGTGGAAGCTGTAGACGTAGCGCTGTGCCGCATGTACACCGAAGGCCACCTCGTAGCAGGCGCCCGTGCTGTCGAAATACTTGCGCACGACCGTCAGCCCGGGAGAGCCCGGCGGAACGGCCAGCAGCTCCGCGATGGCAGCGGGAATGGCGCTGGCCTGGATGTCGATCTGCGTCGACTCGGCCACCACGCCGTACATCTCCTCGATCTGGTCCGCGATGGGGATGGTCAGGTGCCTTTTGTGCTTCGTGACACCGGCATAGAGCGGCAGGATGTAGATGTCCGTCTGTGCCAGGGGGATGCGGTCATCGACCGGGTAGCGGACCGCGCAGATATGGAACCAGGGTGTGCCCGGGGCGCATTTCAGCGCGGCCGCCAGGGCATGGTCGGCGGTGGTGTATTCGGTACGGAGCGTCTCGCGGCGTGTCTGCGTGTCGTAGTTCAGCAGCTCCTGGACGGAGCCGACGGTCTGCGTGAGCCGGCTGACGCGGGTGCGCGAGATGACGATGGAGCCGGCCCGCGGCCGCCGCGCGATCAGGCCGTCCTCGGTCAGGGCACGCAGGGCCTCGCGCAGGGTGTGGCGGCTGACGCCCAGGGCCTCGGTCAACTGTTCCTCGGTGGGCAGCCGGTCGCCTACCGCGTAGAGCCCGTCGCTGATCTGCTGGCGGATCAGGGCCGCCACGTCCCAATGGCGCAAGGGCGGCCCCGCCTTCGCGGTATCGGCTTTTCTCATGTATCGGTCAGCTGTTGGAAGATAAGCCTGCTTGAATCATACCCAGGCGCCACAGCCCTTGGCGGACCCTCGCCGTGCCCTCAATCCAGCTTGGCGCCGACGGCCTTGACGATCTCGGCGTACTTCCTGTACTCGGTCCGCACGTAGGCGGTGAAGTGGGCCGGATCGCTGCCCACGCCTTCGGCCCCGGCCTTCTCCAATTGCTCGCGCACCTCCGGCAGGGCCAGCACCTTGGCGGTTTCGGCGGCCAGCAGTTCGATGGCCGGCGCGGGGGTTTTGGCGGCCGCGAAGATGCCGTACCAGGAGTTGATGTCGTAGCCCGGCAGGCCCGATTCGGCAATGGTCGGGATGCCCGGCGCAAAGGGCGAGGTCTTGGAGGGCGTCAGCGCGATCGCGCGCAGCTTGCCGGCCTTGACCTGCGGCATCACCGCGACGATGGGCGCGAACATCATCTGGACCTCGCCGGCCAGCAGGGCGTTGACGGCGGGGCCCGCACCCTTGTAGGGCACGTGGACGAGCTTGACGCCCGCCATGGTGTTGAACATCTCGCCGGCCAGGTGGCTGGCCGAGCCGTTGCCGGAGGAGCCGAAATTCAGCGTGCCGGGCTTCTCCCTGGCGAGCTGGATCAGCTCGCGCACCGTGGCCACGTTGACACTCGGGTGCACCACCAGCAGGTGGGGGACCATCGCCACGAGCGTGACGGGGGCCAGGTCCTCCAGCGTGTCGTAGGGCAGCTTCTGGTAGACGTGCGGCGCGATGACGACACTCGTGTTCTGCGCCATGATCAGGTTGTAGCCATCGGGCAGCGAACGGGCCACGGCGGCCGCCGCGATGGTGCCGGAGGCGCCGCCCTGGTTCTCGATGACGATGGTCTGCCCCAGGGCCGTGGCCAGCCGGGGGCAGACGATGCGGGCCATGAAGTCCGCCCCTCCGCCGGGCGCGGCGGGGACGTACATGCGGAGGGCCCGGGTCGGATAGCCGGTGGCCGCCGCCACCTTGCCGGATGCGGCGGCGAGCAACAGGGCTGTGGCGGCACGGCGGTCGATGGCAGCGGTCATGGTGGCGGCCGGTGGGCTCAGGCCTTGGCGGCGTGGATGGCGATGGCGACCGTCGCGGGCTTGCCCGAGCGGTTGCTGAAGGCATGGTTGCTGCCGCGCACCACACCGATCTCGCCGGCCTTCAGGGTCGTCTCGCCTTCTTCCACCACCAGCGTGATCTCGCCCTCGGTGACGACCAGGAAGTCCACCGTGTCCGACTTCTGCGAGTAGGGATGGCCCGGGATGCTGCCGCAGGTGGCGATGGCCGAGGCGCCGACGGAGGCGTAGAAAGCCTTGGCTTCGGCAACGCCGGCCTGGCCCTGCCAGGCTTCGTCCGGCGGGAAGGTCATGACGTTGAGCACCGCGCCGGTGGGCGGAGGGATCAGCACGTGCGGCAGCTGCAGGCTTTCGGGCACCATCGGCGCAGGGTGTTTTTCCGCCACCCAGAAACGGTGCAGGGCGAAGCCCGGGCGTGCCGCGTCGAAACGCACGTCGGGGGAGGAGGAGTCGCTCACGATCATCGACTTGCCGGGTTCGCGGTCGATGGTGACGATGCGGCGCTGCGGCTTGACGCCTGCGGGCAGCGGCTGGTCGGCACGCGGCGCCATGACCGGCACGTCTTTCTCCTGCAGCCCGTGCTTGCCGTCACCGGGGCCGAATTCGGCGGAGAACATGTCGAAGGCCATGTGGCAGCCCACCCGCACGCTGTTCCACAGGTGCCAGGCGCCGACCTGGATCACGATGTCGCCGGGGCGGATGGTGGTGCTGCCTTCGTCGCACACCAGCACGCGTTCGCCCTCGAGCACGATGCCGAAGTCCAGCGACTCGGTCTTGTGCATGTCCGAGATGCAGGAGTTGTTGCCACCGCCGCGGTCCCAGGAGCGCCCGCCGTCGGCGGCGTGCTTGGGCTCATGCGGCTGGACGATGGGCAGCATCTTCTCGGGCTGACCATTGTCGGAGAGCCAGTGCACCACCCGCAGGTGGCCACCGTCCACCGGGCCGGGGAATTCGTCGGGCCACAGGCCCGTGTCCTCGGCGCCGTTCAGGGGCTGGGGCGTCTGGCGCCAGACCCAGAAGTCGGTGTGGCCGCGGCCGCCGCCGATCTTCGTGTTTTCGTGCTGGCCCGGGGCGCGGCCTTCGTGGGTGATCACGGAGCGGCCCTGGGCGTTGGTGCCGGTGATCACGCGGCGCATGGTCTTCAGGATATCGCTGGGCTTGGCGTCGGTCTGGCTTGAGAAGGACATGGGTTGAGGGCTCGGTTCGGGGTTGGGGGATGGGGTGGGGTGGGGATTGGTCAGTCGGTCGAGGCGCCGGAGGCGTGCACGATGGGCCGCCATTTCTCGATCTGGCTCTTCAGGTAGGCATCCGCGTCGGCGGGCGAGCTGAAGGTGATCTCGAAGTCGTTGGCCGTCATCTTCTCGCGCACGTCGGGCATCTTCAGGATGGCGCCCAGCTCCTCGTTGAGGCGCGTGATGAGGGGCTGCGGTGTCGCCTTGGCCACGTAGATGGAATAGGCGAGGTCCATCTCGATGTCCGGGTAGCCGGACTCGACGAAGGTCGGCACGGCGCCCAGCGCCGCCGAGCGGCTGCCGGAGAAGACCGCGATGCCCTTGAGCTTGCCGGACCGGATGTAGGGGATGGTGGCCGGCAGCCCCACGATGGCCAGCGGGATCTGGCCGCCGAGCAGGTCCTGCAGGGCCGGGACGGCCCCTTTGTAGGGGGTGTGGTTGAGCTTGATGCCGGCATTCATGTTGATCAACTCGCCGCCGATGTGCTGCGGCGAGCCGGTGCCGGCGGAGCCGTAGGCGATGAAGCCGGGCGGCTGCGTCTTGGCATAGTCCACCAGTTCCTTCACGTTGTTCGGCGGGAAGGACGGGTGCGCCACCAGGATGAGCTGCGAGCTGACCACACGCGCCACGCTGGCCAGGTCATGGCCGGCGTTGTACGGCAGCTGCTTGTACAGCGTCTGGTTGATGGCGAGGATGCCGGCGATGTTGATCAGCAGCGTGTAGCCGTCGGGCTTGGACTTGGCCACCACGTCCGTGCCGATGTTGCCGCCGGCGCCCGGGCGGTTTTCGACGATGACGGGCTGCTTGAGCTGCTCGCCGAGCTTCTGCGCGAACAGCCGGCCGAGGATGTCGGAGGGACCGCCCGCGGTCTGCGGCACGATGATGCGCAGGCTATGGTCGGGCCACGGGGCCTGCTGTGCGAATGCCGGGATGCTGGAGGCCGCTGCGGCCAGCAGGGCGGTGCGCCGGGAGATGAGGGACATGGTGCGTCTCCACGGGTCAGTTGCTGGGTTCCGGATCGATTTCAAGCGCTTCCAGGAAACGCGAGACCAGGTTGTAGGCGGCGATGGTCGCCGTCAGTTCCGTCACTTCGCGTGTGCTGAAGTGCTGCTTCACGGGCTCGAAGGTGGCTTCGGGCACATGCACGTCGCGGGTCATGGCGTCGGTGTAGCCCAGCACCGCGCGGTCGCGCTCGGAGAACAGCGTGGACTGCTCCCACTGCGGGATGTCATCCACCTGCGCCTGTGCCAGGCCGGCCTTCAGGGCGAAGGGCACATGGCTCAGGAATTCGTAGTCGGCCTTGTTGATGACGGCGATGCGCAGGATCGACAGCTCCCGGAAGTAGCCGTCGAGCACGCACTTCTGCCGGATGGCGGTCAGGAAGTCCAGCCAGCCCTGCGCCACGGGCGGGCTGTTGAGCAGCATCCGGTACAGGTTGTGGAGCTTGCCGCGCTCGGCGACGATCTGTGTCTTGAGTTTCGCGAATTCGGGGTCGCTGTCGTCTGGATAGGGAATGCGGGCCATGTTCAGCTTGTCTCCTTGTTATCAGGCGAACAAGACTAATCATCCGAACAAATGGTGTCAAGGGCATTTTCCTTGGACCCTGGACGGCGCCGGTGCTGAATAGGAAAGGCCGTTATTTATGGAAATAAACCTGCGAGTGGAAAGCCATGCAGCCTTCTTTAGGATAAGAAATTTATCCGGATAAATATATCCATGGTCCGCCCTGGTCCTTGCGGCGACTGCCAGTGGCCCTGCGTTTCAGTCCGGTTTGATGTTGAGCTTTTGCACCACCGGACCGTACTGCCGGAGGTCCGCCGCCACCTTGCTGTCCATGGCGGCTGGTGCACCCGGCAGCGGAGTCAAGGCGCTTTTGCGCGCGGTCTCCTGGAATGCCTGGGAAGCCAGCACCGTGTTCAGCGCGCGATTGAGCTTGGCGATGATCGCCGGGGGAGTGTTCTTCGGCGCGGAAACCCCGAGCCAGAAGGTCGGCTGGAAATTGCCGAATCCCGCCTCCGCCAGGGTGGGGACGTTGGGCAGCAGGGCCGAGCGCGTCGCGCCGTCCTGTGCCAGCACACGGACCTGGCCGGCTTCGGCGTTGGACTGCACGGCGGAGTAGGCGACGACCAGCAACTGCACCTCGTTGCTCACCAGGGCCATCACCGACGGGGCCGCGCCCTTGTAGGGGACGTGGGTGACCGGAATGTGGGCCTGGGACTTGAAGAGTTCGGTGAAGAAATGGCCGAAACTGCCGTTGCCCGAACTGGAATAGTTCACGCTGCCCGGATTGTGGCGCGCGTAGTCCACGAACTGCCCCAGCGTCTTCGCTGGCGTTGCGTTGCTGGTCAGCACCACGGTGTTGGCCTGCGCGGCCAGCCCCACCGAGGCGAGGTCGCGCTCGGGGTTGAATTTCGTTTTCTGGATCAGCGGCATCATGATGTGGTTGTTGAGGGACGTCAGCAGCAGCGTGTAGCCGTCTGCCGGCGCGGCAACCACCAGTTCCGTGCCGATCAGGCCTCCGGCCCCGCCGCGGTTGTCCACCACGACCGGCTGGTCCAGCACCCCGCGCAATCCTTCGGCGACCGCCCTGGCGAGCAGGTCGGTCGCGCCTCCGGGCGGAAAGGGCACGACAAGTTTCAGCGGGTGCTCGGGGAACAGATCGGCCTTGCCCTGTGCATGGAGGGCGGGTGGCATGAGCGCCATGACGGCCGCCGCGGCAAGCAGCCGCCGTGTGGCCGAGGGACGCAAGCGCCCGGGGGCCCGCATACCCCGAAGTGAAGCGACCGAGAAATGTTGGTTCATGTTGTCTCCTTGTGAATGCTGCGTGGTCGTCAGCGGATCTGGACGATCCGTTTGCCCATGTTTTCTCCCCGGTAGAGGCCGGCGATGGCGTCGGGACAGGATTCGAAGCCCTGCAGGACGTCTTCGCGCCAGGTGAGGTCCCCGGACCGGATCCAGTCCACGAGCTGCCGGATGGTGGCTTCGTACCGGTCGACATGGTCGAACGCCAGGAAGCCCTGCATGCGCGCGCGTTTGACGAGGAGATCCCGCTCCACGCGGGGTCCCGTGGGCGCGGGCTCCCAGGACGCAATCGACGCGGTGCCACAGACCACGATCCGTGCACCGGCGGCAAGGTTGGCCCGCACGGCGTCGCTGATGGGACCGGACGTGTTGTCGAAGTAGACGTCCAGCCCCTCGGGGCACATCTCCTTCAGGCGCGCGGATACGTCCTCATTCGTGTAGTTGATCGCCTGCGTGTAGCCGAACGCGCTGGTGCACAGGTCCATTTTTGCCTGGCTGCTGGTGATGCCTATCGCCTTGCAGCCGAGCAGCCGGGCCACTTGCCCGACGACCGAGCCGACCGCACCCGCGGCCGTCGAGACGACGACGGTTTCTCCTGCCCGGGGCTCGCCGGCCCTGGTGAGAGCCAGGTACGCGGTGATTCCGTTGAGCCCCAGCACACCCAGGGACAACGAAAGAGGCAGATCGGTCTCCGTCACCTTGCGGACGATGTCCTGCGGCGGCACGGCGGCCATATCCTGCCAGCCGAACCAGCCGGTGACAAGATCGCCCGGCTGGTAGGCGTCACTCCGCGATGCCACGACCTTTCCCGAGGCCAGGGACCGCATGACGTCGCCGACCTGGATCGGCTTGGCGTAGTTGGCCGTCGCGGCAAGCCATCCGCGCATGGCCGGCTCCACCGACAGGAACTGGTTTTCCACCATCACCAGCCCTTCGCCGAGGGCCGGGGGCGGGGTCTGGACAATCGTGAAGTCCTCGGCCTGCGGGATGCCGCAGGGGCGCCTGGCCAGCAGCACCTGGCGGTTGGATGCCGCGCTCATGCCTGGCCCCGGGGCTGCACCGCTGCGGTGACCTGGTTGCGCAACACACCGAGGCCGGTCACCTCTAGTTCCACCACGTCACCGTCGTCGAGAAAGCGTCCGAGCTCCATGCCCGTCCCGCCGCCCACCGTGCCGGAGCCGAAGAACTCCCCGGGATGGATGGTTTCGTCCCGCGATACATACGCGACCATGTCCTCGAACGAATGGATCATTCCCGCGGAGGTGCCCGTGCACCAGGTCTCGCCGTTGACGCGGGAGGTCATCGTGAGGCGGTAGGGGTCGGGGATTTCGTCGGCAGTGACGATCCAGGGGCCGATGGCGTTGCCGGTATCGAAATCCTTGCTCTTGCAGGGCCCCGTCATGCCGCCCATCTCGCGCACCTGGATGTCCCGGGCGGAGAAGTCGTTGAAGATGGCGTATCCGAAGATGTGCTGCCTGGCCTGCGCCGCACCGATGTTCGAGGCGCGCCTGGTGGTGAATACACCGAACTCGAGTTCGTAGTCGAGGTACTGGCTGTCCCGGGGGCGGCGCATGGGGTCTCCCGTGCCGATGACCGTGAACCGGTTGCCCTTGTAGAAGTTCGGCTGGCGCTGGTAGACGGGGGGAACCTCGGCCGCGGGCGGAAGTTCAGGGGGCGGTGTTCCGGCCATCTTCGCCGACAGGGTCTGCAGCGCCCGGGGGGCATTCAGGATGTGGCCGGGAAAGGTGACGAAGTCCCGGATGCTTTGCGGGACGGGGACCGGTGACAGCAGCGCCACCGCCGACAGGTCGTGGTCCAGAACCGGATCGCCGTCGTTCGCCGCCAGGAGTTCCCGGGCTGTGTCCAGGCCCCGGTCTCCGGCTTCCATGAGCGCCAGCATGCTGGCAAAGAATCCGGGGGATCGGCCCGACCGCCCCGCGGCGAGCGCGAGGTCGAGGATGTGGGAATCGCCGGTGTGAACGGCACCGACATGGCGGTTGCCGGCGTTGTCTTGGAAGGTAGCGAGTTTCATGTTCCTGGGGGCCCTTGGCCGCCGAAAGGACGGCCATCGCACGGGTCAATGAAATATATATAATTTATTTATTTATACATAAAACATCTGTATGTCCATATTGAAAAAGTGGTTTACGGGCCGGCTTCCGGGGGGTGCCCCCGCGTGCCGTCGGCTACTATCACCGCCGTGAGCCCAACAAAACCTGACGCTCTGCCGCCCGCCAGGCCGCCCCGTTCGCCCCGCGGCGACGGTGGGGGCACCCAGGTGGAACTTGCCGTCAAACTGATCCGCAAAGACATCGTCACCGGTGCCCTCCCACCCAGCAGCCGGCTGGGAATCCACTCCTTGTCGGACCGGTATGCAATCGGAACGACCCCGCTGCGCGAGGCACTGTCCAGGCTGAGCGCCATGGGCCTGGTCGTGGCGATCGGGCAGCGCGGGTTCCGGGTCGCCGACCTCAACCGGAGCGATCTCGAAGACCTGGTCCGCACGCGTGTGGTCGTTGAAAGCGCTGCGCTGACGGACGCGATGAAAGCCGGGGGCCTCGACTGGGAAGGCGACATCCTGGCTGCGCTGCACAAGATGAACCGCTTCGATTCGGGCCGTGGTTCCAGCGCGTTTCCAGACTTTCCGACCGAATACGACGAACTGCACAAGCGGTTCCATGCCGCACTGATTTCCGCCTGCGGATCGCCCCGGCTCATGCGGCTGCACGACATGCTGTACGACCAGACCTTCCGCTATCGGGCCCTGGTGATGTCCAAGGACAGCGTCACCCACAGTCTGGGAGACGAGCATGGTGAGATCGCGCGCCTGGTCATCGCACGCGAAGTTGGCCCCGCCATCGAGGCGCTTCGGGCTCATCTGAGCACCTTGCTCCAGTATTCCGATACGGCAATGCCCGCGGCAGAGCACGAGCCCACGCCGCCGCCCGCCCGCGCGCGCGTCAGCGCCTGACCGGGCAACCCCCTCCCTCACATCTCCACGTCGAAGCCGCAGCGGCGCCTGCGGGGCAGGGTGTCCCACGCCCGGGGCGCCCCAGAGCGCTTGTTCGCCTTTGCCGGAGTCCGTGATGCCGTACCGGGTACATACCCTAATATACGCAAAAAGTACAAATATATATATTTGTATCACTGGAGCTGAGATCGGTGCCCTGGCGCATGGCTGGAGAAGGTACCGGGCGAGGCCCCGGCGGGACTTGCGAGGACCGGGCGTCGTAAGCAGGAGGCGTGGTCGACAGGGCGTATTCCGGCAGTTCGTTCGTCCTTTTATTTAGCAAATGCTCAATAACGGTGGAAAAACCGTTTCCGTGCACCGTCCTGGGACGGTGTTTCATGGCTATTCCGGAAGGCAAAAAATGTTGAAATCAATGTGCAGGCTGGCGCTGGCGGCGTCCCTGGCGGTGGCCGGGGTGGCCGCCGGCGCGCAGCAATACCCCACGAAGACGGTGCGGCTCGTCGCCCCGGTGGAGCCGGGCAGTCCGACCGACACCATCGCGCGCCTGGTGGCCCAGCGCCTGTCGGTGCTCTGGGGCCAGCAGGTGGTGGTGGACAACCGGCCGAGCGTCAATGGCGTCGTCGGTTCCGATATCGTGGCCCGCGCGCCTGCCGATGGCTACACCTTGCTGGCGGGCAACAGCGGCACGCAGGTCATGAACATCGGCCTGTACAAGAAGCTGAGCTACAACCCGGTCAAGGATTTCGTGGCCATCTCGCAGGTCGTGACCAGCCCGCTGGTCCTGATGGGATCGAACCACTTCGCCCCCCGCACCGTGCCCGAGGTGATCGCGGGCGCCAAAAGCGCATCCATCAACTTCGCGATCCCGGGTGCCACCGCGCAGCTGGCGTCGCTCATGTTCGATTCCGCCGCCGGGGTGGACATCGTCTCGATTCCGTACAAGGGCAGCAGCGGCGCGGAGACGGCGCTCCTGGCGGGGGATGCCCAGCTGTTCTTTGCATCGATTTCCAACGCCTTGCCTTACGTCCGGTCCGGGCGCATGAAGGCCATCGCCGTGACCTCCCTTGCCCGCACGCCCGTACTCCCGGAGACACCCACGCTGGACGAGGCCGGGCTGAAGGGATTCGAGCTCGACTACTGGGTGGGACTTTTCGCCCCGGCGGCGCTGCCTGGCCCGGTTACCGAAAAGATCAATGGCGACGTCATGAAGGTGCTCCAGATGAAGGAGGTGCGGGAAAGGATTCTGGAGCTTGGCTACACACCCGCGCCCCGGCAGACGGCGGCATTCGGGCAGTACGTGAAGACGTCGGCAGAAAAGTATGCACGCCTCATGCACGACCTGGGCATCCAGCCGCAGTAACCCCCACCGATAGAACCTATGAACCACACAGTCGAAAATCGCGATGGCATGACCATCGAATGGGATGCACCCATCGCCATGGACGACGGCCTCGTCCTGCGTGCAGACATCTTCCGGCCGATGAAGCCCGGCCGGTTTCCCGTGATCATGAGCTACGGCCCCTACGGCAAGGGCGTGTCCTTCCAGGAGGGCTACAAGACGGCCTGGGACATCATGGCGCGGGAGAACCCGGACGCGGTCTCGGGCACGTCGAACCGGTACGCCAACTGGGAGGTCGTGGACCCGGAGAAGTGGGTGCCCGACGACTATGTCTGCATCCGCGTCGATTCGCGGGGGGCGGGGCGCTCGCCCGGCTATCTGTGCCACAACAACGAGCGCGAGAACCGCGATTACCACCTGTGCATCGAGTGGGCCGCGGCGCAGGATTGGTGCACCGGCAAGGTCGGGCTGAACGGCATCTCGTACTTCGCGGCCAGCCAGTGGCGCGCCGCGGCGACCCAGCCGCCCCACCTGGCGGCGATCTGCGTATGGGAAGGCTGGGCCGACAACTACCGGGACGGCAACCACCACGGTGGCATCGCGTGCACCTTCCGCAAGAACTGGCAGGACATGCAGGTCAAGACGGTCCAGCACGGCGTCGGCTCGGCCGGGCGCAAGAGCCCGGTGACCGGCGAATGGGCCTGCGGCCCCGAGACCCTGGACAGCGAAACCCTGGTGGCCAACCGGGAGAACATGTGGGCCGAACTCGTCGCGCGCCAGTTCGATGAGGCGTACTACCGCGAACGTTCCGCTGACCTGGGCAAGGTGACGGTCCCGTTGCTGTCGGCCGCGAACTGGGGCGGCCATGGCCTGCACGCGCGGGGCAATTTCGAGGGTTTCATCGGGGCCGCGTCCACGCAGAAGTGGCTGGAAGTCCACAGCGGTTCGCACTGGGCGCCTTTCTATACGGACTATGGCGTTGGCCTGCAGAAACGCTTCTTCAACTACTTTCTCAAGGGGCAGGCCAATGGCTGGGATGCACAACCGCGCGTACAGCTCAACGTCCGGCAGGTGGGCGGCACGGTGCTGCGCTTCGAGAATGAGTGGCCGCTGGCGCGGACGCAATGGACCGACGTGCATCTGAACCCTGCCGGCATGTCGCTGTCGCGCACCCCGTTCGAGGGGGAGGCCCAGGTGGGGTTCGAGGCCATGGGCGAGGGTGTGACCTTCCTGTCGGAGGCCTTCCAGGAGGACACGGAAATCACCGGGCCGTCCGCCCTGGCGCTGGCGGTCAGTTCATCCACCCAGGACGCCGACATCTTCGCGGTTCTCCGGCTCTTCGATCCCGAAGGCAAGGAAGTCGTTTTCCAGGGCGCCCTGGACCCCAACAGTCCCCTGGCCCATGGCTGGTTGCGGGTGTCCCATCGGGAGCTCGACGAGAAGAAATCCCTGCCCTGGAGGCCCTACCACACCCATGCGCGGTACCAGCCGCTGGCAGCGGGCCAGATCGTCGACGTCCAGGTCGAAATCTGGCCGACCTGCATCGTCCTGCCGAAGGGCTACCGCCTCGGGCTGTCCCTGCGCGGCAAGGACTATGTGTACGACGGAGCGGCCACCACGCTGTCCAACATGAAGAACCCGATGCGGGGCTGCGGTCCGTTCGAGCACGACGACGACATCGACCGGCCGGCGGAAATTTTCGGCGGAATCACGTCCCTGCACTTCGGCCAGGGCCTGCGCAACACGATGGTGGTGCCGGTCATCCCGCCCGCGAAGCCGCCCGTGGAGATCGACACCGGGACTTTCTGGCCTTAAGGGCTGCTGAACTCCGCGCTCATTTTCAACTTTCAACCCTTCAGGAAATACACCATGACCCGCCGTTTTGACGAAGCCAAATTCAGCATGTCCCACCTTCGCGAGGTGGCCGAGCGTTGTTCCAACTGGGGGCGCTGGGGCCCCGACGATGAAATCGGCACCCTCAATTTCATAGGCGAGGAGCAGGTCATCGCCGCCGCGCAGCTGGTCCGCAAGGGCAAGACCATCTCGCTGGGCCTCAACTTCGACCGCAATGGCCCGCAGAAAGGCCTGTGGGGCAACCGCTTCAACCCGGTGCACACGATGCTGGCCACCGGCACCGACGCGGTGGCGGGCAACCAGGACGCCGGGGGCCTGCGCTACGCGGACGACGCGGTGTCGATGCCGCTGCAGTGCGGAACGCAGTGGGATGCGCTGGGCCACATCTTCTACGATGACAAGATGTGGAACGGCTACGACGCCCGGCTGGTCGACAGCGACGGTGCGCAGAAGAACGGCATTGAGAAGACCAAGTCGAAGATGTTCGGCCGTGGTGTGCTGCTCGACGTCGCGCGCCACTTCGGCAAGGACTCCCTGGACGATGGCGACGCCATCACCGTCGAAGACCTGGAGGCCGTCGCCAGGGCGCAAGGTGTCGAGGTGAGGCGCGGCGACTTTGTCATCGTCCGCACCGGGCATATGGAGCGGTGCCTCAGGAATGGGGAGTGGGCGGGCTATGCGGGCGGCGCCGCACCCGGGCTGTCGTTCGAAACCGCGGAATGGATACACCGCAAGGAGATTGCCGCGATCTGCACCGACACCTGGGGCTGCGAGGTGCGTCCCAACGAAACGGACGATTGCACCCAGCCGTGGCACTGGGTGGTGATTCCCAAGATCGGCATCTCGATGGGCGAGATCTTCAACCTGGCCGAACTCTCCGAGGACTGTGCCGAAGACGGTGTGTACGAGTTCCTGTTCACCGCGCCGCCCCTGCCCATCACCCGGGCTGTCGGCTCGCCCATCAACCCCATGGCCATCAAGTAGCCGGGCATCTCGCCCCTCGACCACCACGGAGACAAAAAATGAAAACCCGCCACATTGCGTACCGCGCCGCAACCGCCCTGAGCCTGTGGGCGGCCGGACTCTGCTGCGCACAAGGAATGCCGCCCGTGAAAGCAACGCTCGGAGGCCCGCTGACGCTGGCCGACCAGGGGTCCTTCTTCGTGGGAGGGCGGAGCATCCACACCGACCATCCGGCTTCGCCGGCGGCGGCTTTCCTGAGCCCGGGAGAGATCACGGTGGACCAGATGTACGTGCAGTACATGGTCCCCGCGGTGGTGACCGGTCCGCCGGTCATCATGGTGCACGGCTTCAACCACACGGGGGCCACCTACGAGACGACCCCGGATGGCCGCGAGGGCTGGGCCACCTACTTCGTGCGCAAGGGCCTGCCGGTGTACGTGGTCGACCAGCCCGGCCGGGGGCGTTCGGGGTTCGATCCGACACCTTTCAACAAGGCGAAGACGACGGGCGACACGAGCGGGCAGCCGAGTGTGCCCCTGTATCCCATCAGGTTCGCGTGGGTCGGCTTCCGGTTCGGCAAAGAGTACCCGACACCCTTCCCGGGCATGCAGTTCCCCCTGGAAGCCATCGGCGAATACACCAAACAGCTGGTTCCGAACCTGGAAGACACGCTGGCCAAGGGCTGGGATACCGCGCCGGTGGATCTGGCGGCCCTGCTGGACCGGATCGGCCCGGCGGTGTTGCTGGTGCACTCGCAGGCGGGCGGGATGGGGCTTGGCGCCGCGAAGCTCCGCCCGGCCAGGACGCTCGCCGTAGTCAATGTCGAGGGCAACTGCGTTCCCATGAGCGAAGGCGATGTCGACCAGGTATTCACGAAATTTCCGTACCTCGCCGTCTGGGGGGACAACAGCGTGGGGGCCGCGGGCCCCGTGGGCGACGTGCGCCGCAACGGTTGCCTGGATGCGGTGCGGGCGATCACGCAGAAAAAAGGCACGGCGGAATTCGCCCTGCTGTCGGATCACGGCATGCCCGGGCATTCGCACATGATGATGATGGACCGGGGCAACCTGGCCATCGCCGAATTCATCCTGTCCTGGCTCAAGAGAAATGTGAAAACCCCACCGGGCTGAGAACACTGCCGCGCGGCGGGGCGCAGGCCACGCCGGCCCGGGCCAGTGCGGCCATACCGGACATGAACACGTCGACCGCCGCGTCCACGATGGCCTCGGGATCGGCGATGGTCTGGTTGTAGATGAAGCGCCTCACGCTGATGTACAGGATCTGGCCTTGCAGACCCCAGACCGTGTCCCGCTCCACATCGGACAGGGGGACTTCGCTCGCTTCGGGCAGCGCGGCCTCGTGCCGGACTTCGTCGCAAATCACATGCACGACCCGGGTGGCAAGCAACTGGAGGTAGCGCTCGTTGATGTTGACGCCGCGCAGACCCGCGAAGAAGAATATCCTGACCCATTCATAGGTGAATATCACCGACAGGTAGCTTTTGTAGAACCTGCGTAGCCGTGTTTCCAGGGTGTGCGTCCGGTCCTTGAGCAGATCGTCCCATTCCTCCCGCCAGCGGCCGAGGTAGACCTGCTGGTACACCCGGTCGATCAGGTCTTGTTTCGTCGGGAAGTACTTGAACAGCAGCGCATTGGTGATGCCAAGCCTCCTGGCCAGTTCGCGGACCTGCCCCTCGAAGCCTACTTCTGCGAAATAGGACACCGCGCCCTCCACGATGAGCAACTGGCGCTCGTGGGGCGGAAGGCGCTGGCGCTCGGCAGTGTCGCGGGTACTTTTCATGAAGCGGTGGCAAAGCGTTTGCACTGATTTGCACGGAGTATGGCCGACATGCCGATACGGGATTTGCAACCGTTTGCATTGGCGCCTACACTGCGCCGCGCATTGACACAACAACCGGAGACAAGATGCACCCGATGCACAAGCTGACCAAGGCCGCGCTGGCCCTGCTGCTGTCCACCGCCGCGGCCCTGGCCGCCGCGCAGGAACCCACGACCCTGCACCTGAGTGTGTTCCCCGGCGCGGTGAACATCCTGCTGACCATCGGCCAGGAGCAGGGCATGTTCGCCAAGCATGGCCTCAAGCTCGACGTCAAGAACACCCCCGACTCCGACACGCTGCGCAACGGCCTGGCCGACGGCACCTTCGACCTGGTGCATGCCGGGGCCGACAACGCCATCGCCATGGTCGAGGCCCAGGGCAAGGACGTGGCCATCGTCATCGGCGGCGACCAGGGCATGCTCGAATTCATGGCCCGCAACGACATCAACGGCTTTGCCGACGTGCGCGGCAAGTCGCTGGCGGTGGATGCGCCCAACACCGCCTATGCGCTGGTGGCCAAGAAGATCCTCAAGCTCAATGGACTGGTCGAAGGCCGGGACTACACCGTCCAACTGGCCGGCGGCACCCGCGAGCGCTCGCAGGCCATGATCGACAACCCCGCCATGGCGGTCGGCATGCTCAACGTGCCGTACGCCATCATCGTGAAAAAGCAGGGCCTCAAAAGCCTGGGCCAGGCGCGCAGCTTCATCGGCCCCTACCAGGCGGGCAGCGGCTTCGTGCTGCGCTCCTGGGCCCAGGCCCATCCGGAGGTGCTCGAACGCTACCTGGCGGCCTACATCGAATCGCAGCGCTGGACCATGGACCCGGCGCACCACGATGCGGTGCTGGCCATCCTGACCAGGACCCTCAAGCTCGAACCCGCGGTGGCGCAGGAAGCCCTGGCCCAGTTGCTGACGCCGGGCTTCGGCATGGCGCCCGACGCCCGGCTCGACGTGGACGGCCTGCGCAAGGTGCTGGCGCTGCGCGCCGAGATCGAAGGGCAGTGGGGCGGCACGCCACCGGCGCCCGACAAGTACCTGGAGCTGGGCTACTACGAGCGCGCGCTGAAGAGCCTCCGGTAGTCCGCCGGCGCCCCGGGGCGCCTGGGGCGCATACTGGTCCCCCGTTACCTCCAGGATTTCACTCCATGCTGATCAAAGAAGAAATCCGCTTCGCCGGCGACCATGTGCGCCCCGACGACAAGAAGACCTTCCGTTTCGAAGGCTCCACCACCTCGCTGCATGCGCACGCGACCGTCTTCGGACCCACCGGCCCCAGCACCTTCCTGGAAATCACCACCACCGAGCAGCCCGGCGACACCGACCTGCTGGTGGCCGCACGTGCACGCAGCTGGATCACCGGCCTGATCGACCGCCACGAAGGGGTGGCATAAGCGCCTCCTAGAATCGGGCCCATGCCCCGCAAAGCCCAGACCGCCTCCGTCGCCGACGCCGATGCGGCTCCGGGCGGTGCGGCGGCGGTGGACCGCGCCCTGTCCATCCTGGCGGCCTTCCGCCCCGGCGACCGGACCCTGACGCTGGCGGTGCTGGCCGAACGCACCCGCCTCTACAAAAGCACCGTCATCCGCCTGGTGGCCTCGCTGGAGCACGCGCGCCTGGTGCAAAGACTCGAAGACGGGCGCTACGCCCTGGGCTCCGAGGTTGCGCGGCTGCACACCCTGTATGCGGCTTCGTTCTCGCTGGAACACGTGGTGCCGCCGGTGCTGCGTGAACTGGTCGCAGCCACCGGCGAAAGCGCGGCCTACCATGTGCTGCAGGGCGATGCGCGGCTGTGCCTGTACCGCGTCGATTCACCGCACCCGGTGCGCGACCACATCCGCGCCGGCGACCTGCTGCCGGCCGGCCGGGGCAGCGGCGGCCGGGTGCTGGCCGCTTTCGGTGGGGCCGGCGCGCAGGCGACCGGCGCCCAGGGCGCGCTGTTCGAAGGTATCCGCCGGCAGGGTTACTACGCGTCGGCCGGCGACCGCCTGGCCGAGGTGGCGGGAATCTCCGCGCCGGTGTTCCGGGCCGACGGCAGCCTGGCCGCGGCACTCACCCTGACCATGCCGTCCAACCGCTTTGCGGAAAAACACATTCCCGACGTGCTGCGCCTGGCACGCCAGCTGTCCGGCCGCGTCGGCTGATTCCCTGGGGTAAACCCCCGCGGCTATTGCCGGCAGACGGCGGGCGCCCGTAGAATTTTACAGAACATCGTTCTATCTTACAGAACGAATAAGAACTTCGGAGACACCACCTTGCGCTTGCCTGCCCGCCGTCCAACGACGTCCCTGTCCCCCCGTGCCTTGTCCCGCCGCCAGTTGGTGGCCCTGGGCCTCGCCGCGCCTTTCGGCGCCCTGGCCAGTGGCCCCGCACGGGCGCAGGCCCCGGCCGACTGGCCCACCCGCCCGGTGCGCCTGGTGGTGCCGTTCTCGGCCGGCGGCGCGGCCGACACCTCGGCGCGCGCCGTGGGCCAGCGGGTGGGTGAGTTGATCGGCCAGACGCTCACCATCGACAACCGCACCGGCGGCAACGCCGTGGTCGCCGCCAGCGCGGTGCTGGGTGCACCCAAGGACGGCTACACCTTCATCTGGGATGCGGCCAACCAGCTCACCAACCCGGTGCTGCTGAAGGACCTGCCTTTCGACTACCGCACGGCCTTCGTGCCGGTCACCATGGCGGTGCGTGCGCCGCAGGCGCTGCTGGTGCGCAGCGACTTCCCGGCGAAGACCTTCGAGGAGTTCCTGGAGATCGCGCGCAGCAAGCCGGGCACCGTGTCCTGCGGCACGCCACCCTCGGGCGCCATGGGCCACCTGGCCATGGCCTTGCTGCAGCAGCGCGCCAAGATCCAACTGCTGCACACCCCCTACCGCGGCGGCGCCGACGCGGCGCGCGACGTGATGGGCGGCCAGATCGATTCGGTGCTGCTCACCACCTCCACCGCCAAAGGCACACTCGCCACCGGCAAGACCCGTATGCTGGCCGTCACCAGCGCGGCACGGCTGCCGGCCTACCCCGACATTCCCACCATCGCCGAACGTGGTTTCCCCGGCTACGACATGGACGACTGGTTCGCCCTGTTCGCCGCCGCGGGCACCCCCGAAGGCCCGGTCAAACGTATGCAGGCCGCCGTGGTGCAGGCCGCGCGCGACCCGGGCCTGAACGCCGCGCTGGCCCCGCTGGGCCTGGTGATGGTGGCCAACTCCTCGGCCGAATTCGCGCACTGGCTGGAGCGCCAGCGCGAACTGCTGCAGGCCCTGGTGCGCGACGCACACATCACCATAGGTTGAGCACTGTCCTTGTTGTCTGTCCCCATGTCCTTCGACCCCGCAACACTTCCCTCCCGCCAACGCCAGATCGTCTACGCACAACGGCCGCACGGCGCTCCTACCCCCGCGTGTTTCCAGCTCATCGAGGTGCCGGTGGCCTGCCCCGGCGCCGGCCAGGTGCTGGTGCGCAACGATGTGCTGTCGGTCGACCCCTACATCCGCATGCGGATGGAGGAAAAGGATTCCTACACCGCGGTGATGGCGATTG
Organism: Pseudomonadota bacterium; assembly: GCA_040390235.1. GTDB lineage: Bacteria > Pseudomonadota > Gammaproteobacteria > Burkholderiales > Burkholderiaceae_C > Xylophilus. The sequence continues at coordinate 16,760 of JAZJYT010000050.1, read as the reverse complement.
GCGACGTGCTGGTCGGCCGCACCGTCGGCCAGGTGCTGGAAAGCCAGGCCCCGGGCTTCGCGCCGGGCGACTGGGTGGTCGGCCGCCTGGGCTGGCAGGACTACAGCGTGGCCACCCCGGCCGAGCTGCAGAAGATCGACGTGGCCGCCGCGCCCGCCACCGCCTACCTGGGTGCGCTGGGCTCCACCGGCACCACCGCCTGGGTCGGGCTGATGGAATTCGGCCGGCCGAAGGCGGGCGAGACGGTGCTGGTCTCGGCCGCCTCCGGCGCCGTGGGCAGTGTGGTCGGGCAGCTGGCGAAGATCCAGGGTTGCCGTGCGGTCGGCATCGCCGGCGGCGCGGCCAAATGCGCGCTGGTGCGCGAGGCCTATGGCTTCGACGACTGCGTGGACTACAAGGCGCCGGACTTCGCCGCGGCGCTGGCCCGGGCCGTGCCACAGGGTGTGGACGTGTATTTCGACAATGTAGGCGGCCCCATCCTCGACACGGCACTGCCGCTGCTCAACAACTTCGCGCGGGTACCGGTGTGCGGCATGGTGTCGCAGTACAACGCCACCGAGCCCTATGGCCTGAAGAACATGCGCGAGATCTTCAACCGGCGGGTGACCCTGCGCGGTTTTGTGCTGTCGGACCACCGCGACAAGTGGCCCGAGGCCAGCCGCGCCCTGGCCGAGGCCTATGCCGCCGGCAGTCTGCACTACCGCGAAACCATCGCCGAGGGCCTGGAGAACGCGCCGCAGGCCTTCATCGACATGCTGGCCGGTGCCAACGTCGGCAAGCAGTTGGTGCGCCTGCGGGCCGGCAGCGGGGGGGCCGCGGCATGAGCATCCTGCAGTTCCTCACCACCGTGCATTTCGGCCACGGCGAGCGGCGTGTGCTGCCCGGGCTGATGGCCAGGAACGGCATCCACCGGCCGCTGTTCGTCACCGACAAGGGGGTCATCCGCGCCGGTGTCTTCCGCCAGGCGGTCGAAGCCGTGCCCGGTGCCGAGTCCATGCCGGTCTTCGACGACGTGCCGGTCAACCCCACCGAGGCCGCCGCCGCGGCCGGCGCCGCCCTGTACCGCGCGGGCGGCTGCGACGGTGTGGTGGGGGTGGGCGGCGGCGCCGCGCTGGACCTGGCCAAGGCCATCGCGGTGCTGGCCACGCACCCGCCGCCGCTGTGGAACTACAGCAACCGCCATGCGCACCCGGCGGACATCGACCGGGCGCCGCCGGTGCTGCTGCTGCCCACCACCGCGGGCACCGGCAGCGAGGTCGGGCGCTCGGCCGTCATCGTGTTCGACAACGGCATCAAGGCAGGGGTGCGCTGCCCCGACCTGGTCACCGCCGCCATCTGCGACCCGGAACTGACCTTCGGCCTGCCGCCGCTGATCACCGCCACCACCGGCCTCGACGCGCTGTCGCACTGCATCGAGACCTACTGCTCGCCGGTGGTCAACCCGCCGGCCGACGCCATCTCGCTCGACGGCATGCAGCGCATCTTCGCCAGCATCGAACGTGCGGTGGCCCACGGCCACGACGCCGAGGCACGCTGGAACATGATGATGGGTTCACTCGAAGGCGCCATCAGCTTCCAGAAGGGTATGGGCGCGGTGCATGCGCTGGCACACCCGGCCGGCGCGCGCGGTTTCCACCACGGCACCCTGAACGCCATCCTGCTGCCGCACGTGCTGGCCTGCAACCGCGAGTGGCTCGGCACCAAGTGGGACACCATCGGCCGCCAGGCCGGCTGGCCCGCGGGCACCGACATCGCCCAGGGCATTGCGCGGCTCAACGCGGCCATCGGCATCCCTGCGCGGCTGCGCGACATCGGTTTCCAGGCGGCCTACCTGGACGCCATCGCGGCCGAGGCGCTGGAAGACAACGCCCACAAGACCAACCCGCGGCCGCTGGCGCTGGGCGACTACCGCGCGCTGCTGGCGGCGGCGTACTGACGGACGGGGTTCGTGGAGCCCCGTGCCCCGTTGCCGCAGGGGCAGGGTAAAACCGCATGAAGCAGTGTTTGCAATCGTTTGCATGACTGTCTACACTCCACGCAAACTTCTTTGCAACGGAGACAAGACATGCAATCGATCCTCAAGGCGGCCACCGCCGCCGCCCTGGGCGTGGCCCTGGCTGCGTCCGGCACGCTGGCCGCGGCCCAGGAACTGACCACCCTGCGCCTTTCGGTGTTCCCCGGCGCGGTGAACATCCCCCTCATCATGGGTATCGACCAGGGCATCTTCGCCAAGTACGGCCTGAAGCTGGACATCAAGAACACGCCGGACTCCGACACCCTGCGCAACGGCCTGGCCAACGGCACCTTCGACATCGTGCACGCCACTGCCGACAACGCCATCGCCATGGTCGAGGCCGAAGGCAAGAACGCGGTCATCGTCATGGGCGGCGACTATGGGCTGGTCGAGCTCATGGCGCGCAACGACATCGGCGGCTTTCCCGACCTGCGCGGCAAGGTGCTGGCGGTGGACGCGCCCAACACCGCCTACGCGCTGGTGGCCAAGAAGATCCTCAAGATGAACGGCCTCATCGAAGGCCGGGACTACACCGTCAAGCTGGCCGGCGGCACCATGCAGCGCGCCCAGGCCATGATCGCCAACCCCGAGCTGGCGGTGGGCATGCTCAACGCGCCCTTCTCCATCAACGTCAAGCAGCAGGGCCTGAAGTCCCTGGGCCAGGCACGGACCTTCATCGGGCCCTACCAGGCCACCAGCGGCTTCGCCATGCGCGACTGGGCCCGGGCACACCCCGAGCTGGTCGAGCGCTACATCGCCGCGTATGTCGAATCGGTGCGCTGGGTGATGGACCCGGCCCACAAGGAAACGGTCACCGCCGCCCTGGCCAGGAACTTCAAGCTCGACCCGGCGGTGACGCAGGAAACCTACGCCATGCTCATGACCCCGGGTTTCGGCCTGGCGCCCGACGCCCGGCTCGACAAGAAGGGCCTGCAGACCGTGCTGGCCCTGCGCGCCGAGATCGAAGGGCAGTGGGGCGGCAAGGCCCCGGCAGCCGACAAGTACGTCGACCTGGGCTACTTCGACAAGGGCCTGGCCCGCATCAAATAGGCGTCTTCACATAGGCGCCTAGAACGAAGCCCAGTCGTCGTCGTTGCCGCCGGCGACCGGCTTCGGGGCCGCAGCCGTGGGTTTGGGTGCCGCGGCGGCAGCCGGGGGCAGGGCGCCCAGGGGCTTGGCGGACGCCGCCTTTCGGGGCGGCGTGATGGCCGCGCGCGGTGCCGGCGCACGTACGGCGGGCGGCACGGGTGCCACCGCACGCGGGCGCGGCGCGGCCATGCCGGAGAAGGCCGGCCGGTGCGTCCGGAACACCGCTACCGCCTGCACCAGCTGATCGGCCTGGGCCTTCAGGCTCGACGCGGCGGCGGCACTTTCCTCCACCAGCGCGGCGTTCTGCTGCGTGGCCTGGTCCATCTGCGTCACGGCTTCGCCCACCTGGGCCACACCCTGGCTTTGTTCGCTGCTGGCGGCGCTGATCTCGCCCATGATGTCGGTCACCCGGCGTATCGAAGCCACCACCTCCTGCATGGTGCTGCCGGCCTGGTCCACCAGGGCCGTGCCCTGCGTCACGCGTTCCACGCTGGTGCCGATCAGCTCCTTGATTTCCTTGGCCGCCGCCGCGCTGCGCTGCGCCAGATTGCGCACCTCGCTCGCGACCACGGCAAAACCCCGGCCCTGCTCGCCAGCGCGCGCGGCTTCCACCGCCGCATTCAGCGCCAGGATGTTGGTCTGGAAGGCGATCGAGTCGATGGTGCTGATGATGTCGGAGATCTTCTGCGAGCTGTCGTTGATGCCCTTCATGGTGTCGACCACCTGGGCCACCACCTCGCCGCCCTTGACCGCCACCGTGGTCGCGCCCTGCGCCAGCTGGTTGGCCTGCTTGGCGTTGTCGGCGTTCTGGCGCACGGTGGAGCTGAGCTGCTCCATCGAGGCGGCGGTTTCCTCCAGCGCCGAAGCCTGCTGCTCGGTACGTGCCGACAGGTCGTTGTTGCCCTGCGCGATTTCGGCGCTGGCAGTGGCCACGCCTTCGGCATTGCCGCGCACACCCGAGACCACCCGGTCCAGGTTGCCCTGCATGTGCTGCAGCGCGGTCAGCAGTTCGGTCGCCTCGTCGCGGCCGTGCACGTCGATGGTTTCGGTCAGGTCGCCTTCGGCGATGCGGCGCGCACTGGCCGCCGCCTGGTACAGCGGTGCGGTGATGGAGCGCGTCAGCACCAGGGCCAGGAAGCTGCCCAGCAGCAAGGCCAGCACGCCGGCGCCCAGCAGGATCTGCTGGCCCTGGATCTGATCGCGCTCGGCCTGGGCCAGCGATTCGTCGTAGCGCTGCTGCTGCAGCTGTTCCAGTGACCGGATGGCTTCGGTGTAGGCCGCGGCCAGGGGGCGCATCTGGCTGTCGAGCGCGCCCGCCAGGTCTTCGCCCGACGCCGCGCGCTTGAGCAGCACGGCACGCGGGACACGGTAGGCCTCGCGTGCGGCATCGATTTTCGCGATCAGGGCCTTGCCATCGTCGGAGTGCACCAGTTCCAGCAGGCGGGCGCGTGAGGCGGTCGAGAGTTTGGAGGTCTCGTCCATGTCGGCCTGCCATGCGGCCATGCGGGTGGCGCTGGCGTCCAGGATGGCGGCGCGGGTACGGATCCAGTTCAGGTCGATGGTTTGGCGCCAGGCCACCGCCAGCTGGAGCTTCTCGTTGTCGACGGTCGCCAGCCGGTGGGTGGTGGCCGCCAGCTCGCGCAGGCGCCACACCCCCACACCCACGCTCAGCGCCAGGATCAACAGGACCAGGCCGAAGGCCAAGCCGAGCCGTAGCCCGATTTTCAGGTTGCGAATACTGCTCACGATGTTTCCGTTTTTTTGTAGAAGCGCCGGGCCGCGCGCACAAGCGCGTGTCCTTCACGGCGTAGGCGGGGCGCCTGGCCGTTATGCGTTCGAAGGTGGTGGGGTCCGGTCATGGCCTGCCGGGCCATGACGCGACGGCACCGCCTCGCGGCAGCGCCATGGCCGGTCAGGTACCCCGGAGGGTGTGGGGCGCACCGCCCCTGCTTGGCTTACCCGACTGGCCGGCAATATTGTAACGAGAGACTGGTAAAAACCCTAATATATGCTGACCAGCATCCCCATATGCCGCAGGGTAATAAGGCTGCGTCGGGCGTCAAGGCGTCAGGCGGCCACTACCACCCGCCCGCGCCCGGCTTCCTTGGCCCGGTACAGGGCCTGGTCGGCCTCCCGCAGCAGCGTGGCGGGGGGGGCTTCGGCGCGGGGTTGGCAGCTGGCCGCACCGACGCTGACGGTCACCCGCGGGCCCAGGGGAGAGTCGTCGTGGCAGACGTCGGCCGCGGCGATGCTGCCCAGCACCCGCCGTGCCACCACCTCGGCGCCGGCGAGGTCGGTGTTGGGCAGCAGGATGGCGAATTCCTCGCCGCCGTAGCGCATGGCTTTTTCATGGATGCGGTGCAGCGCGCCCTGCAGCACCATGGCCACCTGCTGCAGGCAGCGGTCGCCGGCGATATGGCCGTACAGGTCGTTGTAGCGCTTGAAGTAGTCGATGTCGATCATCAGGATCGACAGCGGCTCGGCGCTGCGCGCGGCGCGGTTCCACTCGGCGGCCAGCGCGTCGTCGAACAGGCGCCGGTTGCCCAGGGCGGTGAGGGCGTCGGTGTACGACATCTTGGCCAGCGCGGTGTTGACCCGCTCCAACTCCAGCACCGCGCGTTTGCGTTCGGTCACGTCCTGCAGGGCGCCGACGATGCGCACCAGCTGGCCCTCCTCGTACACCGGCTCGCCCTGGGTGTGGACCCACTTGCGGTGGCCCTGGGCGGAGATGATTTCGAGCTCCATGTCCCAGGGCGCGCCTTCGCTGCGGCATTTGTCCATGGCCAGGGCCACCAGCGCGCGGGCCTCGGGCGCGTAGAAGCCGATGGCCGCCGACAGGTCGGGCTGCAGGGCAGGGGACAGGTCGTGGATGCGGTAGACCTCGTCGGTCCAGGTGAGCTGGCTGCCGTGTGTCTCCAGCACCCAGCCGCCGACCTTGGCCAGCTGGCCGGAATGCCGCATGAGCAGCAGGGCACGGGCCAGCTCGTCCTCGCGCGCCTTGCGTTCACTCAGGTCCATGGCCGTGCCGATGATGCCGGCCGGTCGGCCGCTGCGGCCATAACGCGCCACCTTGCCGCGGGCCAGCAGCCAGACCCAGCGGCCGTCCCGGTGGCGCATGCGGAACTCGTGTTCGTAGCCCGCCTCGGAACCGGTTGTGAGGTAGCGCTCGAACGAGGCCATGGTGGCTTCGCGTTCGGCCGGGTGCATCAGGCCGGTCCAGGCGGCCAGGCTGGAGGCGATGTCGCCCGGGCCGTAGCCCAGCATGGCGCAGCCGCGTGCATCGAACAGCAGGCTGCCGTCGCGCAGGTTCATCTCCCACAGGCCCAGGCTGGCGCCTTCGAGCGCATGTTCGAGCCGCACCGCGCTGGCGTCGAGCGCCTGCTGCGCTTCCTCGCGCACGGTGGACAGGGCCCGCTGCCGGCGGTGGCCCCAGATGCGGACGCCGGCCGCCAGCAGCATCACGCCGAGGAAGACCACCGTGCGGTAGCGGGCCTGTTCACGCCACACCGAGAACATCGCCGACGGGTCGCGGCTGAGGGCCAGCACCACGGGCTTGTCCAGCCCCAGCATCGGTGGGCGCACGTTGCTGTAGGCGATCACCCGGCTCGCGCCCGATACCGGACCCATGCCGCTCAGCACGTCGCGCTCCAGCCCGCCCTGCATGTGGCGGGTGAACAGGGAGCCGGGCGTGGCCAGGCTGCGCCGGCGTGCGGTGTCGAAGCGCGGCACCGTCAGGAACACCGTGCCGTCGGCATGGATCAGGGTGGCGCGCATGTCCGGCGCGAACAGGGCCGAGCGCACGATGGTGGAGAAGAAGTCCTCCGACAGGCCGGCGCTGACCACGCCCAGGAATTCGCCGCTGTCGGAAAAGATGTTCTTGGAGAGGAACAGCGTGGTGCCGTTCAGCAGGTCCGGCGAGGGGCGCGACACGAACAGGGTGTAGCGGTCCGGGCGGCTCTTGGGCAGCTGGAAGTAATCCGCGTCGGTGTGGTCGCCGCCGAGCAGTCGGGGCTGGTCGGCCACCACGGCCGAGCCCTGGGCGTTGATCACCACCAGGCTGTTGACCGCCGGCATGCCGGCGGCCAGCAGCTGCAGCTGGCGGGTGGAGCGGGAGTCGTTGGCCGCCAGGACGCCGCTGCGGTAGTCGTCGCGCAGGCCGTCCAGCGCCGCCGAGAGGCCTTCGAACTGCCGCGAGATGTTGTTGCTGACCGTGCGGCTCACGTCGAGCAGCCGCTCGGATTCGCTGTCCTGGATACGGCCATGTTCCATGTACAGCTGCATGCCGGCGCCCAGTGCCAGCGCCGCGAAACTCAGGCCGAAAAGGCGCCACCGCAGACGGCTGCGGTCCTTGGCCGGCACTGGCGCGGCGGGTTCGGCGGTTCCCTGGTGCATCCTGGTGGTCGAACCGTAGTACGGTGTCAGCGGTGGGCGCGGCGAAGCGGCGGGGGACACCGGTCGAACCGGCGGGAGAGCCATTATCGGGAGCGCCGGGGTTGAAAAAAAAGTAAAAATGTGCGGTTATGCACACAATTTGTTTCTGTTTGCCCAGTAGCCCGAGAATCTATGGACGGTTGGCCGATACGGTTTATTCCAACGGCCGAGATTATTCGCACTAAAGTAACACCGTGTAATCAAGTGTTTCTTTGTTGGGTGGAGAGGGTACACGGGTTCCTAGGGTTCGCCAGCGTGACCGGCCGGCAGCGCGGCCCTAGCATCGTGGCGACCTCCCGGAGACCCTTCCCGCCATGCCCTTTGTGCACCGCCCCGGCCAGCCCGACCTGTTCTACGACGTCACCGATTTCACCGACCCCTGGAAAAACGCGCCCACCATCCTGCTGCAGCACGGCTACGGCCGTTCGACGGAGTTCTGGTACCGCTGGATTCCCTACCTGTCGCGTTTCTACAAGGTGCTGCGCGCCGATTTGCGCGGCCTGGGTCAGTCGGGCCGCGACTTCGACCTGGCGACCGGGCTGAACGCCCAGGCCTACATCGGCGACCTCGACGCGGTGCTCGACGCCGCGGGTGTGGCCGACGTGCACTACTGCGGCGAATCGCTGGGCGGCATCCTGGGCATGGTCTACGCGGCCGAGCGGCCGCAGCGCGTGCGCACGCTGAGCCTGGTGTCCACCCCGGTTTTCCTCAACCAGGATTTCCAGAGCCGTTCGTGTTTCGGCTACCCGAGCTGGGAAGAGGCCATGCGCGGCCTGACACCCCTGGGTTATGCCCTGGCCAAGAACCAGGGCGACCGCTTTTCCGCCGATACCGACCCGGCGCTGATGCAGTGGTTCGCCGAGCAGCAGGGTGCCTCGGACGTGGAGGTGCTGATCGCCATGCAGCGCGTTGCGAAGACCCTCGACGCCACACCCTGCCTGCCGCGCGTGGCCGCGCCGGTGCTGGTGCTGATGCCGTCCGAAGGCCCCATCGTCTCGCCCGAGCAGGAGGCCCTGTTCCGCCAGCACACCCGCGACCTGACGCTGGTGAAGTTCCCGTCGAAACACCACAACCTGCACCTGGTCCAGCCGGCCGCCTGCGCCGGCCAGGTGCTGCATTTCGCCGCGCAGCACGACGGGCTGCCGTGCCGCGAATGACCGGAGCAGGACCCGCATGAAAAAGACCGCTGCCACCGTTCCTGCCGTTGCCCGGTACCCCGCCGCAGGCTTGCAGCGCTGGACCGCCGCGGTCTTCGCCCGCTGCGGGGTGCCGGCGGCCGATGCCGCTCTGGCCGCGCGTGTGCTGGTGCGCACCAGCCTGCGCGGCATCGACACCCACGGCGTGGGGCGGGTGCCCCCTTACCTGGAGAAGCTGCGCAGCGGGGAAGTCCGTGCCGCCGGCCGGCCGCGCTGCGAAAAGCGCGCCGGCGCGCTGGTGTGCGACGGCGACCTGGCGCTGGGCCAGGTGGTGGTGCCGGCCGCCCTGGCCGCAGCCGTGGCGCTGGCCCGCCAGCAGGCCGTGGTCGGCTGCACCATCAGCCACACCGGGCACCTGGCGGCGCTGGGGGGGCTGGTGCTGGAGGCGGCCGAGCAGGGTTTCGTGGCCGTGCTGTGCCAGCAGACCTCGCCGGTCATTGCCCTGCCGGGTGCGCTGGGCCGCGCCATCGGCAACAACCCGCTGGCCTTCGCCATGCCGGTGGCCGGCGGGCCGCCGCTGGTATTCGACATGGCCAACAGCGTGGTGGCGCGCGGCAACGTGCACGACGCGGTGCGCGAAGGGCGCGAGACCCTTCCCGAGGGCTGGGCCATCGGCCCCGACGGCCAGCCCACCACCGACCCGCGTACCGCCCTGGCCGGGGCCATGCTGCCGGTCGGCGGCCACAAGGGCATCGGCCTGGCGATGCTGGTCGAATGCCTGGCCGGCAGCCTGGGGGGCGTGGTGCGGCGCGAGCCCACGGGGGCGCAGGGCTCGGGCTCCGATGCCGGGGCCTTTCTGCTGGTGGTCAACCCGGCGCTGCTGTGCGGCACCGAGGCCTTCGATGCCCAGGTGCAGGGCTGGCTCGCCACCTACCTGGCCGCGGCCGGGCCGCAAGGCCGCTACCCCGGCCAGCGGCAGGCCGCATGCGAGGCGCAGCGCCTGGTGCAAGGCATCCCGGTGCCCGAGGGCATGCGGCTGGACCTGTGCAAGGCCGGCGAGGCGGTGGGTGCGCCTTTCGACGTGGCGCCGATCGCCGGCTGAACCTGGCGCCCTGGCGCCCGGGCCGTCAGCGCGGCGCGGCCTGCCGCCCGGTGCCGCGCGAAATGACCGCGTCGCCCGCCAGCAGGTCGCCTGGCGCGTGGTCGGGCAGGCCGGCGATGCGCTGGTAGACCGGCCCGAAGTCGATGCGCGCCAGTTCCAGCAAGGGGTCCAGGCCGTCCACCACAAAGTAGCTTTCCTGCAGGTCGTCGATGCGGTAGCGGGTGCGCATCACCCGCTCCAGGTCGAAGGCGATGCGGTTGGGTGCCGCATCGTCCAGCGCGAACACACTTTCGGCGTAGGACGAGGCGATGCCCGCGCCGTAGATACGCAGGCCGTCGGCCTGCCGCACCAGGCCGAACTCCACCGTGTACCAGTACACCCGCGCCAGTTGTTCCAGCATGCCGAGCTTCTGCGCACGCAGGCCGCCTTCGCCATAGGCCTGCAGGTAGTCGGCCAGGGCCGGGTGCATCAGCATCGGCACGTGGCCGAACACGTCGTGGAACACGTCGGGCTCTTCCAGGTAGTCCAGTTCGTGCCGTTTGCGGATGAACTGGCCGGCCGGAAAACGCCGTGCCGCCAGGTGGCCGAAAAATACCGCGTCGGGCACCAGGCCCGGCACCGCCACCACCTGCCAGCCGGTGCGCGCCGCCAGCACCTCGCTCAGTTGCCGGAAGTCGGGGATGGACTCCGGCCCGATCGGCAGGTCCCGCATGCCCTGCACGAAGGCGTCGCAGGCCCGCCCGGGCAGCAACTGCGTCTGCCGCTCGAACAGCAAGCGCCACACGGCATGCTCCTCGGCCGTATAGCGGTCCCAGTGCTGGTCGATGGTCCAGTCGGCTGGCATGGCGTGCTCCCGTCTGTTGTCGTGCGCGGTCCGCTCCTTATACATCGGCCGTGCCGGCCTCAGGCCGTCGCCGCGCGCCGGGCCTTCTCGATGTTCGGCAGCAGCACCGCCACCAGGCCCAGCAGCGGCACCCAGGCGCTGATGCGGTAGACGAAGTCGATGCTGGTCCGGTCGGCCACCATGCCCAGCACCGCGGCGCCCAGGCCGCCCATGCCGAAAGCGAAACCGAAGAACAGGCCCGACACCATGCCGATCTTGCCCGGCACCAGTTCCTGCGCATAGACCAGGATGGCCGAGAAGGCCGACGACAGGATCAGGCCGATGGCGACGGTGAACACCGTGGTCCAGAACAGGTCCACATAGGGCAGCGCCAGCGCGAAGGGCACGATGCCCATGATCGATACCCAGATCACCGGCCGCCGGCCGATGCGGTCGCCCACCGGGCCGCCCACCAGGGTGCCCAGCGCCGAGGCCAGCAGGAAGATGAACAGGTGCATCTGCGCGCTCTGCACCGACAGGCCGAACTTGCCGATCAGGTAGAAGGTGAAGAAGCTGCTGATGCTGGCCACGTAGAAGTACTTGGAAAACAGCAGCGTCAGCAGCACGGTGATGACCGCCGCCGTCTTGCGCGGCGACAGCGGCGCCACCGCCTTGCGTGCGGCCGGCCGCACGGTGCGGTTCTGGTGCGCGTACCAGCGGGCGACCTGCAGCAGCATCACGATGCCCAGCAGCACACCCAGGCCGAACCAGGCTACGCTTTTCTGGCCGAAAGGCACGATCACCGCCGCGGCCAGCAGCGGCCCCAGGGCGCTGCCGGTATTGCCGCCGACCTGGAACAGCGACTGCGCCAGCCCGTGGCGGCCGCCCGAGGCCATACGGGCGATGCGCGAGGACTCGGGGTGGAAGATGGAGGAGCCCACGCCCACCAGGGCGGCGGCCACCAGCACCGCCGGAAAGCTCCAGGCGAAGGCCAGCAGCATCAGCCCGCAGAAGGTGAAACACATGCCTGCCGGCAGCGACCAGGGCACCGGATGGCGGTCGGTGTACAGGCCCACCAGCGGCTGGAACAGCGAGGCGCTGAGCTGGAAGGTGAGGGTGATCAGGCCGATCTGCCAGAAACTCAGGTCGAAGCTGCCCTTGAGCACCGGGTACATGGCCAGGATCAGCGACTGCATCATGTCGTTGACCATGTGCGAGGCGCTGATGAAGGTCAGCACCCGGAAGGCGGTGCCGGAGGCGGCCGGCGCGGTGGCCGAGGGCTGGGGGAGGGTGGAGGAGGCGGCAGAAGACATGGACCGGATGGTACGGATAGGATGTGCGCCTGTCTCGCGCCATAAAGTCTTCCGTCTTCGCGAAAAGGACATCTGTTTTCCGATGCTCACCCCACCGGTACCCGCGGGCACTTCGCCCATCACGCCCCTGTTCGAGGCGCTCGACCGCAGCCCCCTGCCGGTGGTCGGCAAGGCCACCGACTACCCGGCCGGCTACGTCATCACCGACCACGCCCATGTCCGCGGCCAGCTGATCCACGCCGTGCACGGGGTGATGGTGGTCGCCGCCGAGGGCGGCCGGTGGATCGTGCCGCCGACCCGTGGCATCTGGACGCCGGGCGGCGTGGTGCACAGCATCCGCTGCATCGGTGTGGTGCACATGCGCAGCATCTACGTGCGGCCCGACGCCGCGCCGCACCTGCCCACGACCTCGCAGGCGGTGGGGGTGTCGCCCCTGTTGCGCGAACTGGTGCTGGCGGCCACCGAGATCGGCGGCACGCCGTACCAGGAACACTCCCGTGACGGCCGCCTGGTGCGCCTGCTGCTCGACGAACTGCAGGCACTGCCGGTGCTGCCCCTGTACCTGCCGCAGCCGGCCGACCCACGCCTGCGGCGCATCTGCGCCCGCCTGGCCGCGCAGCCCGACGACACCTCCACCCTGGGCGACTGGGCCGAGGCGCTGGCGGTGGACGTGAAGACCATCCAGCGCCTGTTCAGCCGCCAGACCGGCATGACCTTCGGCCAGTGGCGCCAGCAGGCGCGCCTGCTGCACGCGCTGGAGCTGCTGGCGACCGGGCAGAAAGTGGTGGAGGTGGCGCTGGCCCTGGGCTACGATAGCCCGAGCGCGTTCGCCACCATGTTCAAACGCCAGTTCGGGCAGACACCAAGCGAATTTTTTCGATGATTTCATATGAAGTGACCGACGAATATTTTCAGAGCTTTGTCCAGTCGATAAAATAAATAGGAGGTATTTCCATGGTGTTTTCAGATGAGTTCGTTGGACGGTTGCAAGAAGATCCCATTCAGGGTGCATTGGAGCTTCGAGAGGTTTATGATGCGGCGATGTCGGTTGCTTCGACTTCCCCCTCTGGATTTAATAATGGAGAGCACGAGATTGCTCAAGAGGCATATGCATTATTGGTTGAATTAATCGATGCTAAAGTGCTAGATATTTCTCCGATTGCATACGAATTAAATGGAAATAGAGCGCAAGATTGCCAGAATGTAACTGGTACGATGGATGCGTTGAAATCGCATTACATGGCGCTTTTAAAACATAAGCAGCTTGAGCTCCATCGGAAAAGATTTAGGACGTCCATTCATTCTGCGTTTGCATATGAATTTAGTCAGGGGGATTTAGAAAGAATTCAAGTTTTAATTAATGATCTGAGAAGGTTAATTTCGTCGACGGCGGGTTTTGAGTTGGATCATCAAAGACGCCTGCTTAAGCGGCTTGAGCAGCTCCAACAAGAAATTCACAAAAGAGTTTCTGATTTGGATCGATTTTGGGGGCTGATTGGGGATGCTGGTGTCGTCCTGGGTAAACTGGGCGCCAATGCAAAGCCAATAGTCGATCGCATCCGAGAAATAACTCAAATAATATGGCAAACCCAGTCAAGAACGGAAGAATTGCCGAGTGGTACGGCGTTACCTCAGCTTGGAAATGGAAACGCCTCAGAGTAATATGACGGGGGTGTTTCAGGTCTTGATTGTGTGATGATTGTTCAATTGGTGCATCCACTAAAGAGGAGAGAATGAAAACCCGTGTCGAAAACCTGTTCCAGACCGAGAAGGGCCCGCGCTTCGCGCTCACTGGCGACTTCATGGGCGCCAAGGTCACGGTGGTGACCGGCTACGCGGTGTCGCACGATGCCTGGATGAGCCATGTCTACGTCAAGCTGCCCGGCCAGGCCGAGCAGCGGGTGGGCGACATCCCGGCCAAGACCGGCTTCAAGAGCCAGCAGGATGCCTACGAGGCGGGGTTCCGCCGCGGCGAGGTGTTCGTGGAACAAAAGAAGTAGCGGCCCTGACGCAAACAGCGGCCACCGCCGCTCAGCCCAGTCCGTCCAACCCGTCGATCGCCTCGCGCACCGCCGCCAGCAGCCGGCTGTCGGCGTCGCTGACGCGGGTCACCAGGGCGAAGCGCAGCACCGGTGCATCGGGCAGCGGCAGCACCCGTACCGGGAAGGGCAGGTGCACACCGGGCTCCGACAGCTGCACGATGGAAATGCCCAGGCCCGCGTTCACCATGGCCAGGATGGCGCGCACCGCATCGAGTTCCAGCGTGCCGGACTTGTCGCCACCCACCCGCGCGTTGACGTAACGCGCCGCCGCCCGGCCGGCGATGGTGCGCACGTCGTAGCGGATCCATTCGTGCCGGGCAAACAGGGCGGGCACCGCGGTCTCCGCCTCGGCCGGCGGCACCACCAGCGACAGCGGCACCCGCAGCACCGGGTGCCAGTGCAGGCGCGACGAGCCGCCGGATTCCGGCTGCGCCACCACCGCGCCGTCGAGTTCGCCGGCCTTCACCGCATGCGTCAGCTCGGCGCTGCGGCCGCGGCGCGGCACCAGGCGCAGGCCGGGGTAGTGCCGGCGCAGCATCTGCAGCATGCCGGGCAGCAGGCGCGGCTGCATGGACTCGATCACCCCCAGCTGCACCGTGCCTTCGACCACCACGCCGCCGGGCCGGCGCAGCAGGTCGAGTTCGTCGCCGGCGCGGCGCATCACCGCCGCCACCTGGTGCGCCAGCGGCAAGGGCCGCACCTGCAGGCCGGAGCGGTCGAACAGCTGCTGGCCCAGCCAGGCCTCCAGCTGCTTCATCTGCACACTCACGGCGCTGGCGGTCAGGCCGGCCTCGCGTGCGGCGGCGGCCATGGTGCCGTGGCGCAGCACCGCGCCGAGCATGGTGAAGGCTTCCAGCTTCATAAAAATAATTCAATCCACGTTCGCATAAAAAGAGATATTAATTCACGTAGTGGCGGCGTAGAGTGCGCCCACCATGCACCACAAGACCAGTTTCAAACAGCGCCTGCAACAGAACACCGCGGTGCTCGCTCCCGGCGTGTACGACCCCCTCACCGCCCTCATCGCCGAGCAGGCGGGTTTCGAGGCGCTCTACCTCTCGGGCGGCGCGGTGGCCTATACCCTGCTGGGCCGCTCCGATGTGGGGCTGACCACCGCCAGCGAGGCGGTGGACGTGCTGGCGCGCATCACCGACCGGGTGAGCACCCCGGTCATCGTCGACGGCGACACCGGCTTCGGCAACGCACTCAACACGCAGCGTATGGTGCGCGACTTCGAGCGTGCCGGCGCGGCCATGGTCCAGATCGAAGACCAGACCTTTCCCAAACGCTGCGGCCACCTGGAGAACAAGACCCTCGTCTCCACCAGCGAGATGTGCGGCAAGCTGCGCGCCGCGCTGGATGCACGCCATTCCGAAGAAACACTGATCCTGGCGCGCACCGACGCGGTGGCGGTCGAGGGGCTCGACGCCGCGCTCGACCGGGCCGAGGCCTACCTGGCCTGCGGGGTGGACGCGCTGTTCGTCGAGGCCGTGCGTTCCCCCGCGCAGATGGACCGTGCCTGCGGCCAGTTCGCCGCGCGGGTGCCGATGCTGGCCAACATGGTCGAAGGCGGCAAGACGCCGGTGCAGAGCGTGGACGAACTGGGCGCACGCGGCTACCGCATCGTCATCTTCCCGGGCGGCACCGCCCGTTTTGTGGCGCGGCAGCTGCAGGGCTATTACGGCAGCCTGAAGCAGCACGGCACCACGTTGCCGATGAAGGAGCAGATGTTCGATTTCGACCAGCTCAATGCCTTGATCGGCACGCCGGAACTACTCGAAACCGGCAAGCGTTATGCCGGCTGACGCATAGAGGCCCGGGCTGGCGAACCCGGGACCATCCAAAGAGACAAACCATGAAAAAAATCGCCCGAATCCTTGCCGCGCTGGTCCTGTGCGCCTCGGCTGCGCTGGCGCACGCCGACTACCCCGACCATGCGCTGCGGCTGATCGTGCCCTACCCGCCGGGTGGCAACATCGACGCCACCGCGCGTATCGTGGCCAACGGGCTGGGGGCGGTGCTGGGCCAGTCGGTCATCGTCGACAACCGGGCCGGCGCCTCGGGCATGGTGGGGGCCGAGGCGGTGGCCAATTCCGCGCCGGACGGCTATACCCTGCTGCTGGCCTCCAGTGGCGCTTTGGCACCGCTCAAGGCCTTCAACCCGGCGCTCAGGCTCGACTTCGAACGCGACTTCACCCCGGCCGGCAGCATCGCCCGCACCCCCATGCTGCTGGTGTTGCGCCGGGACCTGCCAGCCACGACGCTGGCCGAATTCATCGCCTACGCCAAGGCGCGACCCGGCAAGCTCACCATGGCCTCGGCTGGCACCGGCGGCAACGCCCACCTCACCGGCGAGCTGTTCCAGCTGCGCAGCGGCACGAAGTTCCTGCATGTGCCCTACAAGGGCGCCAGCCAGTCCCTGGCCGACCTGCTGGGTGGCCAGGTGGACCTGACCTTCGCACCCCCGGTCGGCATCCTGGAGCAGGTGAGCGCCGGCAAGCTGCGTGTGCTGGGCGTGACCAGCGCCAAACGTTTTGGCGCCGCGCCCGAGCTGCCCACGCTGGCCGAGTCGGGCCTGCCGGGCTTCGACGCCAGCACCACTACCGGGCTGATGTTCGCGGCGCACACACCCGCGGCCATCGTGGCCAAGGTCAACGCCGCCCTGCGGCAGGTGCTGCGCCAGCCCGATACCCACAACCGGTTCGAGACGCTCGGCTCCGACGTGGTGGAGGGCTCCGGCGAGGATTTCGCACAGACCGTGCGCAACGAGGTGTCGCAGTGGACCCGGGTGGTCCACGACGCCGATCTGA